>NZ_CP012850.1:0-686141 GCF_000802205.1 Candidatus Nitrosocosmicus oleophilus | reverse complement strand
CGTCTATTGTATAGTCATTCTTGTTTATATCGACAAAAACAGGCTTTGCTCCAGTAGCAACAACTGAATTGGCCGTAGCTACAAAAGTAAAGGATGGAAGAAGTACTTCGTCGCCAGGTTTAATTCCCAAAGACAATAAGGCGGCATGTATAGCAGATGTTCCCGAATTAACAGCTATTACATGCTTCACCTTGAGATAAGATTTTAAGAGATTCTCAAATGCTTGTACCCGTTTTCCACCATTTTTAGCTGGAGAAGTCAATGCATTTTCATCAAGTACATTCAAAACTTCTTGTTTAGCATCATCATCCAACCACGGCTTATTTATTGGAATCATTATTTTATAATTATTATCTAACAGATATAAAAATCAGTAATAAACGGAATTAATTAATTAGAAATATCAGTTTTATTTAGTGTAGTTCACCATAGCGTACGGTGTAGAGACTGTAATACTTCCTAAACGAAGATGAATATAAAGTGTGTTAAAATATAATAGAGGGCAATAATAATTAGTTTTAGTGCAGATGTGGCAGAGTGGTCATCCTAATGCAGAATTATTAGGACCATAGTAATGCGTCGGCCTTGAGTCAATAACAAGGTAGATTAAAAGAAAGCCGATTCGCCGTATGGCGATCAGGAGTTCAAATCTCCTCATCTGCGCTGAAAATTTTGATTTTGATCCATAGTCTACTGCTATATCCTCATCATTTTCTCATAAAGGATAAAAAAGAGTACGGTCTAAAAATATTTGGACCAATTCAAACAAAAGAAGAGAAAAATAAAATCAATGGTTGTGAGTCGTTTATGTCAATCAGATAGAGAGAATAGTTGGCATAGTTTCAACGGATATAGAAACACATAGTACTTCAAAATTTATTGTAGAATAATATTTTATATTGACTATAAGACAACTTATAGGTCATAAGATAAAAGATGATGAATAAGTATGTAGTCATAGTAATTGGAATTACAGTTGTAATAATAAGTGCATTAACAATAATAAATACTCCTTCAGATACAACGATCCTTTTACCTTCACCGTACGCAGAAGATAGGGCTTCGGCTGTCAAAGTTATTGCAGATGGTTTAGAATATCCCACAGGTGTCGCAGTTTTACCTGATAAAAGAATCATAATAACAGAACAAACAGGAAAGGCATTAATTCTCAATAGTAACGGATCCCAGTTGAATAATTACGAAGTAACGGATAATTATTTTGACGAGGGTGCAGGACTATTAGGATTGGTAATTCATCCTCAATTTGTCAATAATCATTATTTGTATCTTTATTATACTTATAAAAATAATGATAATCAGACATTCAACAAGATAATACGATTACAAGAAAAAAATAACTCACTTAGTGAAGCAGAGACAATAATCGATCATATACCGGCTTCAAAGCTTCATAATGGCGGAGTATTAAAGTTTGGACCGGATGGAAAATTGTACATTGGTGTTGGAGATACTACAAATTCAGAGTTAGCTCAGAATTTATCTAGTTTGGCAGGAAAAATACTCCGTGTAAACGATGATGGAACCATACCCAGTGACAACCCATTTCCTAATTCTTCAATTTATTCATATGGACATAGAAATGTTGTAGGTATTACGTGGGATTTTAACAATAATACAATGTATGCTAGTGAAGCTGGCAGGATTGGAAATGATGAAATTAATGTAATCAAAGCGGGTGAAAATTATGGTTGGCCAATAGAAGAATGCGGTAATTTAGAAGAAAGTTTATTCATTAATGCAGAATTTTGTTTTACGCCTTCTATATATCCTTCTGGAATTTTGATAAGCAATTCTACGGAACTAGATTACTATGGAAAATTAATTGTGGCTACTTTAAAAGGTGAGCATTTGAGAAGTATTGATCCTATCTCAAAAGATCAATCTTCAATATTAACCGGATATGGCAAAATCAAGGATGTGACAGAAGATAGCGATGGATCATTATATCTGATAACAAACAATAGAGACTTTTTTGATAACGGTGGTGGTGCAATCGACAAATTGTTAAAAATTGTTAAGAATAATTAAAAAAATGAGTAAAAATGAGTAAAAATTTGGATAAGAAAAAATTTAGGAACATGACACATGAAGAAAGACTTCAATTTATTAAAGTAAATACAAGCTTAGATGATAACGAAATTGATTTGTTTAGAAATACATCGGTATTTAAATTTAGTAATATCGATGGGATGATAGAAAATGCTATCGGAATTTTTCCACTCCCTATCGGAATAGCAAACAATTTTGTCATCAACAATAAGGAATATTTGGTTCCGATGGCAATAGAAGAACCATCTGTGATAGCTGCTGCAAGCAACGCCGCAAAGATAGCAAGTAAAGGTGGAGGTTTTATGGCTCAAGCAGATGATTCTATCATGATTGGGCAAATTCAATTAATCCCAAATAGCTCATACGATCAACCAAAAGTTCAAAATCTAATCGAGTTGATATCAAATAATAAGATTGACATAATATCTCTAGCAAATACTAAAAGCAAATTTGCGAAATGTTTAGACATTAAAATTAAACAAGTCAATGATGAAAGCATAAACAAACTCGGACAGATGATAATAATAGAAATCATGGTGGATACCAAAGATGCAATGGGTGCAAATGTTGTTAATACAATGTGTGAAGCCATTGCACCCGAAATAGAAGCATTAACAGGATGTAAAGTAGTACTAAAAATTTTATCTAATTATGCCACCCAACGCCTAGTAAAATGTAGAGGGATATTTCCGACAGAATTAATTGGTGGTGAAGAAATTCTTAAAAGGATTTTATTTGCTTATTCGCTAGCGTTCACTGATGTCCATAGAGCCGTTACTCATAATAAAGGAATTATGAATGGGATTGATAGCGTAGCAATAGCCACTGGTCAGGATTTTAGAGCTATTGAGGCAGGATGTCATGCATATGCGTGCAGAGATGGACAGTATAGATCTTTGACTAAATGGTATCAAAATTCTAAAGGAGATCTCGTGGGAGAAATAGAAATTCCAATGGCGGTGGGAATAATTGGAGGGATAACAAACACACACCCTATCGTTAAAGCGTGTTTGAAATTAATGAATATATCAAATTCGCAGGAATTAGCTACCATTATTGCTGCTTCAGGATTAGCACAGAATTTCTCAGCAATTAGAGCTTTATCTAACGAAGGTATTCAGAAGGGACACATGAAACTGCACTCAAAAAATATTGCAATAATCGCAGGAGCTACAAATGACAAAATAGAAATGGTCTCTAGAAAAATGGTTGAAGAGAGAAATGTATCAGTTTCAAGAGCCAAGGAAATTCTAGAATCATTAAAAGAAAATTAAGCTTGATAAAATAGAAAGTCGAATTAATAAAACAAATAAACAACGTAATAATTAGTATATGCGATATAGGTATCAAATATGGGTCTTATTAAATTCGCGGTGCCCAAAGGCAGTATAGAAGAGGCTACTTTTAAAATGATAGAACAGGCATGGCAATGCAGTGTTAGTGGAAGGGGTAGAATATACAGGGTAAAGATTGCAGACCCAGATATAGAGGTCAAAATTTTAAGACCTCAGGAAATTCCAACATACGTACAAGAGGGATTTCATGATGTTGGAATAACAGGCAAAGACTGGATAAGAGAAACTAATGCTGATGTCAAAGTATTGTTAGATTTAGAATATGGCAAAGTTAAGCAGGTAATAGCTATTCCGGAATTTTTTGAGTTCAATAGTCTGGATGAGTTGATAGATAATTTTGCTCAGAACAAAAAGACATTGAGATTTTCAACGGAATATCTAAAATCAACATCCTCGTATATAAAATCAAAGGAGAGCTATAAAAAATACTTTGGTGATCTGGAACCCACAATAGTAACTCCTTGGTCTAGGACAGGTAATAATAAAATGGTAGAAATCTTCTTATCGTTCGGAGCAACAGAGGCAAAACCTCCAGAAGATGTCGATGCAGTTTTTGACATCACAGAAACAGGAACCACCCTTATTCAAAATAATTTAAAAATCATAGATCAAGTAATGGAATCTACAGCAGTACTCATAGCAAATAAAGATGCTCTAAAGGATCCTATAAAAAAGGAAAAAATTATAGACATGATTGTCCTATTGAGAGGAGTAGTAGAAGCAAGAAAAAAATTACATATTTTCGTTAATGTAGAAAAAGATAATCTTGAAGAATTATTACGTATTCTCCCATCATTGAAAGGTCCAACCATTAGTAATTTAAGTAAAGAAGGATGGTACGGAGTAAATAC
Organism: Candidatus Nitrosocosmicus oleophilus; assembly: GCF_000802205.1. Classification (NCBI taxonomy): domain Archaea; kingdom Thermoproteati; phylum Nitrososphaerota; class Nitrososphaeria; order Nitrososphaerales; family Nitrososphaeraceae; genus Candidatus Nitrosocosmicus; species Candidatus Nitrosocosmicus oleophilus. The sequence goes on along the minus strand of NZ_CP012850.1, from coordinate 681,865 downwards.
CATAATAGACAAAAATGAGTTTATTAGACTTATACCAACTATCAGAAAAATTGCTCAAGGGTTGGTAATTTTAGAACCAAGTCAAATATTATCGATGGATAAAATAATTCTAGATGATAAAGATGAAATAAAATTTGATTAAGATTATAAGAATTAGAGAACCACGAGAACAAGCTAATGAATTAAGAGAAAGATCTTGGAATAAGGATCTTTCAATTCCAACAAAGAATGTTCTAAAAATCATTGATGACATACAAAGGAACGGGGATGTAGGATTGTTAAAATGTATTGAGAAATATGAAAACATCAAGATTGATTCATTTGTTGTTAGTAAGTCTGAAATTAAAGAAGCCTATGAAAACGTCTCAACCATGCAAATAAGAATAATAAAATACATGAAATCCAAATTGGAGAAAAGTGAAAAGGCTGTAATTGATAATCTTAAGAATATTAAAATTGATTCGGATGGAATCAAGATAAACAAAACAATAATGCCTATTTTCAGAATAGGATGTTACATCCCAGGCGGGAAAGCTAGATATCCAAGTACGATAGTAATGTGTGCCATACCAGCAAAAGTTGCAGGGGTAAAGCAAATCGTAGCTATTACACCACCCATGAAAAACGGAAAGGTGGACCCTTTGACTCTTGTTGCAGGTGACATCTGCGGTGTAGATGAGTTTTATAAGGTAGGTGGCGCGTACGGAATAGCAGCACTGGCTTATGGTACTAAGACCATAAAAAGAGTGGATAAAATAGTTGGACCAGGTGGTGTATATGCATCTGTTGCAAAGTCAGTGGTATCAAAAGATGTATCAATAGACATGATAGCCGGTCCGACCGAATTACTAGTATATGCTGACGAAAAGTCAAATCCAAGATATATTGCATTGGATTTGATCTCTCAGGCAGAACACAGTGAAGATACATTATGCGGAGTAGTAACGAAATCAAAAATGTTAGCAACAAAGATTTCTGAAGAATTAAATAGAATAATTAAAGAGGATGAAATACCAAGAAAAGAATTTGTTGAAAAAAGTATAAATGATAATGGATTCATTGCATTATGCAATAATAATGAAGAAATAATAGAATTCATTAATGAATTTGCGCCTGAACATCTTGAAATATTTGCAATTGATGATAAAAAAATATTAAAGGAGATTTATAATGCAGGATTGATATTAATTGGAGAATACACTCCATCGTCTGTGAGTGATTATTGTCTTGGCTCTAACCATGTACTTCCAACGTATAGATTTGCAAAATCTAGGTCAGCACTATCTGTTTTAGATTTTATTAAACTAGTAAATGTGATAGAAATGAATAAGGATGCTTTAAAGAAAATCTCTCCAATCATAAAAGAAATAACATCAACAGAAGGGTTATTTAATCACTATGAAGCGGTAAATGGAAGGATAAGATAATGGTGGGGGATTGGTTAGATAAAGAACTTGCCCACATTAAATCATACAAACCTTATAAAAGGCCAGAAAAAATTCATGATTTCTATAAATTAGATTCAAATGAAAATTTAGTTTTAGAACAGAGATTTATAAAATCAATTGCATCAAAATCTCTTCATGAAAGCGATTTTAGAGAATATCCAATAGAACAATTTGAAAAACTGTATACGAAATTAGCAGAGTATACCAAACTAAGTACAAGAAATATTGGAATAGGCAGTGGGTCTGACCAAATAATGGATTTATTATTATCAACAATAGGTAAAGGAAAAAAAGTCATAACAGTAAACCCTACATTTTCTTATTTTACAGACAGATGTAATCTGTATAAAATACCAACTAAATTAATAGATCTTTCCGCTATTGATAATTCTTTTGACCTCGAACTCTTTATCAAAAAAGCTAGAGATTATGATATTATATACATAGCTTCACCGAATAACCCCACTGGAAATCAATTTAAACTTGACGATATTTCAAGTATAATCGATATTTTAAAAGATAAGATGATAATAATCGATGAAGCTTATGTGGAATTTGCTGAATATAGTTTATCTGATATAGTAACAAAATATCATAATGTTTTAATAATGAGAACATTTTCAAAAGCTTTTGGTCTGGCCGGAGCCAGAATAGGATATATCTTGGCTAATGAAGAAATATCTGATGTCTTTAACCAATATATTCAATTACCATACCCATTGAGTAGTTTCTCAATGCAATTGGCAATTGAAGCACTTGATAACATTCAGATTGTAAATAGAAGTATAGAAGTAATAAAGAGAGAAAGAACAAAAATCTTTGATAGGCTAAATAAATTAGACAAGATCAAAATATTCAAATCAGATTCCAACTTCTTTTTCTTTCAAACATTTAGTCACTACAATAATATCAAAAACCAATTATTAAATGAAAGAATACTAATAAAGAATTTTGGAGACCTTGGGAACTACAATGGTGCAATGAGAATCACGATAGGAAATACTGAGATGAATGACAAAGTAATATCAGTAATTGAAAAGTCATTAGCGACCTAGAGTCGTCTGTGGTTAAAAAGTCATGAATAAAATTTTACACTGACAATATCAGTTAAGTCATATTATCCTTATGCGAACCATCACCGGTATTTTCGTCTGTATTATCTATCATCAATTTTTTTTGTGTGTAGACATTTACTTCTTTGGGTACAGGAGTATCCAAAATCTTTCGAATTTTTTCGGCACGCATGTTTCCAAGACCAGGTACCCTGGCAAGCTCTGCTATCGAAGCATTCAAAACATTTGTAGGGGAATGAAATTTATCCAACAATCTTGTAGCTAGTTTAGAACCTATTCCTGGTAAAGAAGTAAGAACATATAATTGTTGAAGAAGAAATGGATTTGACTTTTTTATCTTTTTAAGCAAAGGTCCATCGTTTTTACTCCTAAATTGATTAGAAGCTAGTAAAACTAACAATTCAGCAGTATAAAATACAGAATTAGTATATAAAATTGGGATTCGGAAATCAAGTGCTACTTTTATCAAAGTTTCGTATGCTACCCGTATCTTATCGATAATTAATTTAGAGTCATTTTCAAAATGCTCCCTTGTATCAAGGTCTGTTAAATTTCCTTCTATAATAATCAGTGGCTTTGTATAATGATTTATTAAATCCGAACATTGAATAAATATGCGACCGTCATAGACAGAATTTATCAAATCATATATGGTTTTTCTTTCAATAACAGTCTCAGAGGAAACAATATAGTCTCCAACTGGTAATTGTTTATAATCGACAAATACCCCACTAAGTTTAAGTAAATTAGGAACTCGACTATTTTTCTCTCGCTCATCTGCAACAATTCGAATAGCCAATGCAATAATAAAAAAGCATATTCTTAATTAACATTCATAAGAAAAAAGTTGTTATTGTGGAGGTTGATTAAATTTATTGGATTGTGATCCTCCTTGGGCCATATGCATCATTTGATTAATTTTATTTTCCACTTCTTTTAGATTTTCCTTGACCCTAGATTCTTGTTTGCCCAAAACTACAGTCCTGGTATTTGAAAGCTCTTTCTTTTCTTCTAGTTCTTTTATCAAATTATCCCTGTCAGATTTAACCATCAAAGGGCCTGCAAGCTTGTATACGACATCATCGGGAGTAGTTTTCTTTAACTCCTCCAAGGCTCTTTCTGTTTCAGATATTTCTAGTTCAACCTGTTGTTTTTGCATCATTATTGCTTGAAGATTTTGTTGTAATTGTTGCAATCTTGCAAGTTGCTCTTTTAGCCATGGAGGAAGCTCTTGTTCACTCATTATTAATACAAAGTAACTAAATATTCACTAAGATAAAAATTATTACACCATATATCATTTGTCAATATACAGTATAGAATATGCTAAATCCACTAGTCTCAAAAAAGATAGTAATGACGCACGAAATTTAGACACATTGTTACCAGATATTGATAGTATAATATAGTTATTTTCTGTAGAAACAGTAACATTGGTATCAAAATCAGGGGTAGATTGAATATCGCCTTTTAATGCAACAAAAATAGAATTCAAAGGTTTTTTTAAAATATCACCGTCATCATTATTAGGTGGGAAAAATCCCTTATTGTGGTTTTTTTGCTCTACATCAAAATAAATAAGAATTTTAGCCTTGAAGCTTTCCAAGATTTACGTCATAGGCTCCTGCTGCGACTTTATATTCGCATTTATTGCACCGCCATATACCCATTGCTACTCTTTTAAATTTTAATGAAGTACAGCTTGGACATCGTCTTTTTTGTTTTAATGTCCTATAGACCTTACCGTATCTTTTTCGTACGGTAGCACCAAACTTTACACCCAAACCTTTTAGTGCTGTTGAACCCTTTTTTCTTTTAACCTTTAATTCAACTCCTTTATTTTAGAGCGCATTTCCTCTCCTTTAATTCTTGCGATTTCAGAGAACTGGACAATCTGATTGACAGAAAATGGGCCCGTAAAGCCTTTTTGTACAGCGACTATATTTCCATCAGATTGGGTTGTCATAGTTATGCGGGCATCCATGCATGCTTCCTCTTCTGTTGTTGGATCTAACAAGACCGATTCTCCAATTCTAACTGCGGTAATAGATACCGGCATTGTAGTAATGGGTGGAGGCATAGTTTTACCGGTATCAACTACTTGTTCGTCTTTAATTTCATAGATCGGAAATTTACTTGTTAAAAGAGCAGCCACTACTGCATAAGAGGTAGCATCTAACAAATTACCATCACTGTTTATTATACTACAGTCAACAAAAACAGTATAAACTATTTTTCCAGGAATCAAAACCAATTTATCTAAATCTAGCATTTCTGATTCGCGTATCCCTCTATCAACAACCCGTGATAATTCTATTGCGTCCTCGTCAGGAGGCCCAGGTTCAACGTGAGGAGAGGCAGTGGGTAAAACTTCTGCAGACATGATCAATGCGCCTTTATTTTCTAATCCTTCAAATGGTTCGCCTGTTTCAACTTTAACACCTGCTATAACTTCGGTATTACCTAGCTTTACCTTTGCAGAACCGGAAGCTTTGTCTATTATTCCTATCTCAATTTCAAAATTTCTGTATGACTCAAAATCGCGGCCATCCAATCTTTTCCCTCTTGACAAAGCTTCTAGCATTTGTTGTTTTCGTAGTTGTTCGACTATTACTGTAGAACGTTTAGAGGAGCTCATGCTTCTTCTTTCAACTCCATTTCATTGCCAAAATACTTTTTCATTAGCGCTTCTTTTTGTATTTCGTACACTGACTTGCATCCACTTATTGCTTTTTCCAAACATTCACTAAATTGAGTGGTAGTTAACTTACCATCCAACTGCAGCAAAGTTACTTGTTCCAAATTGGGCAAATAAGCTACAGGCATATCTGCATCTCCTTCTTTATCCTCAAGATCATTAATATCTAGTACAATATTGTCTGATAACCGTCCAGCAGCACAAGCAGAAACCAAATCACGCATATTAATTCCAGCATCAGCTAATGCCACAGAAGCTGCATTGATGCCAGCACACCTAGAGCCACCATCGGCTTGCAATACTTCAACGAAAACATCAATTACTGCTCGCGGATAGTCACTTAAAATTAATGATGGTTCCAAAGATTCACGCATTACTTTAGATATCTCCACTTCTCGTCGAGAGGGAGCAGGGTTCTTTCGTGTATCCGTAGAAAATGGAGACATGTGGTATCTACACCTAAGAACACACCTGTCTGGAAGAGCCATATGTTTTGGATGAACTTCACGTGGCCCGTAAACAGCGACAATTATTTTATTCTTTCCAAATTCTATATAAGCTGAACCGTCTGCATTTTTCACCACGCCCACGGTAATTTTAATTGACCGTAATTCATCTATCCCTCGGCCATCGGATCTTTTTCCGTTTTCGTCCATTAAAGCTAATTCTTTCAAATTATACACATCCTATTTGATCACTCTTGTTTTTTTTCTTTTTGATCGATATCGCTATCGTTGTTGGATGACTTTTCAGAACTATCATTTCTATGCTTTTCCTTTGAACTGGAGCCAGATTTACTAGTATTCGGTGTTGATGATTCATTGTTTGGTTGTGGTTGTGGTTGTGTTGATGATTCATTGTTTGGTTGTGGTTGTGGTTGTGTTGATGATTCATTGTTTGGTTGTGGTTGTGGTTGTGTTGATGATTCATTGTTTGGTTGTGGTTGTGGTTGTGTTGATGATTCATTGTTTGGTTGTGGTTGTGGTTGTGTTGATGATTCATTGTTTGGTTGTGGTTGTGGTTGTGTTGATGATTCATTGTTTGGTTGTGGTTGTGGTTGTGTTGATGATTCATTGTTTGGTTGTGGTTGTGGTTGTGTTGATGATTCAGTACCGGGCGAAGCATTCATTGATTCTGGTTGTTCTGGATCAACTGGGTCTTGAACATTTAGTAAAGTCTTGACTCGTTGAGTAAGATTGGTAGTATGAGACTCTTCCTCTACCATTTTAATAGCCTTTGCAGCCAAACTGAGACCATCTGGGTCTCTGCCTGTAACAACTACTATACCATTTTGACCTATTATCACCCTTGTTTGTGTAGCTTGTTCTATAGTTTGAATCATAGAACCACGTTTTCCAATTAATCGTGGAACCCGAGTAGGAGAAATCTTTATGAATTCGCCGTAAGGGATCTTTCCTAAATCCTTATCTTGAACTGTAAGCATGGGGTCCCTAGTTCTATCAAAAGATACAATCCTTGCAATAATTAAGTCGCCGATGCTTAGTTGTCGACCCATATCATCTTTGGCTGGTGAAAAATCTCGGCCAAATACATCTTGTGCTGGCAGGTGAGCAAAAAAGCATGCATTGATATCAACATCCCAAGACAAAGAAGATCGATCAATGATCTTTCCGATTACTAAGTCGTTAACACGTGGTATATAAACACCCGATAAAGGTATAACTTTAACGCCATCTTTACCAGCTTCAGCAATTCCAACTCTGGTAGATACCAAATAATTACCACTTTTAACAACATTCATCAATGGTTTATAATTACCCTCAATAATTTTATCTCCAGGTATAACATATCTCCTCTTTATTTCTTGCATTTTAGATACTGTCTACCTCCAATAACAAAATAGATGTAAAATGAAATGTTTTCATATTTCTATATCTAATTATGTAGAATTTGTTCTATAATATAATCTGTAAGTAGTTATTCCTTAACTTGTGCAGACCCTTTAGTCAACGAACCTATGCGATCGAGAAAGTTCCCTTTCATACCGGCATTTATTTCTATATTTACTTTTAAAGAACCATCTGATAGCCATTCTTCAGAAGTTAGAACGCCAGAGCTTTTAATATAATTATAACTTATGGAGGAAAAAGAGCTTGGTATAAGAATAACAAGCTGTAACATTTCAGATTTTAATGGAAGAATTTTTCTAAGCGAGTCAACAATAGATTTGACCTGGTCTTCGGCTTTCTTGAAAGGATCGATGGTGACTCTTACATCTTCTAGTGCATTTTCTATTCGTTGTACAGGGTGAGGAAGTTTTGTTTTGGGATCTACAAAATTCTTATTTATGTATTGAACAATCTGTTTTCGCTTGTCCTCTACCATTTTGCGCCTTTGATCTGTAGTAAGATTTAGTTCTCCTTTAAGTAATATTTGTTTAAGTATTTCATTAGAGTCACTAGTTTTGAAATGCTTATTTAATTTATCAACGGCTACTCGAGATCCTTTATTTGCATCTGAATATATTTCGTCTGAGACTAATACGGAAGACAAATCGGTTCGTTTACCTAATTTATACTCTAATGCAGGATCTGGCTTTACTAAAATTTCAAATCTATCATTTCCAATAGTTAATTTTACAACAGTAACTTTTGAATCAGCCATATAATAGAAAATTAACTGTGATATATTAATATAATAATATGTTTAGTAGGTTGCGATATTCCTAATAGATTCATTACATTTTTAATATACGTAAGATTAAATTTATTTGATTTGATCTCCATAGATTTAAAGGTTATTGAGAAACATGATGAAAGAATAACCATTAAATTTAATAATGTACCTCGTCAGTACGTAAATGCAATTAGACGGCTATCAATTAGCGAGGTGCCTACTTTTGCTATTGATGACGTAGTTATTCTAGAAAATTCATCAGTAATGCATGATGAAGCAGTTGCTCACAGGCTTGGTTTAATTCCACTAAGGACTGACTTGAAGAAATTTTCATTACCTGAAGAATGTAGTTGTAAGAGTACACTGGGATGTACGAATTGTAGGGTGTTATTGCAACTTGATGCAGAAGCTAACGAAAAAACTAAAACAATTACTACTTCAGAGTTAATTTCAGAAGATGAATTTGTAAAACCTGTAAGTCAAGATATTCCGATAATAGTATTAGCTCCTGGTCAAAAATTAAAGTTTGAAGCATATGCGAGGTTGGGATTTGGTAGGGATCATGCAAAATGGCAGCCTGCTACAATAGCAGTAGTAAAATATGGCGAAAATGAAAATGAAATTTTTTTAACTGTTGAATCTAATGGAGCATTAACTGCAGAGGAAATAATCATAGCAGCAATCGAGCAGCTAAATAAAAGTATAAAGGACTTTGGCGAAACAATTAACGCACTCCAAATACCAAACAACCTCTAGGTAAATTTATTTGGTACTTTATACTCTTTTAATTGGAATAGCAAGTAATGTTTAACGATACTTTAATAGATAATACAGTTTGGATTCTACGTAAAGCATTTAAAAGTAACAAGGCGCAAATTTGGAAAGCATTGGAGAAAGAATTTTCCAGATCTAGATCAAACAGGAGACAAGTTAACATCCAAAGATTGGATAAAATTACTAATAACGGGGATATAGTGGTAGTTCCAGGCAAGATTTTGGGCAATGGAACGTTGGGGCACAAACTGACAGTTTATGCATATTCATTTTCAGAAACTGCCATAAATAAATTGAACTCTGCAGGGGCAGAAGTTATTTCATTGCAATCATTAATAAGTAAATATCCTGATGGGAAAGGTGTAAAAATAATTGGCTAAGGAAACAAAGTTGGAGACAAAACCAGAAGAAAGTCAGCCACAGCAAAATAAGCTCATAGTAGTCGATGCAACAAATTGTATTTCAGGAAGGCTATGTTCGAAGGTATCAAAATTATTATTGCAAGGTAATAGAGTATCCGTAGTAAATGCTGAAAAAGTGATGGTATCCGGAAATAAGTATGAAGTCATCGAAAGTTACAAGAAAAGATTAGAAGTTGGATCAATTGTTAACCCAATTCACGGTCCATTTCATCCAAGAAGACCAGACACCATAATTACAAAAATGATAAGAGGTATGGTCCCAAAAAGAAAGTCCAGTGGAATGCAATCTTTTAAAAGATTAAGGGTATATATAGGCGTACCAGATGAGTTAAAAAATTCAGCAATGCAATCATTTGAGGACGCCAAAATTACGAGACCCGAATCATTTTACATATCCATGAGTGACGTGGCAAAACAGATAGGTTGGAAAGGAGTAGTTCAATAATATGAATAAAATAGATCTTTATCCCGGACAAAGGAAGACATGTAGAGCCGTAGCTACAATAGTAAAAGGAAATGGAAAAATTAGAATTAACAATATCCCTGTAGAGGTAATTCAACCAGAAGTAGCAAAGGAACTCATTTTAACACCTACTAACATAATTGGTGAACTAAGGGATAGAGTAGATGTTAATGTGCACGTCAATGGAGGCGGCTTCATGGGGCAAGCGTTTGCAAGCGCAGTAGCAATTTCACGTGCATTAACAGGAGAAACAAAAGGTGCAAAGGATCCAAGGGATCATCCATTTACAAGAAACATCAGAGAAGAAATCAAGAAAAAAATAACAGAATTTGATAGACATTTGTTGGTTGGGGATCCAAGACAAACAGAGTCAAAGAAATTTGGCGGCTCAGGGGCAAGACGAAGAAAACAGAAATCATATCGTTAATTTTTACTTTTGGCATATTTTTTGATATCTTAATTAATACAAAAAAGATATAATACAATATGTCACACAATGGCATAGATATAGATCAGTATATTCTGCTGATTATATATCCCAGTATAGCATTTTTTGCAGTAGGCTTCATCACAAGAAAAATAGATTTAAGAAAGACAATCACTTATGCCTTACAAGCCATAATCTGTTTTTGCTTTTCGATTGGTTATTATATATTTATACCCTATGGCGGAGCTCAGGGTTTGTCAATAATATTGGGACTGTTTGGGATTTTATTGATATTTTTAGCAAGGAAAGAAAGAATTTCCCCAGTTACTACTACAGAAGAAGGGAATGAAAGAGGAATGAAAGAGGAATGAATCAGAATTGTCGGTTTTTTAGTTCTACAAGAGCAGAAAAATGCAACTAACGTCCAGATTTAGAATAAAAAATATCAACAACATAATAGAATTTTTGAGCGATGTACATGTTGGAAGATTAGCAACAATTGACGTAAACGGATATCCTCAAATAATTCCAATGAATTTTGTTCATACAGTTACAGATCTAAACACTAAAAATTTTAGCCTTGATTACGGGAAGCCAACATATCGAAAAGACGGCAAAAGAGAAAATATAGACAATGATTTCAAGATAGTAAAGAATGTCTCCACCAAAAAAACAACACTTTATGAACATGTAATTTATATGCATTCCCATCACAGAGGAGAGAAAATTGAGAACTTCCTACGAAATCAAAAAGTAGGATTTGAAGTCGATAAGGAAATTTGCTTTCTGCCCTCGTACTATTTTCATCCTACCGATGCTTCTTTCGCGGACACATTGTATACAAGTATAGTAATAAAAGGAAAAGCATCTGTTGTGTCTGATAATCAAGAAAAAGCATTTGCAATGAACAAAATGATGCAAAAATATCAATCGGAAGGTAAGTATGCTGAATTAAATCAAGATACAAAATCCATCATACATCTAACAGTAATAAAAATTAATGTTGATACAATTGACGGTAAATATAAAATCGGACAAGAATGGTCGGATTCCTTTAGGAAAGATATCGCAAACAAGATTATTCAGAGAGAGGGAATTACCAGAGCAAGAGAAATTCTAAAGGATATGAAAATAATCATACAAAAAAATGGTGAATTGGAATTACCAATTTCAGTAAATCTGCAGCTATAATAGATATATCCCTAAAATATGTATAGAATTCGTCATTAATAATAAACAGGTAGTTAATTTTTCGTACCACAGACTTCGAAACTAAAAGCAATATACCCTATTATTGAGCTATCCTTTCGAATAGGGAAAAAATTGTCAGTATATTTAGGCATTAATTCCTGTTTTAAAGATAGTGCATCTTCTTTTGATATATCCAATCTTAACATATCTTTACCAAAGAGTAAATCCCATAAATCAATATCAAGAACTTCTTTTAATGCAATGAAAGAAATGATCCTGTTAGTATTTGCTTTGTCCACAACTACGAAATAATTAAATTCATTCTCTTCAGAAAATGGATCAGGGACTGTAAAACAATCGATATTGAAATAACTAGTCAATCTTTTTCTTAAAAGGTGTGATGAATAAGACATGAGTGCGAGATCAGTAAGAGACAATGCTTTTACAGTATCTAGAGTAGGCCCTTGAATATTTAATGAAAGCATATCTTTAGTAATAATGTAGGGTATTAATTATTTATGGAGAAATAATAATTATTAACATAAGTTTAAAAATATAACACTTGCAAAGTGATGTAAGGTAAAAAGCCGGGGTACCCAAGCTAGGTAAGCAATCAAAAAATCCAGCCCTAAAAGGGGTCAGCCTCGAGATCTAATAAATGAGGAACTAAAGGATAGATAGCTGATGTCCTTCCGGACTCGTGGGTTCGAGTCCCACTCCCGGCGCCTCAAACGTGGGTTCCGCCTATATCGTTATATATTAAAAGAGCAAAATTTGATTGTTTTCATGTTTTTTGGATGTGTCACCAGAAAGATATGCTTTATGGTCACCATGATACTCTGCATATTTGTTCTTATAATTATATAAACAATGTTTTCTAAATTATGTTATGTGCTGTGATTATGAAATGCCAATAGAAGAGGAACAGGAGAAAACTATAGAAAAAGATAAGAAAATAATTCAACAACAATCAGAATTTAGAAAGGTAGAAGTAAACCCAATAGCTGCCTAAATTTTTGAAATTTTTTTATTTTGATGTAGTATTATACGATAATACATAGCATCATGCTATAGAACCCTACTAGTTTAGGATTTTATAACTTAATTCTAAAACTGCTAGAATATTAGAGTATTGCACCTAGTTAGCAATCTCCATATATTTTTTCTATTGTATGACTTGTATGAATAAAACAAATATTCACAACAAAAACCAAAACAAAAAACTCCTAGTAGCATCAATCGCAATGGTGGTCGCATTAGCTCTTTTCGCAAGTCCCATCGTGGCTATGGATGATGCCTTCGCAACCAAAAAGAAAAAAGGAAATCATGCTGAGCAATCAATATCTCAGTCACAAGCCTCAGTACAGAACGCATTGTGTGCTTCTGGTGGAACTACCTTCCTCTCATGTAACAATGTTAGCTTCCAACACCAAAAGAACAGTGGTAACAATGCATTAGCACAAGACGATGATGACGACAACGGTGGAAACTCTGCAGACCAAAGCATCAGTCAATCTCAATCCTCTAGCCAAAACAGCCAAGTAGTATCTGGTGGAGATACAATAGGTTCTGGTAACAACATCAACGTCCAAAGTCAAGAGAACTCTGGCAGCAACGCAGCAGCACAGAGCTAAACCATCTCTACTCATTTTTTGAATTTATAGTTTCAGTTTAATTTAAGATTAATCTAAGTAAATTTAATTATCTCATAGAACCCCACTACCGCAAGGAACTTAAATCCCACGGATAAGAACTATTACTGTATAAGAATATCCATTTGATTAAACTAGTTAAAGTTATTCCAGAAGATGCATTTTCATACATAGATTATTGAATATCATATTCCTAAATAACTATTAATCAAAATCTTTATTTTTAGTCTTGTGTCTACTTCAAAGTGTTTGAAGATAGGGATATCGCTGGAATTGATGCAACAGTAATTGCAGGTATATTGATTTTGGCGGGTTTGACCACTATTAATCCTACCATATCTGAACAACTAAGAATTTCTGAAGCGTTTGCTATAACATGGGAGATGATTTTACCATTTGCAATTTCAGCAGTATTCGCATTGGCTGGACGCGTAAAGATTGCCAAAATTCTTACTGCTGCTGGTTTTATACTCCTTATCGTATTATTATTCGCAGTATGGCAAGAAACTTACGTAAGATAAAACTCAATTTAAAGATCCATGCGAAGATATTACAAAGATGTAACTAAATAAATGATAATTAGATTTGCATAATTGTAGATTGCATTCAAATTTTCTATTAACGTTAGGACCCCACTCCACTAGGAACTTAATCCCCACAGCTAAAAACCCTTACTAGTTAGGCATAGTAGGTTATTTCAGTTTAAATAAGAAATATTTTACTTGTCTATCTGAGTCTCTGCTAATTCAAAATCAAACATATCATTTTAAGTATAGCCCAACCCTGTTTCGTTCATAGATCAGCCGCCTTGGATTTGAATGTTTGATTTGCTTTCTTATGTTGTTACCACGATAAGAAAACTCATATCGAAATTAGTTGGTCGATTAAGTTGTTAGTTTAAGATGTAGTGGATGTTTGATAAATCACGAGTGTCATCATCACCTTCATCATTTATTTCCTGTGTTCCAAGGAGTTATAATGGAGGAAATAATTTCCTTTGTAGTGGTATTAGAAACTTGAGCTAAACTTCCTTCAAGATTTACTATTTGTGACTCGCTTATATTCAGATTGCCTTGAGCATATACACTTGATATCCATCCTACAGATGTAAGCAATAGAAGAAGAATTAGGGGCGAAGATCCTGAAAGAACCAATTTATTGTGCATTATGTATCCACATAAATAATGCTATCTACAGAGGTATTTAATTATTTCAAATAATTGGGTTTTTCTTACATAGTTAAATTTTACTATACAATATCTCGTTGTTATAAAAATCTATGATGTCGAATGTCAAATTGTATTATTTTACCAGTGTACAGTCATTTAATATTATTAATTTTTCAGATCAATTTTTTATATTTAACCTACATTCAAAAATTTTCTTTTTACCTTTAATTGCTTAGGACGAAATGATAGATAAGAATAGGTCTTATATGGATTCAAAAATTCTTTAGTATACTAGATAAAAGAGGTATATTGATATCAGATAAATTAACCACATGCCATTTTCACAGGTCTATAATATATTGATTTGAATCCATGACTACCTGACATGTGAACAAATCCCAAACCCTTCTATGGATCAAAAAGTTTTATTTGATGACTCCACGATTATACGGTATGGATTCGAGTCCCCAACTTCATCTGGTTTTGTATCGTTCTTGTCCCTTAAGAAAAAAATATTACTCTATTTAGGTATAACAGGTCGAATGTTATTATCCCACTTTTTACATTGGATCGGACTTATATATCTAAGAATCATGAACCCTGTAGATTATTGTATAGATATAAGATAGATAGTAAAAAAGAAGATCTTTTTTCTGCTAGAAAACTTGCAACTGATGAAATAGTTTGGTATATACTATTTTCTAACATATGAGACTTGGATCAACTGTATTGGCTGTTGCTTTGATACTATTTGGTCTCTTGGCTATATACAGTTTATCGATATCAGATCTGTTATCCAAGGTTAATTCCTTTGCTTACAACGATCATGAAAAACCCGAAATACACTACTATGCAGATAGAATGTCTACCCCCCAGGAACCAATAGATAATACTCTGGTAGAAATCGTAAAGAGTTTTAAGAATTCTTCTGGATTTTACAAAATAAATGGAACTTTAGAAAATCAAGGTGCAATAATTCTTTCAAATATCCAAGTTATAAAATATTATAAAGTTCCTTCAGTGAATGATACTACTTTGATATGCTATGAACAAAATATTGTAAATTGCCAGTACAAGTTAAATGATCCTCAGTTACCTTCCAAAGGTTTTTTCTTAATGATGCCGCCAGCACCACCAGAAATAAACATCAATTAGACTTGATGACTCTATCATTTCATAAAAAAATGAGATTGTATGCTTTATAGATTAACATATCTATCTTAAAGTCTAATAAATATGCTAGATTAGTTGCCTAATCCTCCTCACATAAAATTCTGTATCCTGCTTTTCTACAAAGGAGTTTAGTAAATTGGATTAGCGCTTACACCAACACAGGTTATTAGTTTATTGGTGTGGCCTTTATTTTTTTATTCCAGTACATTGGCACTTCTTGTGTTTCATATTCTCTTACTCTTACTATCTCCTTTGGATCATTCACTGAATTGCGATTTAACATACTGATCTTGCTATCTATTCCTCTATAACTATCATCAAAGTCTCTGAATACTTCGTATCTATCATAGAGTTCTTTCCTAGGAACCTGATTAAAAAAACTGTTAAACCGATAATATGGTAATATTTTATTATTATGCATTTGAAATACTCTCCTAATATAGTAATACATATAATGATATATAAATGATTTAAGGAATTAGTAACAAACAAAGATCTAATTATTTGAAGACAATATAGCAGTTACATTTTCATGAACTATTAATCCTAAAGTTTAATACGTAATAATGTTATAACACGAGTTTTAGAATTTGTTAGCAATCCTAAAGTACGGTCCTCATTTATTGGGTTTATATCGCAAACATTTTGATTTTAATATCTTCAAAATACGATGACATAAATATATTGATTATCTTATCTTTTTTAATATTAGGGTTTCGAATTCCTCTCTTGGTTACGAAGTTTTCCCAAATAATACGCAAATCCGCATAAAGGCAACACCTTAAACCAAATATAACAATTGGGCGCCGCATTGGTTGCTGTTCTTTTTATGATCTTCCATAAATTGAAACAAGTTAGTCAGGCTAGTTAGGTTTCAAGCAGGAGCATAGTGGATTCAGATCCCGAAGTTCGGATAATTAATGTGCTTAAAACATGCGAATTGTTGACAAAAACCTTATCTATGTATGATTTTATTTGGTGTATAAAGGGTTACTCAATACGGACTTGCAATTACAAAAATACTCATTCATAACTTTTGCTTCAGTTAGTATTATTTTTGTGTTGTTATCGATATTAAACCCCTGTTCGCCCTTTCATGAGGCTTTTGCTGCACCGCCTGCGTTTGATCAAGTCTTAATTTATGATAAAAATATCAGCAATCAGAAAAACGACTGGGTTCAAACTTATGGTAATGATAGTGCTAATTTAAGGTCCGACCATGCAGACCTACTGGCAGTGGATTATTTTAGTGATGGAAAAACCCTAGATATTACATTTTGGGTGAAATCAAATTCGGAAAATGCTTCTGCATACGATCAACCTTTCAAAAAGATCAGGTATGGTGTGCTTATTGCCATTGTTTCCTTGCCTCAAAATTCAGGATATAACGGAGCCAATTTCAACTATTATGTTGAAGCAGCTAATGGAAAATGGAGTGAATATCTTTACCAGTTATCATCAACAGGTACTTCTGCACTTATAGCATCCAAGACAAACTATACTGATCTTTTCAGTAATCCCAAAATAGGGCCAGGGTATGTCAAACTGCGATTGAACCTGGATTCCATAAATTCCCCAAGCAATTACGGCTTATCTTTTTATACAGCAGAGTCCTTCAAGTCAAGCGAAGTAAGGGATTTCACAAGCTGGGTTGCTGTTCCTCCACCTGTCATAGACATATTAACACATCCCGAGAGTATAGTCATAAGACAAGGAGAAAAGAAAATAGTACCGACTGAGATAGAGACGCCCCTCTCTAGTAATGTTACTAGTATAGCTTTTGAATATGGCACTAATTTCAGCTCTAATGGCTTAAGTGTATCTGCCCAAAGAATCCAGCCCCCACTATTTGAGGTAGAGGTTTCTCCACAATCACCAGTAGGTGTGTATACTGTACCGTTTGAGGCCTCAATGCTAGTGCAAACAACATCGTCGACATCGCCTATGTTTAATGACACAGTAACTGAAATTGTGGACCCAGAGTTTCAAGTGTCCAAAAAATATCCAACTACCGGCGATATAATAGGTAAAGGTAATTTAACAATAGAGGTACTACCGCCACTAACTGTTAATGAGGAATTTATGGCCTTTTGGAATACATACGGGACTGCAATAGTGATTCTCGGCAGTGGGACAGCTGGAGTCTTTGCGACATTTTTTATTGATTATTTAAAAAATCTGAAAAGCAAAAGGAAACACAAATAGACACAAATCCATTAGTAACCTAACTCGAGGGGACCATAATATCTGGATGATTTGCTGAATGCAACCGCAACTATTTCAAATAGCACAGTAACGTGTAATATTGATTTTGGTAGTGGTATTGCTCCAAGCACCTTAGGTCTTTCATAAATTAACTAAACCTACAGCGAATCTTTTTCCATTTCTTTTTTTAAAATTAATTTGCTCTAATGTCCTATAACACTATCATCTGTGAATGATATATAATCAATATCTTGAACTATATAAGGAAATAAAACTTGAACTTGTACTATAACCCAATCTTGTTCGTCATTTAACCAAATTATATTACCAAACTTCTCTGTTCCTTTTCAATTATTTTCGGGTTTGGGTTATATTCAACCTTGAATCGTATCCCCACGGGCTCGGACCTTGATTAGTCGTGATTGAAAGAGTAGGAGGCTTTTTTGTTGGAACCCACCTCCGAAAGACGTAGATTCGAGTCCCACTCATTTAATATGAGAAAAAGTTTAACACTGGCCGTTCTTCTGGAATTCAAAATCCTGAAAAGAAGACTGTAATACCATCACGGCTGCGGATAACGCTTTGGTAGAATTTAGTGCAAAGTTTCCTGGAAAATCTCCACCTAGTGCCGGGTAAATATCCCACCAAATACCAATACAGACATGGATATCCTATGAGCCGAAGTTCCAACGGCTGCCTCTCGATATCCTGGTACCATTCATGACTTTGTAACGTTGAATGCTATTGCTGGTACACCCGCTGCAAGCGAAGGAATTGATAATGCTTCTCGGTGTTAAAACAGGTATTGTCCGAATAGTAAATCATTTATTTTGGTTTCTTAACATTAATTATCAAGGATTTGTTATAGGGAGTACATAATTGCCTTAAAACACGAAGTTTTTATCAAATGGGATGTTAATCCACAATGGTGGATGATTCAACATTTAAACAATTGAAGGAGTCGAACCATTATTTTCCTGAGGTTACGGAAGTAATTTATGATTCTGATAAAATGTTAGAAATGGGATCAATCGCGCTTAAAAGTATTGTTCGTGGATTTGATATAGTATGGGATAGGTTAATGTTTACTTTTGTATGGAAATACTTTAAAGATGGTATAATGCTTGCTGAAAATCAAGCTAGAGATAAAGGAATTAAGTTTAGATTAATTGTAGAAATTACGAAAGAAAATGTTGACTTAATAAATTCAATTAAATACTATGATATAAGGCATATTGAAAATCTACGAGGCAACTTTGCAATTTTTGATAATAGAGCATATATGGTTCAAATTTTTCATGATGAAAAAGAACAACCCGATCAAGCATTGTTTAGTAACGTAAAAGAATTGGTGGCTAAGCAAGAGAAATTATTTGAGAAATTATGGGATATTGCCATCCCATTAGCTTTGAGAGTCAAAGAGATAGAATATGAAGAAAAATCAGATTACCAAAAAACAATCACTAATTTCGAAGATGTTCAGTCCGAAATAGTTTTTATCATCGAGCAATGCAAGAAAGATCTATTAATATTTTCATCAATCAAAATCCTTAGCTCTATACTGAATAGAAATAACTTTATTAATAAAATTGAACCATTACTAAAAAAAGAAGTCAATATTAAAATTTTAACTGATGGTATTGACAAATATTTCGTAAAACAATTTGAATTGATTAATGGGATGAATAGAAACTACTACCCGATACAATTAGGTTATACCAACAAACTAGGTAACTTTCATGAGTTGGTTATAACAAATGATAGTAAATATATGTTACAGGTAAAATATGATCTAGAAAACAGGCTGGTGGCATCATTCTCAAATTCAGAACACATGATTTATGTTCAAGAAATCCTATTTGAAAAATATTGGAATGAAATTAAAAGCCTCGAGATTACAAATAGATAATGATCATAACCTTTTGAACTGGATATATCGAGAAAATAAAGTACTATACATAAATAGAAATAAAAGTCTAAATTATAAGTAAAAGAATGTATAATTTACAAGTACTTATCACCTCTATGATCCTATAGACAAGAGCGTAAATTTGACTGATACTGTAAATTAAACTGTATAATTGTTTTGCAATGAACTTTTCTTATTCGTAACTAGCGGCAATAAATCCCATAGGTTAAACTTTTATTGTTGATTTTATTTTTAATATGAAATCTTCTGCTTCGATAGGCTTTCTTACTATCTCTTTCATATCTATACCAGGCATTGAACCTACTAATTCAGGTACAATGTCCAGTGCTGATACTAGCAGAATTTTCGCATGGGGATCTATGGCTTTAAATCTATAATATAGCTGAATACCATTTATTCCAGGCATTCGAATATCCATTACGATCATGTCATAAAAGTAAGGTCCTTTTCGGATAACATGTTCCAGAGCTTCAGTTGCATCTGAAAAAGCCTTGACGATATAACCTTGACTATTTAAAATAGTATGAAACGTGTAAAGAATATCTTTGTCATCGTCTATTAAGAGAATATTAATAGATGTTTTGTCGGTAACTTTTGCCAAATTGTTCTTATTTATTGTATTTTGTGTTTCTCTGTAATCAAGTATAGACTTTTTTCTTTGAATTTTATCAAGTATATTCACAGAATAAAAATAATTAAAATTTACATCGAATTTTACATTATTATAGGAGTTATTTTGTATATTTACCTTATTTACGGTGTAGTTGTTGATGAATTGAGATTTACTAGATCTATTATACAGTTTTTTTCCAATACACCACTCTCTTGATGATACAAAATTATTCAATTTTGAACATTCGTTAACAACCGATCCAAATAGGTCGACTTCATTAGAATTATCTGACATCGCTACCTCTACCTCTCCGTAATCCATACAGATTCTGTAATTGATAGGTTGTAAATCGTTCTCACGTAATTGACTATCCAATTTACTACTGGATGAAAGCATTCTCATCCCACATTCAAATACGTCATGAAAAGCAGATTCATTGGTCTCATTACAAGTTTTTGGAAAATAGAAAAACAGACTATCCCCAATAGTTTTGATAACCTTCCCATTGCAACTATTGATTACAGATGACATTGTATTAAGAAATAGCGAATAATATTTTCTCAATTTATTTGGACTAGATATTTTTGATGTTTCGTTAGTAGAATTAACAATATCAATTATTCCAATACAATATTGCTGCGTATAATTAATGAATTTCATTTGACCCTTATTATCGATAGGATTATCGGGTCTAGAGACAACATAATTAGAGCCATTTTCATCACATTCATCATGGTTAAAATCTAAAACTTGCACTTGACTACATATCCTAATATTAATGGTGTACTACAGCTATATATTGTTATGCTTTGGCAATATTTAACAATAACAAATCTAAAAATTGTTTTCTTTTTCTTTTCGTATATCCTATTCTGCATCAATATGTGATACTAAAATTCATCTCGTCTTATGATTTAGACTCTATAACTGAAAATTTTATTTTTTATGAAAGTTAATGCTTTTTGTTGTTGGAACCCACGTCTGAAAGACGTAGATTCGAGTCCCAAACTTCGTCTATGTTTGTTATGTATCCATAGTAGCGTTCAATTCCACATTAAATGTACCACTATATCCGCCATCGGACTTGGATATGTTAAGGATTAAGTGATTTCCTGTATTATTTTTTATCAAACCATCAGTAGAAGGCCCAGTATAAATAAAATCTTGTTCATTTGTCATGGGGACAGGTCCATGGTCATTGTACGGAGGTTGTAAATGTACTTGTTCATTTATTGAATTAGGAAGATACAATTGAGAAGTCCATTCAAAGATTTTCTCTGGACCTTCAAAATCTCTAACTTTCAAGTGAATATGTATAGCTCTGTTTTCATACCATCCTGGATAAATTGTTTGAAATTTCACTGTTCCATTTTCATTAGTAATTTGGTTTCCCCGAAGGTAATCCAGTCCTTGAGTACCATCTTCTCTAACTCCAGAATATAGTCCTTGAGAATTTGCTTCCCAGATATCCACTATGGCACCACTAAAAGGAACACAAGTTTCTTTTCCATTTCCATCGCTGTCATCAACTCTATAGACATTGATAGTTATGTTCAAAGGAATTCCTTCTTGAATTGAGCCATCGGATGGTTCCACTCGGAGGTCAGAACGGTTGGGCATGCTATCAACAAAATATGGACCTTCAATCTGTTGAGGTGTACCTTCCACTTCGATTAATGAAGGAGTTATAATACATGTTTTGTTTGTCGATGTGGCTTTTTGTTGTTGAGGTAGTTCTTCAAATGGTGGTGTAGAAGTAGGTGGCAATCGTTCAGGAGAAGGGCTAATTTGAGCAAAAGATTGTTGATGTATTATAGTATTAATATCAAGAGGTATAGTAAATATAAAGGCAATAGTTAAAAGTAACATCAATTTTTCGTAAATCTTCATTTCACCTATGTATTTTTTATAGTATTTATAATAGATAGTTTTTTTTGTCTCAGACTGTTTATTGAATGACTAAAACATACTCTAATACTTTCAATATTGTTAAACAATCAATTTATAATTAGAGTATGGCTTCAAATCAGCTTAATTCAGTCATTATTCTAGGTATATACTTACTTATCAATCACATGTAATTCATGACTATCTGATATCCTTTTTTGATTCTAGAATACTAAGAATTTTTTCTACTTTCCCCTCTACATCGGATACACGTAATTCAAGGTCCTTAATGGTAGTTAGGTTAACCGAATTATGCAATGAAGGTGCTAGTTCATTTAGTTTATCTTGTATCTCCTTTATAGCTTTTTTATTTTCTACCTCATCATTAAGCACCGATGACCCAGAAGAACCAGATTCGGTGTCTGTGTGGTAATTCATAACATGATTTATAGTAAAAATGATATAAGGATTTTTGTGGATGAGTGACAATATTACCTTCCATAAATTATGAACTTAAACTACACGATGTATCAGAGGATATACAATACTAGTCGTATGGTAAAAACCCATGACTACCTGACATGTAAACAAATCCCAAACCCTTCTATGGATCAAAAAGTTTTATTTGATGACTCCACGATTATACGGTATGGATTCGAGTCCCACTCCCGGCGCCTCAAATGTGGGTTCCTCCTATATTGTTATATATCAAAAGAGCAAATTTTTATTAGTTGAATCATTCCGGTAACACCGATCAATTATACGAGAATCCAAGAGAATCACTCTCCGATCTGGAAAGAAAAATTGATTCGATTACCAAGACTCTTTCAAGACCTTATTTTAATAAAATATTAAAGAAGAATTAATTGACCTAAAGAATATCAAGATAGAGGAACTGGAACAGGTCATAAGAGAATCAACTCAACTCGTCCCTGCTGACAAATTAAAGGATAAAGCTCTGAAAGATGGGGGGAAATAAAGAGCCTAAAAATAAGGAGATGTCATGTAAGGTTATTTTGCCATTCGTTCCTCTACGCAGGGATATGGCTTCCAATAACCGTGTATCTACACCTAATCTAGAAATAATTTTGGACGGCTTTGTTAATCTCGATACTGGGAAAACATCTGGTTGGAGTTGGGAGATCAAACCTGGTGATTAGTATACAGGAGGACATGGTTATTCTAATAAAGTTGTTGCTTATAACATAACGATAAGTCATTTGCTTGAGAATCTTTTACTGTTGTTTTAATCTATCATAGATAAAATGGGGGTATTCAATCTATATCACCATTTTCTCAAATTAGTCAAGCAAGCATTATTGATCAGGCATTGGATTTAGAAATACTTGAATTTTGATTTACTTCTTCCCTAAAAGGTGCCTATTGTTCCAAATCCATCTTGATTTCTCTAAGCCTAATTATATCTTTCTCAAGTTCCTGCTTTTCTTTCCCAAGTTCTGAAATATGTTTATTGAGCCAGACAACAGTTTCTTGCTTATCTGCTATATTGCTTTGGATCTCTATCATATATGCGATTTCTTCCCTGCTTAATCCTTCTTCTTTTATTCTATTAAACAAATGAAGAAACAAGGGAAGATCTTTTACTAAACTGTGATATAAATTAACCAGTTTATGCAGATGATTTAGTCTAAGATAGTCCTTATAGTAATACAAGACAGTGTCTGCTTCTAAATCAAGTGTAATTACGACTTCAGTTAATGATTTCTTTTCTCTAAAAAGTTGAAAAGCTTGAGCATAAATAGATAATTTGCTTAATCTCTCCTTTTCTTTCTCCGCTTCGTTACTTTCAGAATTACTTTCGCCAGTAAATTTTTTTATTATTTCACCTATATCTTTCAAAGATATGTGTACAATTTTTGCGATCTCTCTTGTTGTCTTTCCTTCCCGAGCGAGTTTGATAACTAGTTCTTCCTTTTCCTTTCTGCTTAATAACAACGTCATGACAAACAGATAATATATAATTAAATTTACAAATAAAAAGATCTGATTCCTTTGATTCTCTTGATTTCTTTCGTTTGGTTTATGTTGTGTGGTAGTAAGGAACAGTTAAGGTTACACCCTACCCATATCAGTTTAGATTATTTAAAAATCGCTTTGCGTATTCATATTCCATTTGAAAATAATTCTAACGAGCAACCTAATTAGAAGAGTATGTGGTTACCTCCTCTAAGCCATACATCAGCCGAGTTCAGATTATTTGTTTCGCATACATGCACGTGCGGCAAGTTTTGCTATTCTAATCGGCTCAGGAATTGAACCTTGGAGCGTAAAGAAATTAACGATCTTGGATGCTTCTTCAGAACTGATTCCCCAGTATCGTACGAACAAGATCTTACCAGTCCTTAACAGAATTGCGTCTCGCTTACCTAGTTTACGATATTGTTCTAATTTCATCTTCATCTCAGAGTCACTGGAAAAATGATGATTTATTGCACCTTCTAGTCCTTCAGAGTCTTTGAAAGTTATTGCTATAACTGGAACACTAGTGCTCTTTTCAAGTTCTTCACCGTCTATAATATTGTACATGCTTATTACAAGACCATCAAGCATTATGCAATTGATGTCGTTTCTCCTCAATGACCTATACATAGACAAGATATTTTGTGTCGAATCATTTCCTTCTATCGTAACATTTCCAAAAACCATGCCGTCAATTACCAGATCACGGCGCATTACTATTCCTGTAAGTGTGGAACAAGTACTAGTTTTTGTGAAGCTTTCGGCTATCCCTAAAACACGTAAACCTTTTTTCTCTATGTGAAACCTCATTCCAGCTCCCCTTCTTTTTTTGAAAATGCAACATCATACCCATGGGTGGTATTCATATATACATTATAGAGCTCTACGCAGAAATGTCTAACTCTCATATGAAGTGCAGTGTCTCAAGCCATTGATTGAATTCCTGTCCATACCTTTGTAGTGTTTTAACTTGTTCATTTGACAGCGTTAGGTGCAACTAATACTCGCATACAGGTAAATTTAGTTGAACTTAAGATTAATGCACAGGTCAACGTTGTTGAGGAAAAGCCTGTAATTATTTATTCTTATTGATTTACTGATATACTGAAATTTGAATTATCTTAAAACTTTCATTATTACTATCAAGAGTATTTCTATTTCTGTTCTGGATTTGCTTTTCATAGTTACCGTCATGTTGTTGATGTTTGTTTCCATTTATTGATCAAAATTAACAAAAAGACCGAATGAAATTTAAGCCTGATTTCTTGTACCCCTTCTTACATTTTTTTATGTTTTAACAAATTCGTAGAGTAGACCTTTTTGGGAATCATAATATTAACTATAAATTAGTTGTATATATATGAAATCTAGTTAAAGAATATAAAATTTTTAAGTTAAAAAAACAAGGATTGTAACAGTCTCCCCATTGAAGATAATATTATAACTTAAAGAAGCATTATTTCTTTATCGATTACCGGAAATAAAATGCCACATGCAGATTACATTAGAATCCTACTACCACTGGGACCCTAATCCCCACGCGTCCAAACTCACTGTTCTTTTATCTGGTAATGATTATCAATTCAGATCGTATTTTGTATAGGCTTGTTATCATCTACTGCTCAGAAAGAATATGACAATCAATAAAAAACTATTATACTTCTAGAATTTGAGAGGCATCAAAATAATAGTTAAAGATAAATAAAATCCTTTATAGATTTTGATCCAAGTATTCTATTTTAAGAATGCACCTAATGCATCGGTTGCTCTCTGTGTTAATGAGGAGTCAGATGAGGTAGAATTATCGGATGCTGATTCTGACATATTATCTGTTCTCTGACTATTGTCATTTCCCGTGAGTAACTTTGTTGCATGATCTTTAAGACTGGACAGGTCTTGGGCTAATGCCATCTGGCCCAATGAAATGCTTGTTAACGAGGCTGTCAACACAAATGACAGCACAAAACTTGTAAAAACAAAAATTTTCTTCATTTATTTCAAATTGTAATGTTCATAATATTATATAATGGGTATAAGATTGTGGCTCGTTGGTAGTAAGGAACCTTCGATTGTAATGGATTTCAATATTTTATTAATTGTCGGATCATATTCAACCTTGAATCGTATTCCGACGGATGTATGCAAACAGAAATGAGGCTAGTAATTAAACTAGACAGATATTCATAAGTAAGTTTGATTCATTTGTTATTCTATATTTAACTCCATGAACACCGGACAATGATCTGAAGCTTCTGTACCTCTTTTTGTTACCCCTTCAAATCGCTTTAGGTCAAAATTATGATCAGTCTTTAGTTTCCTGTAATTGGCCATTCCTCTTCTTTCAATTTCTGGTTTGTTATTCTTGTTCTTTTTGGATAAAGACGGTGACAAGAGTATGTAATCCATCTGTTCTAAGGTATTTTCTTGTGAATAATAGTATGTCCATTCTTTTTTTATGTCTCCGTTACCAATTCTATTTACTACATTTTCTATTCCCGAGTTTAATAATTTGGTTAAAGACGGAGATGAAGGTGAATCATTAAAATCTCCACATACTATGAAATCTCTTTTTTCAAAATCATTACCTTCGAATCTTTCCTTAAGAATACGTACGATTTCATCAGCCTGTCTTTTCCTTTTTGACTCTGCATTTTGTTTGGCTTTTTCTCTATCACTTTCTTTCACACGAAAATCAATAAATTTAGATTTTAAGTGGTTATTAAAAACTGTTAGAATAGGTGTACTATCATCGATCTTCTCTTCATCATCAGTTAATGCAAAGTCTATTTCAAGACAGTCTCTCGAAAAGAGATGTGTTCCATCTATGTCCTTAGCAAATTGATGAGTTCGAATTCGGGTTGCAGGAAAATTACTATAAAACCCTACATCAATTTGCCTATCGTCATTACCGTCAATAAGGTATCTATATTTATAGTGTTTATCGAAATTAGTAGAATTAAAATCTCCTAGAGCTTGCATATTTTCGACTTCCTGCAATGCCATAATATCTGGAAAATTCATTTCATTATCTTCTCCTCGCATGGCCTTTGCAGTACTTTTTCTTTGAGTTTCATTAACAGCGTACAACTGATCGATTTGAAGATTGTTTATCGATACACCTTCTAAAAGAAATTTAGCTAAAATTTTGTTTCCTTTGCTGGTTGAGGCCAGTTCTTTGTACAATTTTTCTCTTGCCTTAGGATCACTCTCGAGTTTTTCTGGTCCACCAAATTTTTCTAGATATTCTGTATAAGTAGATATGAATTTAGATATATCTGTAAAAGGGATAGGTTTTGGATTAAAAGTTCCAGTTCTATCACCGTCTAGAATTCTATATCTTAAAAACAAGTTTTCCAGATTAAAAGTACCCAATCTTATGTTCATTTGCATTTCCTCATTTTATTTTTCAATTATTCAGAACTTTATGGTCCAACCTGGATGACGTGCCTGAGACTTAGTATATGATACCCCATCAACTTTGAGACCTTGGTCATCAAGTAACGTTATAATTCCTCCCTTATTTGAAAACACTACAGGCGGCGAAATGGGAAAAGTAATGGTGCTACCCCTAGTCAGTTTTCCATTTAAAGGCATCTTATTTTTATGTTTGTCTGCTATCATCCAGCCATCTAATGATACTTCGCCGTTTGAAGTATTTAATAATGTAACAGTCTCTTTCTCTGGGCTATTTGTATCGTTAACCAATGCAGCAACAATCCTAATGAGCCCATCAGGACGATCTGAAGTGGGAAGTGAGTCTCTATTTAATGGTTCAACAGCGATCGAATCAGAAGGAGGTCCACTTGTAGGGACCTTAATTTTATGACCAGTAACATCATCAGTATGCCAGGATTGATTCTGAAACCTTAGAAATATTGCTATCCATTGATTGTGTTCTGGGAAATGAAAAAGAAGACCGCCATCTTGCCAAACTCCGTCATCATTAGCCCAGTTGGAATTGTTACCTTGATTCTTATGAATATTGTGAATTCCAGCACCTGGAAGAAATCCAAAAATCTTGTCTCTCTTATTTTCTGGACCCCAGGGTTCACCAAAAGAGTATAAAATGGCGCTTTCGTCGGCCATTGCACGTTGTATGTAATGGTTGAGTTTTTCATTCAAGTCGTTATCTGGACCAGGAAGATTCATAGGAATTGTGATAAAGAGTCGTGGATCAACTACGTTGCCACGAATATAATCCAAAGCTAGTCCTCCAGGCTTACTTAGAATACCGTGTAATCCAAGTTCTAATTGTTCTAAATCGTCTTGTATTGGATGATTCCATTGAGAATTAAGGACATACTGGAGGTCTGATCCGTCTTGTGATCTAACATTAACAGCAATTCTGTATTCCTTCTCATCATCTACTACCTTAATTTGATAATGAGGATTGGTACCTGAAGCAAAACGGGAGTCTACAACTTTAGCTTTTAACATACTATAATTTGATATTGGCATTAATCCCCATTATTGATCATGGTATATTAACATGTCTATAATATATCTACAACTTACCGAATTATTTCGTGAATCAACACTTTACTAATATTAAAAACTAAGTCACATAACCAGAGTCTTTTTAAACAAGCATCATTAGATGTTTGTAAACTAATTTTAATTTATGGTAACATGATCATATTATTCAAAAGAGATTCAAGATTTAAAATTATTTTCTAGTTTCTTAGCAAAATTTGAATAAATATCAATAAGAGAATTCCGCATTTTTCCTGATCAACAATGATGTGTAATAGTAAAGAATCAATTACGACTCATTTAATATACAGTTTATCATTGCAGAAATCGTAATTTTGTTATTTATTGACAATAGTGATAAATATATGTATTATTTATGATATATAACATGAGTATTGAAGTAATCAATACAATGTTTCCAGCATCGGTCATTTTTGGTTCCATAAAAGATAATAATAAGGAATTTAGATACAATATTGAAATTTTAAGCAAAAATGTGATAAGAAAGTTTTAGCTCCTGTCAGAAGCATATGAAAAAGAATATGAGCCTTTAGTAATCAAACCATCATCCTTAGAAAAGACGAACCATTCTACAAAATAATCACCTGATACTACTTTGGATGCATTCAAAGATACTGTAAGTTCTTTTTCAGAATCTCCTAATTTGAGATCATTATTGTCGATCCTAGTCCCATTAGAATCCGTGACTCGAATAGTACTAGCATCCAATACAGGCCGTTCATTAAAAGTAATTGATATCTTGTCAGGTATCGATGTAGTTGAATTTACAATTTGATCAGGTCGAGGTTTAAAGGCAATAGGAATTGCATGACCACTAACTGCAACAAAAGATGTATAGTTACCCATAAAATACAATGCGGTAATAATACGATAATTAAGAAAACCTTATTGTCATTTCTAGTTATTTCTAAAAAAACCTTTTCCCGATATTTTTGCAAACTAATGTGATTTTTAATTACATATCCTCATCATCATAGTTTATAAATTTTATTTAGACTTCATAGTCTCTAATGTATAACAAATAATCACATTAGCTCCAATGTTTTGTATTGTCAAGAAAAACCTGACCATACTTTTTTCCTATACTTGACTCTTCTTCATAAGAAACCTGTCCTTTAACTAGCAATTCACCGACTTTGAAAAAATAAAACTCAAGTTCCGGGGGACTAATTACAATCGCATGTCCACCTTTTGGACCTACTTCAAATCGATGAGGAGTTTCCTTCGGAACAAAGATAGTGTCTCCGGGCCTACCTAAGATCGATTTTCCATCTAAAATGAAGCGATAATCTCCATCAATTATGCAAAAAGTTTCTGAACCTTTTGGATGTGTATGTAACGCCGGACCTAAATTGGGTGGGTGAAATATATCTAGAACTGTATATTTATAGTCTGTTTCGGAGCTAAGGACCTTGATTGTAAACTTTGAACCATGAAAATCAAATGGTTTATCCTTCACGAAAGCAATTGGAACTTTGAGAATTTATTTCTTTCAATTATCACACTAATTTTAAAAAATAATTGTCTTGAAAAGAACCTGTTGACATACAGTTGTATTAGAACCCTACTACCACTAGGAACTTTCCCCACGGATAAGAACTGTTACTATTCTTATTTACTAATTTGAAAAGAGATGGACTGCAGCTGTATGCGGATACACGTTCTATTTACCACTAGATATTTGCCCTTTAATTTGTCAAGGCAAACATGCAATACTCATCTAGCCGTCTTCTTCATCTGATTCTTCATCTGTAGAATCTTCTGATGTAGATGTAGATGCATCTGGTCCACTCACTGTTACTTCACCAACCATAGTGGGATGATAAATACAATAGTAATCGAATTCTCCAGGAGTATCAAATGTCAGGCTATAGTCTTGGTTAGGTATTATAGCATCAGAATCAAAAAGGATTCCTTCATCTAGATCTCCATCTTGTCCTGAAGTAACAGTATGTGATATGGTATCTCCGTTATGCCAAGTAACAGTCTGACCTGCCCTTATTTCAATTGGTTCTGGTGAATATGAATCATCTCCGTCTATTCCTAAAATAACTGCAGAAACGGTTTGATTTGTCAAGGTAGTGTTTTGTGGGGTCAAGTTAGGTTGATTCTTTGGAGTAGTGCTTTCAGATACTGGTAGTATTTTATATAAAGAGCCTGAATAACTTGAAACGTATAGGTAGCCATCTGGACCGACCTGAATATCAGTTATTCCTCCAAAACCCTGTCCAAAGATTATTGGCTGGTTCTCTTTAGGGTCATTTATTTCATTATCATCTAATGAATCGATATCACCAACAAAAGTATCATTGATGAAAATATTATCTCGATCTTCATTAAGGGTAAATCGGTATAGGAGACCATTATTAATGTCTCCGACGAACATATTGTTTTGATATTCTTTACCCAGTTTGTCTGAATTCAGGAACTTTAGTGCAGTTATGCCTATCGTCGTATCCCAAACAAATTTTGGATCTGCATATTCACTATTTCCAAACTCTGTCAAATTAGCTTCAGATGCTTCATTCTCTAGTAAATCATCATCTTCATAACCTTGAATTTGAACCCAGCCGCTGTTAAATCCCGGAAATACTAAATTTATTTCATCACCGGTGTCAGGTCCGTTTTCAGTATCCCAAAGATTGCCTGTTAGAGGATCAAAATCCATACCAAAACTATTTCGAATGCCCATTGCATAGTAAACATTTAGCGGTAATCCATCACCAAAAATAGGATTATCTGGATCTACTATTCCACCATCTTGACTAATTCTAAGTACGCCTCCAAGTCCATTTGGAGCTGGACCATCGAACACATTTTGTGCCTGAGTTCTGTGACCACCCACTTCTCCAACTATCAAGTATACATTATCATCTGGACCAATTCGGATTTTGCCTCCATTATGTTCACCTCTAGTGTTTGGAGGAATTGCGGTCAAGTCCAATAACAAAACTGGATTTATTAATCTGCTATCAACAAATTCGTAACGATAAAGCCTATTTCCCAATGGATCGACAAGATTATTTGCGTCACTTTCATCTATTCCATCTCCAGATTCGGTATAATAGAGGAAAACATATGTTTTTCCTTCTGCTATATTCTTGGAAACAGCTATACCGAGTAATCCTCGCTCAATTAGTGATGCTACGGGGACATCCAAAACTGGCTGCGGCATCACCAGTCCATCCAAGATCCTCATTACCTTACCTGTAGTTTTTTCTGTAACCAGGATGTCATTAGGACCTAGAAATGCCATGCTCGTAGGAATATCTAAATTATCTGTAACTTTTTCAACTGTGAGAGTATCGTCATTCACTGTAGGTCCATATGGTGATCGAGGAGCTTTGGCGTAGGCACCATAAGAGAGTTGAATTGTTGAGCAAAAAGAGGATGAAATTAACAAAAACACAAAAAAGCTAAATACGGGAAATGCTTGTATATTGTGACTTTGGTACACCAATTTACTAGTAGTAATTTCAAAGTTATTGATTATGTATAACTATACTAGAAGATATAGAACATTTTTTTTATTGTATATTTTTTTATAAGAGTAATAGAAGATTAAAGGAAAATGTTGAACCTTTCCAATCCTTATAGTTTTTAGCCCACATATTTCCACCGTGTCCTTACTCAGGTGGATTGTGATAAGAAATCCTTGTTTTGATTCTATTTATAAAAGGTATCTAGACTAATTATTACAAAGGATACATTAAAGTGAGCAAAAC
Source organism: Candidatus Nitrosocosmicus oleophilus (assembly GCF_000802205.1). Lineage (NCBI taxonomy): Archaea > Thermoproteati > Nitrososphaerota > Nitrososphaeria > Nitrososphaerales > Nitrososphaeraceae > Candidatus Nitrosocosmicus > Candidatus Nitrosocosmicus oleophilus. The sequence continues at coordinate 649,904 of NZ_CP012850.1, read as the reverse complement.
CATAAGAAAGTATATCAAACGTTAAAAATAGTTCCTCTAACCTGAAGAAGTCAATGGTTAAGTCTTTTATGATACATTAATCTTTTTATCGGTTACATATTTTGACTAAATTCTCGTGAGTAGTGGTTTATGAGTTCTATCCTTTTATTTCTTTCACCATTCATGAATGTTTGAATACAACAAATGTTCAAATGCCATTCATACTATACTAGTTGTTACGCTGAAGAATGTCACGTAGGGCTTGAACTAATTTAGAGAAAGTTTCACTCTTGGACGTGCCAGTAGAGTTCTTAATAATTTTATCTTCATTTGAATCATTTATTGTAGTAAGATTAGAATTAGTCGCGTTGTTTGTTGGAATGGTCTCGTTGGTTCCAGTATCTAATTCCTCTAATTCATCTGATGGATAGGTTAAATTCACAGATGAAGGCAACAGCAACTCGAAAGAGTCGATCATTTGCTTTGCAATAGGTAAGTATTTATCAAATTGTTTGTCTTCTCCAACAAAAGTAATATAGTATCCAGTATTGTTTACCAAAGTGCCTGTCTCATAGTTTTTAAGTTTAATAGGTTCTTGACCATCTTGGCCCTCAATGACTTGAGAATAACTAAGAGTATAAGCAGGGAGATTAGAAAGAGTACCTGAAGTTGAAGAATCGATTATAGTAAAGTTATTGGAAATATTTTGATAAGTATCAATCCCTTCTTGCAAATATTCATTTAAATCGGCTTCATAAAAAATTCCATCGTCCCTATACACCTCTACATATTCAGTATAATTATCATTATAAGTTTCATAGGGCGATACAAACGTAGCAATAAGGTCAACCCTGTCCGTAGCGTCCGGATCGGTTTCATTCACAGACCAGTTAGATGGATAATTAATTGATGCATTATAAATGGGATTAAAATAAAAATTCATACCTGTAGGCGCAGAACCATTTGAAGTTTCTTGAAATTGCCCTAATGCGTAGTCGTCACAAAGAGAGAAAAAGATAATCGCAGTAGACACCAACAATAAACTCATGACCATTAATTTGGGTATCATAATCTTCAATAAAGGATTAAGATGACTATGTTTAATAATCTTGTTATTTTTGAACATTATTTCGATTGAAATGAAATATGTAAGATATTTAGAAAGATGATCTTAATCCTGCTTTCATCTGCAAAATCGTAACATCTATACCAATGATAGTTATTACTTGCAATTTGGATTCGTAATATATCTATTACTAAACCCACCAGGCCTATTGTCTTTAACTGAACTATTCGTCCTAAGTTTGATTAATGTTATTGTTAGTCTAAAATTCTTAGAATTTGTTAGTTATTCTAAAATACTTTTTGTGAACATGAAGTTCATGTATTTTATAAATCATATCCAAAAGTACGAAATATCTATTTTTTATGCAAATAATATTGATAGTGGAAACAAAAAGAAGTTGAATAAGGAATGATGATCAAAAGTAATGTTGTGATAGCAGCTATTATGACTCTTTTGATGGCAGGGTTAGTTTCTAGTACAACTTTTGTATTTGCTGAAAGACCAGCCCCAGGATATTCTAATAGTGGTAATTGCTCATGGTCTGGACCTAATGATAAATATCAAACTTGTTGTTGGAGAGAAAAAATTAAAGGCAGTATCTTGGGAGAATCATTTTGTCAAAAGTGTGCGTGGGTAGAAGGCGAAGGTTATGTCAATTGCACCCAAAAGGAGCTTCAAATGCTTGATACACCACCAAATCCTCCACCATCCTCACCATCTGGTCCTGCGGCACCAATACAAGATGATGGAGTTCTCGAACAACCAGATAAACCAATTAAAGGCAGTGTTATGGATTTGCCAAATAGCAATGAGAGGACTTTAGAATAACTACAAACTTCTTTTGAATTCAAATGGATGGATAGTCGATACAGTCAATAATCAATAGAACCCACATTATAGGACTGATATCGTCCTGAAGCCCACCGGGCCCGGACCTTGATTAGTCAAGTGGTTTAAAGAGTAGGAGGCCCTTTTTTGTTGGAACCCACGTCCGAAAGACGTAGATTCGAGTCCCAAACCTCCTTTGTCTATTTGGATTACTTATCAATTCCTATGATGATCTTCAATGAAGACTAGAAAAATAGTACCAAATACTCTATCAATTAGGAATAGACATTCATTATAAAGATGGAAACGCCTCGAAAGCTCTTTCTTCACTTCATGGTCATATTACTTCTGAAATGGTGCAATCCGTCCCATTTTAAAGTCCCTCGGCTATACAGTCACTACCTATCTCGAAACTGAAATCATCTAGATAAACATTATCCATTAATTCATTACTTGATGCAATAGCAGACGAGAGTATTGGGAACGAGGAATCAGTAAAATGAATTCAAGCATGACATATCTAACTCCATTAAATATGCCCAATGTTTCTTAATACAAAACAAATTTTTTTATTAATAACATCACAAGGATCAGGAAAAATTCAAACTTTCAAACAATATTTTATAATACTTAGAATATTAACACAAGGTTTATTAGATAGGGGTTCAAAGCCATGGTACGACAAATAATATAAACCCTTTAATTCCTGTGTTGGGAATCATTCTGTTTATTAGTGCTATCTACTTTTATCCTTTTGATAATTACTCTTATTCGTCTTTAGCTACGACATACAACTCCTCAGAAATCAATAGAAGTTTTGTAACACTACAGGACAACGAAACTGGACATTTAAAGGGATGGAATCCTGATGGGAAAATTTCACAATTCGCCATCACTGATCAAAATATAAAAAATGACTCTGTTCTAACTAGCGTTGTAAATACGGTACCTTTCTCTGGATTAAAATTGGGACTAGGATCTGATGTTTCATTGGCTGAAGCTTCAAAGGGTGAATTGTTTATTATTCCATATGGATGGTCCCAATCATCAATATCTATACTCGATGAATTGTCTAATACATTATCTCCAATTAACATGACTGTTGACTCGGATTATCGTCCAACAGTAACCAAATTAGATAGTCTAAACGTCCTCCTATGTTGTGAGAATTCAAATATTCTTGTAATAAACCTTCCAACACTAACAATTACTGACAAAATTTACATTGGTCATAATGATTTCAACCAATTGTATGGACCATACTCTAATATGTTCTATTTTACTGACTGGACTACATCCGGGATTAAGGAATTAAACATTACTTCAAATACAATAAGTGAAACAATCTTTACCGGGTACAGACCAATAGAAGTTGGATACGAATATCCGCATACATTATACGTACTTAATAGTTACTATGAGTCCGGGACTAACGGAACTATCACTGTAATTAATGATACCGCTTATTGGGATAAGAATCAAATAATGATCGGTAATACACCTTCTGACATGATAGTGGACAACAGTAATCACAGAATATATGTAGCCAACGAAGGAAGCCCATACGCTTTCAAACCGAATGGAACCGTCTCCATAGTAGATACCGAAGCTGAAAAAGTCATAGATACAGTGAAGGTTGGAATTGGCCCTATTAGAATAATCCAGTCCATATCTCCTGATGGTCATACAAACCTAGTTTATGTACTCAATCAGGAAGGAACCATCTCGGTAATTAATGGTACTTCTAATGAAGTGATAACAACTATCAAGTTGAGTCAACACACGCCTTATTATATGGAACTAAATCAAGATACTAATACTCTTTATGCGGTAGATGATGACGGGATTTCAGTAGTTAATGCTACCTCTTTCAACATGATTAAGACCATTCCTCTTAAATTTGTCAAAGAACTGTTGATTAGCGACATGAATAAAATATACGCCACATATACGAATATTGATGACAATCACTGGATGAACTTTGTGTCAATAATAGATGGTTTGACTAATTCTTTAGTGCCTACGAACCTTGTTACCTGCGGTTTATCATCAATAGTTGATTCTGAGTACTTTTGGCTAAAGTGTAGTGGGCCACCGTCTGAAAACGCTAAACTGAATTATGCAATCGAAGGTCAGTAAATATAATAAAGGATCATTGTCCTATCCAGTGGCTAATAGAGATACATTGATAATTCATTTTCTTCAATCTTTTAATTGGAGATATTTTTCATTTTATTTGTCTCTTAGAGTATAACTACGGAGTTCAAATCCCTCTTCTGGTGCCTTAGATATATTGACTTTATCATTAGTAAATACTATATTAACCTGTAACCATCTAGCATGTAAACAAACCCATCTCCTACATCATAATAAACTCAATTTGTTAGATTCCCTGTTTTTATGACAGGGCTTCGAGTCCCAAACTTCGTCTATGTTTGTTATGTATCCATAGTAGCGTTCAATTCCACATTAAATGTACCACTATATCCGCCATCGGACTTGGATATGTTAAGGATTAAGTGATTTCCTGTATTATTTTTTATCAAACCATCAGTAGAAGGCCCAGTATAAATAAAATCTTGTTCATTTGTCATGGGGACAGGTCCATGGTCATTGTACGGAGGTTGTAAATGTACTTGTTCATTTATTGAATTAGGAAGATACAATTGAGAAGTCCATTCAAAGATTTTCTCTGGACCTTCAAAATCTCTAACTTTCAAGTGAATATGTATAGCTCTGTTTTCATACCATCCTGGATAAATTGTTTGAAATTTCACTGTTCCATTTTCATTAGTAATTTGGTTTCCCCGAAGGTAATCCAGTCCTTGAGTACCATCTTCTCTAACTCCAGAATATAGTCCTTGAGAATTTGCTTCCCAGATATCCACTATGGCACCACTAAAAGGAACACAAGTTTCTTTTCCATTTCCATCGCTGTCATCAACTCTATAGACATTGATAGTTATGTTCAAAGGAATTCCTTCTTGAATTGAGCCATCGGATGGTTCCACTCGGAGGTCAGAACGGTTGGGCATGCTATCAACAAAATATGGACCTTCAATCTGTTGAGGTGTACCTTCCACTTCGATTAATGAAGGAGTTATAATACATGTTTTGTTTGTCGATGTGGCTTTTTGTTGTTGAGGTAGTTCTTCAAATGGTGGTGTAGAAGTAGGTGGCAATCGTTCAGGAGAAGGGCTAATTTGAGCAAAAGATTGTTGATGTATTATAGTATTAATATCAAGAGGTATAGTAAATATAAAGGCAATAGTTAAAAGTAACATCAATTTTTCGTAAATCTTCATTTCACCTATGTATTTTTTATAGTATTTATAATAGATAGTTTTTTTTGTTTGTCTCAGACTGTTTATTGAATGACTAAAACATACTCTAATACTTTCAATATATATGCACATCGTCTGTTGAACATGATCCAAAAACCTTGAGTATTCAATAAGAGGGTCATGTATTAGCTGATCTAGTATAATTAAATTTGTATTAAATCTTATGCTCATACAAGCAGATGTGTTCATGATGAGAAACCAATATCACATTTTGATTAGATTCTAATTGTCAAGTCTCAATATTTAAGTATGGGGTATAAATGGAAGAGTAAACTCATAAATGCAATCAGCTAAATCTTCAGCAAGTTTTTGACGTTTATCCCTATCTGTTCGTATCTCATAAATGACTTCGATTTGAATTGCTGCTAATCTTTTTTTGAATTGAGAACTACCATACTTTTGTATAGTGTAACCACCATCAAGTATATGATTCTGGATTTCTAGATCTTTATTTGGAGGAAATACTGTTATGTTTTTCCCCTGCAGCCGTGGTATTAGACCCTTACCATCATGCCACCAAGCTTGCGAATCAATCTGTGTTAGTGCTTGAATAGACCTTTGTTCATCAGTTCCAATTAGCACTTGAAAAGGAAAATTTTGACCTTCAACTTGTATAGATTTTCGATCTGTACCATGAATATCGAATAAAAATGCCAAGCTATTCCCATTTTCTGGAACCATTTCTTCAATTATTTGTAATATCTCATTGTGATATTCTAAGTATGCTCGATTAGCTAAAAAGCTTGATAATTCAAACGCACATTCCTCACATCTATTGTAATCAACATACTTTCTGTGAAATTCCGCTACCTGATCATACGGTTTTTTTCCACTTTTTCTTTGTATATTATCTACGATACTTGCAGTTAGCTGTCGAGTAAATAAATCATTATCATCGCTAAATTTTTGACCCAGATCTTTCTTGCATGAATCAGGTAGATGATCTTTGACTCGTATACTCTGTCTATCCAGCCTCATTATCCCGTGGTGTGGACATGTAAATAAGATGGACAATTTGGTTTTATTACTCAAAGTCTAATCATTCTATATATAACCTGATATGATAATAATATATTCGTCATCCATTTAACGGGTTTTCCCTTCTAACATGTATCCAATTTTTTTGCATAATAAGTTTGTAGAAAGTCTCTATTTTTCAGTTTATAAATTGTAACGATAAGAGAAAATCGTAAAATGGAGATTACGGTGGTGGATAAATATTCCAACCAGGTAAGAAAACACGCAATAGTCGCCTTGCTATCATAGGAGCATTTTTACTTTCTCCTTCCCAATATTGTTCATAAATTAAGGTCCATTTAATTTTTGGATGACTTTGCTGAAGATTATGTAGAGTACGTCCGCACTTCTGGCACGGGCTATGAGAAATTTTAATAATCACTTCTCTAATATTTTTTGAATTGTAGCCACCTATTGTTATCAATTTACGAAATTGTATATCGAATTGTCCTTCTGCATGTGATTGTCCATTGAACAGGGATCTAGGATCCCCCGTATTAATAGATGCTCCTTCATAAATTCTTCCGTCATAGAAATAAATATTATATACAAGAACTACGTAAATCCCTTTTTTTCCTACTAATGATCTGGCTTTGAGGTACCTCTTTTCAAGGCTCATTCTATTCCGAAAAATTCCGAACAAATTTTCCTCATTTTTGATTGATCCTAACTCATAATTTTCATTTTCTGAATTACTTAAGGGAAATCTCCGCGAAGGAATTAGGACCATTCTATCCATATCTGTAATCGAGGTAATTTCTATGATTTTTGATTTTATGTAACACAACCTAGGAACAGTGTATGGATTTAAACTGGATGGATATAATCGATTCTGAAATCCCATATAAAATTTGAAACTTCGAATAGCATAATCATGATTAAGAAAATCATGTCGAATGTGATCTTGCAAGATTTCGATTGTAACGTTATCTCTATATTTCAGTTTCAGAATTTTTGGATTATTTGTTCGGTTCGATTTATAATTTTTATCATAATCAATTTCAACAAAATTATCTAGATAGCGTTCATTAGAGAAAATTGCAGGATCAGTATTTCTAATTAAGGGAAATCTATGAATGGACATAGTTTATTAATCTAGTAACAAGTATTTAAATAGCCAGGCATTTGAATTACACCCATTATTCTAATACATATTTATAGGTCTTGTAATATTTTAGAGGAGTACTTCAATAATACATTAATTCAAACTTATACTTCATATAAATAATAGTAACTTTCTCAAATTGAAATTGAATCATTTTAGAAAAACCATCGAAAAAGGTAACTAAATTTTCATAAAAATAATCACATATTAGTTATGTCTTAATATTCAAATCTTTGAATTATCATAATAAACTCTATTAACGTCTCTATAAAGCTATGGCACCAAAATGTTCTGTATTCTATATCTTTTTTGAAAGAAATAGAAAACAATCATATGTAAGTCGTATTTGTATAAGGTACTTTCTTGTATTTTTTCAGAAATACTACTATTGTCTGAGTATTGGATGCGCTAGGCAGTCTTTTGCAGCAAAGAAGTAGAATCAATATGACTTTTAACAAAATCATCTAATAGAAAAGCGTCTATTTTCCATACTTTAAGAATAAAAAAATTGATGCACTATTTTTGAAATACAGCTCATCACGAAAAGGATTATTTACTATACTCTAGTAAATGCGGTTTGTCTATTAGAGGGTGCTATAAACTGTACTTCCCGTTTAAAGTCTCTTTTTTCTATTACCTTATAAGCACTGAACAAAAGCTTAAAAAAGTTGTCACTAGAATACAAGGCTTCGGTGGAATCTACATTCCAATCTGTTCTTTCTATCTTCAACAAGAATGTATTCAGATAGTTAGCTAATTCGAACCTATAGAGAGTATCAACTGGAACGTTGACACCAAACTTAGCCCCAAGCGCTATGAGTATCTTATCTGGACCCACTTCCACTATACCCATTTTTTCTCTAATGAGTTTTCTATTGTTCAATATGGTAAAGAATCTATGAAAAATATTAACCCAATATCTATTTAACCATTCTATCGTATTTGTTTTAGAAGCCAGTAACATACTTTTTAAGTCGATAATTTGCTCATATAATGATGCTGGATCGTCTAACAATTGAAATGTACTTTTCTTACTCCAAATAGCCTGTGCTATATTTAGCAAGACCGAATCCTCCAATAAGCTCTTGAATCTAGAATTCGTGGTAGTAGATCGAGGATATTTCAGATTGGGGTTGTTAAAAAATCCAAATGTTCTGTGAAAAGTATTAATAAGTAATTGTTCGTAGCCAAATTCACTGACGATTGTTGTTTTAGGGGATGAATAACCGTATTTCAGGGTTTCCAATAGTAATTGGATTTCCTCTTGATCTTCTACTGGAGTTAAGCTAAATTGGTTATTAGTAATTAGGAAGGTACGCAATACTCTTCTCATCACGTTGTAAATGTTGGTAGAGTAAACATAGTAAGTCCATATGGGGTGGACGGTACCCTGCGGAACCCCTATTTTCAGACTGGAGGTGTAAGAAGATTTGTTCAAATCAGCCACCTCCCTCCTTCATTCATCATAACTTTTTCTAGTTCACCAGACCGTTTCATCTTTTCTTCCTTGATTTTGATCCTCCTTTTATCGTTCTCAAAATCCAGATCAATGAGACTCTTGGAGTTTTCCAAAGCACTGCTTGAATCCAAGCTACCAGGAAAGACCGCCGCGGGAATTACCTTTAATCCACCTAGAGATTGGCTGCCCAAGCCGTAAGGATCCACGGCTGGATTAGATGCATATATAACATCATATGCAAACTTAAATAGTGTATTTAACTCTCTTTCTGCGGATAAAACCCATAAACAGTTAAACATGTACCCCAGCCTTCCAGTTAGATCACCATCTGGAGTCCATGTTGGATCCAATAATTTAGTCGCAGGTACAGGTTTGATTAGGCCGTCAGTCATCGCTCTTAAACTTCTAAACAAAACCACCGAATTTGCAGCAGTAGGCTTTTCAGAAATATTTTGCATCTCATCTAATCTTATTGATCTTATGGTTTTTTGCAAATAATCAATCATTAATCTCAAACAATTATAACGAAGATCTTGTTGGGATATTGACGGTGTAACAGTAGTCACGAATTTTTCGGAAATTTTAGGCAAGGTGGTTGTTAAGGTATTAATAATCACAGGTCGACTTTCGGTAAATAAGTGACCCCAATAATCCAATATAGAAGAAAAAATGTCGGAATTAACAATTCCTACAATATCATTAGGTAAATAAGCGTCAAAAATATTGATCACTTCTGTTAATCCAGCCAATCTGAAAATTTCTGTATATGTAGTCATATGGTTATCTAAGTTATTTTTAACTATCTCATTAGTGTTGGAATTTAACACGTCGGGTTGGAGGAGGGATACTGCTGGAATGGTAGGAAAGGGAAAAACGTTTGTCAATAATATCCGTTCTCTTTCTAGCTCGTCAACGACATAGTTCATATTATTTTGTAAAAGGTTTTCCAGATCTAGGTTAGATAAATCAGCTATAGATTCAATAAATTTTATTATTATTTCTTCATATTCGCCCTTCAATGGAGTTCCAGAATTTGATGTCTCGAGTTCCTCTTTAACATGACTATTCCTAATATCTCTATAATAATCGAGTATATCACTATCAATTTGATCAGTAGTCCCATAGGATTCTGATGTTCCAGAAATGTTTTCCAATTCTACATACTGTAGATCAACTATTCTTTGGGTATTGACAAGTACGTGTGAAAGGATCTGTTGCATTGAGATGGATATATAATAGTCTCTGAATACCCGCATAATCTCATCAGGATATGTATTGATACTACGGGGAAAACTAACATAGTTGGTTAGCTCAATTATCATATTTGAATCTAACTTGTATGGATTCTTTAAGAAATCGTTAGCACTATCGAATAGTGGGTCCGCAACATTAGGCAGTAAACCATCTACTATTGCTGCGGCCAGCACTTTAGATTGAATATGTATGCAATAGTCCAAAGCCACAAATTGTAATAACGCCTTTCTTCCTAGTCTTTGAATAGGATCTACATCTCCGATATTCAAATTTGATATTATGCCCTGAGCACTCATTGTAATTATTTCATCTCCTGTTCGCCCAAAAAATTTAACCATTTTCCCATTTCAGATGTTACCCAGTAAGTGGATTTGCCTCCCATCATCTGCATAATTCCAAATGCAACTAATGTCTGAAAAGGATATCTTATTCTTGTTACCATATCTATGGAAAAGTTAGAGAGATCCAAGTTTAAAAGTTTTTTTATCATATTTGGTGACGATTTTTTCATTGGAAACATTTCTTCCAAGCTTTTTCCACCAAGAGACTTTAATTTGGTTAGGGATAGAGCTCTACATATGGAAGGTAGTAAAGCCTGAGACTCTTCTATGATCTTTAAGGAATTTGGAGATGCTAAATAGGTAGGATAAAGAATCTTAAATGATTCTTCAAAATCAATCCATGGACCCACACCGAATGCTTGTTTACAAGATTCGAGATTGGATAGAATTCTTAGATAACCCATCAAGTGTGGATCTCTAGGTATTACAAAAAACATTCTACCTGCAATACCAATAGTGCTACCCGATGATCCTGAATATATGTTGAACATGGTTAGCGCACCTATCCAATTAGTAAGCTGAGTTGCAATTTGATCGGCAATGATCTCAGTAGCACAAAATTTCCAATAATTTGCAAGTGCGACACTACCTCCTGAACTTCTTACCGTGTTAAACAATAATTCAGCCCCCTCTTTATTTAGACCCGTAATACTTCCGATTTGATGTCCTGCTTCATGAAATATTGATGATCTAGGAGTACAAATGTTACTTTGAGGCATTTTGATTACAGCACATGGATTTCTGTATCTATCCCATAGTGATACATCCGCTCGCATTATGGCTGCACCATCGCCAATTTGCTCCAAATAAACAATAACTGTAGGTATTTCATATCCTAATGGAGAAAGAAAGACCCTTAGTGTTTCTGTAGCAAGTACATCATATCCTTTTAGAATTCTTTCCACTCCACTTATGGCCCTGGTGTGAAGGAGATCAATATAATATCCAAAAACCATCTCACTTCTGAGATATTCATTCCTAACAGTTTCGAGTTTTAGTCGTATAAGATTGAGATTATTTAGGATTCTTAGATCAGGTTGTGATAATTCATGCTTTAGATCTGCGAGTAATCTTCTCAGATATACTGTCCTTAGTGAGAAGGAATTTTCAACAGCGATCCTCTGATTAAATCTTAGATGCATTCTTGCTTGTTCAGATATTTTTGATACTGGGTTTGTCAAATTGTGAATTGCATGGTCTAAGCTATTCAGAGAGTTCTTTAAAAGAAAAATAGCATTAGATTGATCTCTATGCAAACCTTTACCATATATAGCAGCAATGGTTTGATACATGTTAAATCAACTACTTGATTTGGACTTACTGCTTGGAATCACAAAGAATATCCACGCAATACCAAGATAGAGATCGACAGCCTTCTTAGTGATTTCAGTAATGACGGTATCCTCAATGGATTTATTCTGCGTATTGACTGGACAAAATTAGTCGGCAATTGAACGCGAAGTTTTATAGTTAAACCATTTGAAGTATTTATTAGAGCATTTACCCTTCTTAGTATTGAAGAGCTATATCTGTTGATATAGTGTCTTGCTACTCTCATCAATAACCTTACTATACCACGAGAAATGAATCTAGGGATCCTTAGTTTAGTTAGCAGATTTAGCAACCACGTTTGACTTGAAGATGACATTTTTGTCATCATCGTTCTAAGTCCTGTCAAGATGTTTGTACCGCCTAGAGATTTGATTTTGTTTATGGTTGGCTGATCAATATAAAATGACAGATTAAGGCGACCCAGCGTATCTAATTTTGCCCTTACATCATTTCCTCTAGTCCGTGAGGATCTTGGAGCTACAGACTCCATGGACAGTCTTCCTAGATTACCAGAAATAGAAACTTTGTTTATGATAAAGTATACAGGAAATGATGACGACCAAAATCTAGATAGTCTAAAAAGTCTAGAGATTCTTCTAGTTAATCTGTAAAGTCGTCTTAAATGTGCTATTGTTATTCTAATTCTTCTACCCTTTCCAAAATGGTCTTGAAGTATCTTAAATGGTCTGGCCATGCCCGCAAGGTTTCTGAATACGCTTACGTCTATAGTTACGATAGATTTCCCATCCCAATTATAATTTTGTCTAAGGAATCTATTGAGTGTCAAAGAATTTCTTAGCCTAATACTATTTACTTGAGACGGTGTTAGTACTATTCTTATAGGTCTATTTAAGATCTGATATTTACCTCTAGAAACAAATTGTAATGAAGTTCTGGACTGTGAAATTGGTCCCATTCTTGGAACAACGCTGGCTGGAAAATTATTAAGGGCAGCTTGCTGAACTATTCCCTCAACTTCAGCCTCGAGTGTATAATTGTCGCCTTCTAATATAGATTGTGGCAAATTAAATGTATTAACTAATGATTCTAACGTGGTATTGGCTAATGCTTCTGCAAATACTCTCTGTTCAGTATATTGATTAGGATGAGAGCTTTCAAGTCCCATTAGTTTTAGGAGAATATTAGCCAGAGGTTTGTAAGCAACATCGCCAATATTTTTTGGTATCCATTTACCTAATAATTTATGCAAACCTTGTGCAATTAAATTTATTACCTTACGCCTAAGAGGTGGTATCGTTTTGAATGCAATTCTAGCACCTGTTATTATTGCTGGGGCGAATTGTTCATACTGTAGGTTGAAAGATGATAAATCATTCCTCAGGTTAGTTACAAAGTTATCATAAGCCAAAGTCATATTCTCATGATTATTTTCCGTTTCCATTTCAGCTTCAGGGTTGTATGGGTTTGAGGCTTCAGGTGTGTATGATTCAGGGTTGTATGGGTTTGAGGCTTCAGGTGTGTATGATTCAGGGTTGTATGGGTTTGAGGCTTCAGGTGTGTATGATTCAGGGTTGTATGGGTTTGAGGCTTCAGGTGTGTATGATTCAGGGTTGTATGGGTTTGAGGCTTCAGGTGTGTATGATTCAGGGTTGTATGGGTTTGAGGCTTCAGGTGTGTATGATTCAGGGTTGTATGGGTTTGAGGCTTCAGGTGTGTATGATTCAGGGTTGTATGGGTTTGAGGCTTCAGGTGTGTATGATTCAGGGTTGTATGGGTTTGAGGCTTCAGGTGTGTATGATTCAGGGTTGTATGGGTTTGAGGCTTCAGGTGTGTATGATTCAGGGTTGTATGGGTTTGAGGCTTCAGGTGTGTATGATTCAGGGTTGTATGGGTTTGAGGCTTCAGGTGTGTATGATTCAGGGTTGTATGGGTTTGAGGCTTCAGAATTTACAATATTGTTGAGTTCATTTTCTCCAAATGCAAAGAGCTGACGGTCAAATTCCTCCATCATCTCTGCAATCTGGTTTTCATTTTCTTGTAATGCATTAAATTCCTCTTCTGATTCATTTTCAGATTCAGCATCATAGACCATACTTTCAGTCTCAAATTCTAATTCACTAGTTATGAAGGTATTAAATTGTTCATTTTCAAATACCATCTCATTTTGAAGCTCCATTTCAGGAGACATTTGCTCTGCCAACCCTATCCTTCTTGCAGCCTTTGTAAAGAAGGGTCTTGATATTGGGGGCAATCCCCTTATAGCTCGTCTTACAAAAATTCTTAATATTTTTCTGATATTACCCTTGACAAAATTAATAAATTTTCTTAATCCAAGTATGATGCCTTTATTTACTAACCATTTTCCAGCCTTTGCGACTGCTTTTACAGCACCTCCGATTTTTTTTAATCCCCTTTTGACAAACCCTTTTGATGCTTTTGCAATCCTTCTAGCAAATCTTTTCACAAAATCTTCAGATTGAATTGGTTGATATCTATCTACCAACAAGGAAAAGGTTTCATATTCTCCACCATTTGGAAATTGAGTTTGTATATAGTTCGAAAATGAATCCATTTCGCTTTCGAGACTAGGAACCATATTGGCTACTGAATTTTCAAAGTAACCATTAACAAGATTATCAGATTCAGGACTGGCCATGATTTGTTCAGATTCACCAGTTATCCCGATTTGTTGTGTATATCCTTGAAAATTTGATCCTAATTGTTGTACGAATTCAAAGGCCATACCTTCGAAATCAGAATCTCTTAATTCGTTAGCAAATAATTGATATTCGGTCTCGGATTCCTCTAATTGTTCATTTTCAAATTGCTCAGTCTGATTGATCATTGATTCTTGCTCTGGTAACATCGTTTCATTTGAATTAAAGTTTTCAGATTCGGCTTGAAGAGCAAATGATTCATAATCCATTTCCGGGTTAGAGATATACTCTTCCTGTTCTTCTTCATATGAGGATCTGAATTTATCAGATTCTGATATTGACATAGCAAATGTTTCATATTATAGTATTTTAGTTTTTTTGACAACATTTACTAACCATTAGTTATACCTTTTCATCGAATGCTAAGAATCATACAATGGTAAGATAATTTTTGCCGCGCGGCAAAATTCTAAAAATGCTATAATTTTCTCTTTTGTTTTATCAATATATCAATTCTATTATCTATTACAGTTTTATGTTGCATCAACAATTCGTATATTATCCAATTCTCTTCTATCTCAGGTATTAAGGTCCCTAACTTATTTGAAGCAATCTTTAGTATAGTAATTGACTTGTCAAATATTTTTGAAGTAAAATTATCAATGTCAATAATTTTGGTTCCATTTAAGAATTCAAAACTTTCATAATCATTTGCTGACTCCATCTGATTTACCATGTCCTTTGTTTGTCTTGAGGACAATTTCTTTTCAACTATAAGTTTGGCTAAATATGATTGAATTTCTTTACTTTTAACTGTAATTAATTCCTCAGCGCTTGATGGCGTTAACAATGAATGAGAAATAGATTCAACTACATCGCTGGGTAGATCAAGCAGCCTAAGTCGTCTATCGACATAAGAAACACTTTTTCCTATTTTAGATGCAAGTTCAGATATCCCTCCCCACCCAAGTTTTGATACATATATTTCGTATAATCGTGCTTCCTCAATTGGATCTAAATTTTTACGCTGTATATTTTCTGTAAGGGAAATCTCAAAAGACTCCTTGTCGTTTAGTTCCACTATATGACATATGATCTTTTTCCAACCCAAATTTTTGCAAGCATCAAATCTTCTATTGCCAGCTACGATCTCAAAGTTCTCTTTTACAGGTCTAACAATAATTGGCTGAAGCAAACTCTTTTCTCTGATTGATTGAACAAGATCATCTATTGGATAAGAACGATGGAAATATTCTGCCTTTTGGATTCTCTTAATGTCTACATCCTCTATAATCCCTAGAATTAATAATGAGTTTGAAAATAGTTTTGACATTCACTTATTTACCGGTTAGTAAAATGATATTTAACGTTTTTGTAAATTAGTGTCATAACTAACAAATTACTATATGACAAATTAAGTTATGAATAGTGTAATTTTGAATTGGAGAAATAAAATTTAATTGTTCAATTTCACTTGAATTAGTTTAAGAAATGTATCAGTTGAATGTGTTAAACTGATAAAGCAACCTATATCAATATCATGATAAAAATTACCTAGACTATTATAATACGTAGATAAATTAGTTAGAAAACAAACAGGGATATTTTCTATCTTACTTACTAAAGAATAAAATTCAAAACCGGACATAGTTGTTAATCTGGTTTCCAAGAGGATCAAATCATAGAATCTGGGTTTATACTCCTTAAGAGCTAAAATAGGATCGGAGTATAACAAGACTAGAATATTGTTATTTCTTAAAGTATCTACATAGTCTTTAACATCATAATTATTATAGATTATTAAAACTGTCTTTTGCTTTATGTTATTGTTCATACTCATACTTCAATACTATTTCTATAAACAAGCTCGAGATAAAAATTAAGGAACTTATTTGAAAAATAAACAAGGTATTTCAAGTCATATAATGTATACGAGTATTCATTGTCTAATGATATTCTAAATAATTGTTACTCAAAGTATATCGTTTTGAAAATATTAAATGCGTCTTAATTGATTTTTGGAGCAAAAGGTACTTGTCATAAATAACTAAATTAAAAATATTATGGTGATCTAATTCTTTACCAAAAAAATAATATAGAAGTAAGCTGGAGGTCCGCTCAACACCTTATCTCGGGTATTCTACTTAATTTGTTGATAGCAAGTAAATTAGCGGAACTTTCTTAAGGTTTCAGATTTGAGATCCTGAACTTTGATCGAAACCCATGACTACCTGACATGTAAACTAATGCCATCTCCTCAATACCATGATTCTTGTTAATGTTAGAGTAATTTTTGTCAAATTTTTAATACATGAATTTATATGGTCAATTACAATCTTTTTTTTGATTCTAGAATACTAAGAATTTTTTCTACTTTCCCCTCTAATTCGGATACACGTAATTCAAGGTCCTTAATGGTAGTTAGGTTAACCGAATTATGCAATGACGGAGCTAGTTCATTCAGTTTATCTTATATTTCCTTTATAGCTTTTTTATTTTCTACTTCGTTATTTAGCACCTTTGACCCAGAAGAACCAGGTTCAGTGTCTGTGCGGTAATTCATAACACGATTTATGGTAAAAATGATATAAGGCTTTTTGTTGATGAGTGACAATATCACCTTCCATAAATTATGAAACTTAAACTACACGATATATGAGAGGACATACAATACCAGTCATGTAGTAAAAACCCATTACTACTTGACATATAAACAAATCCCGACTCATCCGCTTTTAACAATAATGCTAGAATGTTAGATTCCTTGTTTTTATAGCAAGGCCTCCAGTCTCATTATAGGCCTTCAAGATTGAATGGCGAATCTTACCTTTATATATCAAAGCTTAACGGTGAATGCGACAAACGG
Organism: Candidatus Nitrosocosmicus oleophilus; assembly: GCF_000802205.1. NCBI lineage: Archaea > Thermoproteati > Nitrososphaerota > Nitrososphaeria > Nitrososphaerales > Nitrososphaeraceae > Candidatus Nitrosocosmicus > Candidatus Nitrosocosmicus oleophilus. The sequence goes on along the minus strand of NZ_CP012850.1, from coordinate 632,695 downwards.
GTTTGTCTATGTCGCAAGTAGAATGAGTATGGACTTCTAAGGGAAGGCCTATTCAAAAGTCAATGTTCTCCTTTCGTATTTATTGTATATACATAATCCTCACGGGTTAGGAGTAACTACCGGTCCAGATTTAGTATTATTATCTCTGGTAAACTCAATTCCTATGCTTGCAAAATCAAATTTACCAGGTGGACTAGATGGTCCACCCGTATCAAAGGGACCATTCACATGAATGGATACACCCAAACCAAATCTGAAATTTCTTGGACACGGTAGTTCGAGTCTAATAGTTTCCCAATTTGTAGTATTGCCTATGGTTAGCTCCTCAAATCCATGAATTGTATCATTCCCATCCCTAATGCCAATTTTATCAATTAATCCTTGAGCTATTCTACATCTTAGCATCACCGCCGAAATCCTCCATCCTTCTGTCACATTTGGAGTGGGAACCGAAGCTAATATCCAATTAGACATTACTGGCTGTGATGCAGGCAATTGAATACTTGAATATAAAGTTAAATGCTTTAGAATTCCCACTGTTGGATTTTCTACTTCTATTGAAGTACCAAACGTCCATCTTTGATCAATAAATCTTAAATCTTCAGCTTCTACACAAAAAGTAACCAACGCTGAAGAAACATCACGAATAATGTTTTCCATTTCACTCCATGGTGGTTGAAATTGTGTTCCCCATTCAATCGTAAAGGCAAAAATTTTTCCCTTAGTAGGATTGGCATAATATCTATTATAAGCATAGTCCTGCGAAGTGCCAGATGTGGGATATATATCAAATGCTTGCTGTACTGTATAGTTTTTTCCTCTAACAGAATTAATTGAGTTCTTCATTTGATTTGCTTGAGATATAATTTTAACTGAATCACAACTTGTTATATATTCTCTATATGTTTGATCATTTTTGATTCCTCTAACAGAATTAAATGAATTATTCTTAAAATTCATTGATGTATTGTTACTCTGATTTTGGTCATCACCCCAGGCATGTAGTAACAATTCACTGTAGGAATGAATGTCTATAAACCATCGGATTCGTGGGAACTGATTCAATAACCATTGGACATTCCTAGTCTCTGGCTCTGAAAATGGAGAAGGACCGTGATAAACATCGCTACTAGGAGTTGTTGAAGTATAAGAATGAACAAGTGATGAAGGTGAAAATAAATTGGGAAAATCCCATAAAAAATCATAATTACGATTTATGTCTACACCTGTGTTAGGATTGCGATTTTTTCTCCATAAAGGATATTGAGTTTGACTAAAATTTCTTCCATCCGGGTTAACATCAGGAAATATTATGATATTCAGACTCTCAACAATAGTCTTGATTTGATTTTGAGTAAATATCTTTCCACCATACTGTAATCCGGAACTTGTAACATATGTTTCAAGAAGATCTGCTGCAAATGAAATACAAATCTCGCAACTGCCCCATTCCCGAGCATGAACACCCCCAATGAATAATATGTTGTCGCAATCGTTACTTGGTTTCCTTCCAATTCTTATGGCATGACATGTTCTACCTTCATGAGTTTTTATGGGAAGAGTAATCAAATTGGATAAATTAGCATAATTTGCTTGTAGATTTAACAGTGCAGATTCAACCTCTTGAACATTCAAATAACTCATTATTGTTTCACCTTTGTCCCATAGCCCTGCAGTGATTCTTTTTTGTCTTTGTATCTATCCCCAGTTCCTACCTCCTTTTGGCGATCTGAAAGATATTGTGTAATATCGACTAAATCTATTGTTATCTTGTCAGATTTCTTAAGAGCTTCTTCTTGTAATTTTTTGGTTTCGTTTTCATTACCATAAGCTTCGATAGAGAAATGTCCATCTTTATACTCAGTAATGCCCCCCGTGCAACCAATATCCAATGGATTCTCTTTTATAAAATTTGTCAAATTTTCAATATTATCAGAATCTATCCTAATTCTGAAAAATTTGTCCATATATTAATAACTCAATGGATCTATAAAGATATTTCTGTTAAATCCAATTATTCCCAATATATTACAATATATCATTGTTTTCCAATATAACCTCCGTGCTTACGTTTGTACAAATCCCAGAGACGATAATCAAATCACATTTAAAAATTTAATAGATGAATCCGCGATTATACGGTATGAATTCGGGTCCCAAACATCGTCTGATTCAGGTATATTCTTTTGCAATAAGGTCCTATTGTAGCGTTGTAAAATGAATGGTTATTGAAATTCAATACACCAGTCTACTACATGACTCATGTTTAGGTTGTAGGCAATTTTAAAATGAGTCTAGATATAAAAGGAGAATATATACAGGAAATGATAATAACTTTTAGAGCAATGATATTTACTCAAAATAGTGTCATTAATTTTTCATCTTTTGTATTTGTATTTTTTTTCATATTCTTGGTATTAAATTTCATTTATACAGAATCAAACCAACATTTAGTGAAAAATATAGTTTTTGCACAAACTCTAGACAACCTTACACTATCTGCTCTAATTAAGCAAGGTTCACCATATTATGGAAATCTTAGCGCTCCATTGGTGGTTGTAGATTTTAGCGATTTTCAATGCCACTTATGCAAAAGATATGTAGATAATACAGAACAACAAATTAACTCTTCATATATTCAACCGGATAAAGCAGTCTATGTATTCAAGCATCTTCCAAACAGAGGATTCGATTCAAAAAACGCTTCGTTAGCAGCACAATGTACCAATGATCAAGGAAAATTCTGGGAGTTTCATAAGATTTTGTATGCAAATCAAGGTCCAATAGATTCTGGCTGGGTCAACACTGAAAACTTAAAGAAATTTGTTTCACAGTTACCAAATATCAATATTACTGAGTTTAACTCATGTTTTGATACTAAAATGTACGAATCATTCATAGACAAAGATATTGCCTTGGCAAATTCGTTAGGATTTACAGAAACTCCATCATTTATAATAATGAGTAGTGACGGTTCAATTATTGAAAAAATACAAGGTCCAAAGCCTTTTCCTATTTTTAAGACAGTCATCGATACCTTGGAAAAACAAAATACTACAAAGAACTAAATGACAGGACTTCTTGCCTTCAAAATAGTATACAGTTCGAATCCGATTTTATATATCGCGATAACTATCCTAGTATTCATTTCATTTTGGATTTTTTTTAATATTTTTGATGAATTGTTGTTTTTTTCACCCATACTTTATTTTTATCTTCCTGATGATGCAATAGTTGGATTTGTATTTACAAACATCATAGCTCTTCTCTTGGGAATAGTAGTATCTATGAATATCTATTTGATAAAAAATTTAAAACTGAAAATCGGTAAATCATTGATTTCAGGTTCATTTTTAGGAATAGTAACTAGCGCTTGTGCTAGTTGCTCATCTATTGGATTTATAATCATTTCAACCTTCGGTGGAGCAGGTATGGTGGCTACAGCGTTTCTTACAAATTATCAAATACCATTACGAGTACTCTCCATTGGTATAATGATATACGCTTTATATGCAATCAACAAGAAAATCACCGGTAGTTGTATTGTTGATAAGGATGACTCTAACGATAAAGTAAAATCATAAAAAAAGTTTGGTAGTTAATATATGATATTTAACAATCAATATTAACACTATTGGGATTTTCCATTTTATTGGTAAAGTATAAAGAAGTTGTATACTCATTATTTTTCTTCTTTCTGGCGGTCTCTGTGAAATAGGGGGAAGATATCTATTATGGTTATGGCTTAGATAAAGCTACAGTTGGATACTTGAGACATTTGGCGGATTTGTATTATTTCTCTATTGAGTAGCCCAACATTTCAAAAAGCCCACTTTCATAGAATGTATTCCCTTTTTCATTTATTCATTTTTGTTTCGCATACTTCTCGACACTCAAAGAGACTGGCCACTGAACCTGTCCTGAACAATTAATATACTATAATAGTTCCATGTTGTTTTTTGCTGCATATCCATTCGATTCGAGCCAAGTATTGATTAATTGACATGCCTTAGGAAAAAATTCAAGGCTTTTTATTAAGATTACCATATAGTAGTCACGATTAAATGTGTGTAGTTATTTTATCTCTTCAAGTATTCCTACGGAGTTCCAAATCCCTTTCCCTCCTTTTGATAGGGGTTGTATAAAAGAAATAAATTCCCTGTTTTTATAGCAAGGCCTCCAGTCCCTCTATGCACGTTCTGACTCGTAAAGTATAAACCCCAGACAACTAACGATCAAATCTACACCAATCTCAGATATGCTCCGGGTCGTAAAATATTTCGTTGAAATATCATGAGACAATAACTGGCTTATTTGGGTGAGAAGATGTTCAAGGAGATCAGGAATCAGTTATGATTATGCTATTCTTTGCCAAAACTCTTAAAAATAAGACAATGTTTAATACTATTACAATGGTAAAAAAAGATACTCAAAGAGCCTTGGTTCTTCAAGGGGGAGGAGCATTAGGTGCTTATGAGGCAGGAGTTTTTAGAGTTTTGTATAATTGGATCAAAAAAGATATTCCTGATGACCAGAATGTGTTTGATATAGTAGCAGGTACCTCTATAGGTGCAATAAATGCTGCATTTTTGGTAAGCTATGTAATAAAAAGGAGGAGGAGGGAAGAGAACAAGACCATTAGTGAGAGTTGGGAGGGTTCTGCTGAAGCACTCGAAGAATTTTGGAAGTCTGGATTGGCTTCAAATGTTAATTTAAATAAATGGTGGCCCTTTTCGTGGGATGAAAAATCTTGGACTTTAGGATGGGAAACGCTATATAGAACTAATTCTTCTATTGCTACAGCGGAGGCTGCAAGGAGATATTATTCTGCAAAAGAATCTATAATAAGAGGAGCACCAAATGTATTTGCGCTTAATCTAACACCGACAATTGATTCAAAATTCTTTGATAATTTTATCGTACCAAATATTTGGTATCGCTATGATAATAGCAGGTTAAGAGGGTCTCTAAATGAAGCCATAAGATTTCCAATAGGAACAAGCTTTGATGATGAGGAGCCAAGGCTTCTTGTAATAAGTGTAGACGTTGAGGAGGGTGAAACTGTAACCTTTGATAGCTACGGAAAAGATAAAGGTAAAAGTACTAGAAAGTCAGAGTATGGTGACTCACCCGGACCTGACGGAAATGAGGGTACATATGAACGAACAATAAAATATGACAAAGGCATCATGGTAGAACATATACTGGCAAGTGCATCTGTACCAGAACATTATGATTACACCTTAGTTCCAAAGGAGTACGATTATACAAAGACCGAAGAAGAAAAATTAGCGGATATACTAAACTACAATCCTAAAAATTACAGTAGATTTTGGGATGGTGGTATATTAAGTAACACCCCTTTAAGAGAACTAATAACATCGCATCAAGATTACTGGAAGAAACCTGTAGAAAAAAAAACAGGAACAGATACGGACAACAATATTCCAGATTTAGAGGTTTATATCATCGACGTATGGCCGTCAGTTGCGGATTATCCAGTTCCTTCGGATTTAGATGGCATAAGAGATTTAAAAAATGAGTTGACGTATCAGGACAAGACACCATATGATGAAAAAGTTGCCACTATGGTATCAGACTACTATAACTTGACCAATAGACTGTTAAAACTAGCAAAAGATAACAACATACCCCAAGAAAAAATAGACGAAATTTTGAATGATAATGGAAAAAGTCTACATCGTGATGGAAAATCTAGACCATACAGGAGTTTACTTGAGGATAGATTTGATATAACTAAAATAATAAGGATCGAGCGTAGTGCTGATGAAAATGATATTGCAAATAAATGGTGTGACTTTTCTTTAGGAACTGTATCAAATTTGTTTGAACAGGGAAAGAACGACGCAAGAAGGACTTTGCAAAATAAGTAATGATATCACAAGATATTCAAGATGCAATCTTGCAGCTTGATTTATTTATTACCAATGTAAAGAAACACGGTACAAACGGTGATTTAATACAAGCAGCTTATAGTGTTAAGGCAATGTTACTAGTCGTATAGGGAGGAAGTTAGCACTGATAAAATGATTTATTATCTGTCAGCGGTTGCGCTAGGGTCTTTAAACTTTACCCTCAAGGAAAGAACCCCCTAGAGGTGGCTATTTCTTTGGGACTTGATGCTGAAAAACCAATACAGTACCACCACCAACAGTAATTTATGTTTCTAGGATGTACCGAATTCAGATAGTTGAATATAGATAGTAGTCACTAGCAAGGCTAGTTCATGTGAATTACTTAGAAAGTTGCAAATCTAATTAGGTCATCGAAATAATATCAAATTCTTAATTAAATTCACTATTTAATCACTCAGTAGTAGTTAATTTCAGAACCCAAAAATCGTACCGTTAACAATATAAACCCGACCCGGCGCAAACCAATGAGTTTCTTTTTTTATCATAGTATATATTATTGCAACTATTAACAATGGAAATTTGTGTGACTCAGACTCGAACGTAGTGTTAGAGAATCGCTATTTTAGTGGGAACCCACGTCCAAAAAACTTCTATTTAAATCCCCACTTTCAGTACTACAGATTATTGGCAAAATTGAGATTATGATATAATCTTTTATGTATGACTCCACGATTATACGGTATGGATTCGAGTCCCACTCCCGGCGCCTCAAAATTGAAGTATAAACATATCTCCATCTATCACGGTATAAACCCGTGAATTCAAGAAACGGGTTCAAATCCAAAGTTCACCTTCCAGAACATCCTTAAACTCCGGAAAACGACTATGACGCTTTATCTATTAGTATAACTTTGTAATTATGTGGTAATCCAAAGGCTTATGATAAAGTGAGTGGTAATTTTGAACCGGAAATTCCAAGCCTTGTAAATTCTCACATGTACTAGAGCATGCATTATTGACTAACTGTTTATAAGATTTCACTTCAAGGAATTAAAAGCCTTCTAAAGGAACAGAGTCAATGAAACAGCTACTAATTTAAATACTAGTTCGGTTACTGCTAAAATACGATGAAATTACAATCGTACATATTAGCAATGATCCTTCTAAGTGCCCTCATGGTACCTATGTCAATCGGAAGCTATTTGGCATATAGTAGTAGTGATGATGATGATGATGACAGCAATGATAGTGAGAATCAGAAATGTTATCATGCTGGCTTTGAAGCTGGACAAGGTGGTTCGTACAATCAAACTCAACAAAGTGATTGCGGTATAAGTGGAGAACATTACGCTCATGCATACTACCAGGGCTTTATTCAAGGTTGCATATCATCAGGAGGAGGGAGCTATTTTGCATGTAATGAAAAAACTAGTGGCCCCCCATAACTTTTTTTATTTTCATGTATTTTGACATTGATTAACTAGCCTGTTCATTCAACTTTTATTCAAATTCCGTGTCCTATGTAATGCATCAAAGGAAAAAAGAGGCAAGAAATAAGAGTAGTGAACGGAAAACACTGATATTTAATATATGTCTTTTAATAAATTAGTTTTTTTAAGTTGAGGATTAAGAGTTCTATGTTTTATTGTTCTTTGTATAAAACTCCATTTTATCTTCTGATATCTCGTTTGGATTTTCATCATAAAATGCGGTGGGATCTTGTCTATCATATCTTCTGACGGCTATGATAGGTCCATTACAATAATCGCAAATATCAAATACTATGTCATAGAAAATGTCCTTCTTGTTATCAAGCCTCTGTCTTTTAAGTCTACTAACTACAATTGGATGATTACAAATGCGACATTTCATACATCCATAACAATAGCACCTGATGCTAATAAACTGTTATTCTATTTAATTGAATATGGATATCATTAGCCCTTTATTGCATTGCTTATTTTATGGTAGATGGAATATATCTATATCTTAGTAACATCAATATACAATACCCTAGTATAAGAATACACAACCCGAGTCAGTTAGCTATTCACCCTGACGAGGCTTCCAACCCATGGCTCTAATTCCATCTCTCAAGGATTCATCATCAATTCTTTCCCAGTTATCTCTCACACTATGCCATATCAAATGATGCATTATATGTTCTCTTAAAGCCAACATAAGTTTAACCTGAAGTGGCAATATTGATACCATGTTAAAACTTATATGAAAGTCATTAATATATATTTCTAATAAATGCCAATAACGTTAAATTTAATACAAAATCATTTTTAACTTCGGTGCTATTGTATTTCGGGGTTGAAAATTACCGATATACGGGTGAAAGTTTTGATGGTAAAGGTCGAAAAAATCTAAAGGAAAGATCATTGTCTAACTATGATTGAACTATGTATAAATTTTTATTAACTTAATATACGATGGTTCAGAACGGCTTCCAACCTTTCAAGAGCTGTATATTCTATGGCTAGATCTTTGAGTCTCTAAGGAAAATTGATATTATAGTGACTGTAAGTTGCCTTGACCATCATATCTATTTCCTAAATTCAGAAGTTAAATGATCTTTTTTATTGTAACCTACACCTGAAGTATGGAGATTTGAGTCCTAACGTCATCGGGTCCATTTATCATAGAAATTTGAAACTATTGTTGACATTTGTATTAGTGACTATTGATAGAATCTATCTTTAGGACCGTTGCTATTACCAACTTAGTAACTGCAGTCAAATAGTTCCAATTTATAAATTCCGGCAGGTCTGAGGATGAATGATAGTGTAAATTTTTTTTCGGATCTGCAGATCCGTCATAAGCACCTATTACTACATGTCCATTGGCTTCGAAAGGTTCATAGTCACTATCATAAATGGAATCCAAATGGAATTTAAGATTAACCTCTGAGGCTAAATCTTTCATAACTTCTCCAAACACTATAGATTGAAGATCGTTTTCTCTAACCTGGTTGTGATTCAGATCCATATTATTATCCCTTTCAATGATTATAGTATTATCTGCAAAAAATGGATACCCAATCATGTCAAGGTTAATTAGCCTATACAAATCCATCTTGTTATCCTCTATGTATTTCGCATAACTTTTGGATCCTAATAGTCCTTGTTCTTCTCCAGAGAAAAGAACAAATTGGATCGAATGTTGAAGGTTCTCATTTGATAACACTCTTGCTATTTCGATGATGGCACTTACACCACTAGCATTATCATTTGCTCCCGGAGCACGACTATTTGAATCCCCCTTATTCTCCATGATACAATCATAATGAGCGCAAATGATAATCAATTTTTTATTAAAACCCTCCTTATTGCATATTATGTTTCTAAGAATATACTCTTTATCATCAATGGTCGAATTAAAGAAATGATAAAAACAATTCTTGTAACCTAACCCTCTAAGTTGGTTCATTATCCGATCACCAACATCATTCAAGAGAGGTGATTTTGAATGTCTAGTATGAAATTTAGATAAGCTGGTCAGGTTTTGTCTTAACTTATCTGTATTCACTTGATCTAATACTGAACGGGTATGTGTTTCGACCCTATCAGTGGTTATTTTTTGATCATCACTAAATGACCTCTTAGCAGACATTCGATTGCTTTCTACTGAAAGAGAATCAATACTTGAATATTTATTCATTTCAAAAGCTTCCAACGGAATTATTACGTATATATTCGAATACCATACAGAATATCTTAGTAGAGCGTTGGTAATGAATCTTCAGTAACTCGATTGTTTCTAATAGTTCTTTTGGATGGTTTTTGGGATTGTTTACCAATCTCATTATAGTATAATAATGAAAGGTATTATTTAAATTTATGGAAAAGGGATTTGCTATTAGATAAAGATACTCGCATTTTATAAGATTACTCGTTAGTTGAGATTCATAATATTTCCATACACAAATTTTCATTTTCAAAATGTAACAGATTTCAATAGACAACATTAATGGAATCCATGTCCGAAAGACGCAGATTCGAGTCTTAGCCCTATCTATTTTCCTTTTTGTAAATAGAGAAACTTAATCAAAAATAAATCTCCAGTTGTAATTGCTTTCTAATAAGTTAACTATGATTGGATCAAACTCTATAGACTTTCTAATATCATCCATCTTAGAAAGTCCCAATTCTCTAAAAAAGTTTTCAAATCCTCCTGGAGTATATGTTACAAGTAGTTTGCCCTGATCTTTTCCAATTTTTCTATAAGAATGACTTTTATCTTTTTCAAACCTTAATACCGTATCTTTGTTTCCTTTTAAGGTTTCTTTTCCGTATTTGAAGAGAAAATTGCCTTCAATCACATGTATTATCAATGCTTCATTTCCGTGTTTGTGTAATGGTATTTCTGACTCTTCACCTTGAGGAAAAGTAATTTCTACTATGGAGTATTTATTCTCAGTTTGATCACCAAAAACAAGAATTTTGTAGATTATTCCATCAAGGTTGTATTGCCTATTTAATTTATCATAGTCTTGGGAAAAGACTTCGATATCCTTTTTATCGCACATCAACCATCATTTACTTATTTGAGAACATGAATATTTAAATAATTTCAAAATCTTACAGTTAGGTTCAGAAAATTTTATAGTCTGTAGAACTCAAGAGGATTAATAGATATATATTTTTGAAAATGACGGAACTTTTACGCTGTAATCCATAAATGAACACTATTTCTACATTTGGTCCAAATAGATTCTTATTTCTATAGAATTTTCAAGTTCTTAATCTTCCAAGAAAAAAAGATAATAGAACACCAACCTTTTTATGGAAACAGAAGTTTCCATATCTAGCTATTTCTCATATATGCCACCTACTCTTTAGGAAATCAGAGTATTATCCAAAGTAACTACTTCACCTTTTGTCTGAACTGTCATTTTTTTTGTACGAAATTTTTGGGAAAATCTCTCGTTTTAGTAAATCTCTTTCGATAGATACTCTGCCAGGTCCCGATAATAACAAACTAATTGAAATAAACATCAATAACAAATCGACTTCGAAACCACCTTGTCCCATAAAACTATTGTCTGCTTTCACTATAAGGACAGCACAAATCATTTCTATAGTAAAAAGAATCGAGGTTATTCTTGTAAGTAATCCGACAATCAATAATACTCCTCCTATTACTTCTAGTAGTCCTATTAAGAGAGCTAAATCTGCAGGAATGCCAACGGAAGCAAAGAAGCCTTGTGTGCCTTGTAAATTTTCAAATTTTGGTAATCCATGGAGTATAAAAGCAATTCCAGCTATTATTCTTACAGGCAAAGGAGCGAACGCAGAAATTTGTTCTAAATACATCACTAAGAATGAAAAATCATCCTTTTTATATTTCATTAATTCTTTAGAGATTACTTAATCCGGGCTACCACATTTTCATTATAGGAGACTTATAACGAATAGTTTAATGATTTATGATTATTTATCAATAATTCTCCGTGACAAAAACCATCGATATAAAAGTAAACTAAACTATACAAGTAGATGTTGTATAATAATCCTACCTATTTTTTGTATATTTATATATCGAATATAATAATAATCAGTATTGCGTCATTTTTTATTTTATGAGACAATATTTATATTTCTAGTTTTTTTGGGAACAACTATCTTTTCAAATCAAGTCTGGGCGACTTCCTTAAATTCTGATTTAGTTACCACTTCATCAAACTTTAGTGGAACAGTAACAAAAGTCATAGATGGAGACACTCTTGATGTAACGACAATAGAGGGAGAAACAATAACAGTAAGACTAGCATTAATAGATGCACCAGAAACAGATGAATCTGGATTTGATGAAGCAAAAAATTTCATGACAGAACAATGTTTGGATAAGAATTCAGAGGTAGATCCAGATAATAATCAAGGACTTACCTATGGTCGAACAGTTGCAGTTGTATATTGTGACGGTGTTAACGTTAATGAAGCGATACTTGATAATGGTTTTGCTGATGTTTATCAAGATTTCTGTGATGTATCTGAATTTGCAGATTCAAATTGGGCACAAGAGCATGGCTGTTCATCAAACAATAGTAATAAAGATAATGAGGACAAGGTAGAGTCTAGTGGTATCAATAATAATCAATTGGATAATAATGGTAAGGATTTAGATTGTAAAGACTTTGGTGAGAAAAACATCCCGGTTGGAGGTAATGACCCGAATAACCTTGATGCTGATGGCGATGGTGTTGGTTGCGAAGGATAATAGTACACCAACTGTGAATGATTATGTGCAATAGCTAACGATAGCCTGAAAAATGTTATGACTCGTATTCGATTTTCTAAATCTCTTAATTTTTATTTATTAATGACTAGTGCATCTATGTTGATATTGCTGTAATTTTTTCATAAAATCATGTACCATATGTTGGCCCACAAACCTTATGATGATTGTCCATATCAAGAAACACTCATTCCATTTACTCTGTCATTGGTCCGCTGAACTATTTATAGAAGTGATTCTAGGCTCCAAAAAAGAGAGATTATTTAAAGGGTAATGGCTTGAGTGTGACAGTTAGAGTACACGACTGAGATTCTCCTGGAAATATCCTATTTTCACATGATGAGGAGCCTAAATCCATGGCATAATTCTCAAGCAAGTAGGATAAATATACATATATTTTACCTGGTGCCTGGACGGTATATTTTACACCATTTTCAGAGTGTTTTGCACAAGCAGGAACAGCAGATATTTCTTTATTGCTTACTATCAATTCAGACCCTACACAAACACCAACGTTTTGTATATATCGATAATTATCATCATTAATGCCTTTAAAGATGGTAGAAATAGTCAAGTAAGCATCTCCACTTTCTACAAAGTCTTCATCAGGAAGCGGTTCTTTGACTATCACCATGTCATCATTAGGCTTTTCTAATATCGATTTGTCCTTTACGAAGGGACTCTGTTCCCCTTCGTTTGGCTCTTTGACTATCACCATGTCATCATTAGGCTTTTCTAATATCGATTTGTCCTTTATAAAAGAATTTTCCTCCTCACCTTGAGCGAAAATTTTCTGAAGTTTATTGTCCAAGTCTAAATTAATTAAAGTTGTTGAAAGAGTAGCCAATAAAGCAGTAAAAACAAGAAACTGAAAAATCAGAGATTTTTTATTGACCGTTGTCATATTTTGATTCTACTTCCATTGCTATAAAGGCTTTTTCTATAACATAAGATCAGTTGAAGAAATTATTTTATATATCCATATGAGTTGATAAGAAATGTATGACAATTAAAACTTGTAAAGGACATTTTATTTTATTAATTGCATTAGTATTAACAGCTAGTTGGATATTAGGTTCGTATTCGGATTTAGCATATGCACAAACGATAGGAGGAGTCGATTTAAGTAAAATTCCAGGATTACAGAATTTAACCGGATTCAATAATGTACCTACAGCTGATAATGGACAGGGTACAGAGGAAGGACAGGGTACAAACAATGTACCTACATTGGACGATGCTTCTAATGAACCAAAGTCCAATCAAATAATGATATCTTTTACAGGAACGGTAACACAGATGGACGATAGATCAAATCTATTGTATGGCAATGTGAAGGTTGGAACTCCATTAACTGGCGAATACACTTACAGACTTCCAACTAAGGATACAAATACGGATCAGACTGTGGGAGATTATCCACATGACAGAAAGGCATTTGGAATAACAGTCAATGTAGGGGGATTTGTTTTTAAAACCGATCCCAAGAATGTCAATTTCTTAGTTGAACTTGTGAACCGAGACACAGATCACTATTTGTTAAGAAGTTACAATAATCTTCCACTATCTGATACAATCCCAATTAAGCACATCTCTTGGCAATTAGATGATGAAACAGGAAATGCACTTTCTAATGACTCATTAAAGTCAGCTCCAATTCCTCCCATTCTGCAAAACTGGAAGGATCCATATGGCTTGACAATAACCGGTGGAGCTGATCGCGATCCTACTCAATCCTTCTTTGTACGGGCTCATATAGATTCAGTAAATTTGATTTCTTAAAGGATTGTTTAATAAACATCAAACCATTTTTTTCTTCATTTTGTGCTGATTCCTCATTCCATAGTAGGTTTTATTAAACATATAGACATGGAACCTCATATATAAGCGACGCAGATTCATTTCCCCCATCCTTTTCCTCCTCCTACCTACAATGTCTAAATTCCTCTTTGATCACAGCGTGGTCAACTCAAAATATAAATTGCATCTCTAATCACCCATCCACTAGACAGAGTTACAATTAGCTTGGAAGGTTCATGTTGTTTTGAAACACAGTCTCAGCACAATCGTGCATAATTTTGTTGAACTCTTTACCATCACCTATTTTCATACTTTTTCTCCTCAAGATTGAATCAACTGTTTCAATTCATTGGTTAGTACATCTATTTTTTCAGGACTTCCTACATACTGGGCTCTTGTGTTCTGAAAAGAGGAAAATTTCCACTTATAGCCTGTCTTAACTGCAACTATAGTATGAATAGAATTTCTTTCAGGGTTAATACTATCATGACCACTCTCAATCGTTCCGCTTATTCCTATAACTATAGCGACAGTGGATGTGGGGAACCTTATGTGCTTAACCTTTCCGACTAAGCGGGTGCCCCTTACAAATTTGTCAAATAGCATTGCATGGAAAGTTATTATTTGCTGCTTTCCTTCCAAATGAATTCCATCAAACCCAATAAAATCAGCATCTTCTGAATAAGGTTCTGCAAACTTGGCAGCATCACCGATGTTCCAACCACATATCTTTTTTTGGTAAAGTTGCTGTATTTCTTTTGAGTCAATCTCAGTCATCTTTTGACATCCCTCCAAAATTTTGGCTTTTGTGCAGTTGGGATTCGACGACCGTCTTGTCCTTGTCCTTTGGCTTTAGAAGAAACTTGATACCTTTTTGATCTTGTCTGCCTCCAACAATCAGCTTAGTTTGATCACTTGAATTGATTACACTATCGACAAACAGTTCTATAGATTCAACCCTAAACCCTTCAAACCAAGTCGAAAGCTCGTCAACGTCTATTTCAAACAGGTCGAAAAATTTTTTGTCTTTGTATTGTGAAAGATCCATGGGTAAGTGTACATCTTGTTCTTTAAGCCTTGGGAAAACTAGTTGGATTTTTTTTGGTATTTTTGATTTATTTTCCATAACTATATTAATATAATATTACTCAAAATATAAATGTTTTAGTTTCTGAGTATTTTAGAAGTTAAACATATATGATAAAAGATATCAACATAACAATAGTATAATGAAGGACATGGACGAATCTCGTCAAAACCTGATAGAACTTTTGCACAAGCAATTTCGTGAACTTAGCAGCCGGACCGTCCTGTTCCACCACTGGATTAGTGAATTATTGGATCTTAACACAATAGACCACAAGTGCTTAGACATAATAGTCAAATCAGATTCCCCACTTACAGGTGCACAACTAGCTAATATCACGGGCCTCTCAAGCGGAGCTATAACCGGGGTGATCGATAGATTAGAGAAGCGTGGATATGTTATTAGGGATAGAGATTTGAAGGACCGGCGACTGGTATATGTAAAGCCGATTATGTCTAGGATTGAAAAGGAGGTTTTCCCCGTCTTTAATTCTCTCCACGAGATAATGACAAAGGTTTATTCAAATTACTCTAACAATGAACTAGAATCTATGCTTGACGCTACTACCAAAATTAATCAGATAATGAATGAAAGAACTAAAGAGATAATGGAAAAGATATCACAAAGAAAAACCACAAAAAAATGGGTAGGCACTTTAGAATAAAAGCTATTAAACACAAATATAAACATAAATATAAAATATGAAGCTTGTTACCTGAGTTAGAAAAAGATTAACTTATTTTTTGATCTATTTTGTCGTTACAAAAAAATGTGATTAATCAATAACATACTGAAATAATTTTTTAGTTTATTATCACATATTTCTATAAAGAAATAATAGATTTGAGAAAATTTTTAGTAGGCAATATTTCCTTGAACACATGACACATTAGATAAACCCTACAATAATAGGTGGATGGATGGACCAGGGTCCCAAACAATCCTAATCAATCTTTACCTATTGAACATAAAATTCTCATTTATTGGGTCTTTGAAGCAGATTTGTCATTATTCATTACTCCCATTTACATCAGTCTCAACAAAATTCTCAAGTCGTTTGACATACCAATCCCAACCTTCATTGTGTTCATCATATTGCAATCTATCTGCATTTGTAAACCCGCTATGGACTAAAGTTAATTTCGTTTTATCCTTGTCTATCTGATCTAGTCTCCAAGTAACAATGGTTTCCTTACTGTAATCAGGTTTTGTTGTAAAGTTCCAAGTATGAGACAGCTCTTTATTTGGGATGATATTAATAATTGTTCCAATAACATCATGAGCTTTTTTTTCTTTAGTAACTTCCTTTGAAAATCTAAAAAATATTTTTCCCCCAACTCGTGGTTCTATGGTCGCAACGTTGGGAAACCACTGAGTTAGTTGCTCAGGATCAATTAGAGCTGAAAATACTTTATCCACTGATGCATTTATTACTATATCTTTTTTAATAATGTCATAATCTTTATCGATCATTTCTTTTCCTTTTCCTTATTACTTTTTTCCTCTACAAACACTTTAAGATCTTCGAGACTTTGTCCCCACATTTTATCAAAAAAATCTTTTATTTCCATAGTTGTTTTAGGATTAATTGAATATCTTTTTTTCTGTCCTTCCCTAGTTTCCTTTATTAGATCTGCGTCCTTTAAGATTCTTAAATTGGTAGATACAGCAGCCAATGTTGTATCAAAGTGCTTGGCTATCTCCGTAGGATACATTTCGTGTTCTCTTAATAGCAATAAAATACGCCTTCTATTATCTTCCGCTAATGCTTTCCAAAGGGACCCTGTCATTACTATAATAAAATAGTTATATAGTTATTTAAATGTTTAAATATTATCTATCATACATATATCCAATGTCCTTAAAAGAGCAAAAACAGAAAAATGATAAGAGAAGTATATCTCGGAAAATCATAAAATTGTTTCACAAAGTGAATGGATGGAGGCTCGTAAAGATCTACTAGCAAAAGAAAAAGAATTTACCATTTTGCGTGATCAACTTAATCAAGAGAGACGAGATCTGCCATGGGTTCAAGTTAATAAAGAGTATGTCTTTGATGGATCAGATGGAAAACAAACTTTGTCAGAACTTTTTGATGGAAGAAGTCAACTAATAATCTATCATTTTATGTTTGGTCCAAGTTGGGATGCAGGATGTCCAAGCTGTTCCTTTTGGGCCGACAACTTCAATAAAATAATTATACACCTGAATCAAAGAGATGTGACTATGATTGCTGTATCACGTGCTCCATACAACAAGATAGCTGCCTACCGAAAACGGATGGGCTGGGATTTTAATTGGGTTTCTTCTTATGACAGTGATTTTAATTTCGACTTCCACGTATCCTTTACACAAGAAGAATTAGCAAAGAAGGAGGCGTTTTATAATTATGTTGCACAAGACACAGGTGTTTCAGAAAAGGAAGGAGTCAGTGTATTTTTTAAGAACCCTATAGGTCATATTTTTCACACCTATTCTACTTATGCGCGTGGTATAGACATGTTGAATGTGACATACAACTATCTCGACCTGGTTCCCAAGGGTCGAGATGAAGGAGGTCATGAATTTCTGCAATATTGGGTTCGTCGTCATGATGAATACGGTAAATAGCATCCATATTCCTATTTATTTATACTCTTCCGGTATTGTCAAGTAGTTCTAGTCCGTGAATACAAGAAATGAGTTTTAATCTCATCTTCGCTACATTAGTTAACGGTTAATGATCTGATGGAGAGATTGTACCAGTTGGGAGAGAGTTCCATTATTAGACTTTGTACTAGAATTATTAATATCTTTAAACTTGTCTAGAATTCCACTTTTATTATTATCTGAATTACCAAAATCATTTGAAATTGGATTGACACTTGATGGGCTAGTATTTTCATTATGTAGCAAGGATGAAGTATTATTAATCAGACTTGGTGCCTGCTTGACAAACACTACTCCTTTCAAACTAGCATTATTTTTATCAAAGTAATCAAAACGTCCAGGTTGAGTAAAGTTGTAAGAAAAATTATCACCGGTATTCATATAGTCAGAATCAAAAAGTGGAATTCCATCTCTTCCCATCGTGGTTTCGTTGTTTCCTAAAGTATTATTGTTAACAGCAGTAACAGTATGTACAGATGAGTGATTGTTGGTCCATACGATGTTAGTGCCGATATCAACAGCAATTTCATTTGGTACAAAGCTTACCGTTCCAAAGAAGCCGTCCTTCTCAGTCGCTTTTATTTGAATATCTACTGTTTTATCTTTTTTCAGCTGGGCATTTTCACTACCTCTAGTATCGTTAACTTGGGAACTTTTATTAAGCTGACCTTCTGTTGATAAGTTCGCCTCTCCCTCCTTTGAAGCAGACTCGGTTGTGTTGTCTTTTAGTACAATTTGACTATTAGTTAAATTATTTGGCAAAATCTGGTTAGAACTAGTCAAATTAGACCCAGTAGAAGTAGTAGAAGTTTCGTTAGTGCCTGTTATTGATTTCTCTAATCCAATTGCAGATGTATTGAGATTTGTAACTAAAGGTGGTGTCAGGCCTTCATCATAGGACGCAGGTAAGAGCAACTTGAATGAGTGGATCATTTGTTCTACAATAGGAAAGTATCTATCAAATTTTTTCTCTTGTCCAACATAAGTAACAAAATATGCAGTATTGTTTAACAAAATTCCAGTTTCAAAGTTTTTAAGTGTAATAGGTTCTCGACCATCTTCGCCACTGAGGACTTCGGTAAAAGTCAGAGAATAAGCAGGTCGACCCGAAAGAGAGTCTGAAGTTGAAGATTCAATTAATGTAAAGTTATTGGCGATATCTTTGTAAGTGTTGATCGCTTCTGCTAAATACTCGTTCAGGTCAGCTTCATAGAAAATTCCATCGTCCCTATTTATCTGCACGTATTCAATGTAAGTATCATTATAGGTTTCAAACGGTGATACAAACTCTGCGATAAGGTTGACTCTGTCTTCAGGCGTTATGTCTGTTTCATTCACTGACCAAGTTGATGGGTAATTCATTGATACATTGTCATCGGAATTAAAATAATGATACATTTGTGTGGTCTGAACACCACTTACGTTTCCTTGATTTTGTCCCAGTATATAATTATCAGTAAGGTAGGGTATCAACAATAGAATTGATGTAATTGACATAAAACAAATCAAATTGCGATAGGTAATCAAATATTTCCCTATATTGCAAATAACCGTCTGATTGAAAAAGCTTTCGCGAATATTCGAGAATAATAAAAAACAATATTTTAGTCCATTTTACTTACCGTAAGGTTACTTTGACATCTTTGCAAAAGCCTCCTCTGCTGCCTTTTTCATTTCTTCGTGGGTAAGATCTTTTATGTGCGTCATTATTGACCATCGATGTCCAAAAGGATCCTCAATGCTTCCAAGTCTATCGCCCCAAAATTGATCTGCTACTAGATCTAACACCTTTGCTCCTTCAGATACTGCAAGATTGAACGTTTTATCTACGTCCCCAACATACAAAACCAAAGAAACGGGGCTTCCACCAATTGTAGTCGGCGAAAGGAACTTCATCTCTAAAAACTCATCTCCTAGCATAATTAATGAATCCCCTATTTCGAGTTCGGCATGAGCAACTTTCTTTCCATCAGGCATCATCATACATGCTCGTTGTTTAGCTCCAAATACCTTTTTATAATATTCGATAGCCTTTAACCCATCGTTTACAATCAGAGCAGGTGTGACGGAATGATATCCATCAGGAATTTTTTTGACTTCAGTCATAGAGCCTATTGATAGATGGTAGAATTTATTTTATCTAGATATCCTACACTTTGAAAATGATTTTGAAATATCCCCCGATTATTGATAAATATTCTATGATTTGTAATCATTGAGCATTGTGCTGATCATTTCTATGAGTTAATTTTATATGGACTTTTAATTCAAATATGAGCCCGAATCTCGCATTCACGATTTCGGATTACATTCTCTTCATTTTTATCGAATCCATAAAGAACTAGATTCCCTGTTTTAGAACAAGACTTGCTATGGTTGCAAAAACTAACGAAATGATATAAGGATATAAGGATAAATGTAATATCATTAACGTATGAATAAAATGAAATGTAAGAAAGAAATGCGTGTAGTTTTTGGAATTTTTTTTGTTTTTGGGATGGTATTGATAGTGGGAAAAGGTACTTTGGATTCAGTGTATGGTCAGACTAATTCAACAATGAACCAAACCAGCACGCCGCCCACTACTAACACTAATACCACCACTACCACTACTACTACTCCAGCAATAACAACATCGGCAGAGGAAGAAGCATCTGAATCAATAAAAGGAGCAATAACTGAGTCTGGATCATTTCTACGTAACGTTACGGAAAAAATTGCTACATCAAAGTCAGCAGGAGCTATCCTTAATGAAACTTCAGAAGTATTAGGTAACGCCTATGTTGAAGCTAAAAAATTCTTTAGCCTCAACTAACTAGTTGACCTCATACTAACTAGCAGGACTATTCATATCCCGAAACAAGGAAATATTTAATTCGAGGTATTCAAATTTTTCCCCAAGTTACAATCTTGTAAACATAAAACTAATGAAACAGTCATCAGTGTCGTAGGAAATTATTACAATAAATCCAAATTATTACAATAAATCCAAATTATTACAATACATCAAAAGAACCAACTCAACTGCGAAGTAATTTAACTGTACAAGAATAAAAATAAGCCAAAATAATAATTTAAAAACAATAGTAACTGTTAGGATAGAAACTGGTTGATGTCAAGTATATTGTTTACACAATTTCGTTTTAATATTGATATACTAGTAACGATTTTTCCATATACGCAATAGTCCTTTATCATTGTCGGATGTTTGTTCAGAAATAGGTTGTTGCTTTAGATTATACATGATTGCCTGACATGCAAATAAATCAAAACCCATCCAATACTATCCTCTTCTCAATTAATGATCTAACTCATAGTACAGGATGTCGATAGAACTCACGTTTTAGAGACACAGATTCCAATTCCATCTCCTCCCCTCCAAGAACTACGTGTTTTGACCAAAGGATGGGGTTAACAAAATATTAACATTCACAACAAGAAAGCGATATGCTTAAATTCTACGAAATCATATTGATATTGTTGAGTATTGACTATCAAAGACAATACCGAGAAGGAAAAAACAGGAAAAAGGCTTGAAGATAAGGAGAATAAAAAGTTGTCTATTCGATTAATCAAGGAAAATAAAAATTATAATTCAAATAATCAATATAGCTATTGTTACGACAAAAATCTCAAAACCATTAACAGTGATAAGAACAAAAATAACAATAACTCAATTGGGGAGAAAACTGTAGTTGTCTATGGTGAGGATAAAACCACGGAACTAATTGTACAGACACTTAATAATGCGAAAGATAGGTGGGATAATTACGCTAATTCCCAAGGGCCTACAGTAGCGATGGGTGTGGAACAATTGAGGAAAGGTATGAGACATGCATATGAAAGGGGTGTCAAAATCAAATACATTTCTGAGATTACAAAACACAATATTAATTATTGTAAAGAGCTGATGAAAATAGCCGAGGTGCGCCATGTGGACAATGCGAAAGGAGGTATGGCAGTAAGCGAAAGTGAATATATTGCTACAGCTAAATTGCAAGAAGCTAAACCTGTGTCCCATCTCATCCATAGTAACGTAATGGAAATCGTGGAGCAGCAACAGTATGTTTTTAAGAGTCTTTGGGCCAATGCCATACCCGCAACACAACGGATTAGGGAGATCGAGGAGGGTCATGAGAGAATAGAAACCAGGGTCCTTGACGACCAAGATGAAATAAACGATAAGATAAGATCTTTGAGTAAAGACGGTGAAGAAATACTAATTTGCTCAGATACTGGCTTGCTAAAAATAGTACATGATGGTTTTTTTTCAGTATATCAGGAAATAATGGAAAATTATGATAAGGGTTATCATAAGGGTGTAAGGTGGATCACAGACTTGAGTCGAAAAGAGGATGCCAACGTAGCCAAGTTATTCATGGATATGGGCATTAAAATAAGAAGCATTAGAAACTTGCCTCCACCAAACTTCTTAGTGACTGACCGAGTCTTTTTCTCAAACTCTGAAAAAATTGATCACAATCAAGATAGGAAAACCATTAAGCAGATGTTTACAACAAATGATGTTCTATATATCAACCAGTACAAATTAACATTTGAGGAACTATGGAAAAATGGCATAGATGCTGTAGACATTATAGAGGACATAGAAAGGGGACTTGATACTGAAAGAGTAGATATTATCTCAAGGTCAAACAATGCTGAAACCGCATATCTTGATCTGCTGAGATCCTCAAATAAGGAGATAATGCTAATACTTCCAACTGTAAACGCGTTTCTAAGACAATGGAAACTAGGAGTGTTTGAATTGATAACCCGAACAGCAGTGAATAGAAACGTAAAGATACGGATGTTGATCCCTAGCAACGAAAAGACAGAGAAATTTATTGAAAGGTTGGAAAAACAAAGTTTGTCGATATATCACACAAGTAATAATGATGGCAATAGTAGCAAGAAGATTCAGATAAGGTCCATCCAAACATTAACTGAAACAGGATCTACCATTCTTATAATCGACAAAAAGGTATCACTGGTAATGGAACTAAAGGATGATTCCAAAGAAAAGTTTCATGAAGCCATAGGGATTTCGACATATTCTAACAGCAAAGCGGGTGTTTTATCTTATGTTTCAATATTTGAGAATTTGTGGAATCAAACTGAAATATACCAGCAACTAAAAAAAAGTGAAGAGTTGCAGCAAGACTTTATTCGTATCGCTGCTCACGAATTAAGGAGCCCTATACAACCAATACTGGCAATTTCTGAAATGCTCAAATCAAATGTAAACTCAAAGGAATTAGGAAACTCTCAACAGATTCAGGTGAACAGACAAGAGATAAACGACTATATTGATGCTATTATAAGAAATGCAAAAAAAATGGTATCATTAACAGATGATATTCTAGATATTACCCGAATAGAAACAAACTCCTTGACTCTTAGGAAAGAGACCGTTGATCTAAGACTGTTTTTGCTAGAACAGGTGATGGAATACGAAAATCAATACACCAGTAAAATAGAAACTATGGATTTACATACTGTAACAAATTGTAACAGATACAAAACTCGCATAAATTATTCACAACTAAACAATAGCAGAATACACGAATCTCTTTTGGTTGAACTGGACAAGTCAAGAATCACACAAGTTGTTTACAATTTGTTAGATAATGCATTTAAGTTCACAAATGATGGTGACGCTATATATATTATACTAGATATAGAATTCATAAATGATCAAAAATATGTGGTTATATCCATAAGGGACAGCGGGAAAGGCATTGATAAGGAAATATTACCCAAGTTGTTTACCAAATTTACTACCATGTCAGAAAAAGGAATTGGCCTTGGATTATACATCGCAAAGAGTATAATAGAAGCCCATAGTGGAAGGATTTGGGCAAGGAATAATGTGAATGGAACAGGCGCCACCTTTTCGTTTACATTACCATGTGATGCATAGCATAAAGGTGCTTCAGTTGGATC
Source organism: Candidatus Nitrosocosmicus oleophilus (assembly GCF_000802205.1). Classification (NCBI taxonomy): domain Archaea; kingdom Thermoproteati; phylum Nitrososphaerota; class Nitrososphaeria; order Nitrososphaerales; family Nitrososphaeraceae; genus Candidatus Nitrosocosmicus; species Candidatus Nitrosocosmicus oleophilus. The sequence continues at coordinate 609,094 of NZ_CP012850.1, read as the reverse complement.
TTGACTACAACGACAACCCTACTAACACAGGGAACTTTGTCCTCATGGGTCTTGTTATTTTTGCTTATGAGATGTGTTAATAGTGATACCAAATTGGATGGATGTTTGGATCCTTTTTATAATTTAATGTTCCGATGTGTATCTGAGATATATTTTTATCCAAAAAATCCTCTAACTGTCTCTCTTTCATGGGCTTTCCGAATCTAGGACTTGCATTTAGAACTTTCATAGGCAATATTTTATGATTATAAAATATTCGGATAGTAGTAAAGCTTTAGAATGTATTCCATACATAAGCTAGATACTATTTATATCGATTATAAGTTGATTTAATGATTATTTCCATTACTTGTTGAAAGTATTAGAAGGTTATTACAAAACAAGTATAATAATTCATACTTGCCAAGTTAAGAACTATTACTACTTTGTTTAAATAATATTCATATTTGATGTATATCAGATGCAGGTAGGAATTGACAGTTTTGCAGCTTTTCATGTCGATACCAAGAAATCAATAAGTTCATCTGAACGCTTGCAAAGATTGGTTGAACAAATTGAATATGCAGATCAAATTGGGTTGGACGTATTTGGAGTAGGCGAACATCACCGTCGTGGATTCCTTGATTCTGCTCCAGCTGTCATCTTAGGAGCGGCTGCAGCACGAACTAAACATATACGCCTTACCAGTGCAGTAACGGTATTGAGTGCAGTCGATCCCGTAAGGATATTCCAAGAATTCGCAACCTTGGATCTTTTGTCTGGTGGTAGGGCGGAGATGGTAGTGGGTCGCGGGTCATTTATCGAGGCATTCCCCTTGTTTGGCCTGAAGTTGGATGACTATGATTCACTTTTTTCAGAGAAGCTTGAATTACTCTTAAAGATTCGGGAAAATGAACATGTGAATTGGTCTGGCAAATATCGACCTGCTCTGACTGGACAGGGAATCTATCCAAGGCCGTTGCAGAATCCTCTGCCAATATGGATAGGTGTTGGTGGAACCCCTGAATCTTTTGTTAGAGCTGGGATCCTTGGATTACCTCTGATGGTCGCAATCATCGGGGGCCAGACACCAAGTTTCAAACCATTAATTGATCTCTACAGAGAGGCAGGAAAGAGAGCTGGCCATTTACCGCATAATCTTAACGTGGGTATACATTCGCTGGGTTATGTGGCAGAGAGCACTCCAGAGGCAGTTGATGACTTTTTTCCGGGCTATGTACATAGTATGAACGAAATCGGAAAGGAGCGTGGATGGTCTCCTATAACTCGTAGGGATTTTGAAGCCCAGCTGGGCCCAAACGGTGCTCTCCTCATAGGCAATCCGGAAGAAGTTACAGAGAAAATTATTAGATATAGTCAAGTGCTTGGTGGTATATCTAGATTTACTTTCATGATGAACCCCGCATCATTACCTCACGAGAAGCTTATGAGAGCTACGGAATTGATAGGTTCCCGAATAGCTCCGGCCCTACACAAACTCGATTAAATCGATTTACAATATGTTTAAGATACCATTATAGAAAATAGATACTTATTATCGTATTACAAAATACTGTTCTTTGCAAATACATCCATGGGCCGATTAGAAAACACATGGAATGTTGCAAAAATTAGACATAAAAGCGATCACTTGATAACAACCATCTTAATATGAGAGAAGATAAAGAAATCAAATCTTGCTAAAATAAACAAAGAAAAAGAAAATACGAGTTACAGAGAAAATTAAAGAATTACTAAGAATTATAGTTGAATAAATATTGAAAATAAGAGATTTCTTAAAAATTCATCTTCTCTAAACTTGGTAAAGAGGATCAGGATGTTAGAATGACTAGCATCCTAAGCTTTAGCAGTGACTCCATTGCATCAATTCCTAATAATCCTACTGCAGTATCTTTTAGATCCATTTTATGAATTCTTTCTAGAATACCGGCCAGTAAGGCGTGCTTTGTCCTCAACTGATTAATACTTTCTTCAATTATTTGGTCAAGATTCTTATCCTCTCCTATGAAAGTCAATCTCGTAGCGTGAGTCTTCAATAGCGATCTTACAGGATCAACTATTACTAGTACGCTAAGAACTTCTTTCAAATCCATGTCCGGAATTCTTTCTAAAATAGCAGTAAAAATGGGATACTTTGTTCTCAACTCGTCACTCTGTTCCTTAACCTTATGATGGCTAACATTTTCATTTGAAGTAGTCATAAGTCACAATCTTCACTCCCAATATTTAAGCTTACTTGTATGCTATGATTGTAGTTTCATGAAATTGGTGGTGTTTCTAATTCATCTCAGTTCAAAAACATATGAGATCTAGATCTTATGCCTTGTTAAGAATATCTCGAAGGATTCAAAGTACGTTATCCTTAATTGGAATGTCTCATAGAATCTTTCTATCCTACCACTTGTTTGAAAATGTTGTACTTTCCGAGCATTATCTTTCTACTAACTGAATGCATCTATTGAAACTGCTTTAATTTCGGCGAAATTAGTATAGTTCCAACTATCCCTTATTGAGGACTGGAACTCGATCATAATTCTTTATCTTAAATACGGTAATCAGAAATTGTGCAGTGACAGATTCACAACGACGGATAAATATAAATAGTATGGCAGATATTATGTATGAGATTCCATATGCAATTCTGTAAAGCAAAACAATGTATTATTCTACCTGTATTAGCCACAATCATCACTTTTACCCTCCTAAGTTTACCAGGATTAGGGAACCAATATGCAAACTCCCAATCTAACGAAACCAACTCGGCCACCAATACGACAAGTACTGGTGTTGAGCTGAAAGACATACATCCTTCGCCTTTATATTTAAAATCTGGCAGCAAATTTCAAATTATTGCAACAGTTGTTAATGATTCACCAAGTAAAATAACATTTACTGCAGGAGTATGCGATTCACCTTTATCTGCACAATTTCTCAACAATGTAGTAATAAGATATATTCAGGGCTGTACCGCAACATCACCTCCATTCGAATTAGAACCTGGAAAAGAAGTTTCTGTAGCCGGACCATCTTCTGACACAATCTATCAAGCATTAGCAGCTGGACAAACAACAGCGAGCGCCACTTTTCATTACCAGACTGAGAGCGGGCAGGTCACAAACATTACGCAACCTTTTGTATTCACAATAGGTTAGCTTTACTGTCCAAATCCTTTTTTTATAGCTTAGTGGCTTCGCCACGACGTACTGACTCGACTACGTTCTTATTCAATAGAAGTAAAACCGATGGTTGTTTTGTATCAATGATCCCAAACTTACCTGAACCCAGTGTATTTGTCTAACTTTCCCTGCAATCGAGTACCACATCCATTAAAATGCTCTTGTGTCAAACATATTGTGCTAAATCTATGATTATAAAATTGGAAATTACGACTTGTTTTTCAATAGGCTGAGAATAAAAAACAGGTTTGGTTGAATCTGCTTACCCATAACCAATGTTATTCTATATTACTTCGGTTGAAACTGCGCTAAAATTCATATAACATAATCTTTCTAATCTTTAAAAATCAAGTTAGATTGGATCTAGAGGTAATTTTAATAGATAAATCCGTGATAATACGGGATGGATTTGAGTCCCACTCCCGATACTTAACAGGAATCATAGAAATAGTATAAAAATACTATCTCATTTCTGCATCTATGCGTGTTTGTATACTTGTTCGTTAAACACTAGTATTAACAACATCATCAATAATTTCTTACGTACAACAACGGTTCCCTGTAATTATCTCTATCACTTGTAAAGTAACCATGACCTTTTCCATCACATGTTGTTGATGATGTTGATCCACCGCTTAATAACGCATTACGTACTTCCGAAGGTGAAGCACCAGGATGAGATGCCTCATATAAGACAGCTGCTCCGGCAACATGTGGTGAGGCCATGCTTGTTCCACTCATTGTCGCATACGAGTTCCCTTTGTAAGTAGAAAATATCTTGGTTCCAGGTGCTGCGATATCTACAACCGAACCATAATTGCTGAAACTTGCTAGTGTGTCATCCCTTCCAGAACCTGTGCTGGGACCTGTTCCCCCACATTTACCATCACTATCACCTATGGCTGAGACAGCTATAACATTGGGATTATTGGCAGGGGAAAATGTAGAAGCATCTTTTCCCGAATTTCCTGAAGCCACTACAAACGTGATTCCAGCCTTTACAGCATTGTTTATTGCAGTATCAAACGCAGAAGATTTACATTCGCATCCAAGGCTGAGATTAGCAACTTCTATTTGATTTGCATATTGCCTAATATAGTCAATACCTTTTATTATTGTCGATAAGGCTCCTGAACCGTTTCTATCCAAGACCTTGATTGCCCATAGTTTTGCTCCAGGTGCTACTCCAACTACCCCTATAGAATTGTCTTTAGCCGCTGCAATCCCTGCAACATGAGTCCCATGACCGTTATCATCATTTCCTGACGACGTACCTGAGACAAAGGATTTCTGATGATAGACGTTTAGATCGGAATGACTAGTATGTATTCCACTATCCAGGATGGCTATGTCGGTATTGATGACTCCGCCACCGCTCCCTGACTTGGTAGAGCTTAGGTCTCCATCAACCCTATTGACTCCACTTGGCAGTGTTTGAGCAAATGCTTTAACTACCTTGTCTTTTTCAATATGATCTACAAATGGGCTTTGTTCAAGTACCTCGATAATTCTTTCATTTGGAACGCTAATTGCAAATCCATTCAACACATCTTCATAAATGTAGAGTATTTCAGTCCCCTCAATATTTACCTTTTTTGCAACCTCTGAAAGAATGTCACGCAAATTCAAGACATCATCATTTAGGACCACAATGTATTGCCCCGGTATTACCTGTCCCATTTTGTATGCTGAGTAAGAAGGTGATGTAGATGATGAGGATGAGGATGGTGACAAAGAATTAGATAAAACATCAGAATAAGGCAATTTATCAAGGATAGAAGTAAGAATGCTGGGAGTTGTTGCTGTTGCTCCTTCATCTTTTTCGTTTCCAGAGCCCGAGCTGCCTATACCATCTATTGCATCATCAGAATAGAATGCATAATCATTAATTTTGCTTTCATCATTGGTTTTTGAATCTACGGATTTTTCATCCAATGTATTTTCATGAGCACCTTTGTTACCAGTTTTAGAATCTGAATCGCTTACATCATTATTGTCTTTTGTATTTAAACCGGGAATCATGTTGTATAATTCTTCTAAATTGTCATTCTCTTTGTTGTTATTATCACTATTAAAATCAAGAAAAGGGAGATCAGCAATACGACCGCTTTGTGCATAGGATATTGGCATAGAAATAGATGACGAGAATCCCATTGTCACTATAAAAAAAGTTACAATCAACTTTGTAATAATATTATGTTTTTTATTCATAAACACAAAATAATCATTTGGGCTAAAAGAAATGTCAAGATATCTTACTAAAGAATTCTTTCTATTTTAATAGTAGAAAATCATATGATCTGAACAGCGAATCATACGAAATTTCTGTATAATTTGACTAATATCATTGCTATATTTGTAGATGTCTAGTCAGTAGACCAGATAACTACAGGCTTATCAAAACCTAGCATACATAAAATTCATGTAAACAAAGACCATTCGATCGGTTTGGGTAACCGTTCTTTTTTATTTCGATAAGCAAATCAAAAATGGATCTTTATAGAGTCGCAATCACAATTTTTCATACCCAAGGCGTATAACGACAAAAGAAATAAAGCTAATTTATGGAAAAAATGAAATTCTAGTCCCTTATCTGCCGATCCTTAGGAATGTTCCACTCCGAAGGCTATCTTTACCGTAGAATGATATTCAGCTATTTTTCCCGTATTTGGATCCACTCTAGCTGTCATGTCGGTTAACTCAATTCCAGTTATACCATGAATTGTTTTTGTCGCTTCAGTTAATGCTATCTGAGCAGCATCCTCCCAGCTCTTGTCCGATGAGCCTACTATTTCTATTATTTTTGCTACATGTGTCATGTTTCAAATTAAAGAATATATGTTAAATAGGCAATCTAGTAACATGGTTTTGGTCAGGTAAATTGACATTTATTTTGATAATAAAAGTTATTTTAAATAACGAATAACCAAGAAATTCAAATCAAAAAATTGCTTGTTTAGTTATCAAAAAAATTAGAACAGATAAGATTTTAAATGAGACGACTACATGCATGAATTAATAAGTTTTCTTAGTTAGAAGACTGAGAATTTTGATATATTAAATATATTTTCAAATTAATATAGTCTTAAAATAATAATCATAAAAAATGAATGTTAGTCTTGTGCTAACGCATTATTCCCACTATTTACTTGATTTTGGAAACTAACGTTGTTACAAGAAACAGTTGCATCTTCGCCTGAAACACATTGGGAATTCTGTTCACTATCTTGATCTTGGCCTATACCTTGGTCAGCATCATTACCGCCATTGCCTTTTTTACCGTTTCCGCCATCTTGAGCAGCTGCATTGTTTCCATCATTATCTTGGTTTTGGACACTTACGTTGTTACAAGAATTACCCAGACTGCCACCAGAGACACATTGGGAATTCTGTTTTGACGATTGAGATTGGCCTATACCTTGGTCAGCATCATTACCGCCATTGCCTTTTTTACCGTTTCCGCCATCTTGAGCAGCTGCATTGTTTCCATCATTATCTTGGTTTTGGACACTTACGTTGTTACAAGAGTCATTTGTATCGTCACCAGAGACACATTGGGAATTCTGTTTTGACGATTGAGATTGGCCTATACCTTGGTCAGCATCATTACCGCCCTTGCCTTTTTTACCGTTTCCGCCATCTTGAGCAGCTGCATTGTTTCCATCATTATCTTGGTTTTGGACACTTACGTTGTTACAAGAGTCATTTGTATCGTCACCAGAGACACATTGGGAGTTTTGACTAGAAGATTGAGATTGGCCTATACCTTGTGAAGCACTGTTTCCATTGCCGCCATTGCCGCCATTGTCATTATCGTCATTGTCATCATCTTCGTCTATGGTTTTAGAACCAAAATCACCATCATAATCGTCACCATAGTGTGCTCTTAGGTTCTTGTCACATGCTTCTTCATTATCTTCGTAGTAATCTTCATCATCCTTACATTGATCTATATCCACTCCATAGTGTGCGAATGCGTTTTGAAAATTGGATGTTGTAGGACCAAACGTCATTAATGTAGCAAATACTGTTACAGCTAATACTGCAGTTAATTTTGTGTTATTTGACTTTAACATTCTATTCTTGCCTTCTTTAGTAATAATATATGATATAATAATTTTTGAATATACTTTGCAAATTTAGTTCTATTAAAAAAATTTGTAATAGTTTTCTATAAAGTTCTTATAATACTAATTTGGGATAGTTGTTTGTATTTGTCCAAACATTCGGTAAAATTCCTCAATTATAGATGAATAAATTTTTTGTCAGCCTCATCCTTCTCTGAATAGTAACAAAATCAATGAAGAAACATAGGTTGATTTCACAAAATTTGAAATATGAAAAGTTACCGATTTAGTTAATAGATGTATAATAACATCTATTCAGATAACATACCTGATATAAATGAGTCTAATAATTAGACCAGTGGAGGAAAAAAATGCAGAAAAATATTGAAAGATTGGTATTAGACTCACAGATTCATTTCCTCTATCATGGATATCCACCTGAGCAACTTTCTGGAGAATATGCTAGAGGATTAATCAAGATGGTTCTTGGCAAATAATAATTGCAACAGTTAGCTGTGTAACACTATTCATGGACCTTCCCAAGAAAACGGTATATGTTTGCTAGATTTGCCCTCTCTTTTCCATTTAAAACCCATTGCATCCACTTCATCTTTTAAGGCTGTTCCCCACGTAGCTACTGCACCTGGACCTACCTCACTACCTGGTGGATTTATTGTTTGAACCCGTTTACCTACTGGGGTCATTGGACCGCCAAGAGCTTCCGCTCTTGCAAGTACTTTTCCAGGGATTTCTGCACTCCAGTAGCTCAAATCATCTGAAATTTCAAATTTTATGGGCGCAAAATCTATCCCCTTAACCTCGCCTATTAATTTGGCTAATTCGGCCATAAATCCACCAGCCTTTCCACTAAATATCATTTGAAGAGCTTCTCTTTGTTCTTTGTCAGCACGTTCATCGAAAAAGAAACCAAGGTTTATTTTTGTAGCGCCTGCCCATATATTACCTTCAAACGAACCTAGACCTATAGCATTCAATCCGTCTAATGATATCTTACCGTAATTTCCGCTATTAATATGATATGCGAGTACACCCTCACAATCGCCATAGGTTGGTTCTTGTGCAAATTCACAGGGGCAAGGAATACTACATTTACATACGTCAAACCAATCTCCAGAAGCTTTCCAAGAAGGTATACTATTTGTGGTCATACATACTGATTAGTCTAATAAAATTTAAAGTACATTATTTCGTTTGAAGTATTTGTCGGTAGAGCCTTTAATGTAAAAATATTTCAAGAATTTTTGGTTAAATGAATTTTTCTTACTACCTATTTTGACATGTTCATGTTCATGTTCATGTTCATGTTCATGTTCATGTTCATGTTCATGTTCATGTTCACAGTATTGTCAATTACGCTATCCCCTTTATCAGGATTTGAATTGCTCATATCCATCCTCTCCATTTTATGTAGGGATCCCATATTTTCATCTTCAGGCATAATCGATACTGTTCCTATCATTGTAAGTATACCTATGATCATAAAAACAATTCCAGTCGCTTTAGATACATAAATTCCCTTGGACCATATTTTTTCTGCAAAAATTATGCCTGCAAACAATCCCATCCAAAAAATATTCATCCAACCTAAGGCTATCATAAGAAGGAAGTAGGGCCAGCAGCATCCAAGACAATATAATCCATGATAGAAACCCATTGTTAGCCCGCTACTTACTCTGTTGCCCTTCCATCTTTTCATAAAAAAAGCCAAAGGAGATTCACAATATCCTAGGCATTTTCGTTTTAGAGAACTAAATTGATAAATACCTGAAATCAAAAGTATTATTCCTGCAACAATTTCAATATCTCTTGAACTGTGGCTAACAAGAAGACTGTTCATCACAATAGACCATACTACTAGAAGGAAAATACCAGTCAATGTCCACACCAAAAGATAAGTTCCTATGAACGCAGCTGTTTTGATTGGTAAACCGAAAGGCAAAGACATACAGGAAAATCGTCCATTTTTTTGTGGTTTGGAAGTATCAATCTCGGGTTTAAAGTTATCTAGTACAGAACTTGTGTAATAATCACTTTTATGATTATGACGACTATCGTCAAAACTCTTTGATATCAGCCTATTATATAGCAATATCATGGGAATAATTGCAGGAAACATCATGGCAGCCATTCCAATAGTCCAGCTTAATATAAAAATTGAGATTGCTATAGGATTTAAGGTCATCATTGCTTCCATCATGTCTGGTTGTCCTAAGGAAAAAATCCATGCAATTGCAGAAACAGAAATGATTGAAACTAGAATTATCTTTTGAACTTTATCCAATTAGGTTGCACTATTTTGTTTTATTAACTTGGTTGATACTATAACAATTAAAAATTGAGGATCCTGGTATTTTATAACTGAACATAATGCATTTTTAACAGGATGATCAAAATTGAGATATGGTGTAGCAATTCTCATCACTTTTTTACAGCCTCGGCAAGCTTCCAGATAAAACCCTAAGGAAGTTAATTGTGTATAATGTTCTTCGTCTGAATCTTTTGTAACAAATAACTGAGTACTTTCGTTATCTTCATGAATTGTTTTTTGCCGTGAAAATACACATGTCATGTTAATTCCCTGAAGGTTTGCACCGTCATATTTTCCAGAATGAATATGAAATAAAACCAGTGTTCTGCAAAAACCATTAGAATTGCATGGACATCCAGAATTATTGTTACATGTTTCAACATAGTATGTATTTGAAGTCCATGTTGGAATTTGATCTAGAAAGGAGGAAGATGACATATTACATTACCATAATGCAAACATATTAATTTTTGATATAATCAGGAAATGCAATTGTTGACACAATTAATAAATAATCTTGTTTTTGTGTGATCTTAATAGTCACATCTCTCCTTTTAATTCTTTGATTATTTTTTTGGTAATGCAGAAGTGTAATGGAATAAAAATATAGAAAATTATCTAATTTTGAATCTTTGCTACAGTTTGTAAAGCTATAATTACTATCATACCTGTACCTATATGAGTAAATATTTAACAATAATTCTCTGTCCTCCCTATGTAAGGCATGTATCAAGTCTCTCCATTTTTCACAAAGTCTTATCAAATAGTATATCTTTTCCTTTCGTTTTGCCATTATCTTGAAAAGTTAAGTCTGGATGTAGATTACTGTCAATCGCCTTTCTTCTTTCTTTGTAATCTAATATAGATAGCAATTTATAGTAATGAAAAAACGTGCTCATAATGATGGAATCAAAGGGAATAGGATTACAAGTATTAGATAGATATGATGTTTAGAGTTCAGCATTTTCAAAAATTAGGTCAAACGGTTGTATATCACTTTTATATGATAATTTTTTTAGGTTCAGACCAATTATCTTTCAATTTCGATCAATTGTCCGATTGATAGAATACTACGACCCATATTTTACCTTATAGGATTTTTGTTAAGTGTTACGTTGTGTATAATAGTGAAGGACAAAAGTATCATATCAAAGACAAAATATTTGATTAACATAAAAGGTAATTTAGTCAAATAATTCATTATTGAATCATTCTAAATTTTACGAGCCAAGGTTCAGATCCAGAATGGTTGTACCCGCAAGTAGATAGGAAACAAGATAGACGATGAAACTATCTTTTCATTAGGATCATTACCAAAGTACAGGTTCCCCGTCATAAAAGAATCCCCCACTCGGGCCATTATTTGGCAAGGTAGCAGCCCATATGATCCCCTACAACCTTTTTCTACTGGGCGTCCACCACGACCGCCCATGTCTGTTGCTACCCATCCAGGATCAATTGAGTTTACCAATACATTCTTTTGTCCTAATTCTGATGCTAATTTTCTAGTCAAAGCATTAAGTGCAACTTTTGATATACCATAGGCGGGTGTTCCACCTTCCATATAATGCAAGGAAGCTGCACCACTGGATATATTAACGATACGACCATAGCCGTTTTTTTCCATCAGTGGAATGAAAGCTTGACATAATAGCCATGGACCGTATAGATTTGTTGTCAATGCTTTACTTACCAATTCTAGATCTGCGTTAATAGTAGATTGATTTTTATCATATAGAATCGCAGCATTGTTAATCAAAATATCAAGACGTCCAAATTGTTTTTCTATCTTTGTAAAGATATCCTCTACATTACTTCTATTTGACACATCCAATTGAAAAAAGATTACATCCAGTCCCTGGTCTGTTAGTTGTTTAGCTGCAGCTTCACCTTTCGTAGGATCACGAGCGGTTAATAGAACAGTTATATCTAATTGCGAAAGTTGCTTACATGTTTCAAATCCTATCCCCCTATTGGCACCTGTTACCAATGCAATTTTTTTATTGGTTATTTTTCCATCCACATATAACACCTATCAAGTCTAGTTTATCTAATATTAAAATACGCTAGAATGATTATTTAGTATATATGAAGAATTAAGCATGAGCAGATTCGTTATCCGCTTTAGAGTACTCCGCTCATAAAAGTGATCTAAAGCCCTTAAATGATCGAAAAGATCATTATTTCCAACCAATAAGTTACTACCGTAACTGTTATTGTTACTATTACTTCGTCCTGTTGGCAGAAGGTCAATAGCTTCAAATAGCGTGTCATCCCCCTGATGTTGCATCTTTAGAAAAGATGATGATGATGATGAAAGATCTAGGTTTTCTTATCAATGACAGGAATAATTCATAAATATTAATTCTTATTCCTTTCTTTGCTAAAGTCAAATAAATATGTAATTTAGAAACAATTGTACTAATTTTAGAATTCTGGTTTTGACTTTTCGAATTCATATTGAAAAGCTTGTAATGTATCTTTCCCAAGTATGCAGAATTCTACTAGCTTAATACCTGCAGATGAGTCCTCCAGGTTTTTTAGAAAAGATATCGTTTCATTTACTAATATTTTGGCACATTTATCGTTTGGAAAACCAAATATTCCTGAACTTATTGCAGGGATTGAGATACTTTCAAATCCTTTTCGCAAGCATAGTCCAAGACAACTATTGATGGCTTTGCTCAATTTTTCGTTCTCATTCCCCTCACCCATTCTTGGACCTACGGTATGTATGATAGATTTACATGGCAAAATTCCGCTAGATGTTATTGTGGATGATCCTACTTGAACAAAACCTATCTTATCGCTTTCCTCCTGGATAATGTTTCCCTCTTTCCTTACTATGGTACTAGCAACTCCACCGCCATGCTGTAAGTAAGAATTTGCAGGATTGACTATTACATCGACATTTCTTTCAGTAATATCTCCCTCAACTAGTGTCAACACTCTACCATCTTTAATCTTAATTTCATTTATTACTTTAGAATTCATTTATTGTATCATGGATGAAGACATGCCATTTTATTTAATCTAAACGGTGTTATTTTTTTTAAAGATGATTCATCACTTTTGATATGCAGGAATAATTTGTCTTATCTATCTTGTTAAACAAGCCATTTGTAAATTCATACACAATATATGAAATAATGAGATCTCTGACTCAGCAAGTATATTAGATTAGAGAGTCATTATTTTAGATTAGATTTTTTTTAGTTTTTTGTTAGATGTGACTTGATAAGGCAACAAAATCAAGTCTATCTTTTATTATCTTATCACTATTAGTCATTTGATTTTAAGCTGCTTTTATTCATGTATGTTATTTCCCACAGATGTCCATCAATATCCTCAAAAGCACGGTCATACATCCATCCATGGTCTTGTGGTTTTCTCGGTTCAATTCCTCCAGCCTCTATCGCTTTATTAATCATTTCATCAACGTTTTCTCTACTCTCAGCCGATAATGCTATTATGGCTTCTATATTTTTTGAAGTATTGCAAATTTCTTTTTTAGTAAAGGTTTTAAAAAACTCTTCAACTAGTAGCATGACAAAAATATCTTCACTGATTATCATACATGTTGCATTTTTATCCGTAAATTGAGGATTAAATTTAAAACCAAGTTTAGTAAAGAACTCTACTGCCCTGTTTAGATCCTTCACAGGCAAGTTCACGAAAATTTTTGTTGTCATTTAATCTACTTATATCCTTTTTCGATACTAATAAGCATTAATGTCAGAGAACTCTCATTAATGATCTGATCTTGGTGTTATAAGTTTCAGTAAACTCTTCACAACCTGCTTGACATTCTTTATTTTCTATTTTCAGACATCTCGCTACAAAATCATCTCTATGGTTAAGATCCTTACAATATAATAAATCCATCCCATAATTATTCCCCTCATACTTAGAGGTGTAAGTATCAGCAAAATAAATAAAATCTTAGGTCATAAATTGTTTCAACTATTATGTAAATGAAGACTAGCCATTGTACTTATCTATATCAATAATTTTAATATTAATCAATGCATAATTTACTCCAACAATTCCATCTAGGTTACTATTTATGTTAGCTGATATGAAACCCTCCTGTTTTTCATAATTTGATCGGCAGATTCTATCAACATATTCACAAATATTTTTTACCTTAATTGGTCTATTGTGAATAGATTTATTAGAGTTACAAAATCACTTTTTTTCAATGAGTCATTTGAATACAATAATAAAATTGTAGAAAATAAGTATTAAAAAACTATTTGTAATCTTTCATAGAAATATATAGAACAGTCAGTTGTACCTATTGATCGAATATAATTATGATACCATTATATAGTTATAGTACTTTAAGGCTAAGAAATTCAAGACAATAATTCGACAAGTTATTACTTTGAAAGTAGACAGAATTCATAAATGGTCGTAAATAGAAGAATATGTATGGGGCTATACCAATGTGTTATTTGGGATATTCGATTTAGTAATATCTTTCTTTTGTCATATACCACTTCTTTATTTTTCACTATGTATCTTTATCCTTTTTCTTATGCCCATTAGGTATGGAGATCGACTAATAATTTTCAGTTTTATCATTTGCTTTTTTTTATTCATTACATTTAATTATGTACTATATTTATATATATTACGCAGTGTAATATTGTACTATATTGTCAACTAATATTATGTCCTTATCCTTTAACATGTATTGGCAATCCCAGTTAAGACAATTTAATAGTGATTATAGAAAAATAGGGAGCTTGAGAAGGGGAAGAAGTTTAGATTCGGGTAGGCATAAAGCATCACTAACAAATATCTAACAAGTATCAAAGTATAATGGGAATTGTATAAAGGAGGCATTCGATATCAATATGCATAATTGTAAATTTCATGTTTTGCACATTTGAAAAAGGCATTTGTATTCAAGGTCATTGTTGAAAATAAAAATCGCGCTTGTTTTTAATCATCAATATATTAATTTAATTTATCGGTTGTATACATGTTTGACTGTACGCTTCTATTTGATTATCAATATTTGTAATATCCTAATCATGGATTAACTAAATTCTCTAAATTTGCTTTAACTTTTTTCAAAGTTCGGAATATTTGTTTACTATCATCATATTCGATCACAATTTTTTCATATGACAACATAAGATCGCGTTGTATTTTTTTATTTATGATAAGTTCACTGTCATTATTTTCCAAGTAAATTTCTAATGCCAAATCCTTGTTAACTAGCTTCAGAGTAGAATGACTAGCGGCGTTGCTTTCAGAAATATAGGGTTCAAAGTATAGATTGAACGGCTTAAATTTATTGTCCTCAGAAGTATATACTATATTAATTCCCATATCTACTTAACTTAAGTCCTCCTTTATCTATGTAAACTACAACTTGATTAATAGTCATTTTATAATGGCCAAAGTAGAAAGCAACAGTTCCCAAGATTATTCTATGACTAATCTTGACACCATGATTGATTCAAACATTGTACAAACATCACAGATAATACACTATTTGTTTATTGTAATCACATCTGCATAGACAAAGTACAATCTATTCCAAGTATTGCATTCATAGTATGACATATCAAAGATAAAAGTAATGAATGACTCTAATTTTTGTGACTTTACAGAATTATCTGTACAATGATATTAATTTTGGGTAATGTTATTTCATAATGTGTAACAAACGAACTGAATAATGTTCAACAGTCCTACTTGGACGACTTTGATTTTTCTTCATAATGGTTCTTATCTAAACATATGTTAATCATCTTAACCGAGGTTTTTTATCGATTTTTTTATTACTACACTTATAGGGAAAGGATTTTTTGCTATTGGGGAACTCATGAATGTAGATGATCTGCTTTGTCGCCTAACTCAACATATTTAGCTGGAATGAACAGATTGATTATTTGTGATAGACTGGCCCTCTTACAATCGCTCATTAGTTCAACGCGGTGAGATCCTCTTCTCGTATGATTTCCTTGATGGTTGGGGTTCAGAGATAGAGAATATGAATATAAACAAAAAGGGTAAACCATTTGTATTTCCAGATTCTTTCATCTTGGCCATTGGTTACATTCGCTATTTATTTCACCTACCATACAGACAAACCCAAGGTATAATTAAGGCCACAGGAAAAAGGTTACCTGCTAATCCACCAAGTTATGGTCACATCTGTAAACGAATCAACAAGCTAAACATCGATATTAAAAGAGACAAGATGGATGACGATGATGACCTAATAATATCAATAGACAGTACAGGTATCAAGATTACTAACAGAGGTCAGTAGATGGATGAGAAATGGAATACACAAAATAGAAAAGGATATCTCAAGATCCACGTTGCTGTAGACATAAAGACCAGGAAAATCATTGCTTTGGAAGTGACAGATGAGAAGGTACATGATGGGAAAATGCTAAAGAAACTAGTCAATCATGTTTTGGATTCGAGAGAACCAAACACTGTAAAGATAAAATCGGTACTAGCTGATGGAGCCTATGATTCAAATCCAAACTTTGTGTATCTTGAGGACAAAAAGATCAATCCAGGTATAAAGGTAAGAAGGAACTCTATTGTTTCTCCTAAAAACAATAGGTTAAGGAACAACGAAGTAAAGTTACAAGCAAAGGATCTGTTGAAATGGAAGACAAAAAGAAAATACGGACAGAGATGGATATCTGAAACTGTGTTCTCAGCTATAAAGAGAATGTTTGGTGAATACACATCAGCAAACAGGTTTCAAAACATGGTAAAGGAGATCATGATAAAAGTATCATTGTATAACATTTTTAGAAGAATATAACATGATGATCATGATGATAACCGGAGAATAAGGAATTATGCAACAAAGCATAATGAGACTATTTTTTAATTGAATTTTTGTAAAATGATCAAGGACTCTGTCCACTTCTCGTCTAATGTTGGTATACTTCAAAGGTGTAAAAAGTAGTCAGTGGAGTAACGTAAGAATTTTGAAGAAACTTATTTAATACTCTATTACAAAGATGAGTCTTATCCCGTTAGTTATATATGTGAAGAAAGTCGGTTCCCTCAAGATAGTTATCTTCAAAACTGATGAAAAAGCACTACTCGAGCAGATTATGCCCAATAACATTCATTTGGAAATGAGAAGTCACTCACCAACTAAAGAAGAAATGGTTATCCCATTAGGCAAAGCTGAAAGATTTCCTCAAGCAATATCCCAAAATACAAAATACAATTGGATTATCTAAAAAAATAAATTTTAAATTAACAAAATCGCATTAACTTTTTATTCATATTAATTATCAACAAAAAATATAGATGTATTGAAAACAGTAAAAGGTTGATTATATTAAAGGTTTAAGCTTGGTACATGAAATTCTAATAATTGTCTAATAATTACCTATGAGGAGGTTTAGGTTTAACTTCTCACAGGTAAGAGATACTTTTGAAATACCTTGAATATTTTCACTACTAATTTAGAATTAAGTTTTAATCGAACAGAAATTTGTTCGATTATATTATATATATACAAGTATTATAGCCCTGTGTCATTTACAAGAAAAACAGCTGCTTTAAATATTAGGTCTATAGCGAGCTCTTCAAAACAGATGAAATCTGGTTTAGAACATTCAGATCTGTGCATTCTTTCACAATATATAGATTCTTACTTTTCCTGATGACCATATTGATTTTCCTATTGGTAACAGACTATTTGTTATGGGAGTAACCTAGAGATGAGATTATCTCAATGAAGTGGTAAATACGCTTGAGTCTATGAATGAATTATCATAATGTTTTGAAACATCTATTCCTAAAACACATAACACTTCAACTGCATCTTGGTTACCTTTTATTTTACTCGTAATACTTAGTATAATTTGATTGTAAATGAGCCCTCTTTTGAATTGAAAACTATTTTTACATAATTTGTTAGACTGATATCTTTTTGCGTTCGTTTGTATGTATTTATTATCCTCGATCAAAAACTTTTGTGAAGCTAATCTTATTCGATATTCATTATGTCAACTTAACTAAGTAGTACAAACACAAGTGTCTAAAACGAACCATATACCAGTTGGTTAAAAAATACTATAGTTTAGCTGATATTCCCCCATCTAACGTCATCACTGTTCCGGTTATCCACTTTGAATCATCTGAAGCTAAAAATAAAATGGCATTAGCAACATCCTCTGGATCGCCAATCCTTTTTAATGGAAATGATCCCTCTAACATCCTTTTTGCGTTCTCGTCCTGTAAATATGGTTCCATCATAGGACTGCGAATGGTAGACGGTGCTATACAATTACATCTTATATTGTATTGTCCGTATTCTACTGCTATACTTTTTGTTAACATTATGATACCTGCCTTTGTGACACCATATACTGAAAATGGTACCTTTGGTATAGCTCTTATTCCCAATAATGATGATATATTGATGATATTACCTGATTTTTGTTCGATCATCAAGGGAATCACTGCTTTGATAGGCTGAAACGTTCCTTTTAGATTAACATTCATCAAGTTCGTCCATTGATCTTCAGTCATTAGATGGAATGGTGTAGGATCGTTAATTATTGCTGCACAATTTATGAGATTATCTATTTTATCAAAAGCAGTCAAAGTTTGTTCAATAACACTTAATACCTCAGATTCATGAGATACATCCGCCGCCATATGTATCAAATTATCATTCTTGCCCAACTCCTCTACGGTTTTTTTTAATTTATTTTTATTTCTAGAAACTAAAACCACTTTACTACCTTCTTCAAGTACTTTTTGTGCTACTGATTTTCCAATCCCACCAGATGCACCTGTAATAATAGTTACCTTTCCATTCAGTTTCATGAAATAATTACGATGCAATTAATTAAAAGGCTTTTCAATTTTGCTTGTGCAATTCTCGATATTTATGAAAAAAGGTATTAAAAATGTAGTTATTGATAGAATGTAATGAACATGCTTAATTAATATCGGACAACATTATCCAATTTAACGATAAGAATTATGACAAAATAGATTAATATTGGAAAAATCTTATTTTTTCTATGGTTAACGAATTAACTTGTCCTAATTGTTCAACCATGATGCGCGCCAATCAAAGATATGGAGTTGATATCGATTTCTGCCCTTCTTGCAAAGGTATATGGCTAGATAGAGGTGAAATAGAAAAAATCGCTAATGCTTCTAAAAAATATGATGAGGACCCTGCATATTCAAATGAACGTCCTGCATATTCAAATGAACGTCCTGGAAATTATGACGATTATTCAAGGGAAGTAAGAAAATACCGAAGCGACGATGATTATGATCATCATCGATATGAATCTAATCAATATGGTTACAAAAAGAAAAAACGAGGATTTTTCACCGATTTTTTTGATTTTGATTAACAAGTAACAAACATCATATTTTTTAAGCTACTCAAATTTTATCAATTCTATCTTATTTAAAATTATTAAGAATTCAGAACTTATCATAATGTAGGGTTTCCCTCTTTATTTCGATTCTTGCTGCTATTTTTTATATTGATTTTCTTTTCTCTGTTTAGTATGATTATTATGAGAAGAGGGAATATGAAACCTAAAATAATCATTATTTCTAATGTAATGACTATAAAAAAACCATTAATAATCAACCAAACGTAGCAAATTGTTAAAATATAGTCATACGTACTCTTCAGCATATAGTTTGGATATATTTTACTTTATAATAAACTAAAAGATCAAGGTCTAAAAAAAATTAGTCAAACATCTCTTATCACCTCAAAGCACAACCCGAAAGATTTCATGAATCTATAATACATAAGGAAACTGACTACCCCATTCTTGGTTTTTCATCCGTATTATCATTCTTGACGGTTTAATATCGATTATATCATTTTGAAAAAATCGCATTTAGTAGCATGCAGAGATTACCTTGATTGAATCGGTATATTATAATAATATTTGGGAGTTTGATCATTCTTTGACATGAATATCCGTAGGGCTAGATCCTCTGATAAAAATAAAGTCTTGAATTTTTGCATGAATACGTTTGAATGGGGGGATTATATTGATAGGGCTTGGGATAATTGGATAAGTGAGCCATCGAGTCTGCTATTTGTCTGTGAAACTCAGTTATCATCTTTCATTTCAAAATCAGATCTCGTAGGAGTCATCCATATTCTTCATTGTTCAAATAATTCATTATGGATTGAAGGGCTACGGATAAATAAGCCGTATAGAAACAATGGTTTTGCCACCGCCCTCTTAAATCGTAGTATTGATTATGGAATCAAGAATAACTTAAATGAATGCTGTGCTTTGGTTTCTCAAGGTAATTTTGCCTCTCAAAAAATGCTAGAAAAATTAGGATTTTTGAAACTCTTCACATGCACTTATTATAATATACGGTTAGAAAAATTAGGACTTACGGGCAAGAAATTATCCCCATTTGCAAATATGCGAGCAATCAAATTAGTTATTAAGACACCACAGTTAGCTGACGTCGCCAAGATTCGTAGATACTTATCTGATCTAAATATTATAAAGATAATGGATGATAGATATTTTGATTCTTGGAGATTCTACAAGTTCAATATGGATTATTCAAACTTAGTTTTACTAATAAAAAGTAATGAATTATTGATTGTTTTAAATGAAGATAGAATAGTAGGAGTTGTAATGATAAAAACAATTGTTAGTCAAGATAGCTTCGACAAAAAACCTACGATACAAATTAGTTACTTTAATTGTATTAAAAGGTCTTTATACTTAAAAGTCCTATATCTACTGCTAGAGAAATATCATAATGACGATCGATTTGATAATATTCAGGTTTTTTTACCGACTTTTCTAGGATTGAGAAAATTTCTTAGTTTCAAATCAATTGATTACTCGGATCGGTTTTATCTGTATGCAAAAAAATTAAAAATATTCGGGACAGGTTGTAATATACCCGTGAATGATTAAAACAACATGATTATACCGTTGCATTATTATTGCATAATCGATTCTGATATGTTAGAAATATCCAGCAGCAGTGAGAAATATCCAGCAGCAGTGAGAATTTAGAATAGTTGTTGCTCGAAATCGAGATTGTTCATTGATCCAAAAAATATACTTGGATAGGGACATTAATAATATCGACATCAACTCGAATAGCCAAATATGCAGTTAAATTCGAAATAATTCTAATGAGCAGAAAAATCTATCTGGTTTCCTCTTTTACTTCTTCTTTCCACTCAGTATTAATTTATAATGAATTAACATTCTTCTATGCATACCAGCTAAAGCAGCTTTCCCGTAAATTAATAAAAAATCAAAAATAATTGTAACCAGTAAAAATATCGTCATAGCCTCCCCAAAGAAAAAGAAAGTCAATTTATAATCCATTCCTGTTTTTTCGAGTAATCCAAGTCTCAAAATTATGCCAAGAGAAGTAATAACGATACGTGTTATGGTAGCCAATATATAGGAGAAGTTGGAAAACCATCCGAGATCAACAAAAATTATACCGTTACTATTTTTGTAGAATCTTAATGTCTTACCAGAATATTTATTGGCTAGATATAGGGAAACACCAAAAACAATCAGATAGGGGACTACAAATTCAATTGGGACCCCAATGATGAAAAATGAACTATAGAGCAAAATAATGTAAGCGTGAATTGTATAATTGAATGGGTGATAACTTTTCTCTTATTTAATTTTTCAACTTTTCTTACCGATTTAAATCTCATGTCTATGCCACTATTTCATCTCATTTTTGATTCGTCATTTATGTAATTTTGTATTCGAGCAAGTTACGGTTAATGATATCTGTTTTCATATCGATCTAATCCTTGACTTCATCTTTATACCATTTTTTGGATTAAGTGTGATTCCGGGATCCATTCTAATTTTTTGATTTGGGATAAGCTCCAATCTCCAATAGCTTGAAACGGTAGCAATTAATAGTATGCCCTCTTGCCATGCGAAAGATTCCCCTATGCAACCACGTATTCCTCCTCCAAATGGGAAATAACTAAATCTTGGTAAATGTCTTTCAAACTCATCAGTCCATCTGTCAGGATTGAATTCGCTCGGATTAGCATAATATCGACTATCATGGTGCATAACATATTGACTCATTAGGATTGAAGATCCTTTTGGAATCGTATATTTATCAATTAAATAATCTTCTTCAGCCAACCTGCCAATGCTCCAAACAGGTGGATAAATGCGCATTGATTCTCTAAATATTTTTTCAATATACCTGAATTTGGGAAGATCTTTGATTGTTGGATTTCTATAGATCTTTTTCTTTCCATCCATATTTTTTAAAAGTACGGAATCTATTTCTTCAAACATTTTTTGTTCTACCTCCGGATGTTGGGATATGAGATAATACGTCCAAGTAACTGCATTTGATGTGGTTTCGTGTCCTGCTATGAGCATGGTTATAACATTGTCTCTAATTTGCTGATCAGTCATGGGGTTAAGGTCTGATATTGCGTTTGTCTGATGCTGGTCGAATTCATTATTTTGCTTCACATTTGATTTCATGATTGATAGTAATTGTGCTTGTATTAGCCTTGATAACAAGTCATCCTCTTTCTCCACTTCTATACCTGATCCTTCATCTCTATCCATACTGGTAGTCCTTTTTCTATCTTCGATTAATTGATAAACTATGGAATCAAGT
The DNA here is from genome assembly GCF_000802205.1 of Candidatus Nitrosocosmicus oleophilus. Classification (NCBI taxonomy): domain Archaea; kingdom Thermoproteati; phylum Nitrososphaerota; class Nitrososphaeria; order Nitrososphaerales; family Nitrososphaeraceae; genus Candidatus Nitrosocosmicus; species Candidatus Nitrosocosmicus oleophilus. The sequence continues at coordinate 586,868 of NZ_CP012850.1, read as the reverse complement.
GTTTTTATTGATTCCCTACTTTTATGTACTTCTGGTAGAATTTCAAAATGATCCAAAATGTGTCCTATTGGATGTTGAAGGCGTTTAAAGTATTTCTTTGAAACTTCTAATGCAGACGAAAATTTAGATGCCTCTTCGGAATCAATTTCATAATTCATAATGGATTTACAAATTATTCTTAGAGTAACATTCATCATTTCTTTATGAATATCCATGATGCGGCCATCTTCCCATTCTTTGCACATCAAGGATGTCTTGTCTACAACGATTTGACCATAAGAAGCAATTCTCTTTGGTAAAAACAACGGGTGAATTATTTTTCTTTGACCATCATGTTTCTCACCCTCACTTGTTACTAAGCCTTCGCCCAACAATCTTTTGGCTGTTTGCAGTCTTTTACCTTTTCTAAAATTTTTATGATTATATATCAAAATCTTTTCAATGTAATCTGGATTATTAATTAAATATACATGACCATTACCAATTTTAAAGTGAGTGATCTCTCCATAACTTTGCGCAAAATTACTTAAGGTTTTGATTGGATCTTTTGACAATTGACTTAGTAATCTTAGAGAAAATTTTGGTCCTGGAGGAAATTCTAGTATTGTCTTTGACATTTTAGATCAAAACAGGGACAACTTGCTTATATAATTTGGTTAACTTTTCTATCCAAATGATCATAAATATTTATAAAAAATTATCTTATCTGAAATGTTATCGTAGAACTCTAGCTTAAATTGGTTAGAAAAATAGATATTAATAATCGTATATCTAGTATTAAATTTTAGAAACAATAAGAGTTAGCCTTGCGCGAGATCAATTGAAGCAATAGATTCAAGCAAGATTCTAGAAGCAAGAATTGAAGTTGCGTTATTGATGTCAAATTCCGGTAAGAGTTCTACTATATCAAGACCGAGAATACCTGAACCAATTGCCACCTTAATCAGAGTTATCAAATCAATACTTGATAGACCACCTGCTGAGGGGACTGAAACTCCCGGAGCAAATGCTGGATCCAAACAATCAAGATCAATGGAAATATACTTCTTACCTTTGTTACTTTTTTCTTTCACCTTATCCATAATTTTAGCAATTCCAAATTCATTTATATCTAGAGGCGTAACAATGTCTAATCCTACTTTGATAGCATTTTCTAATTCTTCTGGCTCGGCCGAACGCGTTCCTATCAAAATACTTTCGTTAAAATCTATCCATCTTGAAGCGTCATGCAACACGGAACCATAATAGTCATTTGTCGTTGAAACAAAGTCGGGATGAGCATCAAAATACACAAGTCCTGTCTTACCAATGTAGTCTCCTATTGCACGCAATATAACAGTAGTAATCGAGTGATCTCCTCCTATGACGATGGGAATTTTTTTTGAGGAAACTAGCTCAAATATTAGTCGGTACAAGTCTTCTCTCCTGATATTACCATAATCAAAAATACATTTCCCATCTATTGCTCCGCGCATTGGACATATAGGAATAGTTTTTCCTCCTCTCTCAAAAAAGTTAGATTCGTTAGATGATCTCCGAAGAATATCAGGACCCATTATTGTACCCTTTCTCTTCGCATGGGATTTAGATTCATCAGGTACACCAATTATGACAATATCAGCTTTTGAGACCTCATTTACATTTGAATAATTAAAAGTAACCATGTATCAATATTTCATTAGTTTTTCATAATAATCTTGCTCCAGCTTAATTCATCCGACAATGAAGCTTAATACGGGGAGTAGGTAAACGGCAAGTGTCACTATGAATTCCTATTTTTTCTCAACGATCTTATTTTTACAAAAAATCTTTCGAGAAAAACAGCCCATTTAATCTTTAAGAAGAATATGAATAAAATAGTAAATAAGACTAATGATATTATTACTGCAGCAATTAATGTATTAATATCTAAAGACATTTCAGAAAAATTTCCTATTATTGGTTTGCCAATAATTATTGTTCCCCACACTACTATTACGTTCAATAGCATTTTGGAAGAAAATGTGATCAAGATGAATTTTAGAGGATTATATCTATACATTCCAAATGGAATAAAAATAATATTGTCCGGAATAGGTGTAATACCTGCCAGAAATATCGTTAAACCCCCATATTTTCTTAGGATCCTATAAGTTTCTGGATAATCCTCTGAATTAAAGTTTCTTTTTAAATTACCAATGTTTGTTCCATAATAGCTAATCATATATATAATTGATTTAGCACTTACGGCTCCAAGTGCGCCAAATAGAACTATTAAATTTGGATCTAAATCAGTGACTAAAACTGCTGTCATTAGAATGGGAAAATAAGGAATTGGAACAATAATTAGCACCGCAGAAATGAATGTCAAAAGAAATATCGCTAAGTAATCCATTCCCTCAATGAAGTGTATAAAGTCGAAGATCTCCATAGTAATAATTACAATACTTTAGCAAGACTAATTACTGTTTTTTTAACCAAGATGGAGTTATACATAATTATTGTCAGAAAAAGACATTCCAATCTAAATTTAAGGTCATGATAATTCGTGGTATCACACAGGTAAGAATCAAATCTGAGCTTGTTAACCTTAAATCTTTTGATGTATTTGAAATTGTTTAATTAACAAATAATGATTTACTATAATCTTTTACCAATTTTGACTATTCATTTTATCAAATTCGGTCTGCTGGAATATTTCTAGTGATATCTTTAGACAAATATTATTATGTTATCTCCGCAAACTTTAGATTTTTACAATATGATCTTTGTTTACATACGTGAATAAACCTAGATAGACGTATTTTGACACCATACTTGTTAATTTTGGAAATAACTAAAACTCAGGAGATCATCATTATATTACTCATCTGAATGATTAATTGGATTTGTTAAGAACTATATCTCCATAAGTTTGGTTATAATCAAAAATCTTGAATTTAGGCATCATAGTCAATATTTTAATGACCAAATATTAGATTTTGAGATCGTTACTATGTTTTTATTGTATTTCAATTCAAATTAGAGCCAATAAATTTATTTAATACCCTATAATAGATTGATTATTGGATAATAAACAGAAAGCAACAAAAGCAACAAAAGCAACAAAAGCAACAAAAGCAACAAAAGCAACAAAAGCAACAAAAGCAACAAAAGCAACAAAAGCAACACCTGTAAAAAGTGGAACAAAAGCAACAAAAGCAACACCTGTAAAAAGTGGAACAAAAGCAACAAAAGCAACAAAAGCAACACCTGTAAAAAGTGGAACAAACGATATACCAGTGGTCAAAAAGACTATAACCAAAACTAAATCAAAGCCATCTACAAAGAAAGAGACATCTCCTTGAGTTAGTTTTTTCACAATTTTTTCATATTTTATTAAATCCTTTTCTATCTTTTACTTGCTCTAACATTTGAATGACTAAACCTCAATTCATTGAATCATGATACAATAGAATGTACAAAATATCTAGAATTAGGATCATCTATGCTTTGTTGCATAATTCCTTATTCTCCGGTTATCATCATGATCATCATGTTATATTCTTCTAAAAATGTTATACAATGATACTTTTATCATGATCTCCTTTACCATGTTTTGAAACCTGTTTGCTGATGTGTATTCACCAAACATTCTCTTTATAGATGAGAACACAGTTTCAGATATCCATCTCTGTCCGTATTTTCTTTTTGTCTTCCATTTCAACAGATCCTTTGCTTGTAACTTTACTTCGTTGTTCCTTAACCTATTGTTTTTAGGAGAAACAATAGAGTTCCTTCTTACCTTTATACCTGGATTGATCTTTTTGTCCTCAAGATACACAAAGTTTGGATTTGAATCATAGGCTCCATCAGCTAGTACCGATTTTATCTTTACAGTGTTTGGTTCTCTCGAATCCAAAACATGATTGACTAGTTTCTTTAGCATTTTCCCATCATGTACCTTCTCATCTGTCACTTCCAAAGCAATGATTTTCCTGGTCTTTATGTCTACAGCAACGTGGATCTTGAGATATCCTTTTCTATTTTGTGTATTCCATTTCTCATCCATCTACTGACCTCTGTTAGTAATCTTGATACCTGTACTGTCTATTGATATTATTAGGTCATCATCGTCATCCATCTTGTCTCTTTTAATATCGATGTTTAGCTTGTTGATTCGTTTACAGATGTGACCATAACTTGGTGGATTAGCAGGTAACCTTTTTCCTGTGGCCTTAATTATACCTTGGGTTTGTCTGTATGGTAGGTGAAATAAATAGCGAATGTAACCAATGGCCAAGATGAAAGAATCTGGAAATACAAATGGTTTACCCTTTTTGTTTATATTCATATTCTCTATCTCTGAACCCCAACCATCAAGGAAATCATACGAGAAGAGGATCTCACCGCGTTGAACTAATGAGCGATTGTAAGAGGGCCAGTCTATCACAAATAATCAATCTGTTCATTCCAGCTAAATATGTTGAGTTAGGCGACAAAGCAGTCTCATTATTACAAGACTGTAAAATATCAAATACTTAAAAATCATAAAGGGTAGAACATCAGAATATGGGACTAAACCTAAAACCATTGATTACATCTAATCCTATCAGAATTCCCGATTTAGATGGAAAAGTGGTTGCAATAGATGCTTTCAATGTAATTTATCAATTCTTAGCGACAATTAGAGGCCCCACTGGAGAATTACTTGCAAACAACCAAGGAGAACCCACTAGTCATCTTAGTGGACTTTTTTATAGAAACATAAATTTACTTAGTGATAGAGTCAAATTAGTATATGTTTTCGACGGACTACCTCATAGATTGAAATCAGGAGAAATTCAAAGAAGAAGAAAAGTCAAAGAAGAAGCGACTGAAAAGTATAATGTAGCATTGGAAGAGGGAAGAATAGACGACGCAAAAAAATTTAGTCAGGGAACTTCAATTCTAACCTCTAAAATGATTGAAGAATCAAAATACTTATTGTCATTGATGGGTATTCCATATATTACTGCAAAGTCAGAAGGGGAAGCAACCGCCGCACTTCTAACTAAGAAAGATTTAGCATATTCATCCGTGAGTCAAGATTATGATTCAATACTATTTGGTGCTAAAAGGTTGATAAGGAATTTGACAGTTAGTGGGAAAAGAAAAATCCCCAATAGAAATGTGTATGTGGATATCGTACCAGAAATAATAGAGTACTCTCAAGTACTAAAGACTAATAATCTAACTCACCAACAGCTTGTGGATGTTGGAATCTTGATTGGTACTGACTTTAATCCTGATGGATTTAGTGGCATTGGTCCTAAAAATGCCTTAAAATTGATACAAAAGTACAAGAAGATTGAAGACATAGAAAAAATAAAAGCAGAACTACTGACCACACCATACAATGAAATAAGGGAAATATTTCTGAATCCCCAAGTTACTGACATAGAGGATTTAAATATTGAATTTAATGAGATAGAGAAGGAAAAAACCATAAAATATCTTTGTGATGAGAAAAATTTCTCCAATGAAAGAGTTATCAACCACTTGGGAAGGCTTGAAAAAAGTATTGTTAAAAGAAGTCAATCTCTTGACAAATGGTTTTAGTGAAAAAAGTAGAATTTTGATACAAATAACAGCCATGTATATTAAGATACTATAAGAAGAGATCATAATGTATCGATTAATAATCGATTAATAATCAGGTACATTTATTTTAGATTTTTTCAATACGGTATTCTTTTCTGATTTGAATCTTTCTAAATCATAACTATTCATATCTACAAATTTGATACCCTCAGAAATAACAGGATTGACGTGTTTTATCAGTGAATACATCTTCTGACACGCATTTCGATAATCTGGATGGCCCTGCGGAGTTGTTCGTAGTTCAATCATATGACATGCTTCACGAAGATTCATTTTTATAAAATATGGATACCTATAAGCAAAAGTTACAGCATATTGTGCTTCTGCAGGCATTGTAGATGAGATTAACTTGTAAGTATCAGCACTATAATACATACAATCACTATAATCCTTTTCTATTCCTAATTCACTAATCTCCTCTGGAATATCAAACCCATATTTTGTAGATAACAACTGTCGACTCATAGTCAAAAGTCTATGCCTATGAAGATCCCTAAACATTCCATAATTAGTTACTAATTCAAATGAATAATCAATTACCTCAAAAGCTCTTCCAGGTCTATGTCTTCTATTTTCTCTAAAATGAGAATATGCACGAATAATCTCATGTCGCTTTTCTTCAGAGAAGGTAGTAACAAGATCTAGTAAAAAAGACATGGATAGACCTCTACCATATTCATGCAAAATGGAAGCAACCAATTTGATTTCTGCTTCGATATTGGGCACATGATAAAGCAATTTGACACCTATGAAACTTTTGATATTAATGAAAGTATCCAATGAAATGTCATTAACGGAAATCTCATCATGTTTTTGATAAAGATCCTTATCCAGAATTCGTGAAATTGATTTCTCGGTATTATCAAGGTATTTGCAATATGAAATGCTGTGTCTATCTTTTGATCGTTTGATAAATGGTTCGATGTACTTTTCCAGTTCTTTATATAATAAATCACCTAAATTTTTCATTTCTCCTAATTCGGAGGAGTTCATATTAAACAAAAGATATTCAAACGCTCTTCCATTTCCTGTAATTGCCAGATTAGTGAGAGTTGATGATGGAAGGAGATTTCTCAATATGTCTAAAGCTTTGGCCTTAATGGATGAATTATATATTTTTTTTGCATTATCAATATCCATAGAGCTTTTAAGGTTGTTAAAGAGGGTATCAGTTTTTGTTTCAGAATCATTAAAAATAAGATTATCTATTGGAATTTTTTCTTTTAGATACTGTTGCATAGGTAAGATATTCTTTGAATAAGTTTCAAATGCCAAATCACATGACTGTATGTACTTGTCGGCATAAATTGAAGACATGATTTTTTTATCCCTAAAATATTTATAAACTCCGTTAATTTTCTTATCAAATGCAACGTAGCGGGATGATTTTTCTAAAAATGATAATCCGATCCTATGATCTTCTATTTTTTGTGCAGATATATTAGATACCCATTCCAAAGCACATTGAGCTGTCCCGAGTTCAGCTACAGATTCATCGCCATATTCTAAAAGGACTCTGTTATAAAATTCCAGACCTCTATTGGGATTTGGTAGAAATTCATCAATAAATATCCTTCTCATCGTCTTGTCAGTTCTAGAATATCTAGACATCAAGGCTCCCCGATCGACCTGACGTGGAGTAATTATTACAAATATATTACTGTCTGAATTGGAAAAATGAGATTCAAGTTTTTTTCTTTCATCATTATTAAAATTTTCCTGATTCAATTTCTTACTCAAAGTTTATTGTATACATGTAATTGTACTTAAGTTGATTAAATCTTACAATATTATAAAATCTTTTTCACACAGCGAGCATTATACTCATCTACAAATTGAATTGCATGAGCGAATTGAAGCTCGAATTTGTCAGTAAAAAAGTTAAAGACATGTATGGAACATTCATTGGAAAAGTTGTAGGTATCATCACAGATATAGAAGGATCTATAGAATCCGTAAGTGTAGACTGTGGATCAAGTGGTATAAAAAATTTACCTTATGAACAACTGTTGGTACAAGGCGACTATGTCATTTTTATTCCGAGGTGGCGATTGGATGCACAAAAGCTCTTGCGAGAAAAATCTTTGACATTGAAGAGGATTAAAGCTTTGCAAGAAATCGTAGCTGATAACGACAATATGAAAGACGATGCAGAATTGGTATACTTAAAGTATGAAAAAAGGTTGGATGATTTAGGCGAAAACACCAAAGAGATTATCGAGAGACTTCATCAAAGAATATCTGAAATAGATATGGAATCGAAAAGAATAAAAGCAGTTTTATTTGATGCAAAGTTACAATATAAGAGTAACGAAATAACAGAAGATATTTATCAGCAGATAACTATACACACTAATGAATTAATAGAACATGTCAACTTAGAAAAAACAGAAATAAACAACATAATTAACAAGCTTACACAACAAACAGTAGACAACACAGCTACCTCAAACAACAACGAAATCAAGAATGATCAATTAAACGTCCAAAATGAAGATAAAGAAGAGGTATTAGATTATAATATTCAAAAGCTAACCCAAGAATCGGAACAAGATACGAATTATAATCAAGGGATTCAACAAGACCAGGAACAACAAGAAGTGGGATCAAATGCAGAAGGCGCTGAAAGTTCTACCAATGAAGTAACTAACTATGTGGAAGCGTCGTTAGGAAATAATATAGAAAACAACGAATCCAGCCATATAATGGCTACAAATAATTAATGAGTACAAAATAACAAAAAAGATCTGAAATATGCAGTAGGTGGTAGAAAACCATAGTTATTTTTGATTTCCTTCACTCTTTATTTGATTGATTGATTGATTGATTGATTGATTGATTGATTGATTGATTGATTGATTGATTGATTGATTGATTGATTGATTGATTGATTGCACTTGTAAAATTTATTAAAAAAATCATAAATTACAAGAATTTATAAAAATTTAAAAAGTTGTTTTACTTTTGTGTAGTTGAACTTAAGAGTTCTCCAATTTCATTGTGCATTTTAAGAAAGTTTAAGCCTTTTTCGGTGGTTTTGTAGGTTTGTGAACCCTCAACATATTCGATTAGATTATTTTCAATTAATACTGATAAATATTCACGTAACTGGGCATAACTTAAAAATGCTTTATACATGATTTTTGTTTTGGTTGCTCCGCCGTTGGCTGCATCCAGGATCATGGCCACTATTTCAGTTCGACTTCTATATTTCACACTTTATTTTCGTTCTCTTTATTTATTTTAGTTTATTGCAACAATCAAATATAACATTCCTATATAAGTTTATTATGTAATTCTAGATTGCCACTGAAAGAAAGATTTTGGATGAATAATATATGTAAATTGGTTTGATTGTGTATGGTTTTTGATAGAGGAATCGTATATAAATAATACACTATAATAAATAACGAAAGCATTTAAGTAAAGAAAAATCTTTCCTTTTTCATGATTGATCCTCAATATCGCAAGGATGATGGACATCAAGAAATCATTTCGCTAGAGGGAAATAAGATAAAAGGAATAAAAAGTATATCCCAAATAGATCCAAAACATTTTTGGTCAAATTGTGCGAAAAACTTGACGTGGTTTAAAGAATGGGAGCAAGTATTGGACTGGAATCCTCCCTTTGCTAGATGGTTCTTGGGAGGAAAACTAAATGCCGCCTATAATTGTCTCGATAGACATCTAATAAGTGAAAAGAAGAATCACGCAGCCATTATTTGGGAAGGTGAAGACGGACAATCTGTTACTATTACATATAATCAATTGTTTTATAGAGTGAACAAATTGGCCAACGCACTCAAAAGGCTGGGTATAAAAAAAGGAGATCGGATCACAATTTACCTACCAATGATACCCGAATTAGTCATTTCAATGCTTGCTTGTGCTAGAATAGGAGCCATTCATTCTGTTATTTTTTCAGGGTTTAGTTCTCAATCAATCATTGACAGAGTCAATGATGCTGAATCTAGGATAATAATTACAGCAGATGGAGGATATAGAAGAGGGAAAATAGTACAATTGAAGAAAATAGTAGACGAAGCTGTAAAACAAACCTCTACTGTTGAAAAAGTAATAGTCGTTAAAAGAACTCATGAAGATATAGATATAAATGAAAAGGACATATGGTTCGAAGATTTAGTAAATAAAGAATCTAACTATTGTGTGTCAGAATGGATGGAAAGTAACGATCCTTTGTTTATATTATACACATCTGGGACCACAGGTAAACCGAAAGGTGTTGTCCATGGAAGCGGAGGATACTTGACTCATTTGTTTAACTCGGCAAAATGGGTCTTCAATTTTGTCCCAACGGATGTATTTTTCTGCACAGCAGATATAGGCTGGGTAACTGGACATAGCTACGTAGTATATGCACCATTGATGCATGGAGTAACTGAAATTATTTATGAGGGTGCACCAGACTATCCTGACCAAGGTCAGTATTGGAATATTATAGAAAAACACGGGGCAACCATTCTGTATACTACGCCCACAGCGTTGAGATCTTATATGAGATATGGAAATGATATACCCAATTCATATGATTTATCAAGTTTGCGATTATTGGGCACGGTAGGAGAGCCAATAAATCCAGAGGTTTGGATGTGGTATTTCAATACAATTGGTAAAAATAATTGTCCTATCATAGATACGTGGTGGCAAACTGAAACTGGTGGTATTATGATAAGTATGTGTACTGGAATTGAGAATATCCAAATGAAACCTGGTTCTGGAACATTTTCATTACCAGGCATTGAATTAGAAATAGTAGATGACCATGGTAAAAAAGTAGAAGCCAATAAAAAAGGGTATTTAACTGTAAAAGAACCCTGGCCCGGAATGCTGCTTTCATTGTGGAATAACAAAGAAAGATACGAAAAAACATACTGGGAAAAGACACGCAATAGTTACTTCGCAGGTGATTTTGCATATGTAGATAATGATGGATATTATTGGATACTAGGAAGAGCAGATGATATATTAAAGGTTGCCGGCCATAGATTAGGAACGATAGAACTTGAAAGTGCTTTTATCTCTCATCCTTCAGTAGCCGAGGCAGCTGTCACTAGTAAAAAGGATGAAATCAAAGGTGAAACAATCATCGCATTTCTGGTACTAAGAAAAGGAGCTGAATTATCTTCGCAGTTAGATATAGAGGTAAATGAACACATTAAAAATACAGTAGGGCCAATTGCATCCGCTGAAAAGATTTATTTTGTAAATAAGTTACCAAAGACACGGAGTGGCAAGATAATGAGAAGGCTTCTAAGATCTATTGTAAATAACGAGACTATTGGAGATATCACTACCCTTGAGGATGAGGCATCCATTGAAGAGATAACTCACGAATTACAAGAAATAAATAAGCATTTATAAAAATAATACGATATGGCTACTCTTGATTCTCTAATTAAGCCACATCCTGCTCTATTTATTCCCGGTTTAAAGCAATTCTGTCCTTTACTTTCTTGTAGCCGGACTTAAGAGTTAGTGAACTTGAGTTAGTGATATTGCTCTGATAAAAGTAATGTGTAGTAAAAGAGAAAAATAGAATTCAAGCTGAAATTATTTCTAATTTTGAACTTTCTGTTATGTTGTTGTGTTGGATAAATCCCGCCGAACTAGCCAGTACAAATTCTGCCGGTTTTGTATTCTTAAAGGTGCATTTGGATGAATCAAATATATTATCACAGGGTTGGGCATCTTTTTTAAGATAAACTATATCGCCATTTTGATCAAACCACATTAAATCTAATGGATATTTTATATTTAACAACCACATTGAATATAAATCAGGCTTATCATATATCAATAGTAACCCAGAATCCAAATTTGGTCTGTCGTTCCTAAATGTTAACCATCGTTGCCTATCAAAATCCGAATCAGCAATTTCGACGGTCAAAAGTTTTTCGTCTATTTTTATAGATCCTTTTGAAAAATTGATGTTTGCGTTCTTAATATCTGATGGAGCAAAGATAATTCCTAAAATCCCTATTACAAAGGCTGAAATAATCACGGGAATAAGGAGAGTTATTTTTTTTACCATCGTCTAATTATTAAAAAATAGGGGTATTTTAATAATGACTATAAGTGAAAATAACTGTCATGATTATCTAAAAATAAGATCAATAAAATGGAAAATGAGTCTAACAAAAATATTTAAATCTAGCCCTGAGATTCTCCACAGGCGGGGCATAATTTAATATTTTTAGACATTTTTGAACCACATTCAATACAACATCTAAATTCGTTCTTGCTCATTCAACATCATATAGAGTTAATTGTAATATATTTTATTTACGTTCAAAACTGAAATAATACAAATGGGGAAAGAATAAATTTAGAGCTCCAAGTAAGTTTGTCGTTTGTTTTGATCTATAACCATCACTGATAAATCGCTAAAGTTTTTGTTTTCTAGCGAACTCATTTTTCCAGTAAAAGTGGTTTCCTTTCCGTCATTTGTCAAATTTTCAAATACCCAAACGTCAATTTTTGAAGTGTCAAGTCCTTTTTCTTTGATAAATAATGAAATTTCAGAGGGCATAAAGTTTTTTGATGGTTCAGACGGCCACGGTCTTGGCACTAATATTACACTTTTCTTATCCACAATTGACTTTACCAGTTCTATTTTTTTTTCTTCAATATCACCAGTGACATGAAAAGTCATGATGTTAGATTTATCCAATGGAACTCTAGATTTTGCAGCTGCTACCTGTATAGAACTGATGCCAGGGATAATGCAGACATTTTCATCACCGAATAGGTATAAAAGCCGGTCCACAACTTCTGATTCCGAGAAATTTACATCTCCTGTAAAGGGAACAGTGCATATATCATTTTCTTTCATTAGATTATTATATACATTCAAATAAATCTCCTCTTGATTTTTCATGGTTATTTCAAATACTTGATTAAACGATCTATCAAGCAGGTGATCTATAGTATTTAGAGTATATTTATATCCTATAATATAATGAGATTGTTTGATAATTTCTTTTGAAAAATCCGTAAGATATTTTTTTGATCCTGGACCTACACCTATGACATACAATTTTTTTGTCAATTTCGCATTTTAGTAATTCTATTGGATATTTAAGTACTAATTATTAGAGAAAACTATATTAGAATATTAATGCACGGATGTAAATTTTATCAGTTTTATAATGGTTATTGAATTCTAAAATTAGAGAAAAAATAAAAATTGGTGGAGAGTTAGCCCTCTTCCCAGCCTTTCGTAAATATGGCGTTTTTCTTTAATGGAATTGGTTGTCCTGGTGTATAATCCATTGGTCTCATCCAGAAAATTGCTTTTGTTGGACAAACGCCAATACAAGCACCATCAGAGATACATCGTTCTGGATAAAAGACAAATGCTTTACCTCTTTTCCAACCTTCCACAGGTTTTACTCTTAATACATCTGGACCAAGAGCTGTACAAATTTCTACACATAAAGCACACCCAATACAATGCTGTTCACTAACATCTGGAAGTATTGCTACTGGCATCTAATAATTCACTGTACGTAAATCTTCATTAAAACTATTTAAACACTATGGCATTTTATAACATTGATATAAAATAATCCGAAAGCTATGCACGAATGACAGATGATCATAATCTTTTTGGAATATTTTCAATCATCATCCATTCTATTATTGCTCCAACAAAAAGCATTCCAGAAACTAATGCTACTTCAATTAGCAAATAAAATAGAGATTTTTTTGTAAATTTTTTTTTTAGTATTTCAAAAAATAAAATACAGCCTCGAGAAATTGCTAGTCCATATGAGACTAGCTCTAGGATTCCAAATGGTGTCAAGAAAATTACCAAGGGATTAGAATGTGCAACATCTGATAGGTTCATTATCGAATTAAACACTAAACCGGTAGAAAATCCAGAAATAGTTCCCATTACGAGGCCTATAACTGGAATAAACATCACTAATGCTATTTTAAGGTTATTTAAGAATATACCAAATTCGTCTATGTCACTTATCTGATTAATAAAGTTTTTTGATAACTCCTTAGAAAATGATTCATCCATTCTAAAGGAAAATCCAATATAAAAAATACTCAAGAAAAACAACATGGCAATAAAGAAAAACACCAGTCTCTTTTTAAATGTAATAAGCATAACCAATTATATTACTTTTTTTATCAATTATAATACTTTATTATTTATATAAAAAGATTTAAAGAATATCATCAACTAGTTAATTTGATTATTGACCGATAATTCCGATCTCTTAAAAATAATTTCCTTTATAACTAGTAAAGGATTTCAGATTCATCCCGATGCTTTAGTGTTGATTGAGAATCTACAGGTAGATGTGTATCAAATAGTTGAAGAGATTCTCATGATCAAAAGAGAGAGAGACGGGTCTAAGGTTATTTTATCCGACGATATAAAGAATATTTTAAAGTTTTCAACAAATAGTTCACTAATCGTAAATGATAATGCTAGTAATGGTACTACTATTGTTAACAAGCTAGATCATTCTGAAATCATTGATACTAAAAAAAATAATGAAGAGACTATTTTAGAATTAGTAACTCGTGATTTCGATGATTTTGAGAATAACTATTATGTCAACAACATAATTTATGATTCCAATAATAGTATTAATAGCGGTGAAGGAGTTGAAGGATATACTTCACTCTTTAGAAGCCGATTTGATAAATCCTTAAAAATTTTATCTAATAGACCAGACAGTAAAAGAATAAAAAAAATAGCGTTCATTAAACAATTTCTTAACCAATCAAGAATAAATCCAAAGTCACAGTCTAAGGAGAATTTGGAAGAATCTTTATTCATAGCAGGATTAATTATGGAAAAGAAGATCAAAAAGAATAGTTATAATTTGACTATTGATGACCAGAGTGGATTATTAGAGGCATTTGCATACGATGAAGATTTAAAAAAACAGATTTCATCATTAATTTTGGATCAAATGGTAATGATAGAACTTGAGAATAATTCAAAAAGAAAGAACCATATAATAAAAAAAATATTCTCACTAGACGTGCCAGACAGAATTCCAAATAGATCTCATTCTGAGGTATATAGTGTGTTAATATCTGATTTACACATAGGCAGTAAATTCTTCATGGAAGATGAATTTCAAATGTTTTTGAATTGGTTAAATGGAAACGAAGAGAATAAAGATATTGTTTCTAAAATAAAGTATATTTGTATTTGTGGGGATCTAATTGATGGAATAGGGATATTTCCGCATCAAGACAGAGAATTATTTGAAAAGGATTCATTTTCCCAGATGGAGCACGCTACAAATTTGTTGGCGAAAATTCCTAAACACATCAAGGTTTTTATGATTCCAGGAAATCATGACCTGGGAAGACGAGCATTACCTCAACCAGCAATACCAAGAAAATATGCTGATAAGATTTACTCTTTAAACAATATCACCATGCTAGGAAATCCCTGCATGATCAATATGGAAGGAGTAAAAACATTAATGTTTCATGGTCAAAGTTTGGACGATACGATTGCTACAATTCCTGGTTTAAGTTATTCTAAACCAGCAGAGGCGATGAAGATTTTACTTAAATCAAGACATCTCTCACCTATATACGGTCAAAGAACACCTATTGCTCCAGAATTAGAAGATATGATGGTTATTGAAGACGTTCCGGATATTTTCCATTCCGGTCACGTACATGTAATTGATGTGGATAGCTATAAGGGAACCTTGGTAGTGAATTCTGGCGCATGGCAAACCCAAACACCCTTTCAGCGCGCTATGGGAATTACTCCTACCCCTGGTATAGCAATTGTAGTTAATTTGGCCACTTTAAGACCATATCAAATAAATTTTGCAAACTAATAAACCAAAAATCATAATGATTTTATAAATAATCAAGTAATGTAGGTTGTTCCTTCTTTGATTGAAAAACAAAATTTCGCTCCACAATAAGTGATTCAACTCTGCTCCGTAGATAATTAGTGACTTTAAAGTTGTTACTCAAGTTTTCTGCTAAAAGAACATATTTTTCTACCGAACCTCGAGTAACCGTCTGTAGCAAGATATTATTACAAGTAAGACATTTACCATACAAAGGAATTCGCCTATACTTATCACCGCACTTATTGCATCTAAACGACTGCGAACAATAAGAACGCATATTACCCATTATGTCAGGAATAATATGTGTCGTCAGGACCATAGAGATTACTTCGTTTGTGTCTACAGAATTGATAAGATTTGCTGTGGATATTTGCATTTCTAGTTTTTCACTCATTGTATTTAATGTAGAATAAGCACTTCGATTTATGTCGGATATTAAAGTACCACTAGTATGAGTAAACCCATAATCATAAAATTGTTTTTCACTCCCTATTCGATTTTTTAGTATTTCAATCATATCAGAAACATCAGCTGCTTTTACCCCTAACCAAGTATTTTTATAAAAGTCTAGTGGATATTTTTCCGCAATGTCAACATTATGAGCTTGTCGTTGAACCTCATGAGGTAGTACAATAGGTTGTATTAGTAATGGAGCATCCATTAATCCACCTATTTTATCCGGCAAGAAAGAATATGAAAAGTTCAAAAATGCATCAAATAGTAGTATAATTGAATCAGCATCACCATCACAATCTCTTCTTTTTGCGGAATGCCATATCGGAGAACCCAAACAAACCTGTGATTCTGTAAAACCTATTATACGCCCAATAATACCGACTGAAGTATGAGGAGCTAATCCCACTATTAAATGTCCAATCAGATCATTTTCAGTATAGGCATTATAAATCGGTGGTAAATCATATAAGGTAACTAATTCTTCATCTATGAATTTAGCTGTTTTTAAGAGATATTTTGCAGAATCTAATGGAATTATGACATCTTGAATCAGCAATTCTACGATTTGTCTATCTGAATTAAGTTTATTCTGTAGATAATCAAATTTGTACCCTAATTCTCTTAATTTTGAAATGGATGTATCGATAAAACATGGTATGAAATGAGTAAGTGGTTCGTTCGTAGCGTCAAATCTTATGGTGCCGTCCTTAAATACAGATAAACCACATTTTTTTCTGAGAATGCCCTTCTCAATTTGTTCCGCTTCCTTGTCTTTCCCCATTAAAGCTTTCACTCCTTTTAAAGGAGAGGTTACCCTAAAGCTCAACCTTGTTTCGGCTTTTTCTATCAAGGTCTTTAAAGGAAATTTTATTGGAGAAAATGTTTTATATTCGTTACCACACTTTAAACATTTGTTCCTTTTTTTTATATTATCAATAGGATCAAACGTTAAATCTAGAGATTCAACTTTACAGACATTGCAAATAAATTTGATAGGAGTCGCCTGATTGCAATAGTTGCAGTTAGTACCTAAGGATGGAATATTACAATTAGAACAATATCGATTTGATTTTTCTGAATAAAAAGAATCTGCATTTGAAGCCTTTAGGAGGTCTCTCATGGGACCACCCTTGTTACCTACTGGAAACAAAACATGAATTGGGGGTTTCATCTTTCGCTCTGAAGCTTTTTCAGGTCTACCAACTCTCACCGATATGGAAGAAGAAAATTTTGAACGTATTTTAATGGAAGATATGGAATTTATTAATTTGATGACATTTGTTTTACTTTCACCCTTCTCCGACTGTAAGCTTTCAACAATTTCGCCTATATCTCTTATAAATCCATCCTGCGACATATAATTAGAAAATGTTGAAAAATGGATTTTATTGTGAGTTTCATATAACAAAGAGAGTATAGATTGGAATTCTGGAATACATAAGCACACTAAGGCAAAAATTTGAGATTCATCTAACAATACTATAGTATTACTAGGTGTATCTAAACTATGGAACACGCCTAGTTTTTCTAGAATACTTTTTAGTTTATGATCATATGATAGCCTCATTTCCTCGACAGTTGATTCAGTCTCTTTATCTCTGTTAAATAGAGAAATAAAAGATATCAAGACATTTCTAATTATTAAAAAATCTTTTATTGATATAGCTTCCCAGTAGAAGGAATATTTAGGATGTAGTGGTATGTCGAATTGCATCGATATTTTCAATGCATCTCTAAATTGTGGTATTATAGAGGGATTTGAACTCAATTTAACTAACTTATCATATTCAACAACAAAGTCATTTTTGACTTCATTGATGTGATTCAATTTTTCAAATAATTCCTGGGTCCATATTTCTTCAACATAACTTGCTGGTAATAATTGGGCATTATTCTCAAGAAAATCGCCGTAACTGATTAGAATGTCTCCTAAGTATAATATTTTGACTACCCGTGATCTTAAATTTAGCGCTTGTTCTACGGTATTGATCTGCAAGACCGTTCCGTCATCTAATTTTACTATTGGCGGTTCAATGGTGTCTACAAGGGCAATTGTAGAGGCTTTTCCAGGGACATCCATTTTAATTTGCGTTCCAACTACTACAGCAGAATTCAATAATACAGGAATCGTGTTGTGAATTCCTATCGTTGCAAATCCGGTATTAAAACACCTTCCGTATCGTAACCTAAATCCACCAATTTTCTTGTTCATAGATAACACGGGTCTTCCTGTAATTACTTCAGACATCCTATGACTCACAGTATCATCATCGCCCGTTTGGATTGCACCATTCATATTTGCAAGCCAATCCCAACCTTCTAACTCGAGTGTTTCGACCAATTTTGTGAGTTTTCTACATCTACCTATCAAACCATCGTTCATAACCCTGAGTGCCCCTCCTCTAACTCTATCCGTTTTTATCCTCTTCATCTCCCGATGAATTACTAATTCGACTGGATCTGTATCTACTCCATCAATCTCAACAGGCAAATTAGAGATGCAAAAATCAACATCTTTATCTAAGACTTTAAATTGAAAGTTTCCTACTTCCCTCTCATACAATCTTAATTCTTCTATAAACCTGCCAGTTTCATCATCAAAGGAATTTGTTTGATACTTGGCAAGTCCAGACACTCTTCTCACATGATCTGCTATAAGCATAGTTAGTGCGGCTTCAGTCCCTCCAGCAGATCTTATCGGGCCAGCAAAAGAGATTGAGAGGTATTGTGAACCATCCTTATTATTTTTCAATTGTACGTCAGATATACCCTGTAATGGAGCAACAGTGACTCCCTCAGTCACAACAGCCAAACTAACCCTAACCGCATTTTCTAATCTAGTCCTAAGATCTCCAGATCCATATTCCCCCTTTGCTATTTCCTCGGCTATCTTAAGAGCCGCTTTCTCTTTTGTTGTATAATTTAGTAATGCCCTTAATCTGTCTGATATATCTATATTATGCATTTTTGCAACTCTATCAGATAAGTCGTAGGCAATTTTTGGTTCAACATATGTTGTTACATCCAACCCCTTTTTTCTTGCCTTTTCGGCTACCAAATGAAGCTTATTTACCTGCTCCAGTAAGCTAATCTGATACTCTAAATAGTAACTTGGAATTGAAATATTTCTTAATCTTACTTTGGCTTCATCAATCAAATTCATAATTATTCAATCGCACTAATTCAGGAACGGATCGCCAGAATAATGTCATTAAATTTTTTTTCCCAATCTGGATCACGCTCTAATAATGTTCCTACAACTAAGATATCTGCCCCTGCCTCCGCTAATTCTTTAGCTATTGAGGAATTCTTAATTCCCCCTCCAACAATTAATAAGCCATCATAATACTTTCTAACATTTGAAATCATTTCGGCAGATACATTCTTTTTTGCACCGGATCCAGCCTCCAGGTAAACAAACCTCATCCCTAAATACTGTGCGGCCAGCGAATACATGACGGCGATATTAGATTTTTCAAAGGGTATACCCTTTGCTCTTCCAATAAACCAGGCGGTAGTATTATCTCCAATTATTATATATCCTGTTGGCAACGGTTCAATATTATACTTTTTCACCAACAATGCACCTAATGCTTGAGCTCCAGAAATAAAATATGGATCCTCGGAATTTAGCAATGAGGTAAATAAAATCGCGTCGGCATTGGGAGATACTCCTGTAACGTTTCCGGGAAATAAAATAACAGGAATAGATATTATAGATTTTATAGATATTACTAATTTGTCTAAATCCAGTTGATCTATGGCAGATGAACCACCCACCAAAATAGCTGAAGCACCAAGTGATTCAACTTTTTTCGCAACACCAGCAATGTCTTCAAAATTCTCCGAATCTAATAAAGCAAAACATATTTTTTTATGCCTTTTCAATTCATCATTAATATAGTTCTCTACCCGACTCAATATAATACTACACGTATATTAGTTGAATTTAATTTAATGATTGTGCTGGTATCTATTTAAAGAGTATAAAACTATACAATATTGTATAGCTAATGGAAAACAAAGAAGATATAAATAATTTATTTATATCCAAATTAATTGAAAAATCTCTATTTACCAATAGACAAATACAAATAATTTATAATTTCAAGAATAAAGAGAAAAGGCCAAAGGAAATAAGTTCAGGAGCTTACTACAGAGAAGTTAAGCAATCAAAGATAAAACTGCGGAAATTTTTTTACTCTATTCTACTGCTAAATCTAATAAATGTAATGAATGACAACCAAATTACTGCCTTAAACTCTATGACAAACAAACTTAGCATGCTTGAAGATAGTCACGCCAAATATCACGATAGGGAAATAAATAATGTGATAAATGTGATAGAAGATTTAATCAATAGAATAATTGATATGTGATATATCACATAATTTACAATAATAAATGTCAAATTATCACATACAATAAAGTTATATCACACTGTATTACTAAATTATGTGTGAGCATAGATATTGCATCACTGATATTAAATTATACCTTAGTTCCGTTTATTTCAGCAATAGCAGTATCAATTCTTGCTTTAAAGATTTACAACCTGTTAAAAAACAAAAAGTTTAACAAATACAATATTGAAACAAAAATTACTTCGCTTGAAAGTCAAATAAAAGATCAAATTAATAAAACTAATCTCATTTCTGAACAATTTAGAGTCTTATACGACAGAACTAATAAGACCAACGAAAAATTAGCCGATATACATGGTTTAATTAAATTATTAGATGAAAACATAATCTCTAACAACAATAAGATCAGGTCACAGAACTCTGTAATATCACCATTCCAAAACTACTTAAGCAATCCAAAAATTGAGACATCACTACCTAGTCACGACATAACATCACAAGATTCCATCAAGTCAGTAGATCAGGAAGAAGACCGTCAGAATAGTACAATAGAGTACATCCTAAAAAAATTAGAGGATAAATCTTTGACTACTAGAGAGATTCAAATGGTAATCGGTAGGACTAGAGAACACACTTCAAGATTAATGAAAAAATTGTTTGAAGAGAAATTGGTAGATAGAGATATGAGCACAAAGCCCTTTAGGTACACTATCACAGTCGAAGGTCGTAAACTGTTGTCAAAGCATTCTGTTTCAAAAAGTCATTCTCACCCTGATCTTCCGAATAATGTGAATCCATTAAACGATTTGATCGAAAAGTTGTAGGTGTCCCGCCGGACGAAATAATATCTTTTTGAATTTTAATTAACTTATAGATCCATTCTTTCCCTCTTTTGCTCCTTACCAATTTTTGCTTTTCAAAATACCTTGATAAATAAGTAGATATGAGACTAAGTTGTAACTGCTCACCGTATGATTCTTCATAGGATTCGGCAACATTAGAAGATGTAAAAGAACTAAAGGCAAAATTGTTTTCGATCAATGTCCATATCTTTGATCCAATCGAGTTATTAGATAAATTGTGTCCTATGTCATACTTTTGTAAACTATTATTTTGTTCTATAGGAACTTGGATATTGTTATCTAAATCATCCTTTGAGACGTTCAAGGATTCCACTAACTGAAGAACTTTTTGAATTTTGTCTTTTGATAGATTCCCTTCTAGAGATAAATTATATTTTCCACCCTCTGCATCCTCTAATTCAATTTTTATTCTCTTTTTTCCAGTGGACAATTTATCGTCTCTGTGAATTTGATAACATATGTTAACTTAACAATATGGAATAAAAATTGATAACTAAAAGATTAGTTTTTGTTAACTAAAATAAGCACAGAATTATTGATGTATATATTTCTAAAGTTAATTTGATCATCTATCTTAAAGGTTTTTCTAGTTCCAGTGGAAATAAAGGGGTTAATTCACGTTTATTATCATTGTTAATGAATTTAAAATTCCTCCAGTGGAAATAAAGGGGTTAATTCACGTTTATTATCAAATGATTTTTAACTGTTAAGGTTAATGTTAATTTTGTTTGATGGACACAGACCCCTCTATTTCTTATGTAATTAATATTGATTTTGATAGTAGAATTGTATTAATTTATTTAATTATAATGTATAAAATAATTGATTAACCTGTTTAAAATTAAATGTTAATAACAGTTAGCATATTAACATGACATTATCTTTTTATCATTCGAATAGAAAAATAGGGGTGTGTCTGTGTTGATTTATCAATACCATTAACGGAAGGAAATGATGATGGATTCAGATTATTTAGATAATATATTTGATAAGGCTGTTATTGGAGCCAATTTAATTAAAAATAGAAAAACATTAACAATTGATTACGTTCCTGAAAAATTGCCATTTAGAGATGAAGAGTCTAAAACAATCGCACAAGTACTATCAGTCGTATTAAAGAATGGTAGACCTTCTAATCTCTTAGTTTTTGGAAAACCTGGAACAGGGAAAACTGCCGTTGTAAAAAATGTAATTACTAGATTAAAAAAAAAATCAATAGAACATGGAATAGAAATTACCGTTACTATTATTAACGCAAAGACTTCAAATACTTCTTACAAGGTGTTATATGATATTGCGGAGGATATAGGGATTAATCGCTTCGACAAGAAATTAAAAGTCCATTTTACTGGTTTGTCTATGGGCGAAGCCACTGATAGGATCCTTGAATATTTGAAAAAAAATAATCTTCATGTAGTATTGATTATTGATGAGATTGATTCTTTGGTTGATAGGAACGGAGATGATGTTTTATATAACTTTACTAGAGCAAATGAACGTATGCTGGGAGATGGATTTGTATCTTTAATAGGAATATCTAATAGTCTTACGTTTAAAGACAAACTAGACCCGAGAGTTAGAAGTAGTCTAAGTGAGGAGGAAATAATATTTAATCCATACACAATAATTCAACTAAAAGAAATCCTAAATGACCGATCAAAACTAGCATTTAATGAGGGATCCATTGGTCAGGCCGCGATTAATTTGTGTGCAGCAGTGGCCGGGAAGGAAAATGGGGATGCTAGAAAGGCAATTGATTTATTAAGAGTAGCTGCTGAAATAGCGGAAAGAGAAAGGGCAGATATGGTTACTGAAAATCATATACGAGAAGCACAAGAAAAGATTGAAAAAGACACCAATTATGAGGTTATCAAAAATTCCACAACACATACAAAATTGATTGTTCTATCTGTCATGAAATCTCAAACTGGTATGACCGGAGATGTTTATGATATCTATACTTCATTATGTAAACAAATTGAACATGATGCTCTGACCCAAAGAAGAGTTACTCAAATAATTAGTGAATTAGACCAACTTGGATTAATTACCTCAAACGTCGTTAGCCATGGTAGGTATGGCCGTTCTCAAATAATCAAAATGGCTGTTTCTTCTGATACTGTATCCAAAGCGCTAAAGGATGATAATTTTTTATCCATGTTGTTGTGATCGAATGTTCTGATCGAAAGACATGATCGAATGGACAGCTTTTAATAAATACTTGATCAACAATGTTCTATTTGATAATAATGAAATATAGAAGTAGAACAGAAATAACTGTCTTAATACTAGAAGCAGCAAACGGTGGGGCTACAAAGACAAAAATCATGTACAAATCATTCCTTTCATATGCACAGTTAAAAGAATACTTTACAATGCTAATTGAGAATGCTTTGTTAGAATATGAAGATGGAACTCAAAAGTATAGAACAACAGAAAAAGGCTTACGACTATTAAAGATATATAATCAGATAGAAGAATTAATCCCAAGCACAATAAAATAATTTCTTTAATTCAACCCAAATAACTAAACCTGTACAACATAATTATTTATTTTCAGGGTTTTAATTCATGACTTATTATGTCTGAAGTTCCCTCTTTGTATTTTACTATTACCGTATCTCCAACCTCATAGGGACATTGATTAATGCCTCTAGGATGATCAGTAGTATCAACAACACAAATTCCTTCAT
Organism: Candidatus Nitrosocosmicus oleophilus; assembly: GCF_000802205.1. Classification (NCBI taxonomy): domain Archaea; kingdom Thermoproteati; phylum Nitrososphaerota; class Nitrososphaeria; order Nitrososphaerales; family Nitrososphaeraceae; genus Candidatus Nitrosocosmicus; species Candidatus Nitrosocosmicus oleophilus. The sequence continues at coordinate 563,019 of NZ_CP012850.1, read as the reverse complement.
TTTTGCTTAATATTTTAACTTCGGCGGTAACTTCGTCTCTGATTAAATTTTTAACAGGGAATACAAAAATACTCAAGACAATAAATGCACCTATAGCAATAATACCAAAAATTAATACTAGTTTCTTCGTTGAAGGTTCCGATGGAGTAGCAGACCCATAAGACATAAGATCATTGTCTGATTGTATTTTAAATAATTATCGTAACCTGAACCCTAGAGACCATATCCTATATTTGTTTTCAATATAATTGAATAATTGCTTATATCCAGGTAAAATAGGTAAAACTTGGTTTCGAAAATTCGTAATTAGATAACTAAATAACCTAACAATGAGAATTCATAGAGGTTTTCAATTACATTCTTAAAGGACTCAATATTAGTAAATGTCAGATTTTTTTGTGGAATAGATTATTATGTTAATCATGTGATCGAATGTTCTGATCGAAAGACATGATCGAATGGACAGCTTTTAATAAATACTTGATCAACAATGTTCTATTTGATAATAATGAAATATAGAAGTAGAACAGAAATAACTGTCTTAATACTAGAAGCAGCAAACGGTGGGGCTACAAAGACAAAAATCATGTACAAATCATTCCTTTCATATGCACAGTTAAAAGAATACTTTACAATGCTAATTGAGAATGCTTTGTTAGAATATGAAGATGGAACTCAAAAGTATAGAACAACAGAAAAAGGCTTACGACTATTAAAGATATATAATCAGATAGAAGAATTAATCCCAAGCACAATAAATACCTCTAATAAAGACATTTTTTAGTATACTTTTCTAATTTTTCTATCTAAAATATAATTTTTTAAATCATTTACTTTGTACAAGAACATATCTAAAATATTAGATTTATATCATTGAATTCACTCATATAATCTAATGAATTCCAGAATACTTGCTCCAGTGGATGGTTCTGAAAATTCAATGAGATCCTTAGATCATGCTTCCTTCTTGAGTTCTAAATTAGACTCAAAATTGATAATCCTATATGTACTTGAAATCCCTCCTTTCGTTTATATTCAATCACAAAAACTAGTAAACTCTATAATGGCAGAGCTAGAAAAAGAAGCCAAAACTGTTCTTGAAAATGCTGTTAATAGAGTAAAAAACTATGGTTTAGAGCCTGAAACCATATTTTTGGAGGGACAAAATGTCGGGTCTATAATAATTGATTATATCGAGAAAAACAATTTTGATTATATTGTTATAGGGAGTAGAGGTAGAGGGAAATTTAAACACGCCATACTGGGCAGTGTTTCTCACCGAGTATTACATCATAGTAAAATTCCGGTACTAGTAGTTAAATAAATATAAAATAATGACAATGAATTAGGAAGTATTATTTATAGAAATCTAGTAGTTTTAGTTTTGCCTGTATGATAATAAATGAACGTCACTAATTTACATTAACTTGTGGTATTATTTCTTCTATCTGATTATATATCTTTAATAGTCGTAAGCCTTTTTCTGTTGTTCTATAGATATTCAACAATCCAGCTTCATATTCTAGCGAACCATTCTCAATTAGCATTGTAAAGTATTCTTTTAACTGTGCATATGAAAGGAATGATTTGTACATGATTTTTGTCTTTGTAGCCCCACCGTTTGCTGCTTCTAGTATTAAGACAGTTATTTCTGTTCTACTTCTATATTTCATTATTATCAAATAGAACATTGTTGATCAAGTATTTATTAAAAGCTGTCCATTCGATCATGTCTTTCGATCAGAACATTCGATCAACTTTTCTTTACTATTTCATGATATACTTTTAAAATTTATATATAGTAATATGCACACATAATATAGTTAATAGATTTTATAAATATTATCTTTTTCAATTATTTTATGATACTATTTCACTGCAATGCAGTGAACACATTGATGTTTTAAATATGTTATATAAAAAATATGATGGTTGATCAATAATAGTGAAAAAGATTGAAATAATAATTCCAGACAGGGAACTACAAACTGTTGGTGCCGTTTTAAAGGATAATAACATCGGAGGAATGAGTCACTATCGAGTTCAAGGAAAAGGAATATCTAAAGCCGAACCTGTTTCAATTGGGAGAGGTACTATGCAATACACTCCGGAATTTGTTCCTAGAACAAAAATTGAAATAGTTGTGAAGGACGATGTGGTAGATAAACTAGTCAATAACTTATTGGATACACTTAGTGATAAAATAGGTGGCAAAATTTTCATAACGGAAGCACAAGAGGCAATAGACATAAGAACAAAGGCTAGAGGCGAGTCTGCCATTTAATATTTTAATAACATTTTGATTCCAACCTATTATCTTATTAATATTATTATTTATTCATAATATTTATAATAATTGTTATTTTCTTAACTTCGTGGATAAACAAGTTTGGTGTTTTGTATGTAATTCGCTTAGATCCGTATGTATTCATGATAATTGCAATATACACTGTAGCCTTTGTTTTAAAATAAATCAAATTTTACTACAAAACAATATCTAATTTCAATTCTCTCCCTTCTTTTCTACTTTGATTATCTCTCCCACAGTTTGATTCATAGCTGATTCTGCAATATCACTTGCATGTTCTACAGTTCTGCGTATATCTTCAAGTATTAATTTTACTCCCGCGTTGATATTGTGACTATCGATATCCTTATTTTCTAACGAATCTAGGAACACCATGATCTCTCTTTCAATACCAAGAACGTTATCTGATTTATCTGCAATTTTATCAGCCAAATTATAGTCTCTTCTTAAGAAGGCCTCAACTGCAGATGTCAAAACCTCCAAAGCAGAATTACTCAATTTCTCCAATTTTTCAGTTATCAAAGAAGGGATTAAGCTTTGAATTTCCATCGATTTTGAAGCAATTCTCGATGCATGGTCGGCAACTCTTTCGATACTTTTGACAGTAACTCTATAGCTAAGACAATCAGAGGCATTTTTTAACCCTATTTCCTGTAATACTCTTTCATTATTAGTACCCATGACTAGATTTCTTAATATGTAGAGACTAAATCTATCCACCTCATCATCCGATCTGATCACTCCCATCGCTATATCATAATTTTTTTCTTTTAACGCCACCAAGGCATCTCTATGCATTGATGAAGCAATCAAAAACATCCTCCGTACAGCCGTGTTAACTGATAATTCTGGTAGTGTTAATAAAACTTGAATGGTAATTATATCGGAGGAATCCGCAATAATTTCAGTTCCTATCAAACTTCTTCTTACTACTTCTCTAACGGCCTCTCTTTGTATAGGTTGAATTCTTGCCGATTTCGCTTTTAGATTTATTAGGTTATATCCTGATAAATACATTGAAACAATTTTTCTCTTTAGGGTATTGGGACCTTCATCAATCAATACCTGAGTACTAACTTCGTTTGTAGAGTCCTGTAATCTCTTCTCTTGCTCTGGAGTAATACATAGCGAATTGTTTGAACCTCTCGAGATAGAAACATGGTCACCTGCTTTAAGATTCATTTCTTCAATCCATTTTTTTGGTAATGATAAAATGTATGTGGATCTACCTGTAAATTGAATTTTTCTAATGTCCGAATTCAATTTATTCAATAATATACCTATCTATTATTGATATATATAGATTCTTAATAATAATAGTTATTACATTATAATTCAATACTATTGTTATATCTATATGAATCAGACCATCATCATATACTTCTTTCCCAAACTATATTAATTTTCTTGATTAATAGATTATATTATGTTGATTCTAAAGAATAATATTGACAGAAAATTCTGTCAGGCATATAGATACGATTAAAGAATTGGAGTCGCTCAAATACGAATATCAAATTCGTTGTAGCCATTATAGCTTAGAGTATTCATCTAAAGACAATATAATAACATGTTCAATTTGTGGAAAGATTTGGAATTTTGTAGAGAAAAAGGGATTTTCTAATTTAATCCAGGTTTATACTGCGGAAATAGATTAACCATTTTTTTTTCCCGACAGTTTTTTTAACAAATATACTTTCTTAAATTTATTCAGTACAATTATTAAAATTCCAACTATAATAACTGCTAATGTTGCCTGAATAAATGAAGTCTTTAGAAAAGATAGAGAATCATTTTGATCTATTTGAAATTTGCTGATTGGGGCTATAACAAAAATAATAAAAATACATGCTGTCATGACCAGTACCCACATAAACAAGATAAAGAATTTGAGATCTAGAAAATTCATTTCTTCTCCTACTCCTACTCTATCCACTGGATATAATAAATTGCAATAATATTGTTATTAGTGCAAGTGATGACGAAAAGGTAGCTAATTTATAAATTTTCATAACTATTTCTCTTTCAGAAAGTTTTCCATCTAACAAAATTAACCTAACTAGAGTGATAGGCGCATTCTTATCTTTTGAAGCCTGTAGCGTAAAATCTTCATTTAGTATAGTTGGTCTAGATTTCAATTCTCTGTGTTCAACAATCTTTCTTACACTACTCAAGAACAAAAATGAGTTCATTATTGCTGGTAATAATGCTATGATTGCAATTATTTCTGATTTTGACGCAATTGCTAATGCCCCATACATTGCTCCCATCAATAGCGTACCTGAATCTCCTGGAAATATTTTACTGGGATATTTATGAAACATATAAAATCCTAATAAAGCCGCTAAAAATGGTATCTCGATCATAAGAATTTCTAGATCTCCAAACAAAAAGGTACTAATAATTATTGGAAACATCGTTATAATCATGAAACCTGTTGCTACTCCGTTGAATACGTCTATCGAGTTTACTGTATTTCCTGCTAGTGGTATTGATATTAATATTAATGGGATGTATAGGATTGGGATAAACACACTCCCAAAAATCACGTTTAATTCGTTGTCGTATATGTGAAAAATAATTAAAGGTATTGAGGCTAAAATCAATGCCCCAGGTTTAAACCATCCTGGCATTATTCTAAAATCGTCAATAATTCCTATTATGAAGGCAATAGTCGTAGTAAGTAAAATGCTTATTATCTCGAGATTCCCGGTAACAAAATATAAAATTAGCTCACCAATGACAATGCTTAATAATAATATCGGCCCCCCGGGTCTAGGAACCTTGGGTTTATTTGGTTTGTGATTATCATTTACAACCTTTCCTTTGAGTTTTAGAAATTTAATAAAACTTGGCATCAAAAATAGATTTATTAGAAAAGCGATAATAGATGCGATAACGGTGCCTATTACTAACTCTTCAAAATTAGGCAAAAACAACTATTTTATTATAGATTATCTATATATATAATATGGGTCAATTTAACCAAAAAACTACAATTTTGTTTTTAAAGATAGTACAAAATTGATTCTATCGAGGTATCGCCTTAACACTTTACACATAAAAGAAGAATATGGCCGCCTAAGATCATCATATACATACTAAACCATCCCTTTTAATTTATAAAAAAAATCTATCTTATTTATGTATAATAGATATATTGTTAAGTTAATACTAGCATTCTAAAGTGCTCATTATAAAGTATGATTGTTTTATTTTTTCGTGCACATAGCAAATAAAATCAGTCCCATTCTAATGGTGTTTTTATTGATATCGTTTTCAACTATATATGCAAAATTTACTCCTTCGTACGGTCAAATAAGTTTGGTTCCTGATAATTCATTGATCGCCCAAACTACTGACTGTATTACGAGTATGATGACTAGTGCGCTTATTGGTATAAATTCTGATTGTACTGACAACCTAGATAAAACAAATTCAACAGCTTCAGACAAAGCCCCTGATAGTACCACTTCTGTATCTTCTTCAGACAAAGCCCCTGATAGTACCACTTCTGTATCTTCTTCAGACAAAGCCCCTGATATTACCACTTCTGTATCTTCTTCAGACAAAGCCCCTGATAGTACCACTTCTGTATCTTCTTCAGACAAAGCCCCTGATAGTACCACTTCTGTATCTTCTTCAGACAAAGCCCCTGATAGTACCACTTCTGTATCTTCTTCAGACAAAGCCCCTGATAGTACCACTTCTGTATCTTCTTCAGACAAAGCCCCTGATAGTACCACTTCTGTATCTTCCTCCTCTAGTAGCAATCCATACAATTTAAGTAAGAACAATCCATTCTATCATGAATTTCAGAGCAAAAATACTGTTGACGGTGACGTCAGTACTCCCACTTTTACTTCTGATTCATCAAATTCAGCTAATGGTAATTATATGGATACCTTCAAGTCTCCACCCCAAGACAAACCTTCGACCTTCGTCAAGTCTCCACCCCAAGACAAACCTTCGACCTTCGTCAAGTCTCCACCCCAAGACAAACCTTCGACCTTTTCGGGGTTACAACAGCAAAATATGAATCAACCAGTATCTAACCCTTCGACCTTTTCGGGGTTACAACAGCAAAATATGAATCAACCAGTATCTAACCCGTATTCATTCCAGTCATTCCATACATCAATCAACAAAAATATCTATACTAATCCAACTAGTAGTGAATTAGGCGAGTCTCTAGATGGCAAAAACAAACATTCAAAGGAAATCTCTGCATGTTTTGATAGAGCATTTAGCATTGATAACTATTTATCTGACTCGGAAATTATTGAATGTGCCAAAGATCGAGACAGTTATTCTCAAAATAGCCTTCACAATTATGCTTTAAGCGACAACATAAAGAATAATGACAATGACGGTAAGACTGATAACAAACATTCAAAGGAAATCTCTGCATGTTTTGATAGAGCATTTAGCATTGATAACTATTTATCTGACTCGGAAATTATTGAATGTGCCAAAGATCGAGACAGTTTCAAATAATTTAACTTAATTTTTTTTGAAAAACTTGATTATAATCAAGTTAGTGATTATAATCATTATCAGGATTCACTATTCTATATATAATCAATCTGTTGCTATGATAACAATGTTTTCGCCTTTGATGAATATTTCTCCCATTTGTTGAACTTTATCTCCCTCTAAAACTTCAGTTGCATTTTCCAGTGTTAGGTTCATGTATTGATCAAAACTTTTCAGCTTTCCCTTGATAGTTCTCTTTCCTTTTAGTTTTAGAAGGATGTCCTTATTTACACTTCCTTGTAAGATATTGGATTGATTATTCGGTGACGACAATAAAGTTAAATAACTTTTTTTTGTTATTTAGGTTTAACTTAACTATTTATTTCTGAATATAGATTAAACCCATGACCAGGGCTCAATGTTGCGCATTAAACATTGTTTTCTTATTATTTTCTTTGAGCGTTCAATGGATTCTGCTTCACTTATGTTACCCTTTTTTAAATACTGCAAAAAAATTTCTTCATAGAGTTTTTTAGCTCTCTCCTCTGTGAATTCTTTGTAATCATTAATCTTCTTTGTTTTCTTTGCCTTTATTGGTTCTACTTCCTCATGTGACTCTTCATCAATTTTGTTAGTTCCCTTCAAATTCTTATATTCTTCTTTGCAATCATTACAATTCCAGTCAAAAAAAAATTCATGTATGTTGCATTTTGTCACATCATAGAAAAAAATACATTATTATTTAACTTTTTCATACTTCTAATACTTGGAAATTATTTGCAGATTGGTTCTAACGCTGCCGCCATAGTAGCTCAGCCTGGCAGAGCGAAGGTTTCGTAAACCTTAGGCCGTGGGTTCAAATCCCACTTATGGCTTTCAAATTAATATGTTGAACTACTATGTTACCACTAACCTAACTTGATCCATTTTTCTGTTCCCTTGAAATTTCTTTGTAATATTTTTAATCTCTCTTGCATCACCATAAAGTACAAAAATTTCAAGGCATCTGTCTTTGTCTATCTTATTGTGAATGTGGGTATTAATTATTTTATCAAATCCATGTCGAATTTCACTAATTTCTTGATCAGATTTTTCATCATGTATTACCAGAAGAACTGAATGTAGAACTCCTGACAATTCGTCTATTCTTTTCTCTTCTAAAAGTAGGTTTCTAACACTAGCTCTTACGATTTCTGATCTGCCTGAAAACCCCAAAAACTTTTGCAATTTATCTAGTTCTTGGATTATGTTTTCATTCAGTGAAATGCTTATGATTGGCAATGTTTTCTATTATGATCATTTCATAATATTTGTTTTTTCCATTTACGAATGGTTTCCATTGTATAAATCCGTATCATCATTATCCTACTTTGGTGGCTCTATTTCTCTTATGCTCAAATCTTTAAAGTTCAAAACCACATTATCTGCACGAAAAGTAACAATAGGTCCTGAATTCAAAACCATATGATCTTTGGATCTACCACAATTTGCACTATAGAATACTTTATCTGAACTACTTGCATACCAGCCCCCGTTATCCGTAATTTCAAAAACTTTGACCCAATGATTAGAATTTGAGTTATCTAAATATGATTCCATTTTTACCGCGGAATCATTATTTGTATTGTAGATCACAGTTTTCCAACCAATCCATCTATTCATCAATGAGTCGGTTATTTTAGGAACTGATTTTTCTTTAGTATATCCTCCGGTAAACCAAATTTCTTTTTTCCATGCTGCAGAACCATCGGGATAAATGCCACCATGAAGGGACAAGCCGTGACACGGAAAGTCTTCATTATGTTGATCAGTTCTTGCTACCCAGTCAATATCTGTAATAACACTTTTACGCGGGTTGATTATCGAGTCTATTTTTACATATCCAGTAATTTCAACATTTTTCCATTCTTCTGTCCCATTTAATGTGTCTACATTAATTCGAATTTTGTCATCCCTTATTTTCCAAGATCCATCATCCTGTTTGGCTAATCTAGGGTTAAAGGTAAAAGTTACATTTGGATCATTTTTGGGGTTCGACATGTTAACATACCATTCCCTGCCATCGGATTTGGTAGGATATATTTTTTCAATACCGAATTGATCATCTGCATTTATGGTTGTTGTTGTTTTATTTTCCTGTTGAGCAGATACTGTGATATTATCAAAAATAAGTAAGCAAGTAAAAAACAAAAGTGATGAAGCAAAAAGAAAGACAAATGTAAATTTCATACCAAAATTCATTTCTTTAAAAACATACTGGTTATACAAGTACATAATAATATCGGGTAATAGCTGATAAAAACTATTAATTGTCAAGATCTTATCTTTGTTTCGGTCTTGATTTTTATTTTTGAAGAAAAAAACTTTAATACATTTACTCCAAAGAATATTCCAGCAGAGGTTATCACTATCATTCCACTAGGTGTAATATTCCATTCAAATGCTAATATTATACCCAAAATAACAGATATCAAAGAAAAACAAATCGAGAATAGTATGGTTTTCTTGAATCCATATCCAAGTAGCAACGAAGAAACATTAGGAATTATTAAGAGAGACGAAACCATTAGTACTCCTATCAATCTAATGGACATTACAATTGCAATGGTTGCCAAAGTAATGAATAAAATATTTAATACAACTGTATTGATGCCATTTACTAATGCTTGTTCCTCATTAAATACAAGATATATTAATTTTTTGTAATATAATATAACAAATGCAATAACTATAACGCTTAAAAGTACGGTACTAACTGTTTCTTCGATATTGACTAATAATATACTTCCAAAAAGATAGCTTGTTATATCTATAGAAATTCCTCCAGATAAGCTGATTAATACCAATCCCATCGCTAGCCCAAGAGATAATAGAACTGAGATAGATGAATCTGAATAGATTCTTTTGCTTGAATTCAATTTTATGATTGCTAATGCTCCAATTATTGAAACAATTAATGATACCCAAATAGGATTAGATTTTAGAAACAATCCTAATGCAATCCCTCCAAAAGCAACATGCGACATTGCATCACCAAACAAAGAAAATCTTTTTAATATAAGAAACAATCCAATCAGCGAACAACTTATAGAAATTGCTATTCCAGAAATAAGGGCACGTTGCATGAACTCATACTGGAGAATTTCAATCATTGCTATTCAATTCTTTTTTCATATTCTATATAATTCAAATAATTAATTTTCACATCTGAGCGCTATTTTCAAATTATCTAAATTATCGTACATTTTTGAGAAATAATCTTTATCTGAAGTTTGTTCTTCCTGTGTAATCATTTCGATCGGGCTCAATATCATTACCTTCCCTCCTATTTCATTTGCTATTGTGTTTGAAAGTCTAGGCTCAACATTATCTTCTGAAAAAATAATGTTTACACCTAGTTGCTTAGCTAATTTTATTGCATCTGCAATTTTTTGAGGGTTAATGTCTCCTTCAGGTGATGGACCACTAATTGAATGCTGAGTTAACCCGTATCTTTTTGCAAAATAGCCAAAAGCATCATGAAATGCTATAAAATCATTCAGATTACAATTAGTCAAGTTCGTATTAATATCTGAATTTAATAGTTCTAGTTTGCTATTAAATTCATTAAGATTGTTTGTATAATAATCTGTATTTTGAGGATCTAAAGATACTAATTTTTCAAATATGGTTTTTGAATATGCTTTAACCAAATTGGGATCAAGCCAAATATGGGGATCTGGAGTAGATCCTATACTTTCAATTGGAAGATCCTTACTCAAGTCAACTATTGCTGCATTTCCTATCTTGTTAATCCAGGATTCAAATCCAGCTCCATTAATAAAAATTACATCAGCTTTTTGTAGTTCAATTATTTGTCTGGCTGTGGGTTCAAAATCATGGGGTTCTATACTGGCAGGTACTATAGTTGAAACATCTACTCTGTCTTTGCCTATTTTCTTGACAAAATCATAAATCGGATAAAAAGATGCGAAAATTTTTAGGTTTGTATTATTTGATGTAATTACGCCCTGACCCTTTGATTCATTGATAATATTATTATTATTTTGAGATAAATTAGTGGTAGCAATAGACTTTGGTATGATTGAAGAAAATAAAGTTATAGTTAAAACAATAAAGCAAAAAGAGATCCAAGTCTTATAATTCTCTCGCATGAAAATAATTTGGTTATTAATAATATAAAGTTTACTTATTAATTGTTATTAATTTATTGGTAATATTATAATAATATTCAACAGACGGAAAATGTGTCAATTATTGTAATCATAGTGATCATAAGCATTTTTTAGTTCATTTTAGTCAATCAAAGACGAGCAAGATTCAAAAACACTTCATGAAACAAGCAAAAAATTTATCGATCACATCCTTACCTATCCTTAATAACAATAGCTTGTATACCAATGAAAGAAATTTAATATGTAATATGATTTCTTAATATTAGTAATTTATACATGCAATTGAAGTTAGATGATGATAGGATTTCTTCTTATCTTTCATTTTTAGGTTATACCTCTCTATATCCTCCACAGCAATTGGCTATAGAAAAAGGCTTGTTAGAGGATTCCAATATTTTAATTACTACTCCTACCGCAAGCGGAAAAACATTAATTGCCATACTGGCTGCAATTAAATCCCTAGAAAAAAATAAGAAAGTAGTATATCTTACACCATTAAGAGCATTAGCTTATGAAAAATATTTAGAATTTACTTCTATAGATAAATCTGGTATATTTTCCAGAAAAATAAGAATAAAGATTAGCACTGGCGATTTTAATACTTCAAACGCCGATTTAAGTTCAGCCGACATAATTATTATGACAAACGAAAAAATTGACTCGATTCTTAGACATAATGCTTCATGGTTATCAAATGTTGGATTATTTATTTCAGACGAAATTCATTTAATCGGCGATCAAGATAGGGGACCGGTTTTAGAAATGGTCCTAACGAAAATAAAGAAATACTATTCCTCATCTCAGATCCTTGGCTTAAGCGCTACAATCACTAATGCCTCCGAAATTGCAGGATGGTTAGGATCAAGATTAATAGAAAGCACTTGGAGGCCAACAAAATTGATAGAGGGGGTATATTCTGATGGAGTAATATATTCTAATGACGATTCCAGAATTAAAGTTTCTGAGTCAGGTAAGGACACCACTTCGATGGCTATCGATTTAATCATGAATTCTCTAAATAGTAATGGACAAAATCTTATTTTTGTTGAAACAAGAAAACGAGCCGTATCCTTAGCTAAGAAGGTTTCAGAGGTTGTATCCAAGACCCTATCGCCAGAAGAAAAGAAAAATACCTTAAAGGTTTCTAAACAAATTTTGGAGGAGGGTGATGACACGGATTTAACTAAAAATTTGTCAAATTTGATATCTACTGGTATAGGGTTTCATCATGCAGGATTAAGTCTTTCAAGTAGAGGGGTTGTTGAAGAGGCATTCAAAAATGGAATCATAAAATCCTTGTTTGCAACACCCACACTAGCTGCTGGCGTCAACCTCCCTGCACGTAGGGTCATAATAACAAACGTAACCCGGTATGATTTTGTATACGGTGCTTCAGTTCCTATTAGTGTGCTTGAATATAAACAACTTTGTGGCAGAGCTGGACGACCTCAATATGATGCTTATGGAGAATCCATAATTATTTCAGATTCAAGAACATCTTATGAAGATTTGTATGATCATTATATATTAGGGATTCCCGAGCCTCTAAATTCAAACCTTGGAAATATAATAGCGATTAAAATCCATCTACTGGGGGTAATTGCTTCATTTAACGGAATTAGTCTGGATGATATCTATGACCTGTTCTCAAAGACATTTTATTCATTTCAAGATAGTAACAATACTTCCCTATTTGATAAAATAGATTCATCTTTAGATTATTTTCTAGAGGAAGATCTAATTCGATTGCAAAACAATATGTATAATGTGACTGGATTTGGAAAATTAGTTTCAAATTTATATCTTAATCCTGAGACTGCTGTTGCGTTTAGAAACACCATCAATGATATAAAACCAAAGTCTGTAAAAATCAACAATGTATTTGGTTTCCTTCATATGATTACCACTTGCCCAGACTTTTATCCTAAACTCTCGTTCAGAAAACAAGACATCGAAGAATTCAGTTATCTATTTTATAACAATTATGATGACTTTTTTTCAGACGTAGACATAATGGATTGTTCTAGAAGTCTATGGACTCTTTACGAATGGATCAATGAGTCTACAGAAAAAAGGATGAATGAGAGAATTGGTGTGGAGCCAGGCGATATCCATAGAATTGTCGAAGTGTCCAATTGGTTAGTCTCTTCAATATTCGAAATATGTAAATTGTTAAACAGAAACGATCTTTTACCCGTTCTTTTTTCACTCGAAAGTCGAATTAAGCATGGAGTAAAGGCAGAGCTTGTTCCATTGGTACAGATTAAAGATATCGGAAGGGCAAGAGCGCGATCACTTCATGGGGCTGGAATCAACGTACCTAACGATCTCCTACTAATTTCAGAATCAAAACTATCTATGATCCCAAAAATAGGTCCAAAACTAGCTAAGAAATTGAAAAAAAAATATTCCTCTTAAATTATTTCTCATCTGTTACATATATATCTAAATTGTAAGGCCTCAGCATCACACATACCAGTTATTCAAAGTTAACTACTCCTAGGTTATTCATTTCAGATCCAATTCCGTAACCGAGTAACGCAATGCCTGTTCCTAATAGAGACATTTCTAATCCTCCTTTTACCCAGCTTTTCTTAGCTAATCTACCTTTGATTGCACCAATCATGAAAGATGACGTTAAACTCATAGAAATGGCTATTAGTAGTGCCGTAAAATTGTTGATTAAACCAGTTTTGACTATGAAATATGGTAGTATTGGTAATATACCTCCTATTAAAAATGAAATGAACATAACAATAGCCCCCTTTATAGGATTGCCTAGGATTTCTAGATTCAGACCCAACTCCTCTGTTAGCATCGTTTTCAACCAAACTCCCTTATTGGATGTAATCTTATTTACAACCATGTTCAATTCTTCACCGGCAAACCCTTTGGATTTGTAGATTTCTTCTATCTCTTTTCTTTCGTCCTCAGGAGTATTTTCAATTTCATATTCTTCTCTTTTGATTTCAGATTGTAAAATTTCTATTTGAGATTTAACAGCAAGATAATTTTGTACGGCCATGGCTTTAGCACCAGTAAACATTCCTATTATCGCCGCTAAAATGACTATATCAACACCTACAGAGGCACCACCTATGCCGGCTACTATTCCTAAAGAAGTATTAACTCCATCACCAAAGCCAAAAACAATGTCTCTAATGTAGTTACTTTCTTTTATGTGAGGTTCAACGTGATAACTTTGTACTTTATCCAATATGTTTTCTACCTATTTGTTGTCTTGATATTTAATAAATTCATCATGTCGATTTAAATCCTGTATGAAAAACTTGAAAAATGATATTCATAAACATACATCCATCAACAAATGGGATTTTAAATCTGAACATTTAGATCAATTAGCCATCTTTACAGGTATTACCCCCTTTTGATAAAATCCAATCCAATTACATTATATCCTTTAAACAACTATCATTAGGTACTTCAAAAATATTGAAAATAATAACAATAATGTTTAGTAACGTGTTCTTTCTAGTCTTCTAAATAGAAATACATACTTTATGGGGTATAACAAAACTATTGAAAATAATCGTCTTTCTCTCTTCAGTAAATAATTTGAAATGAGAATAGTCTAAAATATCTATTCTCCTTCCCATAATACCTTTCTTAATTTATCAGATGCCTGTTCAATTGCACCTCTAGCTGCGGGCGTACCTGTAATTTCGTTTAACATTACGAAATCATGAATGGTGCCTTGATATCTACACGCAGTTACGTTTATGCCAGCTTCCATCATCTTATGTGCATAAGCTTCCCCCTCATCCCTTAATACATCAAATTCGCCTGTTATTACAAGTGCTGGTGGTAATCCGTTGAGCTGCTCTACTGAAGATAGCAACGGAGAAACCGTGGGCTTTTTCAAATCGGCTTTATTTGAAACATAACTTTCCCAAAACCATTTCATAGCTTCTCTAGTCAAGAAGTAACCCTCTTGAAAAGATTGATATGACTCGGTATCAAAATTTGCTTCGGTAACCGGATAGAAAAGAACCTGATAAAGAATTTTTGGTCCCTGACGCTCCTTGGCAAGCATCGCAACGGCAGTTGCCATGTTGCCGCCAACACTGTCTCCTACCACAGCCATTCTAGAAGGGTCTAAATTCAATGATTTACCATTTTCTGAAATCCATTTTATTGAATCATAGGCTTCTTCTAGAGCTGTTGGATATTTAGCTTCAGGAGATCTACTATATTTAACAAATACAATTGCCGCATTAATGGAATTGGTCAATTCTCTTACAAGTCTATCGTGAGTATCTATTCCTCCTAAAACCCATCCACCACCATGAAAATACATCACAACCGGGAGGGTTTTATCGCCGCTATTAGACGGTCTCACAATTTGAATATCTATTTTTTCATTAGATTTGCCGGAGATGGAGAGATCCTGTATGTCAGCTGCAGGCTTTGCAACTGGTACTGATTGAAGACCTGACAACACATTTCGCGCATCGGTAGGTGATAATTTGTAAATAGGGGGACCAGGATTTTTTTGTAGTTTATCTAAAAAACTTTTTGTAGTTTTTTCAACACCAATGAAATTATTAGTCATAATAACATCTGTAAATAAATCTTGTACTTTAATGTTAAATACAGGAAATATTATCCATAAATATTACCAATTAGAAATTTGTTTGTTGATCATAATACTACACAAAAAAAATTCATCCAGTTGGTTACGATTTTTACTTACTAATTAGTTGGACTGTATGTCTTTTAGAGGAATATTTAGTCAGAGTAGAAAATTAGTTTCGATTACTTAATATCAAACAAAAGACGTAAGGAAGGATGGTCATCATAAAACTAAACTGTCTATGTCAGTTGAATAATGTGATGATTCTCTTTCATAAAACATATGAAAGATACGTAACTTAACTTAATTTTGGACGTATTACTCCAAAAATTTTTAAGGTCAGATAACAAGAAAATATGTTTTCTTGAAGCTTATGATATTCTTTATTGGCATAGTCCTTTTCAACAGCCAGATATGGAATTATTTTTGTCTTTAAATCCATAGCAGCATTAAAAACTTCATTTTTATCTTCCTTAATACCCTTTGAATAATCAAATTCAATCCTGTCCTCTAGCAGATCCTTAATGAAATTATTAATTGAATTCTCTCTAACTATCGAATAATTAAATTTCGTAGATTCGCTCATTAATTAAATTTATCTCTATAGTAAATAAGATTATTGATTGACATCTATTATGATATTAACCCATGAAAATAATTACAGAAGCTAGTTGTAGCAATAGATCTGGATTCTCAATCCAATTTTTCTAGTGTTATAGAAGTGAACTTATAGAAATTGTATTATCTAATAAAATAACAATAATTATTCTAAGAATTTAATTAATAAGATCATTTTATATATATCATTAACAAAAATCAATTAATATTTTGAAATGCCCTAATTGTTTTTCAGAAATGGTCTTGACCTCCAGATTCTGCGTGGAATTAGATAAATGTCCAGAATGTGAAGGTATTTGGTTAGACAGCGGCGAAATCGAAAAAATAACTGCTAATAACAACTTTGGAATTGAACTTCATGAAAGAAATCAATCAGAAAAAAACAATGTTTGTGATGGGCAAGATGAGGGTTATTATTTTTACAAGGATGAATATCGTAAAGATGCCTCCCCTGATGATATGTTTGATTTTGAATAGTCCAGACTAAATATGATATTTCTTATTAAATATTATATCATTCCGATTATTTGACTGATTAACTCATCCTATGGCAAAAAAATTTTGGTTTATGACTTTGGTTGATTTTTGTACAACCAAAAAAAAAACTCATAAAATTAAGATATACGGTTTACTATAAATCAAAAGAAAATGACTTAAAGGACGAAGGCCTTGTATCAATGTTATCAGTACGTGCAATAATATATCCAGACCCTTGATTTATAGTCTCCATGAATCCGTTTTGGTCATCAACATCTTCTTGTTCCTTTAACTTGGAGAGATTATTTAAGGTCCAATAGGGGATTTCCTTACCCGAGCCATTATCAATAAATGTTTCGACCATTCTAGTATCGTTATCTGTCAACAATGTTCTTACTTTAAGTTCTACATTTTCTTTGTTTGTCAAATTGTTATTAAATATGGGATTACCTTTCTTATCCAATTGATGGAAAATAAAACTATCTTGTGCTAATTCCTTTGTAGTATTGAAATCATATTTTACATATTTGCCATCATCCCGGTATTCTAATAGGTTAGGGTTACTACTGCCAGAAACATCAAACAATATTCCAAAGCCACGCTCTTCATCTGGGTCATTGCTTCCGTGACGCCCGGTATTAAATTGAAGAGATATATAAGTTTCATTTTCAAATTTATCCTTAGGTTCTTTAAAATACTCATGTATGTTTCCATGCCATATTATTTCCTGATTCTTTGCAGCAGACATATCTGGTACTCCTTCTGAATCTTCTCTCACTATCTCTAATCGAGGTGAGTTTATATCGTTATTTTCGCTTTGTGTGTGTTTATCAAAGTCCATAGTTACCCTGAATTTTTTGTCTTGACCCACGGGATCATTTAATTCAAATGAATATTGTTGATCAAATCTTGTGTCGGCTAATAGATGACCATTGTCGCCAAAATTATCTATCTTAAGACCCTCTTCGTCAGAATCGTTTGATTCACAGGGTATTTCAGTTCTATTACCATTATATTCAGCGCAGGAAATCGAATCTGATACTCTAAGAATTTTACAAATACCTGTAGTCTCATTATTGATATTTACTTCATTTGTTTTGTTGGATTCGGTCTTAAGTAATGCGGTTGAATTATCGCTACCATTATTATTGGTAGTGTCTTGCGGTATGCAGTTAGACACCTTGGTCGTATTTATCAAAATAGACGGATTTATCGACGTAAATGAAGATTCGTTGATAATTGTGCTAGAAACATCTTGTGCTTCGTATTCTAAAACTAAGGACAAAAAAGTATAAATAGTGAAAACTAGCACAACAGACTTCGAAATCAACGATACAGAGATTTTCACATTTTCTCTTTAGTCAAATATTATATATATATGATAAATTTACAGTCGATTAATTTTGATATTCTAAACAATTATTAATTACAAGCATGTTGGATTTCTTTACAATTATCGTACTCCAATTAGAGTAGCTGAATTAGTTACTATAACTGATTTTACCAAGGACTAAACATGTTCTGATGTAATTAATATACTATTTCTAAAAAATATGTTTTGTTTATCCTATTCTACTATTACCTCGCCGACCATTGTAGGGTGGTATATGCAATAATATGGGTATTCTCCAGATCTATCAAATGTCAGACTATATTGTTGATTAGGTATGATTGCATTCGAATCAAATTCAGCACCCTCATCCCCGTCATTATCCTGTCCTGACGTTACAGTATGCGATATGGAATCACCATTGTACCACGTTATGGTTTGGCCAGCTTCTATGTTAATAGGGTTAGGTGAATATGACTGATCACCTTTTAATCCAACAATGACCACAGGTATAGAGTTTGCACTTTGGGTTTCATTTTGAGCGGCTAAAGCGGGTTGATTTTTGGGAGTATTACTTTCAGATAAGGGTACTATTCTATATAACGCACCGGTATAACTTAATACATAAAGGTAACCGTCTGGGCCCACCTGAAGATCAGTTATACCTCCAAAACCTTGACCAAATATTAAAGGTCGATTTTCGGTGGTCTCATCAACCTGATTGTCAGCTAGTAGATTGACATTACCTAGAGAAGTATCATTAATTAGTATATTGTCCCGTGCCTCATTCAGAGTAAATCGATATAACAAGCCATTGTTGATGTCTCCTGTAAACATATCGTTTGCATATTCTTTACCCAATTTCTCAGAATTCAAGAATTTTAATGCTGTGGCTCCAATTGTGGTAACCCATACAAACTTTGGATCAGTGTATTTGCTGTTCCCAAAAGTTACAAGTTCGTCTACAGATGTAATTCCTCGTCCTAGTAAATCCTGGTCAAAATAGCCTTGAACCTGAGACCAACCACCATTAAAGCCTGGCAAAATAAGATTGATTTCATCTGCCACTGTAGGCCCGTTTTCTGTGTCCCATAAATTACCTGTTAAAGGATCAAAGTCAAACCCGAAACTATTTCGAATACCCATAGCATAGTATACATTCAATGGTAACCCCTCTCCAAAAATAGGATTGTCCGGGTCCACTATTCCACCATCCTGGGAGATTCTTAAAACACCTCCAAGCCCATTAGGGGCCGGACCATCAGCGATGTTTTGAGCTTGAGTTCGATGACCTCCTACCTCTCCAACTATGAAGTACACATTATTATCAGGTCCAATGCGAATTTTACCACCATTATGTTCTCCTCTTTCATTTTCGGGGATAGCAGTTAAATCAAACAAAAGGACAGGGTTTATCAATTTGCCATCAACATAATCGTAGCGATATAGTTTGTTGCCTGACGGGTCAACGTTGTCTTCAACATCACTACCGTCTGCATCATCACCGGATTCAGTGTAAGACAAGAAAACGTATGTTTTGCCATCGGGTTGTTTAGATACTGCGATTCCTAAGAGCCCGCGCTCTATACTATTGGCGACGGACACATCTAGTGCGGGTGTATCTTGTATTTGACCATTTAGTACCCTCTTGACAATACCGGTTTCTTTCTCAGTAACTAAAATATCGTTATTTCCAAGAAAAGACATACTTGTAGGAAAGTCAAGACCTTCAGTTACCTTTTCGACTGTAAGATTATCGTCATTTACGGTTGGTCCATAAGGAGACAGGGGTGCTTTAGCATAAGCCCCATAAGAAAATTGGATATATGATGAAAATGTTGAAGAAAAAATGATTAACATAAAAGTACAAAAAGTCAAGACTTTGCGTTCATGCATGATTTTGTCAGTAAATACCATCGTTTTTGTAAATTAATTAAGTTTATGAATGAATCTTAACAACGATATGACTATTATAATGAGTATAAAGTTTAGTACAAAGATCTATTTCATAATGGAATAATGAAAAGATGTTAAATTACTAGAATAAAGAATTACTCGTCCCCTGGGGGATTAATTTCTTCTATAATCTTTATGATGTTGAAGTAGATTTTGATATGGTAGCCGTCACACTCTTGATTTCTTTTCTTTTCTCATATCCTTTCCATCTGTTTATCCAATCATTAAGCTGTTGCAAAATTGTCTCTAATTCTTTCGTTCTAGGTGTTAAACTATACTCTACCCGAACGGGAATTTCTGAATAAATTTTTTTTGATATTAGACCTTCCCTTTCTAGCTCTAGTAATCTTTGAGATAAAACGGTACTACTAATTTCTGGTATCAATCTTTTAAGTTCATTGAATCTGATTATTCCATTTGTGCTCAAATTCTTTAGAATATGTAGTGACCATCTTTTTCCTAATACCTCCCATATGTCCACTACATCACATTTTTCTTCTTTCATAAGAATTTCCTTTCCAAATTATAATGGCTTTTCAGGTATTAAAATTTTAAAATCTTATTGCTATTTGGGTATCTAATACACTCCATCGGGTTTTGTTATCATGTATATTAATTTAGGTAACAAACAAGAATTCACCAAATCATGGTTTAATACTAATAATAACTAACTAAGTAATAAATTACTACTAGAGTTATATACCAGATTAACGAAATAATATGGTGGAAAAAATACAACAACAGCAGCTAAATCCAAAAGAATCTGTCAACAAAAATCGTTCTATAAATAAAATAATAACCAGTCTAAAGACTAGTGAAGGTGAAGGGTTTATAGTTAATAGATCATTTCCGACTAATTCTATATCTTATATAGATCCTTTTTTACTTCTCGATGAAATGGGCCCAATGGACTTCAAACCTGGGGAAGCCAAGGGAGCACCAGATCATCCACATAGAGGATTTGAAACGGTAACATATTTGATAGAGGGTATTTTTGAACATAAGGATTCGTCAGGGAATTCGGGAAAGCTCAATGCCGGAGATATTCAATGGATGACTGCCGGATCAGGGGTAATCCATTCAGAGATGCCCGAAGTGGAGTTCAGGAAGAAAGGGGGAAGATTGCACGGATTTCAATTGTGGGTAAATTTGCCTCAGAAAGATAAAATGATTAATCCATATTATCAAGACATTCCTTCTTCAGAAATTCCAGTTGTCAAATTATCAGAGGATAGTGGACATGTAAAGGTAATTGCTGGAGAGGCTTTTGATGTCAAATCAGTCATCAAGACAAAAATTCCAATTCAGTATTTGCATTTTACCTTAAGCTCCGGGTCTGAAATTATCCATCAACTTCAAAGTAACTATAATGCGTTTGTATATGTCATATCAGGTGAGGGTACTTTTGGAGATGATGAAAAATATACAAAAAGAGGAAACGTAATTATTTTTAATAATGACGGGGAGAACATAAAGATAAAGTCATCCAAAGATGTTAAGGAACCATTACAATTTCTTTTCATTGCAGGTGTTCCTCTAAACGAACCAGTAGCAAGATATGGTCCTTTTGTAATGAATACAAAACAGGAGATATATCGGGCAATCGAAGATTATAGGAATGGTAAATTAGGTGTTATTACCCATTAAAACTTGCTATGGGAGACCATCTACTAACTCAATAGGTGGATCTTATCTGCTTTGTCGCCTAACTCAACATATTTAGCTGGAATGAACAGATTGATTATTTGTGATAGACTGGCCCTCTTACAATCGCTCATTAGTTCAACGCGGTGAGATCCTCTTCTCGTATGATTTCCTTGATGGTTGGGGTTCAGAGATAGAGAATATGAATATAAACAAAAAGGGTAAACCATTTGTATTTCCAGATTCTTTCATCTTGGCCATTGGTTACATTCGCTATTTATTTCACCTACCATACAGACAAACCCAAGGTATAATTAAGGCCACAGGAAAAAGGTTACCTGCTAATCCACCAAGTTATGGTCACATCTGTAAACGAATCAACAAGCTAAACATCGATATTAAAAGAGACAAGATGGATGACGATGATGACCTAATAATATCAATAGACAGTACAGGTATCAAGATTACTAACAGAGGTCAGTGGATGGATGAGAAATGGAATACACAAAATAGAAAAGGATATCTCAAGATCCACGTTGCTGTAGACATAAAGACCAGGAAAATCATTGCTTTGGAAGTGACAGATGAGAAGGTACATGATGGGAAAATGCTAAAGAAACTAGTCAATCATGTTTTGGATTCGAGAGAACCAAACACTGTAAAGATAAAATCGGTACTAGCTGATGGAGCCTATGATTCAAATCCAAACTTTGTGTATCTTGAGGACAAAAAGATCAATCCAGGTATAAAGGTAAGAAGGAACTCTATTGTTTCTCCTAAAAACAATAGGTTAAGGAACAACGAAGTAAAGTTACAAGCAAAGGATCTGTTGAAATGGAAGACAAAAAGAAAATACGGACAGAGATGGATATCTGAAACTGTGTTCTCAGCTATAAAGAGAATGTTTGGTGAATACACATCAGCAAACAGGTTTCAAAACATGGTAAAGGAGATCATGATAAAAGTATCATTGTATAACATTTTTAGAAGAATATAACATGATGATCATGATGATAACCGGAGAATAAGGAATTATGCAACAAAGCAGATCTTATCTTTATTTTGTATCATGAAAATAAATTACTAGGTAATATAAATAAATCAAAATACATAATTACTGTTTACTGGTATATTGCAAGTTAATTTCTAGTTTTTAGTTATTAGGATTTTTATGAAGGTAACGCTAACTGACTAGAGAAACACTGATGTTTCTTTTACCCTATGGCAATGGTCGATGTAAATAACCTCTTCAGACAAAATTATACAAACCTGATTTTCTTTAACCAAAATAAAGTAAATGAATTGAGGATCTAGATTATCTAGTCATGCTATTTAATATTTCATTATACGTAGACATTTTTTTCCAAAAATGATATTTTGCTTTTTAGTATCTTTTTATAGAAAATGGGTTTTAATAAGCACATGAATTTGAATTTTGTTAGCCATTGACTGCAAAATGCAAGGGAATAATTGATGCAATACTTGACATGCAAATTTAGGATGTAAAATTAGTTAGGTTATAGAATTATTTTACAGTTTTTTTACTCGATAATCTAAATATTCCGATTATTTGATGTGAAATATAATTAAGATGTCTATAATTAAAAATAAATCAATGATTCTTGCAGTAGTAATTACTTTTGCTACCACACTGCTAGTTGCAGGTGGGTTAAATGTGAACACCGATAACCAAAGTGTTTTTGCAAAAAAGATCAAATCAAACAACTCGACCCAAGGAGTTTTACAAGATCAGTTTACTGGACAATCTAGCGAAGTATTCTCTGAAAATGGGAATTCTACAGCATCCGGTAACAACGTTGCTTTGTCATTCAACTTGAATGATGGTAACAACGCATTAGGTCAACAATAGAATAGTCTGGATTTCTAGACTATTTGGTTTTTTGTTCGGACCTGTTGATATATTCATATAGTAATTGATTTATCCAACTTTTTCTTAAATTTTGATACATAGAAGAGTAATGAAGGCGTCAATAAGGTCTCAAAAACATCAATAAATCCGTATGGATGATATTGCTTTCATTCAGTCATAAACACTCTTCAATAGAAGATACTTATCGCATGATTGTAGCCTTATTACTCCCCAAATATCACGTTAGGTTTGACTGGAGGAAATCCTTTGAACTATTGAGTTCCGAGTAGTATCATTGAATTGCTCTAATACTTATTTAATCCTGATCTAGATTTTCGTTTTTGATTCTACAGGTCAAGAAAAATTCTGGGTAATATTCATGGTTGATTAAATATACACATCAAATAGAAATGTTTGTCACTAAAACAGTAATCAAGGCATCATTTTAGGTACGGATGACCTACTCATGATTTTGTTACATATTGCTCCGAGAAGTGGTATGTGAACTTATGTCATGATTGTAGCCTTTCTTACCGATTCAAAGTCAACCAATAGGTCCATTGGAACTTTTCTGTAACTTGAGATAAAGTTTTATTTAATCCTGATCTCGATTTTCAAAAATGAGATTTAGTTCTGGGTATATGATGTAAAACTAAGTTACAAAATGAACAAAAATTAGAAATTCAAGAAATTATTAGCTTCAATGAAACATCCATTTCGTTTTCTTTTTAGCGTTTTCTACAATTATGGACTGGTTATTTTTAGTGTTAATAAAATCGAACTAATTAATCTATACAAAGACGCAATGATATGGAAATATGACAACATTCCATTATTTTGAATAAATTTTGTACGCATAATAATAGAAATAATTTTGATTTTCTTTGTTATGAAACAATTTAAATATTAGGCTGGATTAATTAGGCCATACTAATGTCTGCTACCGACCACCACCAACAATCCTTATCGCCATCGTCATCGTCACTCATAAATGAAAATGAAGAAAAAGAGTCTGAAGACAATTTCATAACCTATATTTGCGAAAACACAGATGGAATACTTGACTCAATCGACCAAATGACTTTTGCATTAAATGAGACAGCCATAAGATATGGTCCTATCGTAGTTCTCAAAGATGCACCATAGTATCAGGAAGTAACTAATAAAATTGGTATTGCCTACTA
Organism: Candidatus Nitrosocosmicus oleophilus; assembly: GCF_000802205.1. NCBI lineage: Archaea > Thermoproteati > Nitrososphaerota > Nitrososphaeria > Nitrososphaerales > Nitrososphaeraceae > Candidatus Nitrosocosmicus > Candidatus Nitrosocosmicus oleophilus. Next base: position 538,387 of record NZ_CP012850.1, on the reverse strand, counting down.
AAACCACTTCTACTAATACATCAAATTCTACTTCATCAGGAAAGCACCCAATTCAGGAAGATAAAGCAGACGAGGTTAAGGCCCTTATAGCTAGATATGTTTTATTAAAAATTGAACAAAAGAAAATCGAATCAAAGTTGTCTGATATAGCAAAGTATTATGATGATGAATCTCTAAGAACTATATTTGAACCCATCGGTGAGTCAATGATGGGCATTATCGGTTTGGAGCTTCCATCTAACAGAAAAAGAGAAAATAATGGCTAATTAACGTATTTGATGAAATGAATTTCAAAACATAATATTGCTTTCCTTACCATTTTATTTACTACAAATTATTCAAAATTATTTCTTCGACTTTAACAAATTATAGGGATTTGATTTTCTCTTATTATTTTTTCTTTTACTCTTTTGGAGAGGATTTTTTCCTGCTTTTGGCATAATCTTTCCCTTCATCAACCTAAGACCACAAATAGTACAATTGCCTTCAATTGTCGCCATATTATTTGCTAATCTAACAAATCTAATATCTGATAAATTTACGCTAATCTTACACACTGTACAATAGGTAGAATATTTAGAAATAGTGTCAGTCAACCTGACTAAGTACTTTTACAATATATTTATATTATTGTTTTAAATCAAAAAATAAAAGAAAAATATTTTATTGGATTTCTAGCTTTGCTAAAATATCTTCTATGTTTTGTTCATCTTCTAATTCTGCATCTAATAGTTCTAATGCAAGATGGTATGTTGCATGGTCTTTATCTTTTACATTATTTGCCAAATCATTATAATGTTTAATCACAGCCCTTTCAAATTCTAATGCTTTTTCCAATGCACTCCTAAGTGTTAAATATCTTGAAGGTTGTAGCTTTCCAAGACCGCTGTCTTGTTCCCATTGTGATGGTTCATCGGTTGGTTGTGTTTCCAACTGCATTAACCTGAATGCAACTTTTTTTGCATGTCCTAGTTCTTCCTTTGCTCTATCTTCAAAGAAACCTTGATGTAACACTCCTAATCCTTCTATATTCTGTGATACGAACCAAAAGTAATGAAATGCAGATAATTCAGCGCCATATGCTTTTTTGAGCATTTGTACTGTACCTTCAACACCAGGCCCAGCAATTTCTTTTGACATTTTACCCATATTGATCAAATATATTATACAGTTCTTTTATATAAATATTTTAATTTTATATGAAAAATTATAAAATATTAGTACAGATTAATGAAATATTAGTACAAATTAATGAAATATTAGTACAAATTAACGTTTTTTTGCTTTCCATGTCTACTTCCTTCAAACTCTTCTATAATCTATTCAAATACTGACAATTAATCATTCATTGATTAGTTCTTGTCTGATGCAATGAGAACCAATTGTCACAATATGTCCATAAAATCTTTGCATGATGAATTTACGAGGTTGCAATTCTTTAAAACCAATGATCTAACAAAATTTCCTGTTAGCATCCATGCCAATTAACTATTATAACATCTAATTCCTAATATTTAGAAATACTATCAGTTGACTTTCAGTGATTTTTAAAATGTAGAATCGAAACCGATAATAAAGATCATTATTAAATAGTGCTGGCAACTTACAATTAATCCTTGATTGCAGTATATTACCTTAGTAACAGAGGTTTTATCTATGTTATTAGCCTCATAATAGACTATTTGGAATGAAGAGATACGGATCCAAATCGAAATAAGAACATGATCAACTCTGTTAATTCTTAATTGGTTCTATATGTTTATCATACTAGCGATCTTAATATTCCTTCTCTCTCACTTCAATTAGCAAGAGCGACTACTTTGATAAGGAACAACTAAGTTTCTTTTATGATATTGAACTAAACGTTAGTCTCATAATTGAGATTGAAATCATTATTTATATAATATTCTAATTTTAATTAAGAAGATGTCTACATCGAACAAAACCGATAGTGCGGCTGAATCTACCTCTAGTAATGTAAGTAAGGAGATAACGGTTGAAAAAGACGCAGGTAAAGATGGAACTGAATTGATGAAATTAAAAGAATCAAAATTTTATGAGTTAATTGATTGGTTAAAAAAATGGGGCTATGAAACAAAGGATGCAACAAAGGAAAATAAAACTGAAGGTATCGAATTTCAAGCACAAATATCTCCACAATTGCCTTATTCGTCGGGGTTGTCTACTCCATTCTTTTTGGAATTTCAGAAGGATTTAGATGATGGTTTTATAATCCGAACAACCTTTGAACTGGACAAAAATATTGAAAGCCAAATTACTGGAAAAGAACTAGATTTAACATATATAGAGTTAGACAGTCTCATATTACCTAAGAATATCTCTATGATCAAGTCTCCCCCGTTAATTAACTTATATAAGGTAATATTTTATGATGGTTTGAGTAAACAGTTCTTTTTAGATGCTGTTACTGCTCTGATTAGTTCAATGTCAATTGTAACGGGAAAATGGAACCAAAAAAGTCACGAAAAGTCTCAACAAGTTGACTCTGCTAGTTAACTGAATGAAAACAACAGAATATGGTTTACCATCTGATGACTATTATGATTTTCTATTTGGAACTAAAATGAATTAGTAAGATCAAAAGATAGAAATAGTTATTGACTTCTATGAGTGCAACTGTGTTTGTCTGTAGGGTTCAATATAGATTAAAGAATACTATATTTTTCTCCAGAGTCAGTGACTAGATTGTTCTTTAATACATGTATGTGAAATAATACGCCTTGTAATCAATTTTGATCGTATTGGCAAGCTTATTGATGTTGTAAGATTGTTGGATAATATTTCGGTTTATTTCTTCAATATTTTTCATCTATATGAATTATAATACTGTAACATTGATTTATCATGTTAGCTTATTAATTATCACAAAATCTGTTCAATTTAATTAGACAATAATCTTTATCATATATCATTATCAAACTTATCAGCTTATGTTTAGGACAATACAATAATTAAGAGACATCGTTATTTTATCTTATGAAATTAAAAGTACATAGATTTGATCCTGGACCTACTGAGCAAAGTCCCTTTACCCTTCTCTTAACCAAGGGAACTAAGGTAATTGGTTACAATTTCAACATAGAGCAACATGATACGCTAGTTTGCATCGAAGATGATTCGATGAGTGAAAAGGAGAAAAGAACTTTTCAGTGGATCATGGATGGCGATATAGTAGAGAATCTAGAGGATTATAAATATCTCGGAACAAGAAATGGTTATCGATATTTGTTCGAAATTACAGGGAAAGAAATGGAATGATTTATTGTAGTATACTTTGACCAATACTTTTTAGATTTATGATACATATCTTAGTAATTATAGAATCTAGTTATGATATGATATATCATGTGAGAGTATTGCATTACCAAAAAAAGATATTTATTTTGTATTATTTTATCTCCATCTGAATAGGGAGATCTTTGGCTAACTTCATTAACGTATCTATATCTGTATAAATTAAAATCATATCTGTTTCCAATTTTTTAAAACTTAATTGTAGAGAAATATCATATCCTGCTTCAGTTGTAAAAAAAATCGATCCTTCTTTGGAATTTACTTGCAACTCCTCTGGAATAACCATATGAATTTCTGATCCTTCCTGAATATTTATTTTAAAAGATTTTTGATTATTTGATGCTATTCCATGAATATAACCATTACCGAGGTCGACTTTTAAGTTAAGTATCATGAACTATGTTTACAATAAGACTTTTTATATATTATCTTTACATTTGAATAATTCATTTCATTTACTGCAAAAATAGTTGTTTTCGCATTGTTTTAATTAATCTGTGGAACTTTATTCAATAATTTTTGATATGTGAGATTTAAGATCCTTTGAAACAATTTCAATTTTTCCTTTCGCTGCGTTGTTGAAGTTTTCTTCATTAATGGATAATATATTAGAGGATTTGATTTGATTTGAACCAATAATTTGATTATTATCTCTATTGTTATCAAAATTATGATAAAGCTGACATTTGTGGTTCTCCTATTTAAACTGTCCAAAAATCTAATTAAATTTTGTATTTTTCTAAATATGTTATTTTTTCAGGTTTAACATCTATTGTAAATAACCATCATTCCTCATTAGTCAGAATCTCTGGACGTTTTCAAACGTCAAAAATTTGGTTATTGTTATTTGTCTCTTTCTTTTCTTTGTTTATGGTGATTTATTTCTCCCCACTTAACATTGAGCCACTAGCTTTTGCACATTTTTTTTGGAGGTAATGATGCCAGTTTTAATGGCACTCAAACTAAGTCAATAGGAAATTACACTGTAGAGTTTTTAGTAAACTCATCAAAACCCATTATTGACAGAACTACATCTTTTCTTTTTCGTCTTACTTCCAACGCCGGAGATGTATTAATAAAACTTCCTGTTTCTTTTTATTTTTTTAAAGACGGAAAGCCGGTATTCTCAAATCCAAATAATTTTACTCTGGTTAGTCAAGGGCATTACGATTTTAATTATACCTTCAGTGAGCCCGGAAAATATCTTTTATTTATATGGATATCAAGGACATTTTCTATATCTTAGATATCGTAAATTTTATGTTTGAGGTTGATGTCGTACTACCAGTAACAGAAAGAATCCTCAATTTATTGAAAGCATTTTTTATGAATTACTACTACTTTTACATTCCATTAATCGCATTGATTGGATTATCTATTGTTATGAAATCAAAGACACGTAAAGATGTAAAAAGAGTGAATGAAAAGTTCGATAAATGAATTGAAAAAACTAAAAAATGAAATCTTTAGAATGAAGTCTTAATAATAAATAATTGCATATATTGCAATAAAATGACGAGGAATATTTCGAGGTGTGTTTGAACAATAAATATCCAAAGTTTCATCTGTCAAAATCAGACATCTTATTGATGAAATGGATATTCCATCCAATCTTCATACGGAGAGTGTATTTTTAACAAAAGAGAGGCCTTCTTATAAAAACATCAGCTAATTTGTAATGATCATATCCACAATTATTTTATTGCAATTATCTTTATCTATAAATTCATTATTCATTCATCAATATCTGTTGGATGAAATTTTTCGATTTGGATAGTAGAGTGGATTATGTTGAATCTTTTCTCAAGTACTGAACTGATGTCGTGCAGAACTTGATAAGAATTGCTTGTATCCATTACAACTATGTGAGCAGATAAAGCATGATATCCAGAAGTTATGGTCCAAATATGTAAATCGAATACGCCTGTAACCCCTTTAGTTTGGAGTAATGCTTGTTGAATTACTTCGTACGAAATATTTGACGGTACTCCTTCCATTAATATGTGTACAGATTTCTTTAGTAAACCCCATACCCGAGGTAAAATGAATATTGCTAGTCCAATACTTAAAATAGGATCTATTATTGTAATATTGGTTATTGCAATCGCTATTCCTCCACCTATAACACCAATAGAACCGATAGTATCACTTAGTAGCTCTAGACGTGCTCCTTTTATGTTTAGATCTTCTTCTTGATCTGAATGTTCCTTGTGTATAGGATCACTTGATCTATCTGGGTGCTCCTTTATGGAGAGTGATTTTTTAATATTATTGTCATTGATTTTATTCCTACTTCCATGATCGTGAACGTGTTCTCCACGTAGAATATACATTCCTGTAACATTTACAATTAATCCAATCATAGCTACTATGATCATAGGCAAACTTTGAATATCTACAGGCTCGAATATGCGTCTATAAGCTTCATAGATTATGATAATAGACAATAGCGATAATATTATACTGTTGAGAAGAGATGCTAATATTTCAGTCCTAAAAAAGCCAAAGGTATGAACTGGAGTCGCTTCCTTTCTGCTGTATATGGCGGCTATCAAAGCAATACCTATTCCAAAAGTGTCAGTAAACATGTGTCCAGCGTCTGCTAGTAGTGCCAAACTCCCTGTATAGAACCCAGCCAGGATTTCTATAACAAGGTAGGTAGAAATCAAAACCAATACAATTTTTAATTTTCTGATTTTTACATTACTCTTTATTATCTCTGTTGTATTATTATGCAAAAGGAATTTACTCGTTTATAATATCATCTTATATTTATTCTAAAATATAAGAGGGATTACATATCTTTAGACATCGAATCATTCTAGCGTATAACTATTTAGCATATTCTCAAAAACTAATATTATAGGAAATGTCGTCATTGTCAGAAAGTAAAATATAGGCTATTACGGAATAATAGTAGTTTTACATCATCACAACAACCCTATCATTTAATTTCTATATCCACAATTTTTGAGACAGTGATGTCTTTATTCGGTTTTGCACTAACTGTCAATGTGTAGTTTCCTGGAATCACGTCTTTTGTTGGAGCAATCGTTAATGTCGTGTTTAATTGTGGCGATGGTCCGGTTTCATCTGCTGGTTTTTTTCCAGATGTTATATTGTCTTGACTAAAACTACTAGTAAGGTTAGTTAGTTTTCCATTTTTAGCGATAGAAGATGTTACATCCATAGTTATATTCAGAGACTTGTTTATACTATTTGCAGCCTCATTACCAGTAGTAGAATTTATAATCTTACTAGCGTTTAAAATATTTTCATGAATGTAAATGTCTATAGAATCACTCTTGTTGTTTTTACTATCTAAGACTAATTTATTCTTCGATACCCCCAATGTTATAGGTATCTGATCTAATCTGTCTTTTGTAATAACTCCCAATTTATTTTCAGTCCATTCTGTAAACCACACAGAACCATTATTATCAAATGTAAACCTAAGTGGATTTGAGGAATTAACCCATAATGGATTTTGAGATGGAACATAATATTCCACCAGGGTTTTATTTTCAGGATCATAGGATGCTATAGCATTTCCATAGTGTTCATTAAACCAAACTTTTCCATCTCTATATTCATTATAATAAGGCAAAGTGGTTAAATTACCAGAGGCAGAAGGATTGGATGTGGCATACTGTTTTACCGCACCTGTATTGGGATCTAATGAGAAGAAAAGATTTGCAATATGACTGTTAGCCCAAAGCATACCGTTTTCATCCTCTGCTATACTGAAGGGAACACTATGAGTATATGTCACATCATGAATGGTCAGAGACTCTGAAGGTATATCATACTTGATAATCTGTCCTCCCATTGGAAAGATAGCAGTTGAAAACCATAGTGTCTCATTTGTGTTAGTGGTATTGGTATTGGTATTGGTAAATCCAAAACCATTTGAAATAGGTCCCATAGTTTGAAAATCGATTTGTTTGGACATATCCAATTCTGAAATGCCTTCTGTGGTGTTTGTTATTACCTTTGACGGATCAATAAATCCGAGTCTCTTCCCAAAAAATTGTGTAAACCATACATTGCCATCAGAATCAAATGAGATCGATTGTGGATATCCGCCTTCCTCTAATAGTCTGTAATTCTCAAACTTTCCATCCTTGGTAAAATACTTCCAAATTGAATTGCTAAGTTCATCAGTAAACCACAAATTACCGTTCTTATCAAATTTCATTTCCCATATCATAGATCCAATAATTCTTTTTTGTTCTGGCCAGTTTGGTATTTTTATAATTTTGTCAAATTCTAAGGTTTTTGTATTAAAAACCAATAAACTTCCTAACTTTCCAGATGCTATCCAGATGTTGTTATCCTTATCCACAGCTATTCCTACAGGCTGGCTACACTGAATAGGGAGGGTATATTCACTAACGTACAGGTTAGAGTTTGGAATGTCATCTCCACAAAATCTCTTTTTGTCTTCTTCTGAAGTCGTCGTATTGGATGGATCATGGTTCATTTCTGACATATGTTCTGAATGAGAAGCAGCATTAGTCATTGCATAAACAACTAAAGGATTGGTTAAAGTTAGTAAACTACTATTCATAGAGAAAATATATAGTCCAATTATTATTACACTAGAAATAATAGAAATTCCTGCAATACTGCATTTGGTTAATAGCATTATGGTTTGAAAGTATATCTTATAGAATTAATATCTATTGTTGTACAACTATAGAAGTTCATAACAATAGAATATGAAATATATCTGATATCACCATATTTCAATGCAGGTATTATTTCTTTAATTTTTAGTGTGATGTATGCCTTTACTTTGATTAATTAGTTCATGTGACGCCAATATTTGGATTAATTATAGTCGCATACTCTAACTTTTTTAGATGATGAGAAATGAACATGATCTTTGAGTTAGTTCGTAATCTGAATATAATTTCATGAACGGAGTCACAATCTTGGAAAATGGTATATCACTCATCTGTGAACTAGATGAATCAGAACCGTATATCACAATTTTAGCCAACGATCCTTCGTATAATTCAAAATGTTATCAGTATGTATCATGATTGACAAAATTAAGAATATTGTGAGAATAACAGTTGAGGATACTTGATATCTATTCTTCCATAATACTTACTCTAATGCTAAATCAGATTTCAATTAATAATTATCCATATATTACAAAGCTAAAAACGCGTAGAAAAAGGAACTCGATCTGCTTTATCTAAACTACATATAAATAACAATATCTAAAGTAACATGATTTGACGATTTTTAAAGTCTTATTTACTTTTTTGCTATTGTATAGTATTTTTTATGTTTATAGTAATATTGAATTATTATCTTTTTTATCTGCTCAAGCGCAACGATCAAATCAAACTATAGTTACAATCCCAAAAGGATCTGCGAATCCCGAAGTAGATATAACAAATCTAACGCCCAAACAATGGTATGACCCAACAGAAATCTCTGTGGACGTAAATGATACTATAGTATGGACCAACAATGACACGGAACCTCATACTGTAACTAGCGGTACTGGTGGCGGATTAAACAGTTTATTATCAAATTCTAGAGGCGAACCTGATGGTTTATTTGATAGTGGGTTATTTGATCCAAAAGGTACTACCTCGATCAAGTTTAATCAGTCAGGAACATATCATTATTTTTGTACGATACATCCATGGATGGAGGGTATAATCCATGTTCAAGACAATAACATGAACATTCCTTCATATGCAGTCGATGAATCTCAAAAGAAGATCAACGATTTTCCTCTATACAACTTCACAGATGATAGTAAAGTTGAGATTGGACTTTCATGGACTCCCACTTCCATTATAACAAACGAGCCTATACATTTTATAATGGATTTTTTTGAGTACCCCGCCAATACTCGAATGCATTTGTGGCCATACAATTTTGTAATCTTACAGAATAACACTGAATTATTTAGGACAAGCGGTATAGCTCAGATCGGTTCCTCTTCTCAAACATATGCCTTTAGTTCCACTGGACCCACTATTATCAAAGTTGAAAGTGCAGACAATAAGAGTGCATTTGTACAGTTTGGAACCTTTGTTTATGAAAATCCATATAATACAACTAGTGAGTTTCAAAATGTATCAAACTCTTTTAGTCACTTATCTCCATTAACCCTTGTATACTTTGTATATATAATCATCATAGTGTTACCACTTGCCGTGACTGCAGTTGTAATACTATACAAGAAGAAAAAAATTTGAGTAGGAAGCAAAATATTCATAAAGATTATCAAGATAGTTCATAATGATATTATAAAGGAGAAAATATTCAATGGATAAATACGTTAGAAATATGATAATTTCAGTAGTTGTTGTGGCTACTGTAACGTATCTTTCTCTTAATTACTTATTTACAAATAGTATTTTCTTTAGTAGCCTTCTAAATATAGATAAATCATTTGACAGGCTTTTCTCATCAACAAAAGAGGATGATACATTATCCTCTCAATTAGATAAAGGATCTGTTATAACACCAGTAGCAGAAAGAGATAAAAAATATGTCTGTGGGGACAGCATGGCAAACTCAAACGACTATATCACAGAGTTTGTTATACCATTTCCATGTAGCCAGCCGGTCGGGCTAACAGCAGATAAAAATAACAACATCTGGATTGCTGCAAACTGGATAGGACGTTTTTTGGTCTTTGATACATCGACAAACAATTTTATAAAAAATATATCGATTCCAAACTGGAATCCAAAGACTACATTTGGTTCAATGATGTGGGATCTCAAATTTGATAAGAATGGAGATCTTTGGTTTACTGATGAGCAAAGCAGTTCTGTCTGGAAATATCTTGTCAAGCAAAATAAATTTGAAAGATACATATCGCCAACTAATTCTTCATACCCTTTATCTCTAACTTTTGACTCAAATGGTTTGGTATGGTTTACAAATGTTTTTGGAAAGAAACTAGGAATTCTAAATCCCGAAGAGGTTAAAAACAATACAACAATGGGGATTAGAGAAATAGATTTGGGCAAAAGGATCAACTTTGAGACAATGGGACCATCTTCGATGAGTTTCAGTCCTACTGACAAGAGCAAAACTAATACCCTTTTAGAAAGAAATTCAAGCAGTTCTAATGTTACAGTTAATTTTAACGATACAGAAGAAAAGGAAGATGCCGATACTATGTGGTTCTCTACAGTAGACTTCCCATACGGCGGACAGATAGTCAAGTTCAATATGCAAACACAGAACTATACAATATATGATCTGAATAAGACAAAGAGCCTTCCAATTAGCATAGCCCAAGATGATAAAGGAAGAGTTTGGACAAACGACCATGCATCAAATCTTTTCTTAGTACTTGATCCTAAAACAAATCAAGTAAAACAGTATGCAACCTCACCTGCATCAACAAGAAACACAACAACACTGCCCTATTACAATCAATATTATGATGGTAAGATATGGTTTAACGAACATGAGGGAAATGCAATAGCTCAATACGACATAAAAAACAAGACATTGATTGAGTATCATATAGCGACAAGAAACATTGCATGGGGTAACACGTCTAATCCTCTCAAGTTCACAATTGACAATAATGGTTCTGTGTGGTTTACAGAATGGACTGAAAATAAAATCGGACGTATTTCAAAGGAGAACATGAATAACATACCCATTTCGCTATCTACTTCAAAAGATAAGATAATTATCGATAGCAAGGCAAACATAGGAGATTCTGTGGATGTGTTTGTTTCTCGAAACAAATTAAACAATTCAGATGATATCTCCTCTTACAATGGTTATGAATCATCATCGAAAATGTCGTCTTTTGACAATTTGTCAGATAAACCGTTCAATATTACCATGTTTGCAACATCTTCAATTGCCAAAAATGGTCAGTTATGGAATCTTACCAGCAATTTTGACAAACGCACATTTTCGGTATCCGACCTTCCGATATCATCTTTACTGCCACTCAAAACAACATTATATATCAGTCCCACTGAAACTGTTGTTCCAGGAAATTATACTCTGACAGTTAGTGCAAGATATAATAATGAAATAACTTACTCAAAAATAATTGATTTGCATATCTCAGTATATTAGAGTTATACTATTAATTTTTTTATTGTTTGTTTCAGAAGATAGTAGTTACATTACACCGATAGAGTTGTTTGTTGATGGGGGAGTAGTGCAGATTTAGATGATATGAGTCTGACAAAAAAATGCAAAATTTTTAGAATATCCTTCAAAAATAGTATCCAAAGAAACTATAATTAGTAAAGATGAAATTCCAATGAATAAATTCAATTAGTCTTATAATTTAAGAATAATTGATTATTTGACCATTTTCGCATCCATTGAAGCAAATTAAATTTCTCTGCCTCAACTATTTGATTTTGATTTTCATTATTGATAGTGACAGCGGTGGTGCTAGTAATGGTATGGAGCATTAACTAAACTATTTTCTATTTTTTAATTCAAAACTCTATGTCAATACCCGTGAATACAGTGGAGGGAATGGGATTTGAACCCATGACCACCTGCGTGTAAGGCAGGTATCCTAACCAGTCTAGACAACCCCTCCAAAAAATTATTTAGAACTGTGTTAATCCAGTGTTATTAACCTTTGTTTTATCTCATGCCGTTGGTCTGGGCTACCATTTCAACCCATATTTCATACATCTGCATATAGAGAGAACTCATGTGGATGGGGTCTTATGGTAACGTCTTGATGATCCTTAGCTTCCTGCAAGATTATTGAATCTATAATTTCATCGTCAAATATCGGCTTTAAAAATTCTCTGTCAATATTTAATTCCTCGTATGCTTCTCTAAGTGAAGGTGGCAATTGTCTAATTCCCAATTCACGTCTGCGCTGTGGTGCCATTTTGAAAATATCTTCGTCTATTGGGTCAGGTATCGATGTTTTTTTCTTTATCCCATCTAGACCAGCTGATATTATTGCTGAAAATGCTAAATATGGATTGCATGAGGGATCAGGAGCTCGGAATTCTATCCTTTTCATGTGTGCAAACCTTTCGCCCCTATAATGAGCTGGATTTCTAATTATCGCAGATCTGTTGCCAGTACTCCATGCAATGTACACGGGTGCTTCGTATCCAGGCACCAGTCTTCTATAAGAATTAGTTGTAGGAGCAACTATTGCCGCCAATGCAGGAGCGTGGTTTAATACTCCGGCCATAAAATATCGGGCTAGTTGAGACATTTCTGCATATGAATCATTAATATCATAAAATAGATTTTTTTCTTTGTCCCATAAACTCACATTTACATGCATTCCTGAACCGTTATCAAGTGCGATTGGTTTAGGCATCATAGTTGCAATCATGCCCTGCTTCTTGGCTATATTTTTAACAATATATTTATAGCTTTGAACAGAGTCTGCGGCATTAACTAAAGTATCAAATCTTATATCGATTTCACATTGTCCCGCTGTTGCTACTTCATGATGATGGGCATCGCAAATAATACCAAAATTATTACTCAAAACATCAACGCATTCATTACGATACTGCATTAATGTGTCACCTGGGGCGCTTGGGAGGTATCCTTCTTTTAATCTGAGTGCATACCCTACACCTTCTGTTGACCATGGCGCTTCTTTTGATATAATGTTATAACTTTGGGATCTATATGGCGTCATTGTGTTCACTTCTAGTTTATCAAAAACAAAGAATTCTACCTCAGGTCCCCAAAATGAATTATAATAACCTTGATGTCTGACATACTCTTCTGCCTTTCTTGCGATACCTCGAGGATCTTTTTTGAATTGTTTTCTATTTTCTCCTCCTGATAATATGTCACAAATTAGTCTAGCTGTTTTGTCTTCTTTTATCCATGGTATTATTGCATACGTAGAAGGGTCTGGTCTTATTATCAAATCAGATTCGTGGATCTCAGTAAAACCTCTAATTGAAGAACCATCCAATTTTGGCAATCCATATTCAAAATCTTCCTTTTTGAACATATTGGAAGCCATTGTAGTATGATGGAATCTACCAGTTAAACCTGTAAACTGTAAATCTAGAAATTTAATTTCTTCATCCTTTAATCTCATCATTATTTGTTCTGCGGTAAAATTCAAAGATTCAATTTTTCCATCTATAACTTTATAAGGCAAATGAAATATTCGATATAGTAAAATAAAAACCTCTAATTAAGCTTATCATGTATACAAATTGTGTGAGAACTGATGGATCAAAGAAAGCCAACAAATTTAATAAAAATAGATGAAATTTTTAATATCTTAAAAGCAGAGATCCATCTTGATAATGGACCTCAGCCTGTTCCTCACAATTTTTATCAAAATATTTCAAATCTTGTTTCTTTGTTAAAAGATCAAAATGAAAAAGAGAATAATGGGGCTACGGAGAAAATTTCCAAAGAAATTAGTTCCAATTTGATAAATTTGGTTGTTAAATTAACGACTTTGATATTCGTATTAAGATGCAAGAAAATTTTCGATAGTTCAAAATCACAAAATATGTTTGAATATTCTAATCTTACAGATGAAGAAAAATACGTGTTTTTTGGAAATAGAGAAAGAGAGCAAAGAATTAACATAGTACTAAAAATGCTACTTGATGGAAAATCGAAAACTTTAGAAAAGATCGTATCTTCAATAAATCAGAATTTTGTAATTATAAGGTTCTTAGATTCCATGGAGCAATTTGTAGGAGTTAATATGAATAAATATGGTCCTTATCAGAGAGATGATGTGGCAATTTTACCTTTTGAGAATGCTAGATCTATAATAGAAAACAATAAGGCCGTCGAAATCCGTAAAGTCGATTAATTATTAATTAATAATTTCATGATTCCGCTAGTTTTGATTTCAGCTTTGTCCAATCCTGCCAAGCCCCCGCTAGTCTAATATAGTGTGCTTTTACTTTAATTTTTTTTCTTCTGGGTTTTGTTTTATATAGTATTCTGATATCTTCTTTGAATAACATTTGCTACATAAGAATCCTGAAATATTCCATTGTGGCATTGCCTCGTATTTAAAATCACCAATTCTGTCATTACATATACTACAGTTGATTTTTTCTCTCCCTTTCAGCATTCTCTCGTTGCAATAAAAGTACAGAAACCAGAAATAAAAGTTATTCATTTGGATTCGCAAGCTGATTTTCCATTTTCCATTAATAGTAAATAAATATGAAATTACAGTCTTTTTGGTCAAATAAGATCATAAAAGAAATTAATAAGGGCGTTTTATACAATTTGTTGTCAATATGGTTGAAGCTGATAAGACTGACAAAAGAGCTTTTTTAACGCTTATGGGAATGGCGGTTATTGTCGGAATAATTGCTTATTATTTGTTTACTGCAGCTACACCAAAAGCGGGTGTAGTTGATTCTATTTACAGACAAGAACTTCCACCAGCACCTGCGGCTAGTGCTACCGATGCAGCTGGAGATTCATCATCTGAGGCTGTAGATGAATCTGCATTTGCCAATAAGGTTGAAGTGCAAATATTAAAGGGTTCATCAACACAAGGAAATCCTGCCTATGGACCTGACCCTGCTAGTGCCTCTAGTGATGCATTAGTGACTTGGGTTAACGACGATACTGTTCCACACACAGCTACTAGCGGAACCGGACCTGAAGACCCAGAAACCGGAAAACTATGGGATACAAGTATTATAATGCCAGCTGCTAAAGCTAGCGTCCCTGCAGAAAAAATGGGTCCAGGTGAACATAGTTACCATTGTACCGTTCATCCATTCATGAAAGGAACAATAACAATAACCTAATTTTTTTTTAAAAATTCATTTTCTTTGTATTCTTTTTTAAAAATTCATATAAAATATTATACTTTAATCAATTAATTAACCAAAATTTACACAAAATATATAAATTTTATATTTATAACAGTGTTATTTTGACGAATATTTATATTATGTATTGATATATAAAATTTTATGTCATTCTTAACCATCAAAGATCTAAATGTCAATATTGAAGATAAAAAAATACTTAACGGTGTTAATTTGGATGTCAATAAAGGTGAAGTCCATGCCATTATGGGATTAAATGGTTCTGGAAAAAGCACATTAGCCAACGTTTTATTGGGTCATCCGCGTTATTCCATAACTTCAGGTGATATTTTAGTTAATAATGAAAGCATAATTAATTTAAAAACAGACGAAAGAGCAAGAAAGGGATTATTTTTAGGATTTCAATATCCGACTGAAGTATCTGGAGTAGGATATAGTCATTTCTTACGCAATGCTTATAATTTATTAAGTAAATCTCTGACGGCCGAACAAAAGGATCGAGAAGTTTTCATAACCGTAAAAGAATTCCACGAATATCTAAAAAGAAATCTTGATAATGTGGGTCTAGATCCAAGCTTTTTAAGCAGATATCTTAACGAAGGTTTTTCTGGAGGAGAAAAAAAGAGATCTGAAGTAATGCAAATGCTGGTCTTAAGACCCAATCTTGCTATTCTTGACGAGCCTGATTCTGGATTGGATATAGACGCTGTAAAGTCTGTTGCTGAAGCCATCAATAAATTAATTGAAACTGGTGCGGGAGTAATAGTTATTACTCACTATGCAAGGATTTTGCGTTATTTGAAAAAACTAGATAAGGTTCATGTGATGTCAAAAGGAAAAATAATAAAAACAGCCGGAAAGGAGCTATCGGAGGAATTAGAGTCCAAAGGTTATGCTTGGCTTGGACTGTCTGATGAATCAGTAGATGCTGTTTAAAAGATATCTATGCGGAGTTAACTAAAACCGGGCAATGACCCACTTTTAACCGAGCTGGGTCAACGAGGAAGCCATTTCTAATAAAACAGTTGGCTTATTGAAACTTCCATTTATCAAAAAAGTATGCAAAAGAATAACTTTAGGACTAGTTTAGGTGAATTAATATAATTTACGGAATTCTTATTTTGATTTTATGAATTAAAATAACTTTATTATTACCTCTCACTTGGTTATACCAAATTGCAATCTAGGTATCCGGTTGGTGCGAGCGAGTAATCCCTAGATAATCTGTTGTCCAGAACGAAAAGGTATTCGATATGAAAAAGAAGGTAAGAATAATAAAAAACAATGAGTTAAAAAATCAAGGCACATTTGTTAATGATCCATATTCTGCGACTTTTAAGTCTGCCCACACTAACTTGGAAAGCAAAAGAGACGATCAAGTTAGAGAAAAATTAACAGATAAGGATAAAAAGAAAAAGGTTTCGAATAAAAGAGATAATGCCAGCCGTGGTCTAAAATATATAAACCCATCCCAAAGAAATCACTCCTCGATTTACGAATAATTTTTGTCATGATGGTTTACTGTCGATATAGTGGCTCCGTACTCTTCCAGAAGAAAATGGGAAGGGACTATGGGCGGCCAAAAAATAGGGTTATGATACATACCTCCCAAACATCTATATACTATCCTAATCATGTTTTTGAGTTTATGATTGTAAAGTCAACGGTGTGTTAGACTCCCGATCTTCAGTTAAAAAATACCATGGAGGATTTCGAGGTAGACGTTAAATCTATTAGGATCTGACGGGGTTATCGAGTAGAGAATTCTCGGACGAGCTAACATTCAATATAGGACTAAAAAGGGTACGAAGGTCAATAATTCTAATACTATATTATCGCCGATAGTATTTCTTTAGATGACGCTGGAGCTAGGCCACGAAAGTAAAATAATGAAGGTTCTAATATATACAATACCACATAACCTGGCAAACAGCAATTGACAATGCCATCTTTTATGAAAAAAGGACACATGAGTTCAATGATGTACTTGCTATCATGATATTTTGGTCTGACGAGGACAATGCAAAGTGCATATTAATCGCGTAATTTAGATAACCCAACCAGATCACGATGGTCACCACAAGTTGTTTATAAGTGGTTTATGAATATATTCTAATTATAGTGTTTATCAGTCAATTCGTCATTTGTTTTATAAAAGCGACACAAAGGGACACAAATATGTCAGGAATTTTCCTTTTTATATATGCATATACATGAATTTGCTTATATAACATTACATTCTCTTCGTCTAATATATGAGATAGAAAGTTCAACCAAACATAGAGCATCTCTAGTTTAGATTTATGGGTCAGCATATCACAGCACTGGTATACTTATTTTTAAAAAGAATGTATTAATGACCGGAATAACATCTTTCTACCCAAATATTACTAAAAACTATACAATAAAACTCAATAATGACGAATTTCTACTGGTGTGTTCAATAACTAGCAAAATCTGGCTATTCTTGGTTGTCAATTCAGTTTATTCAGTTTATAGTTATAATCTATGTGCAGGTCTGTAGCAGAAAATATACTGTCATATAGAAAGTAGCTTTTAGCGTGGAGTCTCCTATCACAAATGAATCATACTGGTTCTGTCCGATTTTTCTCACAAAAGAATCGAAGAGGATTCAATCTAGGAAATCTGTACGCTTGTGGATATCAATTATGTACATCCCTCTTGGTGAGATAGAGGACAATTCATGAATCTTGGCCAAGCTTCAATGAATGTTGCTTTGATATGCACGTGTCTCTTCCTCAAGTTTGGTAAGAGAATTTTCTCTTTGTAAGTTATGTTCCTATCCAAATCCAAATGGATTCTACAGAACCCACCTTGCTTAATATCCCATCTACATAAAAGTCAGACGTTTTCTTTCTTTTTGCAATCTTTGAAGATGATACTGCCGAATCCTGTTTCCTATCTTGCCTAAATAAAACATGATTCGCTTGATAAAATAGGAAAATCCTTCAAATATCTTGCTAGAAGATTTAGAAAGTACAACTACAAACCATGCATGCATACTGAGTTTCTTTCTTATAGTCACAAATGAAGAACATTCTAGATACGATATTTCTTTAAATGAACAGAGCCGAGCGAATGTATTAAACTATTTATTAATTTAAGATAGCATACAAGTCATGCGAAACAAGAATAAAAACCCTACAGAAGTTGATAGTTTATCTAGAATTAAAAAAAATAAAATTGATAATTTAAATAATGTAGGAGAAGATGATGGTGTGAGCACTTCAACAACTACAACTACCAAGGATTCTGAACTTCCGGGTACTAAGACCGATGAATCCGATAATAAAAATAATCCTGAAAAATTCTTTACTTTTACATTTTATAAAGTCGATCCCAAGTGGCGTTGGCTAAATGAGATGGGCAAAGATGAGGCTTCACGCGAGTTTCTTGAATTGTTAAATGCTGCACGCAAGAAAATAAAAATTAGAACTTATTCTACCATCGGTTTAAGACACGACAGTGAATTTATGATTTGGACCATGTCGCCATCACTAGAAAATATTCAGGTACTAGCTTCAAAAATTTACACCACTATACTGGGAAAATATATCGAACCTACATCCACATATCTTTCTTTAACTAGAAAATCATTTTATTCAAATCAGGTTAAACTTGGGTTTGAAACTGAAGAGGAGCCATTGCGGTATGCGGTAGTATATCCATTTATTAAATCTCGGGAATGGTATCTTTTGCCCTTTGAGAAAAGAAAAGAAATGATGGAAGAACATATAAGGGTTGGAAGAAAATATCCTGAAATTCGACTTAATACCACATATTCATTTGGAATTGATGATCAGGATTTCATGTTGGCTTTTGAAACTGACAATCTTTCAAGATTCCAGAGCTTGATCATAGACTTACGTGAAACTCAAGTTAGTAAATATATCATTAAAGATACACCGATGATCCCCTGTGTCCTAAAAAATATAGAGGAAATAATTAAGAGTTTGGGCTAAAAAGCATCTCTGTTCTAAAATCAGTAATTAATAATATTTATTTATAATAACAATACAATTGTAAACTGGTGTTTATGTGATTTCTAACTCTTTTTTAGATAATGGTTTTAATGATATTGTAAGTTTCAATTCTAAAACTATGCCATTAAAAAGGTTCGGTCATGATTCTGAAAGAACACATTCAGCGATTTCCTCTGATACTGCAACTGCAACCCAAGTCAATAATACTCAAGAAAGTTTTAATGATGAATCAAACTCCAGCACAAATACTTTTGGGGCATTAAAAGAGTGGGCTATAGTTTGCAAAGCTCTAGAATCAGGAAATCAAATTTTATCGTTTAGAAAAGGAGGTATTATGGAATTTCGCAATGGATTTGAACTAAAGTTCAAGAATTTTTTCTTATCCCCAACTTTTGAACATCAAGCTAAAGAATCAATCCGTATGGACTATCATACAACCCTGGATGAATTAAACAGAAAAAATGGATTGGACAATGCCGAAACTCGGCCTGATTCTAATAAAACAACTGAGATTGCATCATTTGTTGAGATAACTCATTTTAGTGAGGTGCCCAATTTGACTACATTAAAAAAATTAGAGAATTTCCATATATGGACTGATGATTATCTCAAATCTCGGTTTGATTATAATCCAAAAAAGCCACTTTATTTATTGTTGTTACGAGTATACAAATTAAACAAACCAATAAAATTAGTGAACAAACCTGAATGGGTAGGATGTAAGTCATGGATTCAAATCGACTCTCACGATCCAGACTTGATCACATATTTTGAAAATCATTTGCCCGAAAAGCCATTTGAATATCTAAAGTCAATCAGTAAACCTTGTATAGATGACGATAATTTCAATAAACTATCTGAAAAAGTGAGGAGTATAGTTTAATGAAATATCGCAACTTAGGAAATACCGGCATTAAAGTTAGTGAAATTGGATTTGGAACATGGACCTTAGGTTTAGACTGGTGGGGAAAAAAACTTGAAGAAGATGAATCTATAAAGATGTTAAAACATGCTTTTGATTTAGGAATTAATTTTTATGAAACCGCTGATATGTATGGAAGGGGCAAGAGTGAAAAGTTATTAGCAAAAGCCTTTAAAGATATGCGCAATGAGGTAATTTATTCCACTAAATGGGGTTATGATATGTATAATGCAAAGCAAGTAGGACATGGCGAGATTCCCCAAAAACATACTCCAGAATTCTTAGATTATGCTTTGTCAGAAAGCATGAAAAGATTAGAAACCAATTTTATTGATGTATATAGTTTGCATAATCCCAAAATGGATGCGATAGAAAATGATGCATTATTTCACAAACTAGATGAATTTGTAAGTTCTGGAAAAATTAAGAGTCATGGCGTTGCATTGGGGCCCGCAATAGGATGGGAAAAGGAAGGAATTCATGCTATAGAAAACAGGAATATAGTTTGTTTACAAACTGTATATAATATATTAGAACAGGACCCTGGAAGAGTATTTTTTGATGCTGTGGATAAGAGAAATAATTCAGTAGGTATAATGGTTAGGGTACCCGATGCATCGGGGGTTTTAACTGGCAAAGTAAACGAGCATACAGTATTTGATAAGAATGACCATAGAAATAACAGAAAAAAAGAGTGGATTATACAAGCTATGCAAAAAATAGAAAAACTCAAACCCATTGCTAATTCTCATGGATGGGATATTACTGAAATTTCTATGAAGTATATTCTATCGCAAAAACAAATCTCCGTTCTTTTACCAACTGTCACAAGTATTGAAGAAATAGATTTGTTCGCTCAAATTTCTGATGGTAATTATTTGAATGAAGATGAGAGACTGCAAATTGAACAAATGTATGAAAAAAACTTTGATATGCCTAAATTATTGGCATAATTAAAAATTTTTAAACAAAAGCGTAATTACTCGAAATATTTTACTCTTTCTTTTTTAAATTCTCTGGAACTAAACAATATTCTATATCTATCAATTTTAATTATTGCAGATATTTCCTTTGCTATTTTTTCAGCTGCATCAATTGTTCTAGCATGAATCATACTAAAAAGATTGAACTCCCAGTCTGGGTATATGGGACGTCTATAACAATGACTTACTTGCGGAAAAGAAGCGATTTTTAATCCTACTTGATCTATTTTTTCCTCCGGCACATTCCAAACTATCATTCCATTTGCCGTAAAGCCTGCTTGCCTATGCCTAAGAATTGCTGCAAATCTTCTCATGATGCCTATATTTTGATATTCCTTTACTTTGTTAAAGAGATCTTCCAAATTTATTCCCAAATCATCCGTGATTGTTTTGAACGGTTCTCTAATTATCTTGATATCTTTTTGCAACTGTCTAATGTATTCTTTATCCACTTCTGATATTTTTTCTGCTTTTACATCCATTTTTTTTACATCATCGGTGGGACTAGGTTTTTCAGGATCATCATTTACCATGTCCAATTTCACGCCTATTTTATACATTTTTAGCGTTGGTAAAACTCTATATTTTAAAACTCCATCTAGGGAGGCCATTTTATCTAAATCGGTTTTCATATCTGCATCCGGAGATACTGCTAACGTAAACCAAACATTGTATTCGTGATTTCTTTCGTAGTTGTGACTTACACCTGGGTGTTTGTTTATTTCATTAGCGACATAATCTATCTTATTCTTATCCACTGAAAATGCTACTAGCGCACTCTTATATCCTAACTTTCGAGTATCAAAAATTGCACTTATCTGTCTAATAATCCCAATATCTTTTAATCTTTGAGTTCTATAGAGAACTTCTTCTTCCTTTAGTTGGTATTTATTTGCCATTTCTAAGAACGGTCTTTCAACCAAAGGAAAAGACCATTGAATATCATTAAGTATTTCTTTGTCTATGGCATCTAATTCATTAACCAGCATAAATGATATGCTATAAAGCATTTAACTAATTATTAAAATGTATCTTTGGATTTTCTCTGTAATTGGTTGTATACTTAGGTTTAAAAATAAGAGGTTTATTTTTAATAAATAAGGGGGCTATCGTCTAGCTTGGCAG
This sequence comes from Candidatus Nitrosocosmicus oleophilus, assembly GCF_000802205.1. Lineage (NCBI taxonomy): Archaea > Thermoproteati > Nitrososphaerota > Nitrososphaeria > Nitrososphaerales > Nitrososphaeraceae > Candidatus Nitrosocosmicus > Candidatus Nitrosocosmicus oleophilus. The sequence continues at coordinate 516,252 of NZ_CP012850.1, read as the reverse complement.
GATACCATCCAATTTTTGGGTATAAGCCCGGGGCGCTGGCGGTCGAGGGTTCGAATCCCTCTGGCCCCACTTCAATATTGTCGCTTTAATAGGCACCACTTTCTTTATAGGTTGTGTCAAATTCCACCGTTGAAATAAATTCTTTGACGGGAAGTAATGATAGCATCTATTTAACAAATGCATACACAATGTTTGTGTTTTCAATCAGATCTGAAGTTACTAGGAAATACTATGAAAGAAGACTTAGGCATTTCTTCAATCATATCAATTTTGACTTGGAAAATAGCAAGAATATGGAAGTAAGATGCAATAATTTTTCCACCAAAGGAAAAAACGATACTAATTGGGCTATTGCACAGGTAATAATATTTTTACAATTTCAAAAGGAAAGAGTCCATAACGGAGAAATAACTGCCTCTACATTAAGGAACTTTATTAAGGCAATAAAATTATTCTGCGATTCTTCTGACCTAAATATTCCGTGGAAGAAACTGATGAAAGGTCTTCCCAGAGCAGTACAGGCGGCAAATGACAGAGCACCCACGATGGAAGAAATCCAAAAACTTATTGAATATCCAGATAGACGGATTAAACCCATTGTCTATACTATGGTGTCATCAGGAATACGGCTAGGTGCTTGGGACTATCTAAAATGGAAACATGTAACTCCTGTCTACGATCATGATAATAAAACAGTGGTAGCAGCCAAACTAAAGGTTTACGAAGGTGATATTGAAGAATATTTTTCTTTCGTTACTCCTGAAGCATACAAGGCATTAAAGGAATGGATGGAATTTCGTGCTTCCTATGGAGAGAACATTAATGACGAGAGTTGGTTAATGAGAGACTTGTGGCAAACAACTAACGTAAGCTATGGTGCTAGATGGGGACTTGCAACTGTACCCAAGAAAATTAAAAATACTGGTATAAAGAGACTGTTAGAACGAGCACTATGGGACCAAGGTATACGAAATAAACTTAAAGATGGAACAAAAAGACACGAATTTAAAGCAGCACACGGTTTTAGAAAATTCTATAAATCAAGAGCAGAACAAGTTATGCGACCTATTAATGTAGAAATTACAATGGGTCATAATATTGGCTTATCTGATTGTTACTATAGACCTACGGTAAAAGAAGTCTCAGATGATTATCTAAAGGCTGTTGACTTGCTTACAATACATTCAGATGGTGTTACTCTGAAAAAGCAAGTTCAACAACTAAAAGAAGATAATCATAATAATGAATACATCATAAAGGGGAAGCTTCAAGAAAAGGATGATCAAATAAAAAATTTGGAGGATAACGTTAAATTACTAAAAGAAGGCATGGATAAAATGTTTATATTGATTCAACAGAATCCATTACTAGCAAATGTCAAACCGGAAATCCTAAAAAAACTTTGATTCTATCGAAAACTTTTTGAATTCAATACTTCAGCACAAAACTCATTAATCTTCTGTAAATAAAACTCCAGCGATATGATACTTTTGTCGTCATTACTTATCTTTCTAAGGGATTTCATAACAACCTCGAATTCCTTATCCAAGTTAATGGATTTGAAATCACAGGACATTTGCATAATGGATTGTTTTTCAACGAATTGAAATGTGCTGCGCGTACTTTCTATTATTTCCTGCATTTCAGAAAAAAGGTTTCCCTTATCAGAAAAAGATTTTATTATTGTAGAATTGATCTCGAGTATCTCGTCATATGATAGTTTATTTAGAATTTCTAAAGCCTTGCCTTGCTCCTTCATATCCTTTACAATATATGGCCAGATAGATACACTCCTTAAATTAATTAGGTGAACAAACATTAAAAAAATATAAATGATCCAAAAATGTATTCGTGAATAAATAGATGATTTAACTACTTCATAGTACTTATCGATTACCGGTCTTATCTTTATTGTTATTGAATCAATTTCCCTTGCGATTTGATTTATCTCTTCCGACTTGATCATCGTTTTGTTAGCTGCAAATTTGTAAATAGATGGATGATAAAGAGAATTATACAAATTGGAATAAAGATACTCAATTTTACCTACGGCTAGTCTGATTACTTTGTAATTCTCTTCTGCAATTAAATATTCAAATGGTATCGACTTTAGTATTTGCAAGTTTTCTCTTGTCTTGACTTTATCCTTATGATCAACAGTGTTACTCAGAATTTTTACAGTATTTGCAACTAGCGGATGATCGAACGATTTCTTAATTAAATCCGAATAACTTTTCTTAAAAACATCGATTTGCCTTTTGATTAAGATATATTCGCTTTTATCATTTGAAAAATATAGTATTTCTCGTCGATTCTCCCTTACTTGTACGATCCTTCCAGTGTTTTTCAACTCCCCAATAATCTTATATACTACCATCCTAGATGAAAGAGATTTCATAGCCTCTACTATGCTTTCAGTGTGTGAACCAGGATTTCGTTCTATAAATTCCTCCACTTGTCTAATCCTTTCCTCGCTAATCAACCAGTATACTAATCTATATAGTTATACACATCTATTATAGGTTGTTATATTATAATATGCGTGACTATAAGTCCACCATACTAGTTGATAAAGAGACTAGATCGATGCTTTCCAAAATTGGAAGAAAAAATCAGTCATACGATCAAATAATTAGAGAACTCATTGAAACAAAAAATAGGGTTGGTTTGCTTGAGATAGATGCTGGAAACTTCTCATCAAGCGAATTAGATCGTTCATAGGTGTATCAAGCCTTGAATAGATCACTTTACTCCAAAGAAATTAATAAAGAAATCTGTTATGGCTTTGGTTGCTATAACAAATCAACAACGAAGATCGACTTAAATGCAGGAAGATTTGGTATTCTAACCTTGAGCCTTTGTTCTGACTGTTTAAGAAAATTTCAATAAGAAGGGATCACCTAGTTGAAAAACAGTTTCTATAATAGTTTCGCATTGCCGGATATATGTTGGTGTGATCATCAGCAAGAAGATCATTACTATGACTATTTTCATATGAATTATGGGATTTGCACAGTAAAAGGTTGTGATTGTAGGAGGTTCTGTCCTTAACCATGAGCAATAATGCCAATGATCCGCCTTGGAAAATATCATCTAAGGGTGCATGCTGGTGTTGGTATGAAGAGATAACTGATCAAGAGTTACTATCAATTCTGAAGCCTGAGGATGGATGTAAGATCGAATACAATGGTTATGAATATTCAGTTAAAGTCAATGACAACGGAACTATTCCGGTATTTAGAAAACAAATGACAAATGTATCAAACTCGCATAATACAAGGTCCTCTAAAAAGATTATTCTAGAAAGGGAATTAAGCAGATATGACAGAAGTAGCCGGAGAATAGTAGATATCAAATTAGTGCCTTTAGATAAAATTCATGATGTTTTAAAGAATGAAGACTGGGAGATTTCGGAATATAATCCTGTTTATGAAATCAAGGGCGAAGTTGTAGTTGTTCTGGTAAATAGGCAAGGAGGAACTACAATAACAGGCGAGGCTTCTCGCTAGCTAATTGCAGTCATGTATCGTAATGCTATCTCCCAAATAAACAGGTCGGCTATTTCCTAAATATCGTATTGATGATTGCAACTGTAAGAGTGAGAGATTTAAAAATTGACAACTAATCTCATTGATGATACACGCATTAATCCAAATGACTGGGCTGATTTCTGGAGGTATAAAATCGGAGTAGATCCTATTCCTGCTAACACAAAAAATAAAATCACCAACGTAGAATGGTCCAAATATCAAATTGATTCTGTCTCCGAGGAACTGCATGTTGAATGGAAAATTAAAGGTGCCTTTAATAATGGGATGGCTATTATCGCAGGTAAGATTCATAGAGGCCCATATCAAGGTAAATATCTTGTTTGCATAGATATTGATAATGCCTCAGGAATTAAAGAATTTCTATCTCATTTTGGTCAAGTTGATAATATAGATAAACTTGCACAAAGAACTATCATCGAGGGCCACGCCGATGATCCTAATAAGATTCACATTTACTTTGTAGCACAGCAACCATTATCAAAAAGAAGCGGAATTGTGGGATCAAATAGTACCTCAGAAATTCCTGCGATCGAAGTTAAATCAGAGGGAAGTCACGGTATCATGTTTTGTACCCCTTCACTCCACAAGAACGGATATCCATATCGTATATTTGGAACTGCAAAGCCAACCGTAATAAACAAAGAAAACTCAGAAATATTGGAAAATTGCATTAGACAGATATATCAAAAGTTTGGTTCCTCCATGAGAAACAATGATGGATTGACTCCAATAGAAGATCTTTTTAAGGAGAGATTTAAGGTCAAGGAAGGCAACAATAGACACGAAGCTTTACTTAGAGTAATGGAGTCTTTGATTCAAAGACTAAGAACCATTTATTCTGAAGATAGAATAAAAGATTTAGCTTGGCAATATAATCTAGAGCATTTAGAACCATCCCTAGAGAAGAAAGAATTTGAAAAACAATGGAAAGGTGCAAAAAACTTTGTAGCAAAAAATAAGAAAAGTGATTCCAATGATCCAGAGGTTAATAGAGATGAATCATACTTTCTGAACAAAATTAAGGAAAGGTACATCTCAATTTTTTATGATCAATTAAACAAATTACATATAATGATAAAAATAAATGATCATATCGAATGTATTCCTATTGAAAGTAAAAGATTTAAATTATTATTGAGAAAGGAATTCTTTGAAATCAATAATACGAGCATACCTGATGAAAAACTAGAACGATTAATAAGTCTGATAGTAGCCCAGAAATTATTTGATGAAAACACCGAACATACAGAGTTACAATTGCGAGTTGCTAATAAAGATGATGTGTTCTATTATGACCTTACAAATCCTTTTTGGGAGATCATCAAGATAACTTCTGAAGGATGGGAGATCATCAAGAATAACGAAACACCAATGTTCAAAAGATACGAAAGAAACTCTATTCCTCAGATTTATCCTTTAGAAGATAAGGATAATGAGAAATATTTCAGAGAATTTCTGACATTATTCAATCTGCGAAATGAAAAGGATTTTTTGTTATTTTCAGTCTATCTTGTCTCGGCCTTTATTCCAGATATACAGAAACCAATACTTATAATTAGTGGTAACGGAGGAGGCGCAAAAACAACTACGTTTACACTATTAAAAAACATCATTGATCCAAGTAGTATCGACCTCCTCTCTTTCAGTCCCTATAAGGAAGATTTGATACAGTCTTTGGAACACCATTATGTAAACTATTTTGACAACGTATCTTACATATCAGCACCTGTATCTGACATACTATGCAGGGCCGTCACTGGATCTGGAAACTCCAAGAGGGAACTGTATACTACAGATGAAGATTTTATTTACAAATATAAGCGAACTATCGGCATCAACGGAATTAATATAGTAACTACAAGACAAGATTTACTTGACAGGTCTCTCACCTTGAAGGTCGACAGAATCCCCGAGAACAAAAGACGAAAAGAACAGGAAATAAAAGAGCAATTTGAACGCATGAGACCTTATGTTTTGGGCTACATCTTTGACGTGTTGGTGAAATTTCAGAAATATCTAAAGGAACATCCAAAAGAAAAGTTACTAAAAGAGTTGCCTCGGATGGCCGACTTTGCTGAATATGGAGAAATAGTTTCTCGATGTCTAGGATACAAAGACTATGAGTTTATCAACGCTTATAGAGAAAATATTGACTTGCAAAATGAAGAACTAATTGAATTGCATCCAGTTGCCGAGGCTGTAATATTATTGATGGAAGAAAAGAGCTCGTGGATGAAAACCCCTTCACTACTAAACAAGGAATTAGCAGATATTATATGCCAAGTGGATACTGCGATTCTTAAAAGTAAGTATTGGCCAAAAGCAACCAATCAATTAACTCGTCAGTTAAATGAACTTGCACCTATTTTATTAAAGAAAAATATTGAAGTTACTACCGGGATCAAGGATTCTTTTGGGAAGCGGTGTATTCGACTAACTAAGATCAAAGGAAAGGGACAAGATAGTAACAATACATCTTTACCTTCTGACCAAACATCTATCAATTATGATATCAAAACATATATTCATAGAATAGGTAATTCAGACAATTTTGAATGCGAACATTGTAATCTAATAGACGACATTCACTTTATGAAGAAGCATATTTGCAAGAAATTTGACAATCCTTCTAACAACACCGGCAAAAACACCGTCCAAACGTTTTTGCCAAACTAGTTAGATATCTTGTCGATTTACGCACGAAATTTCTCATTTTCTAAAGTCCGAATTTTCTTGACAGTTTGACGGTGTTGACGGTGATTATAGATATTTAGTCTGAAAACTAAGATGGTCTTCTTAGTGGAGGATTCAATTCCATTTGGAAGTTGCAATCGTGACCGTTGTTAACAAGGAAGAATAACAAAAAAATACCGTCAACACCGTCCTACCGTCCAATAACACTCACGAAGAAACGAAATTAGCACTATTAAGACTAAAATTTAACCCTATGGATTGACGATGCTATTGACGATAGAGAGAGGATCGGCCAAACCGTCATAAATCAATCATATAGTAAGGCGTATTTGTTAAGCTGGTTGTCAATTCTTAATCATCTGTGAAAATCTATTTTTATCCACAGGGTAGTTTTTAATATGGTTTCTAATTCTGGTCCAGGCTTGTCTAGTAGCGTAATCCGTAGGTAAAATATCTGACTCTTTGAGTTTACCGTATCTGGAATTCTCTAGCAAATGTTGTTTGTATTCTATTTAACATGTCTTTTCTATCTGTACCAACAATAATAGATTCGGTATTGTTAATCTAGTCAACGTCAAGAATCTCTCGTAGGAATTTTAATAATTCCTAAGTGAATATCGATTGGAATTGGATGGAATTCATAGCCATCAATCGGATCTGATTGAAACAAAAATCTGGGCTAAACGAGAATAGAATCCTCACTAGTACTAATACTTATCACTCAAACATAAAGTACAAGATAGACGTAAAAGGAATAGGGATTGCCCAAGCAAATCTATTTTATAAAATCAGTAAGACTAGATTGACTTTGACTTGGTGTTCTAGTTCATCCAAATAGTACAATAGAAAGCATTGAGAGAATTGAAGGGCTATATGATGTATAGTACATCGACACTCAACCAGATTATAAAAAATTCATTGCATTTAACGATTCACCTTTGAGGGTTAACAATATTCAATATTCTGATCTGACTATCGAAGTGAAAAAGTTCAACAACGATACAGGATACCTCTTAATTGATGGTTACGAATGGCAAATCAGCCGACTATTTTATATAAACGATATCATCGTATTGATAGGATAGCAGCTTGTAATTGTCAATTTTCTGCAATAAACCTTTTAGCTGAGGATGATTATATGCAATTAGTGCAATACAACTGTCAAAGTCAAAGCATCGATCGGATAACAAGACAATAGCAGAGAGAAGAGAGAAGATTATGATACTTTTGACTAAGGGTCTAAAGGGATACCAGATTGCAGGAGCACTTAATCTTACACAAAGCACGGTAAGTAGAGATATCAATTATCTTTCAAAGGAATCTAGTAACAATTTGAAATATTTAGTTCAACAATCATTACCATTTCTATATTCTACTTCAATAGAAGGAATCAAGAGTATACTGAAAGAATGTTGGAGTATTTATGAGAGTGATAATGCATCTATGAACTACCTTCATAAGCTAAACTCATTAAAGTTGGCCAAAGAATGTAATGAATCATTGTTTAAACTAGTAGCGGAAGGCCCAAGTCTCGTATACTTGAAAGAATTAGAGGAGAGGTTGGAAAAGATTGAGAATTTTAAAAAAGAAAATGCTTGATGACTTGTCCAATAAAATAAAAATTGCAGAAGACCATACAAAGGAGATAGAGGAAATTAATTTAAATGCAGAAGAAAAAGAAAAACTGAAACGATTTGACGTCTATCATGTTATTCGAATGGAGAAATATATTCGCAATGGAGGAGATCCAACTTTTGGAAATCTAGATGCGTATGAGCAGACAGCAGAGGAATTCGAATACCATTTATCACATATGTTGAATGATTATGCTCCGGAAAGTCGTTATTATCAAAGAAAGGAAATGTACTATTTTCATCCATCATATATAGAAATGGAGAAACTAGCTTATTGGGAAGACCGAGCAAAATCAAATTACTGTAACGGAGAACATTGTGTTCCAGATTGCCCTTTTTATGAAGAAAATGGAAGAATAGAGGATGAGCAAGTTGTCAAAGAATTTATTGACAACACAGAGATTTTAGAAATTGATGATTATAAAAGAGAGTTAGGAGAAGAGTTTGTAAATTCAGTTCTAAAGGATTGGAACTTGTAAAAATAGATTACGTGTAAAATATGTAGATTGCTAGATGGAATACTAAGGTATTGGACAGGGAATGACCATTCAAAAATAGAAAAAGCTCAGTATGAAGAGAATAGTTTACCTCTTCAAAATCCTAAATTCTATCGCAGTTGGCAGTCTCAGATAGATCTAAATGTAAAACTAGATGATATAATAAAATGAGCCGTGCCTATTCAAAATATTTAATGATCTCCTCTCCAGAATAATAACCTCCATCATAACCTGCATCTTGATTTAATGATCCTTTGATTTTTGAAACACGAATGCAAACAGAAATAGAATCAGTTAAGGGAGAAGGATAACCTGCTCTGGATCTAATACCATCATCCATCTTCTCTGGTTTAGTGAGTGGCGGCAATGCAAAGAAGAGTTTGTCAGGCAGATCGGTTTCCCTCGTGTTACCTAACAACATAAAAATTTCAAAATTAATGAAACAAGGTAAAGGGGATTCATGTTTCCATTTTATGACCGGAAAAAGAGATTGATGTCTTGATTGGAAGAAGTTGCCTAGTCTCCTTGTGAGTTCTTCTATACTATTAGCTTTTTTCTTGTTTGCTTTTATTATAAATTCTTGAGATTTTGGCATCGGTTCTAGTGTCTTAGCACTTGGTATGGCCATGACAAACCATAGGAACACATTTTCACTCAATTTTGCGGGTTTCATTCTAGAATATTTGATACCTCTATCATTTTTTTCCTTAAGAGTTACATGCCAGCTCTCTAAGTTATTCTCTAAAGTTAGATGATCGATGTTATGTACTTCATCTAATACCTCTTTATTATCTGGAGAATGTACTACTCGGGATAAGTTCAAGCCGGGAAAGAAAAGAATTCTTCTTGCTTTAGTATATGCAAAAGAACCAATTAACCAATATTCGTCACCTTCTCCATAAAAAAAATAGGAAATTTTTTCCAAAGGTTTACCTTCTAATAGAATTTGTTTAAAAGGTTTTACTAATGCGGAATCCTTTCTTATAAATTCCTCTTTTCCTATGGGAAAGTGATAAGGAATTGATATCTCATACATGCCTTCAGTATCTTCTATTATCTTAATCCCGTCAATGTCAATATAGGCACTCCCAAGATTTTCGACATCTTTCCTTTCAATCATAAAGTATTTCCTCATAGCAGTCTAAAAATTTTGTTATTAAGCTTGATTGTATGATATTTTCCAGGAAAAAGTCCAATTTCTGATAAAGAGCTATAGGCCATTAACAGTGTTTAACACCTACTATGAAAGAATAAGGATTTCAAATCACTTTCTGTAATTCAATAGCCTAGAAGAAAAAATTAGATGGATATCAAACACAGGTTTGTGCAAGACACGCTGTTTTTTCATTCCTTTTTGAGCAACTCTTTACAGTAATCATGACGCACCGAACTAATTCGTCCATTGGATTTAAGCTTGCTTATTATATCCAAATATTTCTCTTTAATGATTACCTCATTACTTAGGGCTAATTTAAGAAAATCACAAATATTGCAATATTTCATTTTCAGGTATGTGCTAACTTGAGAAGCCTCTTGATCATCAGTTATGATCAGATAATTGGAAAAGGTGCGATCTTCGCAGGCATCTATTATTGCGAATATGTCCATTTCTCCTTTGCCTAAACTTAGTAAAAAATTCTCAATTATTTTTCTCCTCATAGATTCGTATCTGGATGGATCTGTAGGATAACTTTTTACATGATCATATTTTGACATTCCTATTTCTCGTTCCAATCGCCCTTTATCCACCTCGTTCATTACTTTCTCTGAAAGAATAATATCTAGCTTACTTTTAATACAAATCTTGTTCAGGAGATCGATTTCTTTGATCTGTCTTAAACTAATTAGAGTATTTGCGTCTGGTAATATATATTTCAAATTTGAATCCTATTCGAACAAAACAATGTTTCTTCTATCCACTTCTTCAAGAAAACTTTCCAATGTTTTTCCTGCAATCTCCGCGGCTCTTTCCAGTGAAATTAGTTTTTTCTTATGTAAACTTACCGCAGAGTTGAATCGAGTTTGTTCGTGTTTTGTCAAAATAATTGAATTACTAGTAGATTCAGGATAGGCGGAATATACATAGTCTATGAGCTCATTCACCGTCATATTACTAATCGTATTTTTAACTTTTTTGATGAAGTTCCTCTTTGGTTCATCTGTTTTAATCCATAGTTTTGAAGCCATAGGTATTCCCTTTTCACTTAGTCTTATTCCATTTCTTGGATCTTCTGTGACTAAATTCGAATTATTACATTGTACATATGCCAATTCAGCAGCAGGGCTCTCTGGCCCGAACAAATGTTCACGTGATGGATCAAGATCATCATAGACTTTCGACATCAAAAAGAAAGCCTTATGCAAATGTGTTTTTCCTTTAATCGGTACATTCGTTTGGCCGCCAATTGTGGGAGAATACAATAACAATAATAAATAGTTAAAATCCGAAGAATCGTCACTCGTACTAAAATACTTAGAAAATGGATCATCCACAGGCATTATGAAAGATAGAAAAGGTAAATAATATAATTTTTGTTTATGATTTCATGGATTTTTCAATAGAGAAAGTGATACACGACGAGAACTTTTCTTGCAAAACTCAGACTATACAACTTGGTCAAAAACAAATCAGTACTCCTATTAGAGCTCTTCACTTGAAAGATCCTAGGTCCGAATCGAGAATTATTAAAGAAAATAAGTTAAGAGGAATCAATGAAATTCACATAAATTTATCGAATTCAAAATTTCATAAAATTAAGAATGATACGAAAGAAAATAGTAGATTCTCTCAAAGCATTAATAATTTGGTTAGGAAACATGGTCAAAATGATATTAATTTCTTAATTGTAAATTTTGATATAGCAGATAAAATCGATTCCGAAAATATAGATTATTTAGCTAATGAATTATGTACTCCTTATAATGAGATTGTTATACCTCCTATAGTAAGCGGGCTGGATTTAGATCAACTCAAGCTGTATTTAAGGAGATTCTATGATTCTGTGAGAAATATTAGAGATGACCCAGTTTTTTTTGGATTTTTTCCTATTTTGGCTCCCGTTGAATTTAAAGAACTTTGTCGATTCTATTATGATAACAAGATTACCAATTTTATGTTGGATTGTCACGGAAAAAACCCTCTAGATTTTTATTCATTGATGAATGATTTAAAAAGACTATCAAAATCGATTAATGAAAAGTATGAAATTGATACTTTTATTCATGCTTTGAATGTGCCTTTTACGAGGATTCAGAAAAAAAGGGATGTAGCCCCTGCTAAAGACATAATGGCTTATGTGATGGGATTTGATTCATTTGGATCATCTCATGTTCAAAGACCATTGCCTCCAGATCTTCAACTGAAACTGAAAGAGGAAAAGGATATTGAGGATTTTCATATATTTGATGGGATCGATTATGGATATCATAAGACATCAATGGATGAATTTAGAATAACAACTGACAAAAAAAATACCTCAATAGATAAAAAATACCTTGATGACTTTTCTGATAATACAAAGAAAATGATCAAAATTTATAACGCAGAGAGACATGGTTATGAGGCCCTTGAAATTAGGAAGCACATTAGGAATAGATCTCTGATAGATCACATGGATTCAAAAGTACAAGCAAAGGATTCTTTGGAGTATATTCAAAAAAAGTTGATTCGATAATTTTACTCAAGAATTTGAATCCGATGTGCGGCATCAAGAAAAATAGGTGAATCACATCTCTACTATCCAAAGTTTAAACCTTTGAATACAAGAAAGTTATTAAGCCCCCAATTCCCTTCCATTCTTACAGTCTCCTTGCGTTAAAGTTAAATCGATCAAATTCACAAGGTTTAATTATTTGTAAGCAGTATAGGCATTGAATCCTTTTTTAGCAGTGATCGCACAACGGAAACCTCTGTTCCTGTTATCATATAGATTCGATTAATTCAACTCGTCATTTAATAACAAACAAAATTGAATCAAATTTCATGTCAAATTTGTTTCATAAACCTCTGGTCACCGACATTTGTACTTTCACCTTGCGGTCATGATGATTTAAGTATATTTCAAAAAAATAGAAGCTGTCGACTAAAGTTTGAAATTTGTTTTGACTTTTTCACCCTTTGTGATGAAATTACCATGACATTTTTAATCTGGCCACTATATATTGTAGAAATAATTGGAAGATGTTACATTCAATAAACTATTAGAAACTCACCACAGGTTTCCTGAAATAACAGATGTGGTATACGACATCCATCAAATGGAAAGGTTAATCATAGATTCTGTTAATATGACCACTCTAAGTGTTGATTCAGTTTTAGATGGCAAGATGTTTGATTATATTTCCACCTTTCTGAAGGATGGTTTTATACTAATGGAGAAACTAATAGATGAAAGGAATATCAAAATACGAACAATAATAGAAACTACTCCTGAGAATGTTGCACTCGTTAATTCAATCAGAAAATACGAGATAAGACACCTTAATGATTTGAGAGGTAATTTTGGAATTACTGACAATCGAACATATATGATTTGTATGTTTCATAAGGACGAACAAAGACCATCACAGGCCCTTTTTAGCAATCTTAAATCTTTGGTAGAAAAACAGAAATTGCTATTTGACAATCTCTGGGAAATATCAATCCCTCTCAAGGACAGAAATTCAGAGATAGAGTATTTACAGAAAGCAATCTTTCACAAGTCATTTCGCCATATTAAAGATACAAAAGTAGACATAGCCACTTTCATTGAACAATCAAAAAGGGAGTTACTAATTTTAAGTTCTGTCAATATATTGAAATATTTTAGGGAAGACAACAGCTTTTGGCTCCAGTTACTGAATCTTTCTAAAAAGGGAGTAGTAATCAAGATTTTGATGGATGGATACAATTCTCAAGTCATTCGTCAAGTATACAGAATAAATTCCTCAATGAAAGACGATGGTGTGATGATAAAATATTCCAATAAACTGGGAAAAATAGACGAACTTTTGATGATTTGTGATAACAAACAAATACTCGAGATAAAACGTCTAGCGTTGAATCGAATTGATTTATCTATATCCCATAACAAAACTCGTGTATTAGTTCAAGATATTCTATTCCAAAAGTATTGGAATGAATTACTAATTTTGGCGGAGCATACTCAAGTCTAAAATAGCTTTGCGGGTATGAGTTTCTATTATATTTTTTCGGAATAAATATGTAACAGATTTAGCAAGCAGTCATATACTACACAATGGTAAAATTATATAAATGCCGCTGTTGAGATTTTTTCATTCCTAACCATTTACCAAATCCACATACCCAATTTTGTCATCTAATAACCAGTCATCCATAAGTTATTAAGTCATCTGAAGAAAATCTATCTTGCGATTGAAGATTGCATTAACATTATTTGCATTAAACGACGGTAATAGAATATGATGGACATTGAAGAGAAAACAAAGGTTATCTACGGTGATCAAAATATTATCGATGACACAGTTAAACTGATTTCATTAGCCAAAAAAACCATATGTGCATGTATGGATTTTGATGCACCTTCAACCTTTGTAATTCCCAATCATCCTATAACCAGGGTATATGTAGATGCCAAAGCCAGAGGCATACAGCTAAGATTCATTTCAGAGATCACAAAAGAGAACATCGAATATTGCAAGAAACTCAGGGAAATATCTGATCTACGCCATATGGATGCGATTAAGGGAAATTTTGGAATTGTGGATGGACTTTATTACAGAGCAACAGCAGAATCTGGGAAATCCTCAGCACCTCCATTACTCCTATCAAATTCAATCAGTGCTTTTGTTCAACAGCAACAATGTTTCTTTGATACTTTATGGAACAAATCCATACCTGGATTGCAGAGAATAAAAGAAATTGAAGATAGTTTGAAAAGTGAGTTCACAGAAACCATCCGTGATTCTGATGAAGTAGCTTCCATAATTACGAAGTTCCTGTCATCTTCAACTACAGAAATACAACTCATCTTTTCGACCCTAGAGTCTCTAAAATTATATAAAGAACTTGGGATGCTAGATGTGGTAAAAGAAAAAACTAATAATGGGATTTTGATTCGAATGCTAATTAAAACAACTAGTCCGATCGAAGCTAACGATTCAGAGATATTAATTGGATGTCCTCAAATAGAAATACATCATCTAAATAAATCAACACAAACTAAAAGCATTACCATAATAATGGACAGAGAGATCTTGGAAATATCAATCCCTCTCAAGGACAGAAATTCAGAGATAGAATATCGGAAGACAGCAATCTTTCACAAGTCATTTCGCCATATTAAAGATACAAAAGTAGACATAGCCACTTTCATTGAACAATCAAAAAGGGAGTTACTAATTTTAAGTTCTGTCAATATATTGAAATATTTTAGGGAAGACAACAGCTTTTGGCTCCAGTTACTGAATCTTTCTAAAAAGGGAGTAGTAATCAAGATTTTGATGGATGGATACAATTCTCAAATAGTTCGACAGATAAATAGGATAAATTCCTCCCTCAAAGGAAAGAGGATAACAATAGGATATTCCAATAAACTGGGAAAAATTAATGGGCTTTTGATGATTTGTGATGCAAAACAAATACTCAAGATAACTTATCCGGTGATGAACAGAATTCACTTATCTATATCCCATAACAACACTCATGTATTAGTTCAAGATATTCTATTCCAAAAGTATTGGAATGAATTACAAAGTTTGTCGGTTATATCTAAATCTTAGACGGCTTCATGAATACAAGTGGTATGACATTTTTCTTGGAAGGAATTTCCGACCGATCTAGACAGTAAATTTATGCTAGTTGGTTACAAAGTATTAATTCTCAAAGTATTAGAATATGTAGTTCTAAGAATTAATGGAAAAATAAGATATATTTTTTGTGATTCATTATTGTAAATAATGTCAAAGACAACGCATGATCAATTTGAACGCCGAATAAGTATTCTAAGAACACTTTGTATTTCAGGCCCATTTTTCAGCAATTCTATCTTTTTAGGGATTCTATACTTTACATCAGTGGTGAAAATCAAGGGTCTCTGTATATTACAACATTGGGTATTATTGGCATATTTATTTAATTATTATCATAATAATTTTAGAATCGGACAAGGGGTTTCTAATGATGTAAACAGGTTTGGCGTTATAGCATCAAAAACATAATGTGAGACGTGATGGTAGCTATTGTTGCAGGCAACGGCTTAGGATTACTGAATACATCACTAAATACTATAGGTACTCCAGGAGTACTTGGACAATCGAGCGTCGGTGGGGGAAGCATCCAAGCCAACGTCAACGCTGTTAATGGCAACTTGGTACTCCAATCTCATGATATTCAACTAGCGGGTCGGGGAATGAATCTGCTTGCATTACACACATATAATTCTCTAGGTACACCTAGTGCTGGTAATGAAGATGTTTGGCGTTGGAATTATGAAAAGACTCTGAGATTTCAGGGTCCTGGGTCACCTCTGCATCCCGAACCAGAGGCGACCATTTTATTAATCAATGGAGACGGCCACGAGACAACTTATTCTTGGAATTCCATTCATAACGTATTTTTAACAACCGACGACCGTGGAGCACACGACCAACTGACTTATGACGATACCATGACTGAGTGGGTATGGACAGATGGCTCTCTGCGCACTACGGAGAGGTATTCGAATTCAAACGGCCCAGATATGATTGGACGTCTAGTCCGCCAAACTGATATTAGCAATAATAGTATCAACATAACCTATGACAGCAATGGGTTGTTGACGTTTATTGAAGATGCTATAAGCCGACAGGCGATCAAACTTACATATAACTCATTCAGTGGCCATACCCGCCTGCAGCACCTAGAAGCAATTCCACTTACTGAAGATTCTAGCGGCAACCCATCCACAACACTGAGCGACCCACTGAGACTAGTGGATTACAACTACGATAACCTTGGCCGCTTGTCAACAGTCACGAGATATCTAACACCTAACAGCGGTAGTATCCCTGTTGGTGATGGTTTTGTCACAAGCTATGTCTATGATACTACGAGTAACCGCATTGTAAGTGTAACTCAGAGCGACGGCGTGGGAGTGATTTTTAACTATGACCACTTGGGCAGAGTGAGTGCCGTCACCGATCAGGGTGGACTACCAAGCTCACAATGGACAATCGCCTACGAGGTTCCAACGAATATAACGACGATCACAGATGGCGATGGTCAGGTCTGGGCGTATCGCCACGATGGGTCCAATGGCCGCCTAACCGAGGTTCTAACGCCCCCTGTGGTAGGCTCTTACATGTCGAAGAAATTCGAATATGACGATGCAGGGAACATTCAATCTATAACTGACCCTCAAAATAATAAAACTAGCTTCGAGTATGATAGCGCGGGTAACAACGAATTTGAGCGTGATGCGGCCGGCAATACTATTAGACGCATATTCAACCCTCTAAACCAACTCGTGAACGAGACTCGCTACCTAATTACTGAGCCAGATGGCAACGGATCTCAACAGGGGATCAATCCTATCACCACGCGTTATGTATATGACTCAAATGCGCGATTGCGTTTTGTAGTAAGCCCAGAAGGACGCGTGACTGAAAATCGTTACGGTGGTCAGCACAATGGCTTTGGATTGCTAACTCAGGTATTATTATACATAGGTAATACCTATGACGTAACCAATCTTGATTCGGCTCATCAATTGACGGAGGTTAATATGAAAAACTGGGTGATGGGACTCCCAGATGTTACACAGGTCCAGCTCACTGAATATAAATATGATTCACGCGGCAATGTGAGTCAGCAAACGAGTTACGCGACGATCAGCTCGTCTGGTTCTGGCGTGCTTGACGAACAGACTAGTGTAACTGAATTTAAATACGATGCTTATGCCCAATTAAAGAATACAATCAGTGTACGGGGTCCCTCTCGCAATATCCGCACCAGCATAAACAGTAATACATTTGATGGAATTGGCCGAGTTCTAACTAATAATAGTCCTCATGGTTCTCAAACCGTCACCTACGACGATGTTAACCGGCGCGTTATCGTGGCCTATTCTAGTGGCCTCATCGAAACCCGCGAATATGACATCCGCGGCCGTCTAACGGAGGTTAGCCAAACCGACGGAACCAGTACGCGACAAAGGCGTTACTTGTATGACAATGCTGACCGGCTTAAAATGCTTGAGGATTCACAAGGAGGCCGTCGCTACCGATTTTATGATGCTGCAGGTAATCTCGAGTTCAAGGTTGACGCTACCGGAGCAGTGACACGGTTTGAGTACAATATGACTGGACTACTCTTCCGTCAGACATTATATAAGAACCCAGCAAATGTCACGGACTGGTACGACGTCACGACAGACACCGTGACAAAGGCTACTCTTACAGTAGGCGGAGCAGATAGTGATGTGATCGTAGATACTACAAATGATCGCAGCACAACCATGGAATATGATGAGGTAGGTCGAATAACTGTCTATACTGACTCCTTGGGGGTTGTCACCATTAATTCCTATGATGATCTTTCCCGCTTGGTTATGATACAAACTGGCAATCGCGTGACGCGATACCTATACGATAAAGACGGTCGTCGTGTTGGAATAATTGATGCACTTGGATTCTTAACCGAATTCAAATATGACGCGGGCGGTCGACTTATAGAAACGGTTCGATATAGCCAACGGAGTCCCGCGGCAGAAGCAGCAGCAACAATTAACTCTATGCCCGTTTGGATAGGTGCCACTCAACAAATCTTGGTTGCTGGCCAACCTTTTAGTTGTCGCATGGCTGCATATAGTGCATATGGCAACCGGCTTATCTTCAGCGTGATTGGTAATCTGCCCACTTGGATGAATTTCGACGCCGATAAATGTACGTTGCGTGGAAACCCTCCTTTAGCAGTAACTAATGAAAGCATAGCCCTGCGTGTCGAAGATGACCGCGGTGGAGCCTCTGATATTACTTTACCTTTCAATTTCCTTCCAGTCCCTTCATCAGACGAGCAGACAGTAGATGGGGGAGAAACAGGAGGCGGAGCAGGGCCTGAATGGATTACACTATCTCCGTTGGACTTGGTAGCAAATGTACCTGTGAACCATGTAATCCCAGAAGCGATTGGATCAATGCTCATCTATCGAGTACTTGGAGGATTGCCGCCTGGGCTATCGTTTGATGCCATTACTCGGTCGATTACTGGAGCTTGTAGCTATGAAGGATTCTACAGCATTCGTTTTCAGGTCATTAATCCCAACGGTAAATCGACTGAAAGAACTCTGTCATTACGAATTCACAAGCAGGCCATGGTGACCCCCAATCAGTCTGTGGGGAGCAATCAAGTCTCGGCATGGCTACCTGTCGATACAAGCGGGCTGCGAAGTTACCTATATTATGATAAACAGGCCCGTGTAACTGGATCCGTAGACGAGCAGCAATTTCTGACTGAGACGATATACAATGACGCGCTTAATACCCAGCGAACACTGCGATACATGTCGCCGGTAGTTGTTACAGAAACGGACTCTTTAGATTCCTTAAAAAACAGGGCAGGGATACCTCATCTTGTATCCTTTGTACAATATGATAACTTTGGGAGGATTCTAGAGGTCACAGGGCATGACGGATCAACGCTGACACACAATGAGTACGACCCGGTTGGTCGCCTTATCCGTGTGATCACAGCAAGAGGTACTGACGAAGAACGCGCACAGCGTACTTTTTATAACGCCTATAACGAGGTAACGGCGAGTTTGGGAGGCGAAGGCGATGCCTGGCTAGGGGCGAACCCAACTCCGGAGAGAATAGAGCAGGCAATACGTGAATATGGTACTTCCTACGCATACGACACGCTAGGTCAATTGGTGCGAAGCATTGATGCTAATGGCAACTTGACTATTTATTATTATGACCGTGAGAATCGACAAACCCATTCGGTTAATGTCGTTGGATATGAGGAGGACAGTAGTCTTGCCGGTGAAGTGTCCGAAACTTTTTACAACAGTTTCGGGCAACCAGAACAGGTTCATCGCTATGCTGCACTTCTGAACAATATTAACATGAATCAGTTACTCTATAGAGATAGCGGAAGTGGTGAGGGTGGTGGATTGGCCGATCAATCCTTATTTGATATGTTGTCTTTGATTGCCAACCCAAGTGCTGATCAGATCACCCGGTATGAATATGATCGTCGTGGCCAGCTAGTAAAACAGGAAGATTCAGAAGAAGGATTTACAGAGAATATCTATAACGACTTTCAAGAGTTGGTTGCCAGAGTGCAATCTACTCAGAAAGGTCAGAGCACTACCAGCCAGTTCGATTACGATCTGGTCGGACACTTAGTATCGCAGACCGAAGATGTGGGGGGAATTAACTCAAATACACGGTTGGAATTTGATGCTTTCGGTCGTATTATTCGATCGATTGACGCATTGGGTTGGGTAACTACAAAGTTTTATCCTGATAATGGTAGAAGCGTTGAGATAAAAGATCCGTTGCAACATGTAATGCGCACTGATTTTGATGCTTTCGGTCGCGAGTATCGCCTGATTGATGCACTTAGAAACGAGACTGTGTATACATATGACGAGACAAATCGTATCGTGATGGTAACCACTCCAGAAGGACGGCAAATAACTACTTCAAAGACACGGCACGGTGAAACGAGAAGCCTCACAGATGGACGAGGTAATGTTATATATTATGAATATAACCTAGATGGCAAGCCGACCAGCATAGTTGATCCTCTGGGTCAAATAATCTCTCAAACAGTTTACGATAAGAGTGGCCGTAAGATAGCGATGATAGATGCACGTGGGACGGTGACTCGCTTCAGTTACAATCAGCGGAATTATGTAGTTAAAAAGCAGGTGGACCCAGAGGGCATGAATCTAGTTACACTATTTAGGTTCGATGCTTTCGGCCAGCAAATTGAGGTTACCGAGGCGAATGGGACTGCCATAGAACGATTTACAACATATAGTTATGACCGTAAAGGTCGTATGAGAAGAGTCGTTTTGGATGCGTCAGCAACAGATGGGTTACAGCTTTGTTTTACAAATGCATACGATGATCTGGATCGTCTTATCTCTGTCGCACGTGGGACCGTCGCGATCCCTAATCAGCATGTGATATTATATGAATTTGACAATCTGGGCCGACGATTAAAAGAAATATTTGCACCAAACTCTGTGTTTAATGCTGGCCCTTCAGGAGCACTCAACCTTGTAACGCATTATCGTTACGATGTGGCTGGTCATCTGACACGCCTTATTGATCGCAACGGTAACAGCACATGGCGGATCTATGATGCGACTGGCCATCTTACGAGAAGCATTAGTGCATTGGGAGAGGTTGTTGATAGCCGGTATGATGCAAAAGGCCAAATGGTTTACAGTCATCACTACCTCGATCGGCTACCATCTATCGCTCTTGAAGGACTAGGTGATGTGACCATTGATTCAATCACAAACCCTGCACCCATGCCTGGCGATAAACGCACCCATATAGTATATGACGGTGATAATCAACTACGTTTTAGTCTTAAATCTGTAGACGCCACCACAGGTTGGATCGTTGATGAGAATCGTTACGACATCGACTATAACATTATTGAAAAGCGTACATACGACAGGTTTACACCTGAAGCCATTATTTCAGCTCTAGAAGAGCCCTCTTTGTCTGGTATTAGAGTGGAGGAAATCAAACAGATGTTACGTACTTTGGGATATGATGACGACGATCCTATTAGTTTGGTGGGCTTGCAGCGCACATTCATGACATATGATGGTAACAACCGCCAGCACTTTACAGTTGATTCTTTTGGATCTGTAAATGAGAGATTATATGATACATCTGGCAACGTCGTAGCAATACTGCAGTTTGCCATTCGCCCTGAACTACTAGAGTATACAGAAATCGCTATCGAATCTGCGGTCGACCGCAATAACTCAGACAACAGGTTGACGCATTATGCTTACAATGCAGTGAACCAACTGCGCTTTACTATCAATGCATTGGGTTCTATTGAGGAGACTATCTATGATTCGCTAGGTAATATAGTTATGACCAGGCTCTGGGCCAAACGGCCCGAGTTGTTACAGTACAACGAAAGCGCCATTTCGGCAGCATTACAGGGTTTGCCCTCCAAATATGACTATATTATCCGTCGTGTATATGACGGTGCTAATCGTCTTCGCTTTGCAATCACTGCTACAGGTTCGGTGACTGAAAATATATACGATGCATTGGACAATGTCGTAACAACAACAAGGTTCGCACGACGGGCTTCCTTTACCAATGATTCTTTGACGGAAGCTGATGTTACTGCCGTACTCGTTTCTTTGCGAAATGACGATGAAAACCAGGTTACCCATAATGTCTACGATCTAGAAGGGCGTCTTCGCTTTGTAATTGATCCACTTGGTAACGTCACAGAAAATGTATACGATGCTAATGGCAATTTGCTTACAAATACCCGCTTTGCTTCGTCCCTCCACCTGTCGACACTAACTCAATATGACGAAAGAACAATCGCTGCGGCAGTAAACCCCTTGCAATCCGATCCCAGAAATCGTCCTACGCACTTTGTGTATAATAAAGTCAACCAGATTCGTTTTACTGTAGACGCATTGGGCTCTATCACTGAGCATACCTTTGATGGACTTGGTAGAACAATCTGTATTGAGAGATTCGCACAGCGAACACAATTGGGAGAATATTCTGAAGAGGCCATCTCGGCGGAAGTTATCCCATATCGTAACCATTCTGCGAATCGTATCGAACAGCATGTTCATGATGCATTAGATAACATTCGCTATAATGTACTGAGGCTTTCGGTGGAAGGGGAAAATCCTCTTTACCAGGTAAGTCGACAGGATATGAATGCATTAGGTCAGCTTGTCCACATTACCTCGTATGCGAGTGCCGTGCCGCTCTTGGCTATAAATGAGGAAACTATAGCAGGTGCCGTTGGGACCGGCGACCTGCAAAGAGATAGGGTTTTATACTTTGTGTTCGATCAGGGGGGTCGTCAAGTTTATCAGTTACAAACTGTGTCGCCAGATGGTAATAGGCTCATGTATAAGGTGGGCGCCAAAGAGTTCGATTCGTTCGGACAAGTGGTAAAGAGTACTGAATACGCTACAACTGTGGCGTTGGATGCATTTGACAAGGCCACGGTCGACGCCATAATGCGGAATGCTGGTGATTCAACGCGGGACAGAGTTTATCATTATGCCTATAACGCCTTGGGTCGGGCTATTTACGCCTTGCAGACATTGAATGAAAACAAACATCAGGTAATAAAGCAAGATTATGATACATTTGGTCGCATAATCCGGATGACTAGATGTGTAAATGCCATAGGTTCTCTTGCAAATTTCAACTATCTAACCATTGAAGCTGCCGTGAATGCTACTACATCTACAAATGACCGTAAGAGTCATTATGTTAACGATATTGAAGGAAGAAATAGATTCGTACTTGAAGCAGACAAGCCAGGACAATGGACGGTTTCAGAGAATCGCTATGACTCCTTTGATAACGTTATTGAATCGCGCAAATACGATCGCTATATTTCTGAAGCGTGGATAACTGCGAACGACACAACACCAACAAGGGGTATACTTGAGCAAGATGTATTTGATAAGTTGGCGACTTTAGGCTATAACGATGTTGCACCTGCTTCACTGACCAATGTACAACGCTCCCACTTTGTCTACGACCGGCTGAATCGATTGCGCTTTACTATCAATGCATTGGGTTGTATTGCTGAGAACTCCTATGACGCTCTTGGTGACAAGACCACAACTGTTCAGTTCGCATTGCCTCTTACCCTGGCTGAATATACTGAGAGTGCGATAGCCATCGCTGTAGATCATAGTAATCCTCTTAATCGTATACAGCATTTTGTATATGATACTATTGGACAGTTACGTTTTACAATAAACGTTATCGAACCAAATGTCGGATCAGCTGGCAAGCACTCTATTGAAGAACGGCGCTATGACTCCTTGGGCCGGATGACTGAATGTCGATTGTATGCAGCCACAGTGGGTCATCTTTCTTCATACGTTGAGGCCGACCTGGCAGCTTCTGTTCTAACGGTAGCTGACCGTACAAAAGATCGTCTGTCAATGCTTTTCTATGATTCAGCAGGCAGGCAGGTTTTCATAGTGGAGGAGCTGCAAGCTAGATTATCTCGTGTCGGAGGACCAGTTGGTAAGTACCATGTGACGAAGAAAATCCATAACGCCTTGGGACAACTAGTTCAGCGGATTGACTATGCTTTGCCTATTGATTTGATGCAGTTTGACAAATCTTTAATCGAGAGTGCTTTAGTATTGGATCCTGCAAACGATCGAACTACCACCTATATACACGATGCCGCTGGACGCATACGTTTTGAGATAATGGCCGATCTATCGTTCCTCGAGAGAAAATATGATGGTCTCGATCAGATGACAGAATTCGCTCATTTCGATTTCAAACTATCGGACAACACTCTTAGGACAGAATCAGAGATGATTATCCTTCGAGGGGACCATGCAATCGGTGATTCTGGCACACGGGGCCATGCTAGCGAATTTGACGCAGCCGGTAGGCTCACTATCGCAGTGGATGCTTTGGGAAACACTGAACGATATGAATACAATGGGTTTGGTGACAACTTACGTTGGATCGATAAGAATGGGAACAAGTTTGTATATGCTTACGACCGCAAGGGTAGAAAGACCTTAGAGGCAACACCCAGTCTAAAGTTCAAGTTGCGTGGCGAAGAGAGCAACACAGATTCTCCTAACCGAATAATTGAGACTCGATTTCAATACGACGCGTTTGGAAATATGATACGTAAGATTGAGGCGGCTAATTACGTAAACAATTCCGTTATCACGGAGTATTCTTTCGACAAGATTGGTCGGCCCACCGGAACTCGCTACAACGGTTACTATGATATAGTTACAGGTTCAGTGGAACCTGAACCGGATACCACTCGCTTCAAGCCCGAATCTTCAATAACTTACGACTCGATGGGTAATATGGTCCACATCGGCACACGTACGGATATCAGTGCATTTCAGTATATGTGGAAAACATATGATTGTCATGGACGTGTAGTTCACGAGATCAATCCGCTTATGAAAGTAACCCGATATTCATATAACTTGTTTGGTGAACAAGAAACTGTTACTCGTTATAGCGTAACTATATCCCCAGGCACTCCTCAAAATGGATTCTATTGGACTCCTGGTGAGATCGACCCGTTACTGATTAGGGGATATGATGAAAATGGGAATGCAATGGAAGATACTTTAGCACGCACTATAAGACTAAGTTATGATAAACTCGGCCGTAAGGTGATTGTTACACACCCAACAGCTTCGTTTTACTCAACTCATACTCCTGGTAATCTAGGCCACTCTAATTACTATCGGCCAAATCCTGATTCTGTGTCAGGCGATCTAGACGCTGCTTTAACGCGTTACGATTACAATACTTTTGGCGACGTTATCAAACAAAGAGTCCGGGCTAACAACATTGTTGAATGGCAAGACACATCCTATACTCGAGATACAATGGGACGTCTAATTCGATGTGTCGATGCGGCTGGATATATCACAATCACCTCCTATGATCCAATAGGCAATCTGATACTGCAAAAAGAGCTTACCGGAAATGAGGATGGCATGAACCGCATCACTGGGTTTGTGTACAACGCTCTTAACCAACAAATCCGCACGGATCGCTTCGGCTTGAGATATACCGATGCAAACGGTGTTGAACACGGAGTTGTTTATTGGGATCGAGACCAAGGTGGTGGTGGGGGATGGATAAATCCGGATTCTGATGTTGCGACCACAGTTTTATCAACCACATTTGATGGATATGGGAAGCCGCTTCTTGTAACCGATGCAGGTGGCAATGTGACCTCTTTCTCTTATAACGCACTGGGACACACTGTGAGGATAATCGAACCTACACGGATTATAGCGCCACTCGCTGCTAATGAAGAGGCGGCTGTCGATCCATTCTCAGACCAGATCTCCGAGAGACTTGTCACATCCATAAAGATCGACCTATTCGGACGGACCGTATGGCAAGAGCAGTCCACATTACAAGATCGAGAAGATAGACGACTTATTGTTAACAGATATGATGCGGCAGGAAACCTTGTAAGCATAAAGGATGCGGAGGGTTATGTCAAACATCGCTCCTACGACTTTGCAGGCAGAGTAGTCCGAGAGGCGCAAACAATCCGCTCCCAACTCGGGCCGTTGGGAATTAACAAACATCGAATAGAGCGGCGTTATGTATATGATGCACTTGGACAGCTCACTGATACTCTAGATGTCTACCAAGAAGGTAGTGAAGAGATGCAAAGTGGAAAGTCTGTTCGCTATAATGCTTTTGGCGAGATTGTTGAAGAGCGATATAAATGGGGACCTGGTAACCTAGATCCAGCATCGCTTAATTCGGCCAGAAAAGCCAGATATGACTACGACAACGCGGGTCACTTGGTTGGTAAAGTTGCTGGTGATGGGTATACCATTTATTCTTACAACTTGCTTGGGCAGATCACGCGAGAAGAAAGGCGTGGCAATACTATTGTTACTGACGGTACGTACCCAAAACGCATTACGGAATATCAGTATGATGTACTGGGTCGTACTATTATGATTCGAAGGCCAAAATTTTGGGCCGATGTTGCGGCCGGCACAGAAACAGAATATGGATATGTGACTCCTTACTCTGATTATACTCTCGATCGTTGGGGGAACGTCCTCAGCACCGATGAAGGGGGCTACGAATTCGTTAACGGCCAACCTTCACTTGGTTTTCCATTTTATCGTGGATACTTGTATGATGATAACAACAAGGTTATATACGAACACCTCGGAACACAAAGTTTTGTCTCAAAAAGTGGTATCACGGGTAATGCTTTGATCTCTAAACGGACATTTCGTGACCTATTGGGAAATGTCGTCAAGGAAGTCGATGAAGCTTGGGATCCTCAATCAGAAGTTTTGATAAGCTCGCGAACTCGACATAAGGAGTACAACAGTGTCGGTCAATTAATTGCGGAAATAGATGCGACTACCATAAAGAGTGAATATGCTTACAATATTTATGGCGAGAGGCTTGGCACCCGCAACGCACAAGGCACCGTAATGTTCAATCGTTATGATCGTAACGGCAACCTGCTTTTCTACGGTGTCCTACGTACCACAAATGCAAATGGTGACGGCGAATATAACAGTCACGTTGGAACAGGCACAGTAAAGCGTACGTATCTTAAGACGTTCCGATATGATCAAGCAAGTCGCCGTTTTGCCACAAGAACTTTTATTGACATAGGAAATGCTCCCTGGTCATATACCTGGATGGATGGACGAGATTTGGTTGTCCAGCAGCGTGATGTGATGGGAAGGGTGACCAGCTGCAAATTTGACCCCTTCGGCAACAAAGCAGAGGAAATTGATACCGCTGGAAATCAAAAGAGGTGGATCGCATCAACTGAGGACTATATAGTAGGCCGAATCGAGCGCATTCTACAGCCTGGTAGCAACGGAAGTTTTGAATATAATGATTTTGGAGAGGTCAGGTACGCCTCGGTGGGTAACGCCATAACTAGGTACTTTTACCATGATAATGGACTGATAAGACAGATAGTTATCAACCCAAACACCAATTTCAATAATGAAGAGACAACCTATTACAGCTATGATACACACGGTCAGTTAGTAGCGGAAAGCCGCCAAGACAACGAATCCACGCATATTAATCTCATTAGTTACGACATTCAAAGGAGGATGTCAAAAGTCGAGGGATATAGCATACAGGAGGGTCCCAGGTGTGACTTGCGCTATGCGTATGATGAATGGGGTAACGTTCGCCGCATTCAAGCCAAATTCCTCTATACGGGTAACGATGAACCTGAATCGAGCGAAAGTTATTACGATTACGACTCCGAGGGCCGCATGCTAGTGTCCAATGGTGTATTGTCGGACGAAGGAACGATTCAACTCAAGGAAAGGGTATCGAATAGCGTTCGCATCCTTTATGATAACGTGGGTCGTCGCAGTGAGGTTGAAAGGTATTTTGGACGGGGCTTTAGCCCGGGATTGCCCCCTCTCAGTAAATGGGACATCATGGGTGACCAGCGATATACATACGACGATCTTGGCCACTTGCGCCTAATCGAAATGCGCACCCGTCATACCAATGTCGTTATAATAAATGAAAACGGCCAAATCCCACCAACAGATCAGAGCGGATCTGGTCACTGGCATACGCAGTCAACGCGCGATGTAAACCTGCGCGGCGATGTCAAGCGCATTCAACAATGGGCTCGTAACTGGATCTCACCTAACAGTATGGAGGTTGATCCGGCTCCCATTTTGTTGGGCACTACGAACACGTCATATTTTGACGACGGGCAAATACACTCGTCAAAATATGATGCACTCGACCCCGTCAATAGTACCTCAATTCTAAATAATTACGATAGGCGTACTGGGTTGCTCAACTATTATGATTTTACTGCAACCCGCTTTGATCATGTAGGAGTTAACACTAGATTTGTTTATACATACAATTACGAAAACGGCACGTATGTTGTGAAGCAAATTCATGATCGTACATTTAATCTCAAAACTATAAAGGAGTACGATGCCTTGGGTCGCCTTACAAAGGAATCTGTTGATCAGCTGTATCCTGACGCCTCCATGAGCGAGGGCGGTCTACAAGACTCAGACTTTCCATTTACCTACTTTCGCGATGATCGCCTCTACGATTACAATGCAGAAGGCAAAATAATCTTGAAAAATACCGACCTAATACTGACCAATTCTCAGGGCAGATTACCAGATGAAAAAAAGGGACAACAGACTTATTTCTATATTGGTAATCGCATGGTTGGTACTATAGGGATAGGTCGCCTAGCTAACGGGACGAAATTTGATTTTGCTGATACTATCATAAAGCGATATGCCACCCCATATTGGCCAGGTGGTACTATTGAGATAGGTCGTCCTGCCATAGGGATGAATTACGATTACTCTTATACTCCTATAAGCGATGTCTCTGTTAGTGGCACTTCGCGTCATGTGGTCCAAAAAGGCGAGTCTTTGTTCGACATCGCTGAAGTGAATTACGGTGATGGTGCGCTATGGCACCTGATTGCCTACGCTAACGGTATCGCCGACGTCGAAGATCCTTTCAAACCTTTACCAGATAACGAATTCGGTAGAGCGTATGAAATCCCTGCCGCCGTACGTAATACTCAGACTTATAATACCTTTAACCTATTTGGGATGGCTGATATAATTGGCAACGACCGCCCAATCGTAATTCCACCACCTCCGCCAGAGGAACCTAGTATATGGGAGACTATAGGTGCCTACACGTTGTCCCTGGCGGTCCAAGTTGGTGTGACAGCAATATTGTCAGGCGTTAATGTGCCG
This sequence comes from Candidatus Nitrosocosmicus oleophilus, assembly GCF_000802205.1. Lineage (NCBI taxonomy): Archaea > Thermoproteati > Nitrososphaerota > Nitrososphaeria > Nitrososphaerales > Nitrososphaeraceae > Candidatus Nitrosocosmicus > Candidatus Nitrosocosmicus oleophilus. Next base: position 487,408 of record NZ_CP012850.1, on the reverse strand, counting down.
ATACCTATAAGCTTCGGCATTGGTGCAGCTTCCGGCAATCTAACAAGACAACTTATGGGCATACGGGCTCCTAACCAAGAAGGGATTGATTGGGAAAGCGTTGGGCTAGCGGCCTTGGAAGGCACTGCTTTCTCAGCCGCCGGATCATATGGTGCGCTTAGCCGTGAAATCTGGCAGCAGAGCAAGACAGGTTTCAGCGGTTGGACGAGCGGTCCGGGACTAAATTGGAGTGGAATCGCCGGATCATTATTTAATGTTGGCTTCGACGCATTTGACCGAGCGCTCAGCAGCCCTAAGGCTGGACCGTTTAGCTTTGGGCTAGGTGGGTTGATAAACAGTGCTTACAACCCTCGCTCAGGTTGGGCGATTCCCGGAAGTGGATGGAGTCCAGGTGCTGGTGCATTCATGTACCTCTATGGGACGTTTATAAGCGGCCTTGGAGCGGCAACCTATGTTTGGATTCGCAGAAGACTCGAGCAGCCAAGTTTAGCAGTCAATCCAAAACAGACGCTACCGACTAACAGTAAAGAGGTACAATCCCTTCAATGGAATATACAACGTAGTGGCTCAAAACCTGACGACAATGATGATAATGACCCGATTCAAAATTATATTGTACCTCCTATATCGGATGAAGAAGTGCTATCTTTATCAGAGCAAAACCCAATCCTCATACATGGAACAGTGCCATTGTCAGATGAAGAAGTGCTATCTTTATCAGAGCAAAACCCAATCCTCATACATGGAACAGTGCCATTGTCAGATGAAGATATGCTCGAATTATCAGAGCAAAACCCAATCCTCATACATGGAACAGTGCCATTGTCAGATGAAGATATGCTCGAATTATCAGAGCAAAACCCAATCCTCATACATGGAACAGTGCCATATAAACTTGATCTTACGGGCACTGGCAGGCGTCCTCATGCAACCAAGGAATGGAAAGAATACGTTCAATTACTCCGAGAAAAAAAACGCATCGACTCTGAGTTAACTGCATATCTCAAGACAAAAGAAGGCTCTGCAGCCGCAGCTGAGCAAGCTCGCCTTCATGCCAACATTCAGGTTGCCAAAGCCAATCTTACACGCCTCCTCGGCGAAAATGTCGAGCTCAAGAAACGAATTATAGTAGCTAAAAAAAATCGTAGAGAAGCAATATCAGAACTGTCCGAAGCAGGTTGGAACGAATATTTGTCTGAAGTTCAAGCTGAAATTTCGGCGCGAGAGGCGGTGCCTGCAATAAGGACTATGGGTGCAGTGAGGGTATTTCAGGGCGTGAGTGAAGGCATTGGTGCCGGTTTACTTGCTCCAGTTCCGCCGCTGGCATATGCAGTTGGATTAAAAGCTGCAGATGATGCCTCTACAGGAGTGACTCAAATCTGGACCGGGGAACAAGAGAGGACTCTGTTTTCTAAAGGTGCTTCTGCAGGTGCGGAAGCATTGGGAGCCAGTGAAGAGTGGGCGCATTCATTTGGCGAAGATTTGGACTTTACTGTTTCAATGGGTATATCGGCTACACCATACATACCTACACGATACATGCCACGCATACGTTCGTTACCTAGATCACCAGGTGTACCTCCAAAAGTCCCGCCGGGAGGAACTGGTGGGAGTAGAACGGGTGGTGATAAGGTCCAAGGATGGGAGCAATTTAGGGGAAAAGCTGCAGAGATTCAAAGAGAATCTCTGACTAGGTATGGACTTAATCCTGAGAATGCTTTAGGCGGTTCTCGACAAATACTGGGCCATGCACGGAGCGTGACAGGGGTAGCACAATCTGAAGCAGTTCGACGAGTTCAACTCATTGAGAGATTAGAGCAGGTCGCTAGACAACATGCTCAAAACTTTGACGATGTTTTGCTACAGGGTGATACCGCGGTCCTAAGTAGATTCCTATCCCCGGCAGAATTAAACCAGGCACTTGGACGCGGTGGGTTGGCCAGAGCGACACGAGGAAAATATGTCGAACGCGCTTCACGTATGACATTTGCTCAGGATCCTCTGATTCAACCACATATAGAACCAGGAGGATACCTGGGTTTACGAGACGTAGTGGGGAAAGGTCCTCGGCATGCGTTTGCAGATTTTTTTGGCACCCATGGAGGTTTACTATCCGGCATGTTCATAGACATCACTACAAATCCAGCCCGAGCGGCCCATCTTCTCCGACTATACCTCGAAAAGGGATTGATTGTGACGTATTGAACTTTCAAACATAAAAAAAATACAAACACAATCACGACTATTATGGATACGCCAAAGTATTAGACCAGGTCGACCTCTTATACCATACGGATTTAATTCTCCTAATGCTTTATAACAAGTTTTTAAATCCCATGTATTAATTTGACTTTAGGTTTAATTATTAGCTTTACGATATAAACATCGAATCCTCTCTTAATAGTGATAGCACAACGGAAACTTCTTGACCCTTTGACTATGTAGATTGAAATCCTTATCTTTCTCCTGTATAAAACATCAAATATACAAAATTAAATCCATTATTTGTGTCAAATTTGGTTCACAAACCTCTGGCCCCATTTTTTATATGGGGTTAAATATTTCAGTTGAAAAATAAGTATAGAAATGGCATGTGCGTAAGTTGGCTCTTGTTATTATACTTCCAATTTAGTCGAGGTAATAACTAGAATGTCTTACTCTAACAACCTTGATGAAAATACTACTAATTTGTCTCTTTCTTTGTCCTTGTCACCATCTAATTCCATGTACAGTTTCTCATCAAGTATCTCAATGTTGACAAATCTAACTTTCCTTATATACTATCTATGTAATTTTCTTTGGTTAATGCACCATCATACAACTGACCCATTATCCGTATTAACAGAATCTAAATCTCAACATGGTAATAGATAAGATAAGATAAGATAAGATAAGATAGCGTAATGCCTTGCAAACAAATACAATTTCTAAAAATAATATCTTTCAAAGGATTGACTTTGGGAGCCTAAGTATAACCAAGTGTTCTGTTACCTCGACCTTTATGCCAGTCTGACCTAAAGATTCCATCGTGTTTCTTATTAAATTAGCCATAAATTGGCTAAACTTTAATCCCAAGTCAAATTGAAACTTGTATGTTGTATAATCTAATTGCCTGTCTTCATAAATCCGATATTTGAATTCTGATATTTCAATCCATTTTAGCAGGATTCCAATGTACCCATGGGACGACACGGTGTTATCAAACATTTCTATCATATCAATAAAGTAATGTCTGACGAATTTGTTAGCAACTTCTTTTATCTGTTCATCTGATAAATTTTCTAAAATATCTCTATAAAGGTATTTGTTAATGTAAATCAGTCCTGTGCTCGCAGCCGGCTTATGCCATAAAGTATAAGCCTTGACTATTTGATTTAGGAGCGTGTTAACGCTTTCCAATTTGAGTTCGGCTTCGTTACGCAATTCGTTCATTGTGGCCTTGTCAAATCGCAAAGTAATGCTTTCGCTACCTGACCCGGCCCTTTGGCGTAAGTTGTTCTTAATTGCCTTGGTCATAGTTATAGATCGTTACACTAGAATAATAGTTTTGTAATTATTGTCATGATTTTAAATCGTTTTATTGCAAATGAATCCTTGTTTTTATATAATTATGGGATATAACCACTATCAATAACATTGAATTCAAAAAGTATTAAATATATGAGAGGATCAAAGACTCGATGTATTTTAGTCTTAAACTTCATTTAAAAGGTGACAAAATTGAACATCTTAGAATCTGAGACACCATTCTTGATAGAAGCAAAGACCTGTGGGTACAGTAAGAAAAAGAGCATTACCTATCATTTTATAGAATCATCTCATAGCCTATGTCTTGATAAAAGAGAGATAATATTGGCACAAATCCAGGCCTGCAATAGGTTACTGAAGTATGCAAAAGATGAATCTGATAGAGAGGCAATAAATAGAGAATTAGGAGAATTAAAGTTAACTTTAGATATGATGCATTACTGATGTTTCTATTTGTACTAAGGTGAACTAATGTGAATCTGACTAATTTGTTGGGTAATGATAGCCATATTTTTGTAGTATATCCAAACAAAGACACGGAGATAGATGATTGCTTTTCATTTCTAAAGGAAGGTTTGCATAACAACGAATTTGTTTTAATAATGCTAGAAGAACCATCAATACATAAACTCTATCGCAAGATTTACAGTGAATTTGGAAAAGACGATACTAAACGAATGGAAAGTAACAACAGTGTTGTAATCACTCCACTATCAAATTGGTACCACTACCACTATAGCGATTTTAACGCTGAAAAGTTCCTTGCAGAATGGGAAAAAATTGTTTCAAATGCAAGGAAGATGAAAAAAAAGGGATTGAGAGTTTTTGTTGAGGCTGATGAATATCTGATAGAGAAGTTCGAAAACGCGTTAATCAAATTCGGTGAGTTACTCCAAAGCTATTTGTCTTTTCCAATCTCTACAATCTATGCGTATAACAGAAAAGACATTGAAAGAATGAATCCCCAGCAGCATGCACTATTGAGCTTAAATCACGGCTTAGTTTGGACTAATGGATTAAACAGTAATAGTGGTAATGGTAACAATAATCTTTTCCATAATCCATTTCGTAATCACTACATCTGTTTAACTAACGGTGATAATATAAACAAGAAATTATCTCAGGATTTGATGAAAGTGGATGACAAAGAACTTTTCCTAAATGATTCCATGACTTGGGCATTATCTGACTTTATAAATGAAGGTTTGTTGCAAGGTGATCGCTGTATTTACGTCACAGCAAGAATTGGAAATGAAAGCTTATCATCCCAATTTCTGAGTAAAATTATTGACTATGAGGAGAATGTTAAAAAGCACAATTTTCAGTTAATAGATTTTTCAGAACACTATATTGATTTATTGTCAGATAACATTGCCCCACTTGAAAATTTCGTTAGATACTTAAGAAGGGAGTCAATGCTCTCTGTAACTGGAAAAATAAGATTTGTATGTGATTGTGCAGGAACCTTGTTTAAGAATAAATATTTTGAACAATGTATTGCTCTAGAAAACTGGTGGATAAAAAATCTTCCTAAAAATGTAATACGCTTGACAATATACCCTGCACTCTTATTTTCTCAAACTCCTTATAAGTTCAATGTAAAACCTATCTTATCTAATTCTTCAACATCTTTGATTATTTCGGACAATTATTAATTAGCCTTCTATCCTACAAAAATGGGCTTATCCTTACAATCGTAACATGTAAGTGGCCAAACCAATTTTCCGACATTGTTTCCGTGATTGATTGGGACATAAATTGGACTTTAGACACGATACCCGTTAGAGATAGATTTTGAAATAGCTTGCAAAGGGAACATGTATATAACAAACACTGGCTCAAACACCGACTCCGTAATAAATAGTCTATATACAACACCTCATCTATTTGAAGAGATACTTAGATCAGGTAACAACATAAACGTCTAGGTTCAATTCAAATCCCTCCCCCACTGTCATATTGCTACTTTGTTGGGATTCACAAATAAATAAAAGGTGAAAGAAAAAGATTGGAATTAGAATAACAAGATTTTGATTCATATCTTATTTTGGCATCTAAGATCCGATCACATCCAATTAGAGGTGGTCCATTTAGACGTCTCAAAATTTTCTTTAACTATATTAATTTCTACCAGAAAAAGACATTGTTCAGGATTATAGTTATTTCTCAGAAAGAAAAAAGAAGATAAGATTTGGTCTTTAATAATCTGATATGATTCTAGGAGTATCAGAAGGACCGTGTACAGTAATGGGAAATAACCGTGTGAGTACCTTAAAAATTTCCTAAAGATAGTAAAATTATTTGGCGATTTTTTGAAAGTTAGTTATATTTATTTATCCATCAAAGTGAACTCGTGATAGACAAAATTACTATTTACTACTAATTTCGTCCTTCTCTATTTCTTTTTACCACATGGAAATCTACATCCTGTCTATATTATTTACATTAATTTTCACCTTTTCTGATATCAAGTAAACTGAATTCTTTAAGAAATTTACCATATTTATCTGATATATCGCTATCGCTCATTTGGCCAGATTTAATATTTTCCAGAGATGTTATCATTTTATAGAAACGTTCTACATCAACTACTAAACCGTAATAATCTCGTACCCTTTCTAATGTTGTTTCATAGTGTTTATGAATTCCAGAAGCAGTAGCGTCAGATACAACAATTACGTCATATCCACTATTGAATGCTTCTCGTAATGAAGTTTCAACGCAAATAGAAGTATCTACTCCACAAAAAATCAATGTATTGATCCCTTCACTTTGAAGCCATACTCTTAATTCTGTATCTTGAAATGCGCCATCTCTTCTCTTAATGACTATATGATCATTTTCTGTAGGCTTAATTTCGTCTATTGTTTGAGCATCCCATGTGCCTCTTACAGTTATAGGAACTTTGAGTCGCTCCTCTCTTGCTAAAGGTAACAACCTATGAACTCGGGTTAACAGATCTATACCACTTGCTTCTCTAACAGCTTCTGTATAAAATATTGGTATACCCTTGCTTCTACAAAAGGCAATAAGCTCCTTAGTTTTAGGGATGATCTTTTGATATTCCTGTGTGTTCATTCCTAATAGATCATAAGATCCTCCTTTGCTTACAAAGCCGTTTTGCATATCAACCACTATGAGTCCTAGGTTGAAGGTTTGACTTCCAGCAGAGACTTGAAACATCCACATACTTATTTTTAGTAATTTAAAAAGGTGATCTTAATCTTGGAGTAACTAGCCTGAGAATGCTACGTTTCTGGTCTGTCTTACGATAAAGCTGGTACCTTCAAGGTTCATTAATTACGGCTTTATTAACTGCTTTCTAGCTTAGTCGCTATTTTATTAAATCACATCTTCAATACATGATAATATCAACTCATTATTGTATTGTTGCTAATATAAAGAACCTAGAAATAGCTGAAAAGACTATAGAAGAAATATACAAATAATAAAAGAATCTAGAAGGAAACCAAAAGAATGGAGATCGGGTTAAAACATGAAAGTAACAATAATTAAAAGACCACTTAAAGAAAATGTAATCGTAAAGGAAGAATCCGTGTTTGAAACAAAGGTAATAACACAAGAATTGACTTGTGAACCTGTGAAACTTAACAATATTAAACCTGGAAGAGTAATAGAGATTTGTGTCAAATCGGAAAACTATGAGATATTACTGTCTGAATTATGATATGGTTTAATTTTCTTGGTTGAGAATATGAAAGCAACTAAACTTTATTATTAAACCATTTTGATTTTCATTTAAAATAAAACACTGGGTTTTCAATGACTGTCTAGTTAATTTGGGTCTTTTGTTATCTATCTCCACTCCCCATTTAATCCATTTAATCCTTCATACTTCTGTCCTTTAAGATTGAATATCGTGATGCTATATTTCTGCTGATTCTATCCATCGTAAGAAAATCGTCTACACAAATATTACAAAAATACTTTTTTCAAACAATTATTAAATAAATGCTTAAATAATTCGTCAATGACATTACGTTGAATTAATATGGAAGATGCAATACAAGATTGGGAAAGTATTATACATAAAAACGTGAGATCAAAAGACTTTGAAGATGCAGGGAATGTGGATGCTGTAAATGACGATTCAGTAATAATTACATCTCAGGGAGATCGCAAGGAGTATAGTTTACCAAAAGATAAAGTTGAAGGATACAATGGCGCAGAAGTATTTTTAAAAATCAGCTTAAGCGAACTACAGTCATACAAAGTCTAAGACAAAACCCATTTTTTAACATTTAGTATTCATACGAGAACCAGACAGCTGCAGTTTATCTAGAAGTAGAATCATGTTATTCTACTTGAGCAGAGCTCTGGATTTTAACATTTTTAAGATTATCCAATACAAGAAGTAGTAGAAATCAATATAGAGCTTCTCATTTTTCATATCAAGAAAATCTTAAACAATGATTCCATTATTTTATCAACATAAAAATACCAACTTACACTTTGTTTTATTATGTTTGGAAGGGGAAATAGAGACAATCCACTGTGGAAATTAGAATACATTGATACAGTGTACAAAATATACGATTGGGATAAAAATTTGACAGGCTATTTTTTTCCAAATTACGACATTAATATAGACGATTATAAGGATGAGTCACAAGATGCTCATGAAGTTGAAGATAATATCATAGAACAAATGAATAAAGAAAAACAATCGGTGAAAGGTGGAAATGTTATGCTCCCTATGGTCAAGCTTCAATTACTTGATAATGAAGAGGGAATTGATTTGGATTATGTGATAAACTCGTTAGATCAAAATGCTCAAAGAACAAGAAAATGGAAGCAGTGGATACATGACAATCATCTTGAATTCAAAATATTTGGAAGTTCAATTTACACCGCTAGGGAAGATAGAAATATGCTATCTATAGTTTTGGGCCTCGGTTACAACATAATTTTAGGGGAAAAAGAAATTGGCCTTAGTTTGAGACCATTATTAGATAAATTACATCAAGATGATTTGATTTGATTTGTAAATCCTTTCTATGTATCGTTCTCAATAAAATATTTTAATTTTGATATCTATGGATGCTATTAATCTTGTTTATACTATTGCCCACGTGATTCATATAAAAGGTAAAAAAATAGATCTTATTTTACTACCAAAACAGGGCAATAAGCATAAGTAACAACATCTGAAGCTACACTACCAAGTAACCTTTTTTTAAAACCCGAGTTTCCCCTAGTGCCGATTACTATCAAGTCGACATCTCTCTCTTCTGCATAATTTAGAATTGAAGCCGGAGTGGAGAATGGGGTGGTAATTACTTCTGATTTGACTCTAGTACTGGCGTCCATTGTAGTTTCCTTGTTTATATGATTTATTATTTCTTCAAACCATTTTTCAGCTTCCTTCTTATATTCATCAAAATAAGATGGAGATACCATGCCAAATACTCCTGATGAGTCACCATGATGAACCTTGGAAGGAACGATCGCTAAGAGAAATAATTCCGATCCATCCTTTACAGCAAGATCTAAAGCATAATTAACAGCATTTCTAGAATATTCCGATCCATCTATACCAACTAAAATTTTAGAAAACATGTTATTCTGCTAATTAGTGTACTTCTTATTATAAAAAGCAATATGCCTCAAAATTGGTTCTGTAGAGTAAAGTATTGATATTACTTCTAAATAAAACATAAACTATTCAACTCTATTTCACCTATCTGCTTTAGTTAATTATTCCTTTTACAGGATGATAAGCATTACTCCAACTGTTTCATTACATCCAAGAAGTGTTGGATTGAGATTCTTATATCCCTTAACATATTAGAAATAAGCAAAAGATGGTACTAAAAACTTTCGACATGATTTAGTGTCAAGTAATTATATAGCTTGATTTAATTAATCATAAACCCTGGACTGTATCAAACATGTTCTTTCATTTAATATTTATTTGAAGAATTCCTATTGACTCTTGCTCGTGATACATAAGTATTAACAATAGAAATCCAGTGTATCCATCTAATCAAAAATATCAATCAGGTAACTTCTTTCTATTTAATTATACAATTTAGAAATACTATGTGTCTTTTCTTTCCTATCCTATAATTCTAGTTGAGATAATTCTTTCTTGATCTTTCATGACTTAAAATACCAAACAATAAAAGATCGTGTTAATATGGTGAGGATTTTTTTACCTTGCTTTTCTGCAGATTAAATCCGAAAAGTGTATTCTATAATTTATTGCATCTTATACTTAGTAATCTAAGTTACCATCAAGATATTACATCCTTATTTCTTCTATTAAACAATATTTATTTTACAAAGTCGAAAGGGATAATTGTTGGTGAGTATGATATACCCTAATTATTCTTAAATAGTACTATATATTGGTATCAATAACGTAAACAGGCTAAGCAATCATATTTTAAGTATCGTTTTTCTTCTTATTTGAATCCTAACAATGACATTGAAAATTTGAAATGGTGCAATTTATTTAGATGAACCAAACTAATTAGACCAATAGATTTGATTTTAGAATTATTCGCCCAACCTGATTGACTGGTGCAATAAACAATTTGCTATCGCATACCTCCTATCTAATTATTTTTAATGTGATTATCTTAATGTGATTATCTTATTGTCTTTATTTCTAAACCGGAATGAATATTAATAAATACATTCCTTTGCTCTTTCGATAGCTTCATTTGTCATATTGATATCTATCCTTTCCCTTTGTTTTGAATTTTAGTTACTATCATACTGTTTATTGAGTATGTCCTTTCAATCTGTTAGTTTTTTAAGAGATATTACTAGGATTTAATCTATTATCTGAGATCTTGATTGTGATTTTATTTGACTATCATAGACTATCATAGACAAAATGGATGATTGATATAATCTATTTAGATAATAGGTAAATTTGAAGCCATAGGGATTTATCGTTATTTTTTTACCTTATTTTTAACCCTAAATGTGAGATTCTAAAAAAGTAGCATTAAAGACGGATTTTATCACCTAACAAGATTCATATTATAAAAAAATTAGCTAACATTCTCGAGCAAAGATTATTTATTTGCTATCCAACTATATAGTTAGACACCAATACAATGGAGATAAAAAATATAAAAGAACATTAACATTGTTACTTGTTATTTAACCCTTATATAAGCAGACATTATTCAATAGTGTATGACGTTATCTGAAACAAAGTCTCCAGGATGGATGCGTGCAGTACAGATTGTTTTAGGAGTAATAGCTGTTGTCGGATCAATGATAGCTCTATTTTTCCCTGCAATCGCAACTTTCACTGTTGTTTACATACTTGGAATAGTTCTGTTCTTTGTAGGAATTGAAAGAATTTTAATTGGAATTTTCAGTCCATCTCCGGGATCATCTAGATGGGGTACAATCGGTCTTGGGATTATTGTCCTTATAGTGGCAAGTATTGTTGTGGTATATCCTCTGGGCTCTACTGTATTTATCCTGTTTGTACTTGCTATTGCACTGTTCTGTGATGGTATAGCTAGAATAGTTCATAGCTTGGCTGGCAGAGGTATGCATGCAGGATCAAGAATATTTGGTATAATTGCAGGTATATTCAGCATTATAATAGCCATATTAATTATGGTGTCTCCAATATGGGGTGCTGTTATAGCAGGCATATTGATATCTATAGCACTACTGGTCGTCGGTATCCAAATTATTGTCGCTGGTGTAACTGGTGCGAGGTTATCAATACCAAAGCCAACAAAAGGCTAGTATTGTCAAAAAGATAAAATTAGAAGTGATTCAGTGGGTGAGAACCCGCTTAATCACGTTTGATTTCAACAATTTTTTATTTTGGAAAATAATGAACAAATAATACTAATTTCGTTTATTGATACATTCACTTACTTTTAGCTCAACCAAAAATGAATTAGAATTTAGAATTGGTTTATTTTATTATTACATCATGCATATTTATTTTCGATTAAATGATGAGATTTGACCGATTACTCCTCTAAAATACTTCCATTACCATAGTTCAAATGATTCTTGAAAATTTCAAATCTATTTAATCAACATAAATTAACCTTAAACTTTGCATAGTTATTTTGCTCTTTCAAATTTGTTCATAAAGAACGAAATCCAGTAAATTGATTTATTGTGACTAGAACCGGTTATGAGTTATGTCCTCACAAATGAGTATTAAATCAATCATAAATGAAAAAGATCAAATAACATTAAACCAAGCCTTTAACAAAAAATTAACTAGCGGAACTCGCATCAATATCGTCTGTAAACAAGCTGCAGCATGTAGTTGATATTCTCAAAATTGTAAATAATTAAAAAAAATGTTTGGAGCTTATCTTACTTTACTGGTGTTATTTTTCCTGCAATTTCACCAAGTGGAAAATCAACTGTCTTTATTGCAAGATACACCTCTCCATCAATAATTTTTTTGACTAATTCTGTCATCGGTTTTCCTTTAAGTATGTTCACGAAATTATCAGATGTGAAATTCCCATCCGCAGTTCCAGAACCTTTTGTATATAATCCTGAAGTTGGAGCATAATAAAGCGGTTGAACCAAATCAGTAGTACGGCCGCCTGTACTCTGTAGTATAACAACTTGAGAAATATTCCCTAGCCCATTCCCGCTAATTACATACAACATTGTATTTGGGTCATCCCCAACAGTGAAGGTCGCATTACCTGTTGCCTCGGAATTAGATCCTGGTGGAGCTGTAAAATTTGCATAGAAATTTGGATTATTTTCGGTTTCATTAGATTGAGCAGCTGCATTAAAGTTGGTGGTGGTCGACATTGTCAATAATGAAAAAGTTGCAAACACTCCAATGGCAGTCAGCAAAAAGATGGTATTAATTTTCATTGAAGTATTAAAATCAGTATTGTATATTAACTTTAACGTAGTAAATTGTTATAGATCTATATTTTTTTCTAGCAAACAGAAATTAATTAAAATAAAAATCCTTTAATATGATTAATTATGTGATGGAGTTTAGGTACTGTGGTAATTAAAAAGTCATAATTGATTAGGTTAAGTTTAGAAAATCCTACGACTCGATCTAATGACCTTCTTAAATATTGATTTCATTTTTGGGATTAATCATTTAGATGAAAACTGTGACGTCTATTATAAATCGTATTAAACATGACTTACAGCAAGAAACTCATAATAAATATACTTTTTCAGAAATAAGCAACAACGGCCCATGAAAAGTAACAATCTCATATGGAGTTGGCGTAATGCTCGTTTTACTGCTGTGATCGCAGCAATTCTTGTTTTTATTATCGCCACCGGTCATGTTGAAGCTGGATTGTCACTGCTTCTTGGGGCATCACCTGCTTCAATTATGGGTCTACCTCCAACTCTTAAACAACGTCGAAAGATAATTGTTATTGGAATACTTATAGGCGTATTCTTAATGCTGGGTTCATTTATGGCACAATGGGCCATAGTTGCAATTCCAGGTATGTTCTTGCTAGCATTTGGTGCAGCACTACTTTTGTCTAGAAGAACAATTGGTATCGTAGCATTAACAATCTGTTTACCAATTGCAGGTGTTGGACTCAGTTATCCAGGACTTGTTAATTCAGTTCCCTTGTCTTTACTCTATATCATAGGCTCAGTTGTTGCTTACGGATGGTCCTTATGTTTTAAGGAGCATAAACAAGAACAACCTGCTGAAAGACCATTAATGAGTAGCAAACAATCGCGAAATTATGGTTTACGGTTGGGTCTGATGGCCGCTACAGCAACCACTATGGGTTTTGCACTAGGATTTGAACATATCGGTTGGCTTGTTGGTGCAGCATTGTTTGTAATGTGACCACGCAAAGAAGTCCAAAAGTTGCGCAGTGTAGGACGTGCAATTTCAGTGTTTGTGGGCGCTCTGATAGCATCTTGGCTTTTGGGTCAGAGCCTACCACCAGTAGTTATTGCATCTCTTTGTGCGATATCATTAGTAACTGCATCAGCTACAATTTCGAGTCGTTGGTATATCTCACCTGCATTTACAACTTTTTTGGTTTTTTGGTCTGTGTTGTACGGTGATCCTACATCTGCCAATATCGAATATCACTTTGATGAAAGAGTATTAGGAACATTGTTAGGTGTAAGTTTGGCTTACTTTTTTGGTATTCTGATCCCAAATATATCATCTCGTATAAGACAAGGATGAAAACAATATGACTTGTCTTAGGTTAGCTAATAACAATATGTAAAGAGGATCATAAAATTCTGTTTTTAGTGGATTTTGATTTTACAAATTATGTTCTCTTATTCTAAATATACATCAAGAAATAATATTTTGTCAGGAAGCCAAAAATATGAAATAATGAAAACTTTTGATTAAAATCCAAAGGAATTTTTAACGATATTTCACCAAACTCACCATGGATGAAAAAGATCTATGAATTCAATGTAAAAACAATTTTTTGAAAACGTAGTGATATAATTACAATTATGATTAAAATAAGGTCATAGCAGGACATTGACAAGGTAAAGAAAGGATTTCTTACAACTGATAGGTTAAGGTCATTCAGTGATTCAGTGTTGATTGTAGGTGTGGTACTGCTTGTTTATAATCTTGCTACTTTAGTGACTTCCGAACCGGAGTTTTTGAACCTGATGTATTTTATCATGCTCTTATAGCTTATATATGCAGCTTCATAGTTGTATTTTTTTACTGGTCTAGATTTACTCTGCTTTTAGACTACGCAGAGAACTTGGAAGGTGTTACCATTTTCACTTCACTAGTGTTTTTAGTATTTTTGGTAACAGTGACTCTTACTTCTGTTGCTCTAATAGGGCTCGTGGAATTAAGAAATAAATATTCTCTAATTTTTTCTTGTATTGTTCAAATCTTAGCTGGAATACTTTTAATTACATTGGTGAACATTATTAAAACACAAAGGACTTTGGGTCATAAGGGCCGATATTTCCTGATTCAGGTTTGTGTGATCCCTATCGTATACACCATATCTCTGGTTGTATCTTTTCTATATTACGGTATTGCTGTTATAATTCCAATTTCCATTTTACCAATACTTCTAATATTGAAAATAAGTTACCAAAAGCGTTTTAAGGATAAATATTCAAGTTCTTCCCATCAATTAGTAATATTAGAATAATAAATAATGTCCAAATCCAATCATTTAGGACATATGGTTAAAAAGGTCTTTTCTAGAGATAAAATATTATGCTCAACATTTATGAAAAAAGAGTTTTGTAAACTAATTTGTGGAATTCCCTCTTATCTCGTCAAACTTTTGAACGAGCATGGATAAATCTCCACCATATTTTTGCTTCATCCCTTCAGTTGCATTTGTAATCCCTGCTTCGCTTAAAGCATTGTTAAATGCATTAGATACTTCTTCAAGTATTTTAGTTGAATTTAATTTTTGTAAAGCTTCGGATATACCAGTGCTATTGGGTAAAGTTAGTGACGTAGTATTGATCTTATTCTGTTCAACAAACTCTTTAAATTTTGCCTGTATTTGATCAAGCTTTCCATTAAATTCTTGAATTACAGTAGAATTATCAACTTGTGCTACTGCTTTATTTTGATATAACATATCACTATTGCCTAGCATTATGGATACTGTTAAAATGGCAATACCAAAAGCGATCCCTGCTTTTTTTGTATTCCGACTATATGATTTCATAACTCCTCTTATAAGAACAAGTATAAATGTCTTAATTTTAGTATAAAATTCACAAGAAAAAAAACTCTCAAATTATGTAATCGCATCCTATTATTTTGATATCGTTTTGAGTATAGTTTGTTGTCAGATAATATGGATATAAAAGGTTAATAACTATTAATACGATTAGTATTTCTTTTGGTCTTCTAAATGAGAAAATAGATAGGTTTGAAGTATCATTCAATCTTTATATACAAGAACCATTTATTAGTCGGTAGATGTTTTCGCTAAGAATTACCATATTATTTATGTCCGTAGCATTGTTAATTGGCGTAGTTTATGTTTCAAATGGATACGCTCTAACCACTGATCAATCCGGAATAATAGTTGGGCGTCAAGCTGATGTATTTGGGTTGGTAGACATTAAATCAGATGGCCATTCACTAGATATCGACGGAGTAGTGAACTACATTCCTCCAGAAGGTAAAGTTTTTGAAGTATGGCTTTATGATGGAAACTACGGCGCATCTCAATATCCTTTGACTGTAGGCATGGTCAAGGAGGATGGGACTTTTAGTTATAAATCAACACAAGTTTACCCATACACGTATACTGATCTATTTGTTACTATGGAACCAAAAGACGATAAGGATCCAAAGCCAGCATATTCAGATCAGGTTGGTGTCTATCCAATGACCCCACCGTTTGGACAATGAATTTGAATATAATTTGATCAATCAAATTATATTTTAATAGATTAAGACAATTTTTTTTAGATTTTTGTTCTTAGTAGTAGTAAGATCTTATCGCATTAAAAGTGTAATAACAGCTAATGGATTTAAGATCTCTGAAGAATCTTAATCCTTGCTCTATATATTAGAACCAAATACTTATTCAGGAAATGGGGTTGAAATTCACTAGAGAGAAAAGTCTTTATTATTATACCTATTCCTTGTGGCATACATGTGTATATAAATAATTTATAGCATTAATCACAAAATTATGGTATTTACAATTTTTTTTAGATTTTGTATAAGATTTAAATAGATGAGATAAAAACATATAAGTATTAGATTAATTTATTTAAATTATGCATGCCTTCGATACCAGTATAGTGGAACATATTGAAATAAAAATGATTCGCCCATCACAGTTTTCAATTAGAGATAAGTTTAATGATTATCAAGAAGTAGAATCACTCGTTTCGAGTATCAAAGAGCATGGGTTACTCCAACCCATTTTGATACGTCCTTATCAAAATAACTTTGAAATAGTTGCTGGCCACAGGCGCTTTTATGCATGCAAGTCTCTTAGGTGGCGTCATATCCCGTGCAAAATAAGGGAAATGAATGACAAACAAGCATTTGAAATTCAATTAACGGAAAACATTCAGAGAAAATCGATGAGTGCACTTGAGGAAGCAGAGGCTTTTAGGAAATATGTCCAAGACCTGGGCTGGGGAGGTGTTACTGAACTGGCTAAAAAAATAGGTAAAAGTGAGGAGTATGTTTCACACAGGATTCAACTTTTAAAACTTCCACAGGATGTCAAAGAAAAAATAATGCTAAACAAGTTGAGTGTAAGTCAAGCCTTGGAACTAACTACTGTTTCGCCGAATCAGATTATTCATTTTACAGATCATATTATAGAAAATGAATTAACCATTCGACAAATTAGAGAGGTAAAAGCTGTATTTTCCAAACAAGGTATATCAGGTGACGACTTGGAATTAATTGCAAACGAAAATATTAATTTTAAGAATATAAAAACACTTAAAATAACAAAGAAAACTTCCCTTGCTTTAAAAATTACTCTTGCTAGACTAGATAGTATAATAGAGGAAGTTCAGCTAAATTTTGAACCAAGTCAAAGTACAGATATCATAAGCTTTTTGATGGACTTGCGTCTTAAAATTCACTCGTTAATCGATGATACAATTAGATTTAAAAACTTAAAAATAACTAAACCTACAAGATATCTAAAATAACCCGAAATAATTATTTGAATCTTCCACCTACTATTATCTTCCAAGAAATGGAGGCATCCATTCATTCAAGAATTTTTTATATTCTTTATCCGTATAGGTAAAAGCATTAAATGTAGGTTCCTTTAGAGGGGAAAAATCATATACTTCGTAGGTTTGGATTATGTCTCCAAACAAGTTTCTGTAAATATCGCTCTCCTCGTCAGCAACTTCGGGCGATGAAAATACTTGAATTGTGATCCAGTCATATCCACCCCTTGTTTTTCCTGAAAATAAGACAAACGGCGCATCACGAAGATACTTCTTCAATCCTTCTACTCGACTTCCCAAGTGCTGTGAGGGCCTAAAAGTTACCAAAACTACTCTGATTATTCTATGTCGTAATTTTTTGGTGTCGATCGAAATTGTATATCTTGAAATTATTTTTTCATCTTCGAGTGTTTTTATGCGGGAATCTATCTCCTCCAAACTTAAATCATGTCCATAATTTCTTAAGAAATCCCAAATTTCATTCAAATCCTGTTTGGCATCCTTACTCAAAGCAGAAAGAATTAACTCATCTATGGGATCTATCATTGATTTAATATTACGAAATAATTGGTCTAATTATTTATAGTTTAGAATTTTAATTTCAATGTAATTCTACAACAATTTAAGTTATAAGACTTGATAAAAAATACATCCATATAATATTAATTTAAATAAATCATTTCAATTTTAACAATTAATTGTCATTCATCCTCTCTGATGAAACAGGTTACCTGATCTTCATCGGGGGTGGTCTGATAATGACTGCTATCGTATTGTTGCTCATTTTTGTGGATACCAAATGGCTTGGGACAAGAAAAACATTTGAGTGGTTTTCCACAGCCGGGAGGAGTATTAAAAGTGGCCTTTTGGCATCATCTGTAATATCTGCCTGGATTTGGGCTGCAACGCTTTTAGAATCATCCACTGTCGCGTACAAATATGGTATAGGTGGCCCATTTTGGTACGCTGCCGGAGCAAGTATACAAATCATTCTTTTTGCTGTGGTTGCTCTTGAGTTAAAAAAGCGAGCTCCCTCTTCTCATACTTTTACAGAATTTCTGTACCTTAGATTAGGAAAGTTTGGTCACAAGGTATTCTTGATTTTTGCATTACTGGCCAATTCCATCGTTATGGCTATGCTTGTGTTAGGTGGGGCCGTAGCCTTGAATGCTCTAACGGGAATTGACATTGCAATAGCTTGTTTTATAATACCTTTGAGCATAATGATGTATACTTATTTTGGAGGCTTGAAGGCCACTTTCTTTGCAGACTATCTAAATACCTCATTTATTTTTATAGTGATTCTGATTTTAGTAGTGGGTATTTATTTCTTCAATCCACACATAGGGGGAATAACAGGATTATTTGAAGGCCTACAATTAGCAAGTACTCTTAATCCTGTAGAAGGAAACTCGGGTGGTTCATTCTTAACTTTGGCTTCGATTGGAGCCCTTATTTTTGGTATTATCAATATAATTGGAAATTTTGGAACAGTTTTTGTGGATCAGGCCTTTTGGCAGAGGGCTATTGCAGCACGACCTAAATCTCTAATAAAAGGATTTTTCATAGGTGGACTGGCTTGGTTTGCTATTCCGTTTGCCCTTGCAACTTCTTTAGGACTCGCGGGTATTGCAATGCATTTAGATCTCTCTCCTTTAGAAGTTAGTCATGGATTGGTTGCACCTATAACGATCTCTACTCTCTTAGGAGAAGTAGGTGGTATTCTAATATTGACTATGTTATTTACCGCAGTAACATGCGCGGGATCAGCAGAACTTGTCGCGTTCTCTTCTCTATTTACATTTGATGTTTATAGAACCTATTTTAAACCATCGGCGTCTGGTAGGCAATTAATGCGTGTTTCAAAATATTCTGTTTTGATGTTTGGATTCGGCATAGGCGTACTTTCCTTATCCCTATATCACATAGGATTGAGCCTACAGTACATTTATTTATCAATGGGTATTCTTATAGGCTCGGCCGTAGGGCCTATATCCTTGTCTTTGATATGGAAAAAAACCAACAAGATCTCTGCTTCTTTTTCAGCATTGTGTGGGCTTTTGCTGGGTGTTATTGTATGGCTTTTTTCGGCTTTTTCTTTGTATGGGAATATCTCGGTAGCTTCTACCAGTCATGATATTCCTCTCTTGTTGGGCAATTTAACATCATTTGTATCTGGATTTGTTCTAGTTATTTTAGGGAGTTTAATTAGACCAGACAACTTTAATTTCAACATTACGAAGCAACGGATCATAGTTGTAGAGGAAAGAATCAGATCTTTGATAAAAGAAGATAATGATGAATCGTTTTTAAAGAAGAGAACTATTTTTGGGTACAAATACGGAATCTTTTTTACACTCATTTTGGTTGTTATATGGCCATTACCATTGTTTTTTTCTGGGTATATATTTTCCTACGAGTTTTTCTTGTTTTGGATTTTACTAAGTATTGTCTGGACAATATCTGCAGCATGTTTTCTTATAGTAAAACCTATTATTGAATCAAAACGAGAAATTTCAATTGTTTTATCAAATCTTTTGTTTATTATCAGATCAAAATTTCAAATTAGAAATTATGACCATAAATTTTCTATGTCCAAAAACAATCCCTCTGAAAATCCTGTCAATACAAGTTTTAAGCGAATTCTAGTCGCTGTTGATGGTTCCACATCCTCAATAAGAGCATTAGATTATGCTAGTCATGCTTTCCAAGCCGACTCTATAATTTATGTGGTACATATAATTGAATGGCCTGATGACTACGAACAAGATACTGAGTACGATACTGAGCTAATGAAAAGAGTTGAAAAAGAAGGACGACTAATGTTATCTAGTATCCTTATAAAGAATTCTAAAAGATGTGAGAGAGTTGTGAAAATAGGGGACCCTGCTAATAAAATTATTAAAACTGCCAATGACTTGAATGTAGACTTCATAGTTCTAGGAACAAAAGGATTAGGAAATTCTGATGACTTTGGACATGTAACAAGGAAAATTCTTTCTGAATCTAACAAACCCGTATTATTACTAAATTAATTTGTGGGACTAAGGTTTATGTTGATTAATAAACCGATATTCAATACAAATCGTTAAACTATACCTGTACAAAATCCTAGTATGGCGTCAGCAACATATTCGTCAGGAGACCCCCTTCTAGATTTCTTCTATATACTGTTTAATGGCATCTCTGAAGTTCCTTTATTCAGTTCGCCAGTAACTGGTATTTTTATTCTTGCAGGTGTCCTCATAGCTTCACGCAAAGCAGGTATCATGATGGTAGCAGCAGGATTAATTGGTGCAGCAACTGCGTTACTACTGGGTGCCGATTATGGACTAGTTACCTTTGGGTTGTTTGGATACAATTCCATATTAACTGGAATGGCCTTCTGGTCTGGACCATTTGTAAAAGCCAATAGGGTGACATTGACACTCTCGCTATTTGGAGCAGTCATAACCGCAGTAGCTTGGATGGCGTTCTCACATTTTATGGGAGATATATTTAGTCCACAGGCGCCCGGTGTTACTAATGCTGTGGCAATCCCTGGATTTACATCTTCGTTTATCTTCACTACTTGGGCTATGATGTATGCAAGTAAACGATATGGACATGATGTTTGGCCCGAAACACCTCCTGCTGTTAAAGAGGACAAAATTCCCGGAAGTGATAATCCTGTCCAATTAGTGCCTGAGAACTTCAAATGGACCGCCAAAGAATTCATCATTTCTACTCTCAAAGGTGTATCTCAGGTTACCTTTGTGGAGAATTGGAAGACTGGTGTTTTCTGGGTCGTAGGTCTGACTTTGGCATTTGAATTGGCCCCATTTATAGCTGGTGTTCAGGACAGAGGTTTATTTACAAACGCGTATACATCAGGATGGAATGAATATTCGCCGTTATATCTTGCTGGAGTTATGGCCTTAATAGGATCCGCTATTGGTGCTGCTTTATCCATAGTGATGAAGTTACCTACTCATGAGACTAGAATTGGTTTGCATGGGTTTAATCAGGTCCTGGTAATGATCGCATTAACTAGTTTTGTGCCTCTTACTCCACAGTCGTTCTTACTGGCGATTCTTGCCACAGTAACTTGTTCCGTGGTGGTAATGCCTGCTCTCCAAAAGTTCTTTGGCCAATGGGGATTACCTGCACTTACGGGACCATTTGTATTCACTGCATGGGTTTACATGATCGCTATCTTCGGATTCTATAACATACCTGCAGGGATAGGATGGTCTAGAGCAGGATAGTCCAGTTTTATTCAGGACCTACCAACCCACACTCTCACAAACCAACCGATCAACAGCTCAACTAAATTTTCATTTTCTTTTGTTTCATCTGTTCTTGAATTTCCCGATTTGAACTAATTAGTCGTCTTAAAATCATTCAATTAAAGTAATATTTTACATCTTTTATCTTAATACTGTATTGTCCGAGCTTGAAATAAATCTGAAAAAAATCAAATCCAGTTCAAAAATGTCCGATAGTCAAAAAATCAAGAAGTTGTATGATTTGATGCTCGCTCAAAATATCGAACCTATTGTGTTGAGGCTTTCGGGATATATTAAAAGCAAACCTATGAAGATTGACTATCTTCTTACATTTACTCCGATTAGAATTATCATGGTTAAAAAAAATGTGCTACGAAAAATGACAGATCCGGGTTTTGTTGCTGGAATTGGGCCGTATCTTTATTATGTTCTGTCTGAAAAAATAAAATTCTCTGATATTAAGATAAAGGATTCATTTATTTCTAAAGAACAAGATTCAGCAGCAGGATCAAAAATGTCTAACGAATTTTCTATCAAATATCCTGATATAAAAAAAATGGTATTTTACCCTGATACCAGAACTTTGATTTCTAATATGCTTGGTACCGCTATAAATGAAAATGTCCTTGTCATTCATACAGTGAAGGAAAAATATGAATTCAGACTTTCAACTGGCAAAAACGGTCCCTATGACAAAACATTATATTGGTTAAAGACATGTTTACCTGTTAAAATTTCTGACTACTGACATTCGATTTAGTCGACATCGACTAAATATCTGATAATGGTAATTGTTCATATATATTGATTATTATTTTGAATTTTAAAATAACTCACTAGGTTTGTTATATGTGAATTAAACATGATGTTAGCCCCAAGAGAGATTGAAAAAATGATGATTTGGACGGCAGCACAAATTGCCGAGGGAAGAAAACAGAAAGGAGTAAAACTAAATTATCCTGAATCAATTGCTTATATAGCCAATTTTGTTGTAGAAGGAGCACGAGAAGGAAAATCAGTCGCCGAATTAATGACGTCTGCAAGAAATATTTTAAAACGAGCGGATGTTATGGAGGGAGTGCCTGAGATGATACATACAGTACAGGTGGAAGTTACATTTCCAGACGGGACAAAATTAGTTACAGTTCATGATCCAGTTCAATAGGTGAGTTATGAATGACAATTAAGATTATTTCTAAATTGAATTTATACGGAGGTTTTAATTTATAATGATTCCAGGAGAATATGTTTTATCTGAAGGCGATGTACCTTGCAACGAAAACAGAAAAACCATAAAGATTACTGTAAAGCATACTGGTGACAGACCATGTCAAATAGGGTCTCATACACACTTCTTTGAAATCAACAAAGTTCTTGATTTTCCAAGAGAGCAAGCATTTGGTTATCGATTAAACATAACAGCTGGCACTTCAGTCAGATTTGAGCCAGGTGATACAAAGGAAGTAGAATTGTGTGAATTTGGAGGTTCAAAAGTTTGCTTTGGATTTAATGGTTTAACAAATGGAAGCATGAGATCAACAAATATAAACAAATCTGCAATGGAAAAAGCCAAGTTCTTTGGTTTTAAAGGAATGGGTAATTAGGAGAGGATATTATTGGTCTTAAAAGTAACAAAAAAACAATATACTGATCATTTTGGTCCAACTACAGGCGACAAGATTCGTTTAGGCGATACAGATCTCTTAATTGAGATTGAAAAGGATCTCATAACCCATGGAGATGAATGTGTATTTGGAGGAGGCAAAACACTCCGGGATGGTCAAGCTCAAACACCTGGTGTTACCAGTGCAGGAGGTGCTTTGGACTATGTTATCACAAATGCTGTAGTGCTTGATCCTGTGATTGGGATAGTGAAGGGTGATATAGGTATTAAAGATGGTAAAATTGCAGGTATCGGAAAAGCCGGAAATCCATTAGTAATGGATGGTGTTGATAGAAACCTAATCGTATCCGCATGCACTGAGGCAACAGCTGGTGAACACACAATCTGTACTCCAGGACACTTTGATACTCACATTCACATGATTTCTCCTCAGCAGTACATAGATGGAATCAGTAATGGTATATGTAATATGATAGGTGGTGGTACTGGTCCTGCAGATGGTACTAATGCTACTACATGTACTCCAGGTACATTTAACATTAGTAGGATGTTAGAATCCGTAGAGGACATTCCAATGAATTATGGATTTTTGGGCAAAGGCAATGATTCTCATCCGTCGTTAGCCACACAAATGGAACAAATCGAAGCCGGTGTTTGTGGACTAAAAGATCATGAAGATTGGGGAACTACTCCTGCTGTTTTGGATGCATCACTTCGTGCTGCTGATTTAACTGATGTTCAAGTTGCAATACACACTGATTCCATAAATGAATGTGCTTATTTAGAGGATACCGTTAATGCCATCGATGGAAGAGTTGTCCACAGCTATCATACAGAGGGAGCAGGTGGTGGTCACGCTCCAGATATACTTGCCATCGCAGCAGAAGCAAACGTTTTACCCTCTTCAACCAATCCTACAAGGCCATTTACTGTTAATACTATTGATGAACACCTTGATATGCTCATGTTTTGTCACCATCTTAACCCTGGTGTTGCAGAAGATGTCGCTTTTGCAGACTCTAGAATTAGAGCCGAAACAATTGCAGCCGAGGATGTAATGCATGATGAGGGAGTTCTTAGTATGTATTCATCAGACAGTCAAGCTATGGGTAGAATTGGAGAGGTTGTAATTCGTGCATGGCAAACTGCCGACAAAATGAAAAAAATGAAAGGAAAACTAAAAGATGAGGAAGGAGACAACGATAATTTAAGAGCAAAGCGCTATATTGCAAAAACAACCATTAATCCTGCCATAACTCATGGTGTCGCAGATTATCTTGGATCTCTTGAAGTAGGAAAGTATGCTGATATAGTCATGTACAACAATGCTTTCTTTGCCGCAAAGCCAAAAATGGTCTTTAAGGGTGGATTTATTGCTTGGTCTATCATGGGCGATCCAAATGCTTCTTTGCCAACACCAGAACCGGTCTTTTATAGACCAATGTTTGGTGCCATGGGGCGTGCTGTAAAGAAGACTTCTTTTACCTTCATGTCAAAAAAATCATTAGATCTTGGTGTTCCTGAGAAACTAGGATTAGAAAAAACTACATTGGCTGTTAAAAACTGCAGAAGTATAGGAAAGAAAGACATGCTGTGGAATGATAAAACACCAGAAATTACTGTAGATCATGAGACATATGAAGTAAAGATTGACGGGCAGATCGCTACTGTTGATCCCGCAAAGGAACTAACTTTAGCACAAAGATACTTTATGGCATAAGGGTTCTTCCCAGCCTTCTTTTTTTCTAAAGTTTCTTTAATTTCTATTCCGCATTAATATTTCTGATACATTTATCTCTTGGTCTTTAATTTTAAAAAATATGTCTTCGCCACAAAATTTTGGAGTTTGGAAACCAATAGCTGAAAATATTGAATTCAATGCTTTAGAGTCTAATTCAAACGCGGTAATGGCCGTAGCTGAAACGGTGAGAACCACCCTAGGACCAAAAGGGTTGGATAAACTTTTGATCGATCAATCAATGAATAGACATGTATCTAACGACGGTGTTACCATATTACTTTCGTTGAGAGCAATTCATCCTGTCGCAAGAATGATAGTAGAAATTGCAGAAAGACAAGAACAAAAAGTAGGCGATGGAACAACAACGGCTGTAATTTTGGCAGCCGAGATGATTAAAGAAGGTAAAAGATTAATTCGTGAACTTGCGGTGCATCCTACTAAGGTCGTTGAAGGCATTGAAAGTGGTATAAAACATTCATGCGAATTGCTAAAAAAAAGTGCCATAAAGATAAACCTTGATGCTCCTGAACTCGATCAAATCGTAAAAACGAGCTTGTCATCAAAATTGGATGGTCGAGTATTGCATACGTTGGTAGTTAATGCGTTACGTACCGTGGGAAAAGATGCGATTTACAACGGATTATATGATTTTGATAAGGCAGTACAGGTAATAAGAAGAGTAGACATTGAGGATAAAATTTTTAATGGCATTGTTTTGGAGAGAAAAAGAATAGATCCAGAACTTCCAAGCAAAGTTGAAAATTCGAAAATTCTAATTCTGAGATTGGATTTAAAACCCGTAAAAGAGTCGTGGATCAAAGAAAATAGTAAATATCAAGATATTCTTACTATGGAAAAAGATCGTTTGGAAAAATCAAAAAAAATTGTTGATACCATAGTTGAAACGGGAGCAAATACTCTTTTTATTGCTTCACCTGAAGTGGATCAAATAGTCGAAGATCTTTTTGTATCAAAGGGATTATTTGCGGTCCACATTTCAAATGAAGAAATAGAATATTTGTCAAGATATACGGGTGCAAAACCAGTGCGAACACTAGATGATCTAAAAAATAAAGATATCCTTGGTGTTTCTGAGAAAATATACGAGGATGAGGATAACGGTATAATATATTTGGAAAATGGAAGAGGAAAGAAGATCATCACTGTGCTGATATCAGGTTCTACGAAAGAAACATCGTTAGAGAGATGGAGATCAACAATTGATGGAATCAATGCTGCAGAAGCTGCATTAAATTATGGAATTGTTCCAGGTGGTGGTGCTGCCGAATTGCATATAATTGAAAAAATTAAAAAACTCAAACTCAGTGGATTAGAGCAAGTAGGCCTAGAAGTGGTAACATCTGCACTCGAAAGTATTATGAGACAAATATTAACAAATGCTGGATTTAACGGTTTAGAAAAAGTAATGAATGCTAAGGCTTCCCCAGATGGCTATGGAGTTGATATCGACAGTGGTGAAATTGTAAATATGGTTTCTAAAGGTGTTTTGGATCCAGTTTTGGTAAAAACAATGGCATTGGAAGCATCAGGTGAAATGGCTAAATCTGTTTTAAGGATTGATAAGAATTTAGCTGCAGATGACCTCAATCCTCAAGCACTTGCTGATTCAAAAAGGTGATTACTATTGCAAATTAGACATTGTACTGAAAAATCTAATATTGATGATTCTATGTTAATCGTCGACCCTTTGCAAATTAGACACGTAATTATCAAATTTGGAAAATTGTTTTCGATTTCAGGTTTGATTGATCCCAAATCTCACCTCAATCTTGATTATCCTTATCACTTGGTAAGACAATGTGTGGTAGCTCAAAAATTTGAGGTTGGTTCAAAAATTGAAATATCTGATGGAGGGTTAGTATTTGCCGAATTAGATCCTAGCAACTATAAACACTACGGAAAGTATGATTATACTCAAAATTTACAAAATATGATAACCGCTGTGAACAAAATAAGGAATCCGAATCCAGATGATCCAAAAAACAACACAAATGATCTAGAAAGTCTTAATAACAACGTCAGTAGAGACAATAAAACGTAAATTTCAAGATAATTCTGTCCCAAAATAATTTTGACGAACATCTTAGCTTGACTTGAAATAAGATCAAAATATTGAAATTGTTTTTATGGATAAGATTGACCTCTATATGATATCTGATGTTAACCATTACGACTATTATAGGAAACATAAAGAAAGATCCACAATTACATCAAAAATATGAAGAGTCTGTTAAAAAAGATACCGTCGAGAACGTAGTAATTCAGAGATCTGAAACCGAGAAGGTTAGAATGAGAAAAGTTTCAGACAAAGAAACTGATATCGGATTTATTTTGCCTTCTAGAACCCATCTTAAAGACGGTGATGTAGTTTTTCTTGATGATACTAAAATGATAGTGATAAAATTATCTCCTGAGCTTGTGGCTATCTTGAATATTAAAAATCATTTACACAATAATCATGAACATGAGGACCATGACCATGAACACAAGCATGAACATGAGGACCATGACCATGAACACAAGCATGAACATGAGGACCATGACCATGAACACAAGCATGAACATGAGGACCATGACCATGAACACAAGCATGAACATGAGGACCATGACCATGAACACAAGCATGAACATGAGGACCATGACCATGAACACAAGCATGACCAAGCTAACGATTATGAACTCACTAATGTGGCACTAAAGGTAGGACATACTATTGGAAACTTACATAGGCCACTAAAAATCGAAAATCGTGATATAATTTTTCCTATTCAAAGTCCAGATGAAATAAACCTATTTTTGAGATTGTTGTCAGATCTAAAAGACTATATAGAAATTCGTTCAGAGCAACTCATTTTTGAACCTGATCAGGGATTTGACATTCATGCACACTGATAGGGATATCGAATCAATCCCGTCCATTGCGGATTTAAGTTTCTTACAATTATCTGATTCTTTTTTTCCAACCGGTTTGTACACGACTTCAAATGGACTGGAATTATTGTTTTATGATAAAAACAGAAAGCTAACGTACGGCGAGATTTCGGATTTCATCAAAGCTTACCTTGTACAGCAAATAGGACCTACAGATTGCTGCGTTGTAGGTAATGTGTATAATTGTATTCAAAAGAAAGACTTTATCTCGTTATTAGAATTGGATAATACATATTATTTTATGAGACTGGTAGATGAAACTCGCTCGGCCTCAACAAGATCAGGAATTCAGTTCTTAAGATGTGTTTCTGCATTTATTCATAATGATGAATATTTGGATTTCTATTCAAAAAATATTAAGAGCGGGCATGCAAAGGGAGTTTATCCTTTATCATACGCCTTGGGATGCAATTCTATGAAAATAACTAAAGAGCGATCTGGTTTGATGTTGCTGTATGGATTTGTTGTCAGTGTAATTGGAGCTGCTCTTAGATTGGGTATTCTTCAACATATTGAAGGGCAGAAGCTTATAGACGAGATGAAACCAGTAATTCTCTCAACGGTGAAAAAAAATATCAATAGACCTCTTGACAGTATGTGGCAATTTATTCCTCAACTTGATATAATTCAAATGCATCATGAACAGATGGATTCAAAAATGTTTATTACTTGATTTTTTCCTTTATTTTTTTGTGGCACTTTCAAGAATACCACGTATAGGTATAGGCGGACCTGTTGGATCAGGAAAAACCATGTTAATCGAACAATTAGTTCCTATTTTAAAGAAAGATGGATATAATGTTGGAATTATTTCTAACGATGTTGTTTCTAGAGAAGATGCCGATAGAATGAGAAAAAACCTTGCCACCGAAAGAGGGTTAATGCCAGAGGATCTAGTAATAGGCATTGCTACCGGAGGCTGCCCTCATACTGCAGTGAGAGAAGACCCTTCAATTAATATATCTGTTGTAGAGGAGATGGAATCCAAGCACCCCAATCTTGATTTGATAATAATTGAAAGTGGAGGTGATAACATTACAACCACATTCAGCCCTGCATTGGCCGACTATTTTATTTATATCATCGATGTTTCTGGAGGGGATAAATATCCAAGAAAGCGTGGACTTGGAATCGAAACGTCTGATTTATTGGTAATCAACAAGATAGATATTGCCTCTTTCATAGGTGCCGACCTAAGTATCATGGAGCGAGACGCCAAAGTTGTTCGAAATGATAAACCATATGTTTTTGTTAATAGCAAAACTGGTCAGGGTGTTAAAACCGTGGCAGAACAAATCGTAAAGGACGTATTATTTGATGCACCTCCTAAATCGGTAGCCATCAATTAATCTTTTACTGATTTCAATGAGTTCGTATAATCTTGCCTATTGTACTCCTGAAAATATTCCTGCTGAAATTTTAAATTACGATAATCCATTGGAACAATTGGCAGTAGGACAGTCTGGCAAATTAGGTATTTTACACCTTTGTCTAGAATATAATCCAAGTAGTCATAAAACATCCATAAAACACCAATATTACAAGGTTCCTTTGTGCATAAAACGTGCCCTTTATCTTGAAGAGACATTTCCTGAGATGGCTTATGTTTATATTATTTCTCCATCTGGAGGCGTTTTACAAGGTGATAGGTATAGAATTGACATCACACTTACTAATTCAGCTAAATCACATGTTACTACTCAAAGTGCTACTAGAATATACAGGATGAATAAAAACTTTGGATCTCAAATAATAAATTTGAATGTTGATAAAGATTGTTACTTGGAATATATACCTGATCAAATAATACCATTTAGAGATTCCAGATTTTATCAGGTTTCAAATATTAAGGTTCATGATGAAGCTACCTGTATTTATTCTGAAATGTTATCGCCTGGTAGGGTTGCTAGCAATGAGTCTTTTGAATACGATATATGCTATATGAAAGTCAAGTCAGTAAATCAAGATGATAAATTAAGACTACTTGATGTAGCAAAAATAGAACCCAAGGCGGAAAATATACGATCTTTTGGAATATTCAATAATTATGAAATACTGGGGAGTGTTTATATTCTAACCCCTAAGGATAAAATAAACATCATACAAAATGAAATACTAGAAATTTTGTCTGGAACAAAAGAAGCTATTGGTGGATGTACAAAATTGCCCGGTGAAAATGGTTTATTAATCCGGTTGTTAGGCTCATTTGTTTATGATATCCGTAACATTATTTATTCTATAGTTAGAATAGTAAGAAAAAATATTCTAAATGTTTCTTTTAGCAAAATGAGAAAGATATGACCTAAAAGGCCTCATATACTACTATAAATGCATTTTTTGGCCCAAAACCCATAACTCGCTATTATAAAAATTAATAAGATCATTTGTAAAGATTCAGAATGTCAGAAAATTTTTTTAAAAACACCAAAATAATGTTTGTAGCTACGTTTACAATACTTTTGTCTTTGCTAGCGGTGGTCTCCTCCACAAGTGTTGATAATAATCTGAATTCGGTTTATGCAGCCAATAAAACATTAAACGTCATTACATCTGTATCTCCAATAACTAATATTGTTAAAAATATAGCAGGAGATAAAATAAACCTAACTGGTTTGGTCCCAGAGGGTGTAAATTCACATACCTTTGAACCCGTTCCGTCTGATATAGTAAAATTAAGCAATGCAGATCTTGTTATCATTAACGGATTGTTTCTAGAGGACAATATGGAAAAAGTTGTAAATGAGTCTTTGAAGAACAAACCAGACATTCAATTGTTAAAACTTGCTGATGGTACCATTAATTCAACAGGTTGGATATTTGATTTTAGTTTTCCTAAAGAACAGGGTCATCCTAATCCTCACTTATGGTTAAATCCAGTAAACGCTATGAAGTTTGCTAATTTAACTAAAGATAAGTTAATCGAGATGGATCCAAATAATACTGCTTATTATGCAGAGAACGCCGAAAAGTACATTGCTTTACTAAAACAGCTAGATGAAGGAATAAAAACAGCCGTACAAAGTGTACCGCCGGAAAATAGAAAGCTAGTAACTTATCATGATTCTTGGGCATACTTTGCACCAAGGTATAACATGACCGTGATTGGTGCTGTACAACCATCAGATTTTTCAGAACCGTCACCTCTTGATATAGCCAAATTGATAGATCAAATAAAGGCTGAAAAGGTACCGGCTATCTTTGCATCAGAGGTCTTTTCAAATAGAATCACTGATCAAATCGCTAAAGAAGCTGGTGTAAATATTGTACAGACCTTGAGAGATGACGCACTTCCTGGCAATTTAACAAGTCCTAACCATACGTATGTGGGAATGATGCTTGATAATATGGAGAACATGGTAGTCCCATTAGGGGGAAATACTAGTAGCCTATCTAACATAAATCCTGAGAATACATACACACCATAATTTTTTTTAAATATTAATAAACATCTCAAATGATATCATTAAGATGGGCTCCTTTGAATATCTGAAATTAACTGGTGTATCCTATGGATTTACCTATCATGATTTTGTAGTCGAGGGAGTCAATTTGTCTATACCAAGAGGTCGATTTGTTTCTATAGTAGGTCCTAGTGGATCTGGAAAAACCACTTTACTAAAACTAATGTGTGGAATTTACGAACCTTGGAATGGAGATATCGAGTACATTTGCAATGACTGTGATTCAATTTTCTATTATCCGTCTGTTGGATATGTTCCACAGATAGAAACTATTGATTGGAATTTTCCAGTTTCTGTACAGGAGGTAATAGCCATGGGATCATGGAACTACAAAAGCTACCTTCCATGGTTAGATAAAAAATTGAAAAATCAAATAAAAGATACTTTAAAGACATTGGGATTAAGTGGCTATGAAAAACGACACATTCGTGCACTTTCTGGAGGAGAACAACAACGTGTGTTTTTGGGCAGGGCATTGATTAGAAACCCTGATGTTCTCATTTTGGATGAGCCAACAACGGGTCTAGATTATGTTTCAAGAGAAAAAATATTTGATATTTTAAAAACACTCAGCAACAATGGTATGACAGTAATTTTATCCACTCATGATATAACTCACATCGCCAATCGTTCTCCCTGGGTTATTTGTTTTAATAAATATGTGATCGCTGAAGGTCGTCCACAAGATATTCTTAAAGAAGATAACCTTCTAAAAACGTATGGACTTTCAGATTACAAAATAAAATAGTGAAGATCATTTGATTGATCTTCTGTTACCCTTTCATTATGAATTTTTTGTAAGGGGAGTTATAGTTTCAGTTTTGCTTGGGGGTATTTGTGGCCTAGCTGGAGTATATATTATTTTAAGAGGACTAAGTTATGTTGGTCATGGCCTTTCGCATGCTGCTTTTGGAGGAGCAATAGTGGGAAGTATTGCAGGTTTGAACTATTATGTTGGAGCAATTGTTTGGAGCTACTTGGCCTCTTTTGTAATCTATGAAATAAGCAAAAGAAATAAAATTAAACCTGATGCTGCAATAGGGCTGGTTACCACCGCTATTTTTGCATTTGGAGTGTTACTAGTAAGCATTACAAATAGGTATACCAGGAATTTCGAATCACTTTTGTTTGGAAATATTTTGGCCATTACCGAACAAGATCTTTATATCATTGTTTCAGTAACAATACTTTCAGGTGCCTTCTTCTTTTTCCTCCATAAGCGCTTAGTTTTTTCCTTTTTTGATAACGAAAGTGCCAAAATAAGTGGGATTAAAACTTCACATATCGAACTACTTTTTTCATTTGTCTTGGCTACGATAATTATTGTTTCAATGTCTTCAATTGGAGTAACATTACTCGCGTCAGTAATAGTAGGTCCAGCCATTTCTGCCAGGATGTTATCAAATAATTTTTCAAGTGTTATATTTCTATCGATTATCATAGGATCGGTTGCATCATTTTGTGGCATGTACGCTAGTTTCTTTTTGGATTCTTCATCTGGTCCCACTATCGTCATGTTTATTACTTTGGCCTTTGGAATAACAGCTTTATATGCTGTCTTTAAGAAAATATATCATTCACATAGCCATGGTGGTGTATCTCACTCACATCCCCACTTACACACCGATGAACATCGACATGAACATCAACATAAACATCCATAAAGGTCCATCAAGTCAATTTTTTTTCTTTGTCTATTTTTTTGAGATTTTGAGGTTTTTTGCTAATTCAAAGTACCAAATTGATATTGAAAAGTAATTCTATTGTTACTTAGTTTTGAATCCAAATAAGGAAAAACTGCATTTGTGTTATTTTTTTTAAAAGCTGTTTCATGATTGATACAAAGGAGTAAAAAATTAGAGTATCTTTTCTTTTCTTAAAGCCTTATGCCAATTTTTCTAAACCTTTAAAGAATGTGAATCCAGCAAAGGTTATACCTGCCATTACTTGCGAAAAAAAGTCATTTTCATATAGATTGACAGATATGTTTTTCCCTCCAGTCTTTAACGATTTCATGTATGTTTGTTTGGTAAATTCATCAATCATCTTTGCAAGATCTCCACTCACTACGTAATTATTTAACAACCCCACATATTCGTCACTACCCACAGAAATTATTTGAGCTTTTATTTCATAATCAAATTTTTCTTTTGGTTCGTTTCCTTTGATATAATATTCTGCCATGTTGTCTGCCAAATAACGTGCTTGCCTTACTGCGATTTGTGCTAGTGGAGGATATAATGTTCCTTTAGAGTTTTTCATTGCCGCCAAATCACCAATCGAATAGATGTTTTTATATTGATTCGTTTGGCAATATTCATTAACTATTATTCTACCATCATTGGTCTTGTCGATTGTAGGTTCTATATCTATGTTATATCCTCTTACTCCTGCTGTCCAAATTATTAATGAAGAGTTAATCTCTAGACCATCCTTAAGAAATAGAGTACGTTCTTCTACTCTTTCAACAAGTGAGTTATGGAAAATCCTTATACCTTTGTCTTTTAGGATCTCTTCAGTCTTATTTTTGACTCTGATATCCCATCCAGGTAATATAGTTGAGGTGGCTTCGATTATGTTTACTTTAATATTGCCTTTATTTGGTGAGGCGTTTATCATCTCTGCCAAGGCACTTCCAAGACTTATACCTGTGGCCCCTGCTCCTACTATTACTATATTGTGTTTCTTATTTTCATCGCTAATTATTTTTGAAATGTGATCATGAATAATTGAAGCATCATATATTGATCTAATAGGAAGAGTATACTTATCAGCACCTGGTATATTGAAGTATTTTGTGGAAGATCCCAAACAAACTATCAATTCATCATATTTGATATCTCCTGAATTCAAAGATATAAGGTTCTTGTCAGGAATTATTCTCTTTATATCGTCTTGAATAAAATGTACATTTTTCCCTTGAATTAAGGATGAGATTGGAATTTTCAATTGGTCTGCAGTTCTAAAACCAGATGCTACTAGATGTATTTCTTGCATTAGCTGATGATAATTGTTTCTATCTATTAGTATTATTTCATTTGAATCCTTGTCTAATTTTGATGAAAGGTTAGTACTAAGAAAAATCCCTGCATAACCTGCACCCAGAATTACTATTCTCTTATTCAACGTCGACATTCTACATCATCATTTTACTCAATTTTCTTATCTGTAGAATATTCTTTATTTTTCAATTTAACTTTTTTTATTAAAAGTTCTATTACTAAGAAGACTATAATCGAGATTGCTATACTTGGAATCGTTGAACCTATATTTAGTGCAAAGTCTTCTACATGAAGCGGCGAAATGGGGGAGAGAATAAAGTAAGTAATACTTCCAACGAAAAATGAAAAAAAGGATGATATTTTGATCCTATTATTTTTTTCATAGAATTTCTCGACAGATATTCGACCCTTCCTTATGATGTAGTAATCCGTCAAAACAATTGCAAATAGCGGGGCAAATAGTGCTCCTATTATCAATAAAAAGTTTTCATATTGATAAATTGGAATTAAATTGGACAGTACTACTCCTACTATTGTGAAACAAACAACAAGATATTTGTAATTTATTTTGTTGTATATGTTCTTAAATGACATTGCAGATGAGAAAATATTTGCAAAGACGTTATCTACTTCATCAACGATTAATACCAGTAGAACAAATCCGTAAAAGAAGGTTTGAATTGCAAGTAGTATTGCAAATATGTCACTAATGCCTAATAGGAGCCCAATTACATAAAAAAGACAGTTTGTAATTGAAAATCCAATAAATGTTCCCAAAAAAGCATTTTTGCTTTTTTTAGCAAACCTATTATAATCTGCTACTAGCGGTAGCCATGATAATGGCATAGCAATGACTAAGTCTAGAGAATTAAAAAAACTAAAATCACTAGAACCTGAATTTATTAAACTGGCTGTATCTAAATTATTGACACCACCTAGTATGATATTTATGAGCATGATGATTGTTGAACCGTAAACGACCCAGACGGCAAACTTGGTTAGCCACTGTTTAACTATTTTCAAGGGTCCCAAAATGCAAAAGAGGATAATTACTATTCCAAAAACGATCGACCAAATATGAAAATCAATATATCCATTACTAAAAATGTTTGCAGCTTTTGATAATATTGTTATCTCAAAAGTCGACCAGCCTATTAATTGAAAGATATTTAGGATTGTAAGAAAATATGAGCCATGCAGACCAAAAGCTGGTCTCATGCTTACTATCGAAGGAATTGAATGGTCACTACCTATTTTGCCTGCTAAGGCTAATAAAACAGAGCCTACAATAGATCCTACAATTATTGCAATAATTGCTTCTGATAAATTTGAAGAAGAGATAAATGATCCTGCGGAAATTACCAGTAATCCGATGCCTAAACTGGACCATAATACAAAAAAATTTTTGCCTGATAATACCTTGTATTTCTTATCTAATGGATTTATCCCAAAATCTGAATTGTCTTCTAAAAATTTCACAACTATTTCACCCCGAATTATTTTTATATGATGATAACATTGTCAAGTATAATTTTATCATAGATTGCTATCTATAGTTGCAGTAATTACATAAATTTAAATTTGTTCTTATTCATTTTCAAGTAATGTCCTTTGGAGTGGATACACTGGGTCTCTTAATCGAGAAACTAAAACAATTAGTTAATGATACTCAAGATAATTATGAATCTTTTTTTGATTCAACTCAGTTATTTAAACAAGGAAAAATGGAGAGTAATGAATATTTTTCAAGAATGGGTGAATTCCTTGTATCTTCTTCGGCCTTAAATTTTTTAGCGTGTCGTGTAATTCTCGAACTTAAAACAGCTCTCGATAAAACTGGTTCTACAAAAGGCAAAGGTGAACGATCAAGTACCTCGCCACCCTCTACTTCCCCCTCTACTTTTCCCTCCTCTTATCCATCCGGATCAGGGAATGGTGGTAGTGGTAGTTATAGTGGTGGTGGAGGCGGTGGTTTTGGAGTAGATGGTTTTATTTCTGCTGGTGGCCATGCAGGGTCCCCCTCCCCCTCCCCCTCCCCCTCCCATTCTACTTATCCATCTGCTCCATCTTCTACAAGTGAAGAATACGATTTCCCGTTGCCGCAAGAAGTTCCTACCTATAAACCAGTAGATATAATAATTACTAAGCAAGATTCACTTGATTCAAAAGGGTTGAAAAAAAACTGTATTGTTTGTGCTGCGTCAATTCCAAAACAAGCAAAATTTTGTAATAAATGCGGCAATTCACAATAATTAATAAACACAATTTTTTAGTATATATTATGAAAATCTTTAATGGGCGATTGGCTACTGAAGATTACATGTCCACCCATTCTCTAACCTTTTCCACACCTGAAATGACACTGAAAAAATTTGCGATTTGGTTGGGTGAACATATCAAAGATTCAAAAACAGATACACCTACTCCTCGTCTACTTTCATACTTGGAAGATAAACCCGAATCAAAGACTGGGATGTCGTTTCCTCCTTCTAGATACCTGCCGGACATAGATGAGACCTTTAAACCCACTGGCGCTATCGCAGATTTTTACTCTACACAACATGAAAACACTTCAAACACTACTAAACAATCTGGAGATATTGAAAAAAAATACTGTATTAATTGTGGCGGTACGATCAAATATTCTTCTAAATTTTGTAATAAGTGTGGATATGTTCAGGAGTAATTCGCCTTAGGAAATGGAATGATTTTTCCTTTCTTTGGCTGATT
Source organism: Candidatus Nitrosocosmicus oleophilus (assembly GCF_000802205.1). NCBI lineage: Archaea > Thermoproteati > Nitrososphaerota > Nitrososphaeria > Nitrososphaerales > Nitrososphaeraceae > Candidatus Nitrosocosmicus > Candidatus Nitrosocosmicus oleophilus. Next base: position 450,455 of record NZ_CP012850.1, on the reverse strand, counting down.
TTTCCTTCAGGATTATATAACACTCATTGCACAAAGTGTCAGAAAATAAATAATTAATAGAATAAAATTTTACTTTATTGCATAATTTACAGGCCTTCATGTTTATTTCTGACTAGTTAAATATTTTTAGGATTACCTTATTAAATTATATACTCTGTGAAGTTTTTTAAAGTGAATGACCAGGGTCTTCTCATTCATATTTTTTTTTATATCTGTGTGGTTTGGATTATCTTCGATTTTATCCCATATAGTATTTGTTTATAATTTCAGTTATTTCTATTACTACATCATATGGATAGGCTGCTTTGCTGTCTCGTTATTACTTTTTTTGAAACCTATATTATCAATGCGTAAAGTATTTCGAGAGCGGGTCTCAACAAGTATTTCTTGGCCATTTCTTATAAAATTGATAAATGGTTTAACCTGGGCTCTGCCATTTCTTTTGATCCCCTTTTTCCAAAAATATTATCCATTTTTGTTACTTACTGGTTTATCATTAGGTAACATTTCAACTTTCATATTTTTAAAAAAATATTCTAAAATATTTAGTATCGAACAATTGATAACTGGGGCATTGCTCCTTTCATCTTTGTTAATTGTTACAATTTATTATAATTACACAGATCATTATGAGATGATACTATTTTCTACTAGAGTCATGATTTCAGTTTCATACGGAATAGGGGGACTAGTGGGATATTTTAAGAACACTGATGACAATGCTCCCGCAGCATCATCGCCAGGTTTACATTAGTGAATGAGGGTAGTAATCATAATTGAAAGAAAAATCTAGTTCCATTCATAATTTTTCTGAGGCTGTTTGTATATTTAGCGGTGGCTTAGATTCTATCAGCACAGCTACGTATCTAAAAAAAATGGGATTAGAATTGTATTTGATTTCTTTTGATTATGGACAACGCGCATCCAATGAATTGTTCGTTGCAAAGCGCTTTTCAAAATTATTGAAGAGTAAAAAACACGAAATAATTAACATATCGTTTCTAAAAACCTTGCTTGGGAAAACAAATATTTTGACCGGATCCAAATCTAAAATTCCATCAACTTTTGACTACAGTATGGTAGTACCTTTAAGAAATACTGTTTTTTTGACTCTTGCTTCTGTATGGGCAACTTCTTTAAATATTCCTCTGGTAATATATGGAGCTCATTCGGGAGATACTCGATATCCTGATTGTCGCCCCTCTTTTACACGTTCTCTAGAAAAAGTACTTTATCTGTCTGAAATTGATGGAATTAAATTGGGGATAAGAAAAAAGCTTCATATTTGGTCTCCGGCCATGGATAACTTAAGTAAATCTGAATTGCTTTTGATAGGCTATGAGATATTGGGCGACAAGATTTTTCAATCATGGAGCTGTTATTTGGGATCTACAGATAAAAAAACTAACATTTCAAAACACTGTGGGATTTGTGAATCTTGCATGAATCGAAAACAAGCAATTTTGAAAGCTGGTTTGGAGGATAAAACAATTTATGTCAGTTATTAATCCAAAAATCAATAATGATAACAGTACTGATAATTATGTGGATCATAATTACGGTCTTTCTGTTACCAACAAACATAACAAGGTTCAATTAAATGAAATGTTTGTAAGCATTGAAGGCGAGGGTATACTTGCAGGAACAAAGACTCTTTTCATCCGTTTTTCAGGCTGTCATCTCAAATGTCATTGGTGTGATACAAAATATTCTCTATCGCCTACAAGTGGCAAAAGTTATACCATTAGTGAAGCTAAATATCTGATCCTTCAACATCTTCAACCAAATATCTATAAAATCAATTTTACCGGAGGAGAACCTTTATTACAAACTCGATCTTTGATTGCACTTGCAGATTTTGTTAAAAACGAGTTAAAAATTAAAACATATCTGGAATCTTCGTGTTTTGATTGGAAAAGGTTTGAATTGGTTTTACCTTATTTTGATATTTGTAAAGTTGAATTTAAAACATCTGATTCAAAAGTAATCGAACCCAAATCCTATGAAGACCTTTTACAAAACGAACTAAGCTGTTTAGATATATCATTAAATAGGAGCGATAAAATTTCATTTATAAAAATCGTATTTACAAATTCCACAACATTAAATGAAGTTAGAGACTTGCTCTCTAGAGTTTTTGAGCGTCCAAATATTAGTAATTTGAGTGGCATAACACTTCAGCCTAGCTATCAATTTGACTCTCCCTCTACTAAGCAAATATTGAAAATATATGATGAAGTTTGTAGTTTTTATAAAGATGTAAGAGTGATTCCACAAATGCATAAATTATTGGGCATGAGTTAGTATTTTTTAGTTGGTTGTTTTGGCGCTGTTAACTCAGCGACATGACTATAGAATATTATAAGTGGGTGTAAATGCTAAGTTAACAACGTCCTGTGAATCTAAACGTTCATTTCTATATACATCATTTTTATCAAGTATATAAAAGTCTATGCTACTTTTATTAAAAAAATTTCATTTGGGAATTTCCAAAATTTCTATAAGTTCTTTAAAAGTTTGGTGAAAATTTTAATGCTTAAATATTCTACTTGTACTCAAGTTCTGAGTCAATGGCATTGAAATACTAAAAAACTTTGAAAAAAACACAAAACAATTACATCAACATAACAACATAATTTCAATCCTAGAAAAGTTCGATTAATGCTCCATAGCAAGGATAAAGTACATAAAAAAAAGATAAGATTGAGGAAGAATTTGACGATTACTTTCTCCGTAGAATCAAAAGTATGAACTAAATCATGTCAAAAAAATTGGCTTATATTATGAAAATACATAACGAGGGTGCTAAATGCCTAAGTTAATAGCCCAGCCATTATTTTGTAAAAAACCTTAGATTTATAAAAAGATAAGGTTATAATAAAGACCGAATCTTTATAGGTAAAATAAGTATGGTGAACACAATCTTTCGGGTACAGTCGCATAAATTCACTCAAGAAAATATACAAACTACTCTTGTTTGTTCAAACTGTGATGAGGTCTTCACCAAAGAATTTCTATTAGACCTTGAAGGTCAAACAATTGAATTTAAGTGTCCAGTTTGTGGTAATTTAGGAGAAGCAGATATCCCATATAAGACCGCGGAAGAACGTGAAGAATTCGAAGAAGATTTCGATGATGTAACAGAAGAGGATGGTGGCGATGAATTTGAGGATGATTTTTAATTAGATTTGTCTTTTTTCAAGTTTATCTTGCCTAATTGTGCTAAAAAGGCTGCTAGTTGTATTTCAGGGTGTGCACCGTTTGCAAGTCTATAATCGTATTCTGCAATTAAAGATGAAATTTCGTAGGGATCTTTCAGATCAAGCTTATAAATCTCTTCATTGGCATATTTTAGAAAATCTGTTTCTGAAACTCCATAAACATATAATAATTCTAATAATTTTATTCTTGACTCATTAAATTTGGAATTAATGGCTAATTTTATTATTTCAGCTATTATGCTTTTTCCAGATATACCTATTGCATTTTGAACCTGCTGGACACTTATATTTCCGTTCACTGAGGCAGCTTGCAATATATTGATTGAATGTCTTAAATCACCATTTGTATGTTCATATATTTTACGAAGTGCTTTTTCTTCGACTTTTACTTCCTCTTTTTTACAAATATCTTTCAAATATTCAATTACCTCTTCCTCGGAAACCTTTGAAAATCGAAAAATTACACATCTACTTTGTATTGGTTCAATTATATGCGAAAGATAGTTACAAATAAAAATAAACCTAGTAGTTCTGGCACTATCTTCTATTATTCTTCTCAAAGCTGTTTGAGCCTCTGTAGTCATTTCATCCGCTTCATCCAAAATAATGATCTTAAACGGCTTCTCGTTTTTTTCTTGATTTATTGAAAGTTTCATGATCGATGCAAATTCTTTTACTCTTTCACGAACCATTTTTATTCCTCTTTCATCTGATGCATTGAGCTCTAGAATATCTCTTTTCCAGTTATCTCCTAGCAATTGTCTTGCAAGGCATAAAGCTGTAGTAGTTTTGCCTATCCCTGCAGATCCTGTAAACAATAAATGTGGTAATTCGTTAGGTTTTTTCATTAAATTTTCTAAGCCTTTTACAATTTCTTTTTGATTAATTATTTGAGCTAGATGTTTTGGTCTGTATTTTTCGACCCACATAATATCAGAAATAACCTCTGGCTTCTGCTCCTGGTGCCGTTTTTCCATGGTGATGTACTGTCCATCTTTTTCTAATTTAAAATTATTTAATACTCTGTAGAGGATACCGTTAATCTTACATTGAAATTTTATTAACTAAGAATGATAATTACATTTGTGAATTCATTGCTGCCGTCACATGATGATATTGATGATGTTAATGTTAATGTTAATGTTGATGTTGTTGTTGCAAATAACTTAATTTCAGGTATAGACGATATTTCAATCCTCTATACTTTTTCTACTCTAGACTATCTCCTAAAGGATGTACGAGTAATATATTTAAAGGATATTGAAATATCGATAAAACCACTTATTTTTATTAGCGCTAAAGAAGGGGATATGACTTCGGTTCCGAGATGGATCTCTATTATTTTGAGCGAACAAGGCGTAGTAGAAATTCATGATGATGATCAATTATCTTATATTAAAAGAGCATTAAATCGAGAAAGAATATCGCCTAGCCATGAGGTATCTACAATAGAACCAGATTTTTACGCACGCGTAAATAATTATCTTCGTACCATCGAAGATAAAGATAGGGAATCATTAATAGTGTCTTTGAATCCATTCATAGCTTCTAGGCTACAAAAGATAGTCAAACTCTCTGCTTCTTCTCCTTTGGTACCAGAACTTGAAGAAAAACTATCATCAGAAGAAAAACTTCTCTATGAAAATTTCCACAAGATGACGTCTGATTTTAAAAAACTGGTGTTAAAGATTGAGTAATACTGATCCTCCTAATCAATCAAATATGCAGGAACAAGAACAACAAACCATATCTGCATTATCCAATGAATTGGAGGTTTTTTTACGTTCATTTAAGGATCGTGATGGTAATTACAAGTATTTTGATAAAATTAATAATATGATGGCGACATCTTCAACTTCTATTACTATTGATTATATTGATTTTGATAGTTTCAGTCCACTACTTGCAAAGGATATCACGCACAATCCAGATGAAATGCTTTCAGCTTTTAATGAGGCCGTTATTTCTGTTCTATTGGAAATTCATCCAGATTATACAAATGAGATTAGAGAGCATATTCGGGTAAGAATAGGAAATTACGCTGTTCAAAAAGGGCTGCGTGACATAAATGCCGATGTTATTAATAAGTTACTGGGTGTTTCCGGAATGGTAGTACGGTCCTCAGAAGTTAAACCATTAGGAAAAAGAATTGCCTATAGATGTCTAAATTGCAATCAAATTAGTTTTTCACAGTTAAAGGGATTATCTTTAAAAAAACCACAAAGATGCCTTAATTGCTCAGAAAAAGAAATGGAGATGGATGTAGAAAGTAGCCTCTTTATCGATTTTCAATTAGTTAGATTACAAGAATTGCCTGAGGATCTTCCTGCAGGACAACTCCCTCACTATATAGAGGTGACAATTCTTGGTGATTTGGTTGACCAATGCAGACCAGGGGATAGGATTATGTTGACAGGAATCATTAGAATAGATCAAGAAGCTTCTTTTGTTTCGGGCAATTCCACCACTCAAAGGACTTCTCTGTTTAGATTACGAATGGAAGGTAATAATATAGAATATCTTGGAGGTAGGGCTGGAGATAAGAAAACTCGATCAATAGAAAGGATTTCAATCAGTGCAGAAGATGAACGACAAATACTAATCTTGTCAAAAAAACCTGATATCTACGATAAGCTAGTATCATCCTTTGCTCCACATATCTATGGACACGAAGTCATAAAAGAATCCATTTTGCTTCTAATTGTGGGGTCTATAACCAAAAAATTAGACGATGGATCAACAAGAAGGGGTGATATCAACGTCTTATTGGTTGGTGATCCGGGAACAGCCAAGTCTGAAATGCTTAAATTTGCCGCAAAAATAGCTCCTAGGGGATTATATACTTCTGGAAGAGGCTCCACTGCAGCAGGACTAACTGCTGCTGTAGTGCGAGATAAATCCGGAATAATGATGCTTGAAGCAGGTGCTGTAGTACTTGGAGATCAAGGGTTGGTTTGTATCGATGAATTCGACAAAATAAAAGCTGAGGATCGTTCAGCGCTTCACGAAGTTATGGAACAACAAACTTGTTCGGTTGCTAAAGGTGGTATTGTGGCAACATTAAACGCGAGAACCTCTATACTATCCGCTGCGAATCCCATGTATGGCAAATATGATCCTTATAAAAATATCACTGAAAATGTAAATCTTCCAATTCCTCTTCTTACGAGGTTTGATCTTGTTTATGTGATACGCGATCTTCCAGAAAAGGAAAAGGATAGTAAAATCGCCAGCCATATTTTAGAAATCCATAAGGATGTCCAAAAATCATCTCAAGCCGCTATTAATATAGATCTCTTCAGTAAATACTTGGCATTTGCTAAACAAATTGTTGAACCCGAGCTGACCCGAGAGGCGATAAATATTATCCGTGATTATTATATGAAGATGAGAAATGTTGATTCAGACAGTATGATTACCGTTACACCCAGGCAATTAGAGGGGCTAGTGAGGCTTGCTACTGCTCGCGCTAGATTGCTATTAAAAGACAAAGTCGAAAGAGAGGATGCAGAAAGATCATTGTTTCTAGTTCAAAGAATGCTAGAAACCGCAGGCGTTGATGTCAATACTGGTAAAGTTGATCTGGGTGTATTGCATGGAAAACCTTTCAGCGAAATATCAAAACTAAAGCTTTTCATGGAGATATTTTCAAGTCTTTCCGGAGAAGAAAAGAATGACGTTGAAGAGAATGTGTTCATTGGAGAACTAGTAAAAACAGGTAAATTTAGTGATTCAGACGCTAAATTGCACATAAAAAAGGCAATGAACGATGGTCAAATTTATGAAAGAAAAGCTGGATTCTATTCTAAAGCCTAAGGACTATTCTTTATGTAAACAGCCAGACAGCCAAACAACCAATATAGCACAAAAAAATATTTATTATATGTATATGCCTCTTCAATTGCCTTGACTATAGTTTCTGATTCCTATATGGGATTCTTTTTACCCGGTAACATTTATGAAAGATTATCAAAATTTCTTGATGGCGATTTGGACTTTCCTTTCGTCAATCAAGATGAAATTTTAGGTATTTTTTTTCTCTTCGGAAAAGATTTTGGAGTCAAAAATGATTTGGATGTGTTATCTGCAAAAGATATCACACGAAAAACTATTGATCAACTAAAGCGTGAAATTTTTCTATCAAAAAACATAGGTCCGTCTAATATTGAATTGATTAAAGAAAATTATCAAAGACGGATTCTTCAAATCTATGTTGAAATGCAAAACAGCCCTGCATTTGAAGAAAGGGAGATAAATAAAAGGATTAGCCGAGATCCTACTTTGCTTATGTACTGTTATGCACATCATATTTCATACCACAGGCAAAAATGTTTTTTTGAAATTTATGATCCTTTTAAAAGAGATCAATTAGATAAAAAATTACATAATTTATTGTTGAATCGGATGGTTATGTTAAGCTATAATGTGGAAAAATCTGCCAATTTGCCTTATAATACCTTGCATCCATTTGTGGATTGGATAATTCAAAATAATACATCTGGGTTTAGATCAGTATTCTGATTCTTATTACTTGTAAATTATTTAAATTAATTATTATTCACAACGTACATTAATTGGTTTGTTGTAATCTATAACATGTCAATCCAAGATGAATCTGGTTATGTGTCCTTGTTAGATAGGTTACAAAATAAACTAGGAAATGTGGTAAAGAAAGAAGTTGCCAGACTTGAAGTTCCTGTTCCAAGAGTAATATGGGTTGGCCAACGAACAATTTTTAGAAATTTCATGGATTTTCCAAAGGCATTAAGACGTGATCCTGAAAAATTATTACTATATTTAAATAAGGAATTAGCATCTGCAGGGTATATTACTGGTGAACGGGTTATTTTTTTGGGCAGAAAACCTATATCCTCATTCGGAGGTTTGATAGATCGATACGTAAAGGACTATGTTATTTGTCCTGTTTGCGGTAGCCCAGATACTAGGACAGAAAAAATTAAAAAGTTAGGCTTTATGATATGTGAAGCTTGTGGTGCCAGATCTTCTATAAAAAGTAATTATGCTTGATTACTTGATTACAAATCGTGATATCGGCTGGATGCAACATATTCTTATCTTATTTTCTTTGCTTCCGTGTTTCGCTATAATCGATATGTAATTATTAGATTTAACCAAATTTATTATTATGGATAAGACTAAAAACAAAGATCAAGTAAAAAATGATCAAGATAATGATTATCTGTTATTAGATGATAACACTGATAAATCTAATCAAAATTTAAAAACTGATTTATCCATTGAAGATATGGCTGCCGAATTAAAGGAAACAAGAGACGACTTGGAACACTATCGAAAATTGTATGACGAGACATTTAACAAATTAAAATATAGTTTAGCAGATTTCGATAATTATAGAAAAAATATTGAAAAACAAAATGCCTTGAGGGTACTTTCCGTGAAGGCAGATATTTTGTCAACCGTGGTGAATTTCCGCGAAGATTTTATACGTGCATTAGATACATTAAAACACCACAAAGTCGATATTTCAATTCTCGAAGGATTGATGAATATACTAAAAAATATTGATCTCTTTTTAGAAAAAGAAAATGTTTTAGAAATCAAAGCTTTGAATAATGTTTTTGATCCTAACTTTCATGAAATTATAGGATTCTCTTACGTTGAAGATGATGCAGAAGAAAATATTATTACTAAGGAAATTAGGAAGGGTTATTTATTAAATGATCGTGTCCTTCGTCCGAGTTTAGTAGAGGTTTCCAAAAAGATAATTAAAAATATCGATAATGATAATAAAGAGGATACAAAAGGAGATGAAGTTTAAATGGGAAAAATAATAGGAATTGATTTAGGAACTAGTAATTCTGCCGCTGCTTCTTTGATCGGTGGAAAGCCAGTTATAATACAAGCTGCTGAAGGCGCCTCAATAGGAGGGAAAGCCTTTCCATCAGTAGTTGCATTTTCGCAGGATGGTCAATTAATGGTTGGGGAACCTGCTAGACGTCAAATGCTTTCAAATCCTGAGGGAACTGTCATTGCCGCTAAAAGGAAAATGGGTACTGATTACAAATTTAAAGCATTAGGGAAAGAATATACTCCACAACAAGTATCTGCATTTATTCTTCAAAAGATCAAGAAGGATGCTGAAGCATTTCTTGGCGATACGGTCAATAAAGCTGTAATTACTGTTCCTGCTTACTTTAATGACAATCAGAGACAAGCAACAAAAGATGCTGGAGAAATTGCCGGACTAGAAGTAGTAAGGATAATTAATGAACCCACCGCTGCTTCACTAGCATTTGGATTAGATAAAGTCCAACATGATCTCAAAATTATGGTCTTTGATTTTGGAGGAGGGACCTTAGATGTTACCATTATGGAAATGGGTGGTGGTGTATTTGAGGTCAAGAGTACTTCAGGTGATACTCAACTTGGGGGCACAGATATGGATAATATTTTGATAGATTATCTTGTAAATGAATTTAAAAACCAATCTGGAATAGACATCAAAAATGATAAAGCAGCGATGATGAGAGTTAGAGAAGCTGCAGAGAAGGCAAAAATCGAATTATCAAACATAGTCACCACGGAAATAAACCTACCATTTTTGGCATACGATCAATCCACTGGTCCAAAGAACTTTGCTATTCCTTTGAATAGAGCAAAATTGGAGGAATTATTGCGTCCAGTGGTAGAACGATGCAGAAATCCAATGCTACAAGCTATCAAGGATGCAAAGTTGTCGGCTTCAGATATCGAAAAAATAGTTTTGGTTGGGGGCCCTACACGGATGCCAATAGTAAGAGAATTTGTAAAATCTGTCATGAACAAGGAACCTGAACGTGGTGTTGATCCAATGGAAGCAGTTGCTTTGGGAGCTGCAATTCAAGGTGCAATAATTTCAGGTGAAGTATCTACTGATATTTTGTTGGTTGATGTTACTCCTTTGACTCTTGGTGTGGAAGTTATGGGTGGACTTAAAGAAACTCTAATTGAACGAAATACTACTATTCCTACCAAAAAGAGTAAGGTATTCACTACCGCTGCAGATTATCAGACCGCAGTTACAATCCATGTGGTCCAGGGTGAGAGAACTATGGCTTCTGATTGTGTTTCACTAGGCATGTTTAATTTGTCGGGTATTCCGCCTGCTCCTAGAAGTGTTCCACAAATAGAGGTCACGTTTGATATCGATACCAACGGAATTTTGAACGTGACCGCCAAAGATCTTGCTACATCTAAAGAATCAAAGATTACTATATCGGCGAGCTCTAAATTATCTAAAGAGGAAATCGAAAAATTAAAGAAAGATTCGGATGCATTTGCTGAAGTAGATAAAAAGAAACGAGAAGAAGCAGAATTAAAGAATGAATCAGACAATTTACTATATTCTGCAGAAAAATTGATTAATCAAGACTTAAAAGATAAAGTAACCCCAGAGCAAAAGGATAAAGTAAATAAATCAATCCAGGAATTAAAAGAATCAATATCAGCCAATAATGTGGAAGCCATAAAAACAAAAATAACCGATTTAAAGAACGCATTAGCTGAAATAAGTACAGCTGCTTATCAAGCCGTTCAACAAAATGCTGCTAACGCTTCAAACCCAGGGTATGTGGGGTCCGATACCCCACCTCCCAATGATAGTACTTTTAATCAAAATCCTGAAAATAGCGATCAAAAGTCTGCTGCTACTGCTACTGCTGCTGCGGAAGACGCCACCGCCGCCAACAAATCAAATAATACTTGATTAAGAGAATAATTCCACACTTTATTTTTGTGATTTGTTATGAGTAAAAAAGATTATTATGATGTACTTGGAGTTCAAAAAACTGTTACTAAGGATGAGCTAAAATCTGTATATAGAAAACTTGCGTTAAAATATCACCCAGATCGTAATAAATCGCCTGAAGCAGAAGAAAAATTCAAAGAAATTTCTGAAGCATACGCTGTCCTATCCGATCAGGAGAAACGTAAACGATATGATACATACGGTCATGTGGGTAATGAGGAAGTATTTAGGGGATCCGAAGACAATTTCGCAGAAATTTTTAAAGATATTGGCTTTGGCAATGTAGGTGATATTTTTGAACAGATTTTTGGTAGAATGGGCGGTGGTAGAGGTGGCGGTTTTAATAATGATCCCTTTAGCTTCAATTCCAGAACCTCAAACAGAAGACAAAGAGGCAGAGATTTACTGTATGACGTAGACATGACTTTGGAGGAAGTAGTTAAAGGTAAGAAGGAAGAGATACAAATTCCAACAATCGAAGACTGTTCGGTTTGTTCCGGGACAGGCGCTTCCCCAGGAACTTCACCAAAAATTTGTCCTACATGTAACGGCCAAGGACAAACCCGCAGGGTTTATAACCAAAATCAGTTTTCCACCTTTATTTCTTTAGATACCTGTAATACTTGCCACGGAGAAGGTAAAATAATAGAAAAACCTTGTAATACTTGTCATGGTAATGGTAAAGTTAGAAAAACAAATAACCTTAAGATCGATATACCCTCTGGTGTTGAGGATGGAGTAACACTAAGAATTTCAGGAAAAGGGGAAAGCATTCAGGGCGGAATGAATGGCGATTTATTAGTACGTGTTCATGTACTCCCACATCAACTTTTTAAAGTACTTGATGATGGAGATTTGATGTATAATTATGATGTTTCATTCATTGACTTGATATTAGGAACGGAAACAAGGATTCCAACCATAGATGGAACTGAAAAATTGAAAATTCCTGCTTGTACCAAAGCTAATGCTGTTTTTAAAATCAAAGGAAAAGGTTTGCCAAGATATGGAAAATTTGGAAGAGGAAGCCAATACGTAAAAATCGAAGTAAAACTGCCTGATAAGATTAATGATATCCAAAAAAGTCTTTTGAAAGATTTGTCAAATGAATTCAAAAAAAATGAACTATAAAAACTATTTTTCATACAAATTTCGATCAATACTATATGTTAGCTATAGAATCTTTTAATGTAAGCAAAATATACAAAAATTCCAATAAAAAGGCATTAAGTGATATCTCTTTACAAATCGAAAAAGGAAGGATATCTACATTATTGGGAAGAAATGGTGCCGGAAAAACTACCTTTATACGTATTTGTTCTACTCAATTGTTACCTACATCAGGAAGGATATTAGTGTTCGGTGACGATGTACTCAAATCTCCAGAAAAAATACGTCAAAAAATTTCTATAGTTCCACAGGAAGGAAGACCCTTGCGTGCATTAACTCCGTGGGATCATATCTATAATTGGTTGCGGATACGAGGCGAAAAGAAAGAGTCCGCATCGCAGAAAACATCTGACATATTACAAAGACTTGATCTCTTTTCTGCAAAAGATATTCCTGCATTGAATCTATCCGGAGGAATGAAACAGAAAATTTTGGTTGGGATGGCCATGGCAACTGAATCACCTTTGTTATTTTTGGATGAACCTACTATAGGTTTGGATCCAGTATCACGACGACAGGTATGGTCTATTATAAAAGATTGGAAAAATAAAGGAATAACAATTATTTTAACTACTCATTATATGGATGAAGCCGAAATGTTGTCTGATTCTATATTCATTATTGATGAAGGTAGAGTCGTTTCTAGAGGCAACATGAACGATTTAAGAAATACTCTAAATTATCAAATAAGAATTGACATCAACATATCAAAGGATTATAATGTTTATGATTTAAGAAACTTCATTAATTCTTTTGGGAAAACAATTAGTATGAGTTCTGACTCTATAAGACTATTTACTTTTGAGCATAATCTAAGAGAAATATCTGATATTTTAGTTCGCAATAATTTGTCCTTTTCTGTATCTCCAATCACATTAGATGATATTTTTGTAAATCTTGTAGGTGGAGCTGGTGTGGAGTGATCTTTACATTTTTTATTAGAATATATGTTGGGCTTTTTAAAAATATTTTATGCGGGAGTTGCCAAGCCTGGTCAAAGGCGTGAGATGTTTAAAACACGATGCTCAGAAACCAGGATAATTGAGATACCTCATCTCTTAGGGGTCCGTGGGTTCAAATCCCATCTCCCGCATTAGAAACTTAAGTTTCTTTTTTATCCCTATCCAAGCCTTTTCCAGCGTGCCTATATCTAATGTTAGACCTTTAAGATGATGATATACTCCAACAAATACAGTATTATTTGGCAATGAAAGATGACAAGTTACAATGATAAACTAATTAATTGTTATCGCCATATCAAATATTTTTGATTTGTTTATATTACCTAACAAGACATAGTCTCGCAAATAAAAAACCGGGAATAAATCTCTTTTTCTTGCTTAGTCTCGATTCAATTCATTCATCTATACCGTATATATACTCCTTATATTACCAATATTATTTAGCGGGGTGGGGAAGCCAGACCTTTTTAGGGGCTAGGTTATCCCGGCGGGCTCATAACCCGCAGAGCGGTTTCTGTGCCTATAAAGCCAGCCGTAAGTTCAAATCAACCCCCCGCTATCTTTTATCCACTTTGTACTTTTTAGTAGCTGCTTTATTTCCATACTATTAAATCTCTTTTCCATACCATACCTGGATGATGGTTTGGTGAGATGTCGATGAGCAATAGGTTCCGGAATATATAGACCAGACTTTAGTTTTCTATTTTTTTCTGTCTTTATTTTTACACCATTTCTAATTCTTGTTTTACAAATATAACACTGATATCCTTTATTCTTTCCCTCTGATTTCATATTCTTAGAACACTTTTCGCACGTGGGGTTTCTAATATTATACGCTCTTGCTAATTCTTTGATTATGAGATATTCTAGGTTAAGTGTAATTTGATTATTTGATTTTAAATGTGAGCCATACCCTACCTCGATCCTATCTCCAATTATCAACATACTTGCAATCTTTGTTAGACCCGTAGGTTGGTAAACCGCAACTGGTAAGATACTGCCAAACCCATCCCTTATTTTGAAAATTACATGTCCACCATTAATTACCGATGGTGTAGATACAACATGACAAGTTATACGTCCTGAGGTATATGGTTTAATATTAATTCCACTGTTCTCTTTGACTAGATGTAAATTCGTTCCTTGATTTGATCTGAATATCATGTAGCCGTCTAATTCTTCTTCTATACACAAGTTCTTCAGAAATAATGTGGTTATAAATGGATCTTCTCCTCTAATACCACAAAACACCGGGTCAGGCCCACGAGGGGTAATTAGTATTCTATTATTTTTAATGTCAAAATTATTGTAAGTATATGGATATGATTGCTCGCTTAATTTTCTTACTTTAAAGTCATCCGTTTTTCTGTTAGTTCCAATATTTTCTTTACTTCTGTATGCAATTGTTTCAAATGTGTGATCTGAATCTAAAAGACAACCTGTTGCTGCAAGTGCACCTACAATTCCATATCCTTTTCCAAAAATGCTGAATTGTATATGATTCTTCCTAGCTATTTTTATGGCTAGTTGTTTACTTAATATGGTATCCATAGCACTTTCACTAAACGATGTCAAGTCTTTGTCAATGCTATTTCCTTCATAAAAAACTAAACCCGGATTGGCTCCGTTTTCTAATTCGGAATAGTTTTCTATGAAATGAGTGATCTCCTCTTTGATTTTTTCATAATTTCCACCTCTTATTCTTAGACAGACTGCACCATTTCCTCTAGTTTTAAGAGGAACGTTGGGATTTAGTCTTATTAACAGTGGAAAATCAACAAATTCTACCTGAAATTTTCTTATTAGCATATTTGATATTAAATAAGATAGGTGGGTGGTGCATCTTCCATTTACTGAATCAGTGTCATCAAATCCTATATGCAGAGTTTTCTCGTCACTAGGTTTATTCCAATTATTTATTAGCAACAATTATGTCTTTGTTGTAATGAGTATCTCATACTATTTAATAAAAATACCCCAAGATTTGGGAGTAAATTTTAGTATTATAGAAAATTCTTATACCTTTTCGATCCAATATTTCAGGTTGTTAAAATCCATAGATAAAATCGATTTTGAAAAACGAAATGGAATCATCCCTGTAGTGGTTCAAGATATAAGAACTAAAGATATTTTGATGCTTGGGTATGCAAATAAGTACGCCTTAACCAAAACCGTTGAAACTGGAAATGCACATTTTTGGAGCACTTCTCATAATAGATTGTGGATGAAAGGCGAAGAATCGGGGAATATTCAACCAGTAGAAAAAATATTAGTTGATTGTGATTCTGATGCATTATTATATCTGGTTAATTCTATGAAACCTGCTTGTCATACAGGAAATCGTTCATGTTTTCATAATGAATTAGGCTGATTGGTTCCTAATAGCAAAGTTAAGTAATACTAAATATTATTTAGAGAGATTTATCTATCATATTGTTCTCTTGTATTCAGAAATAATGGGAATTATAAGTGCACTAAAATGTAGAGAATGTAATAAAGAGTATTCCCCAAGATTTATATATATCTGTGAGGATTGCTTTGGGCCGTTAGATGTCCAATATAAAATAGATACTACCATTACTAGGAATACATTTGAAAGTCGTTCAGATTTAACTTATTGGCGATATTTTGAAATTCTTCCAATAGAAGACAAGAAAAATATAGTCAGTTTAAATGGTGCGATCACTCCATTACAAAAAGCAGATAATTTGGGCAATAGTCTTGGCGGATTTAAGAATTTATACATTAAAAACGATTCTGTAAATCCAACTTTCTCTTTTAAGGATAGGCCCGCAGGGGTTGCAGTATCAAAAGCTAAAGAGATGAATTTATCTGCCGTGGGTTGTGCATCTACTGGAAATCTCGCATCTGCTACCGCCGCTCATGCAGCAAAAGCAAATTTACCTTGTTACATTTTCGCACCCTCTGACATAGAAGATGTTAAAATCGCACAAGCTTTGTCATATGGAGGCAAATTTGTAGCTGTGGATGGTACCTATGATGATGCTAACAGGATCGCTTCAGTAATTGGAGATTCTAATGGCTATGGAATTGTAAATATAAATATGCGACCTTACTACGTCGAAGGCTCTAAAACACTAGCGTTTGAAGTATTGGAACAATTGAATTGGATCGTCCCTGATGTACTAGTAATTCCAGTGGGAAGTGGAGCTATGTTGAATGCCATTTGTAAAGGATTTGAAGAAATAATGAATCTAGGATTAATTTCTGATATTTCTAATTTAAGGATAATTGCTGCCCAACCTAATGGATGTGCCCCTATTGTTGATGCTTATAAGAATAGATCTAATGAAGTTATACCCGTAGAAAAGCCTGATACTGTTGCAAAAAGCTTAGCCATAGGAGATCCTGGTGACGGATTATACGTACTTAAACGTCTAAGACAATTTAATGGAATAGGCGAGAAAGTTACTGATTCTGAAATTAAAAATGCCATTTTATTGCTTGCAAAATCCGAAGGAATATTCACTGAACCTGCTGGTGGTGTGGCAGTAGGTGTTTTAAAGAAACTAATAGAGGAAAATAAAATCGATAAAGATGAAAATATAGTGTGTTATGTTACTGGTAACGGACTTAAAACTACTGAATCTATTACTGATCTTCTTCCTACTCCTAGTTCAGTAAAACCTGATATCAGGCTAGTTTCCGCAATGATACGTTGAACAAACGGATATAAATCGAAAAATTACGGTGTTAATTATAAATTGACCACAATAGAATTTGTTGTTCCATCAGTTTTAAACAAAGGTGCAGGAGAAAAAAAAATGTCTATTGATGCTTCAACTTTAGATGAAGCATTCAACATTGTATCCGGTATTATGGGTGATGATTTTAAACGTAGAGTTATAGACATTAACGGAAAGCCTAGAGCATTAATTAATATTTATATTAATGGAAAAAATATGCGTTTTAACAATGCAGGGATGGGTTCAGTTTTGAAAGAAGGTGATTCTATTTATATTCTACCTGCAGTTGCCGGCGGAGCTGAAATAACTAATCAAGATATGTTGAGATATTCAAGACAAATTATGCTCGAGGAAATTGGTTATGTCGGGATGGAAAAACTCAAAGATACAAAAATATGTGTAGTCGGTGCAGGAGGAATAGGAAACCCAGTTTTAGCTCAATTAGTTGGAATGGGAATTGGAGAGATTCGAATAGTTGACAGAGATGTAATAGAGATCTCTAATCTTCACAGACAACATTTGTACACTGATGCAGATATAGGAAAGGTAAAAGTTGAAGCTGCCTTGGAACGTTTACAGAAAATGAATCCTGGTGTCAAAATAGAAGCTATTCCCATTTCTGTTACTAAATTTACCGCTGAAAAAATAATTAAAGGATATGATATAGTTATTGATGCTTTGGATAGTATCGATGCTAGATATGCTTTAAACGATGCTTGTTTAAGACTAGGGATACCTTTTATTTATGCTGGAGCACTTGGAATGGTTGGTTCGGTCTGTACTATCCTCCCAAATCATAGTGCTTGTCTTAGATGCATCTTTCCTGAATTGTCTGAGGATGAAATGCCAACGTGTAGCACTGAGGGAGTACATCCATCAATTCTTTATCTTGTCTCTGGAATTCAAGTATCTGAAGCAGTAAAAATCGCAATTGGACAGCAGCCATCCTTAGTCAATAAATTATTATACGTAGATCTAAATGATTTAGTTTTTGATAAAATTCAGATGAATAGACATGATGAATGTCCCTCCTGCGGATTGCATGTTGAACAAAAAGATATCAAAATACCATCTATTATGGTAGAAGAATTATGCGGAAGAGATCGAGGCAAGAGAACATACACCGTTACCCCAGCTCAAATTACAAACGAGGTTGATTTATCAAACATTTTAAAAATTGCCGAATCTAATGGGTATATATTGAAATCAAAAGGCAATTTGGGTATAACAGTGTCCTTTCAAAATCAACTACTTATTAGCTTCCTTACGAGTGGAGCCGCCACGATTGTGGGAGCGAAAAGCGAAGAAGAAGCATTGTCTATTTACAATACTTTTACGGAGGAATTGAAACCACTAAGTTAGCTAGTATTTTTTTATTACTTTGTAATATTTTATAGAGATCAGTTTTAATATTTGGTATTTTATTTCACTGTATAGATATGTCTTTAGAAGTTCAACATTTTCCTATTATTGATAATAAAAAAGAGAAAATAATAGCAGCTGATGATCGCGTTCTATCTACTGATGATGACACTTCGAAATCTGATAATTTAGATAATAACGAAGATAAAAAAGAAGAATTAGAAAAGGAATTAGAAAAGGAATTAGAAGAGGATGATGAAGAGGAAGAGGATGATGAATTAGAATTAGAAGAGGATGATGAATTAGAATTAGAAGAGGATGATGAAGAGGATGATGAAGAGGATGATGAAGAGGATGATGAAGAGGATGATGAAGAGGATGATGAAGAAAAATCGAATCGCACAAATAGAAAGGAAACGGTGAAAAAGAGTTCTGATCATAGGGACATCGATTTAACTCCTATAACTAAAAACTTAGAGATCATTAGTAAAAATGTGGATAAACTATTTAAAGAAATTCAAAAGATACAAAAAGTAACGCAACCATTACAAAAAGGTCTCAGTTCTATTGAAAAACAGTCCGTATCTATTAAACAGACTCAATCTTTACTTAAGGAAATGGATAAAAGAATACTAAAAATAGAGAAAAATGTTGCCACCAAAACAACAAAAAATACCTCTAGTTCTAGGACGTCCCCCAAACCCAAAACAACAAAAAATACCTCTAGTTCTAGGACGTCCCCCAAACCCAAAACAACAAAAAATACCTCTTCTAGTTCTAGGAAATCAACTCCTACATCTTCAAAGAAATCGGACGATAATAAAAAAAAGAGAAATAAATAGATAGATTAAAGCCTACTACCATTTTCTTCCATTTTCCTCTCTGATACTATAATAAAGATATTGCTGGGCATATCCAGAATATCTTCCATAGTGTTCTCTAATTTTTTTCGATAACGCTCTATATTGGTTGGGAGTAATCTTTTCCTTTATTTTCATATCTTCGTCTAAGATTTGATTCAATTTTTTTTGAAAAAATTTTATAATCCAAGTATCAATTGGAAATGCTTCTAATTTGTTCAAAGAAAATAATAATATACAATCCGCTATTTTGTCTCCAACTCCACTTAACTTCAATATTTCTTGTTTTGCTTTATCGTAATCCATTTCTGCTAATTTTACCATATCCGTTTCTTGTTTTATTATTTCTCTTACTGTTTTTATTACAAATTCTGCTCTATATCCTAATCCACAAAGTAAGAGCTCTGGTACAGAAGTAGTGTGTAGCGTTAGTAGACTTGGAAATGTATAAAATTCATTACCATCCCATTCAACTTTTTTTCCAAATTTTTTGGAGAGATTTCTCAAAATCAGGCGAATTCTTGGAATATTATTATTACTAGAACATAGGAATGATATAATACATTGAATTGGTCTTTGTCTCATAATTCGTAATCCCCGATATTTTTTCGTTACATTGTCTATTATTGAGTCCTTTCCAGAAATTTCTTTCATAATCCGATCGTATTTGTCATCAAATCTAAAAACATGTTGTTGCCAATTCTCTATTTTAGGAAAAGAATCATATTCATATGCTTTCTCACCGTTTTTTTCATATTCGGTTATTTTTAATACCGATTCTTCATATATTCCATACCATGATTTATCTCTTTTTTCCCAAAGAAAGGATTGTCCGCTATTAATGGTTGAATTAATATTGATAGTATATCTGTTATTCAATTGTTAGATAATTTTACTGGGGGTTGTTGTTATAGGTAATATCGCATTCTTGGTTAAACAGTGGTTATTTCACCGGTATCTGGAGCATGAGCCTTATACCCATACTTTTCAACAATTTCTTCTGCAAATTTGGTACATGATAAGTTATCGCCATGAACAGTCAATACTTGAGGGTTTCCTTTCACCTTATCCAAAATCTCAAATAATTCTGTTCTACTGTTATGTCCTGAAAAGTCAAATCTATTTACTTCTGCCAAACATTTTATTGTTCTTCCATTATAAGTTACTTGTCTCTTATCGAGTAAAGATCTTCCTGGCGTTCCTTCTCCTTGATAGGAAACTAGAGCAATTCCATTGTATTGGCTCTTACAAATTTCCTCTATATAAAAAACCGCTGTACCGCCAACTAACATACCAGCTGGAGAGATTATTACTCCGGGTTCTTTAACTACTCTTTTCCTCCTTTGCCAACTCGTTATTCTTTCAACATCTTCAATTGAACTCTTAAACATTTGAGGGTCTCTAAGATACTTTGGATATCTGAGCATGATATCGTTGGTTTTTAATGCCATCCCATCCATAGCAATTTTGTATGGAAAATTATATGTTTTAAGTACGCAAGCAATTTCTTGGGCTCTTTCCACAGAAAATGCGGGTATGAAAAATATACCATTCCTCTCGACCACTTCCTTTGCAAATTTTACTAATTCTCTTTCAGATTGTTCCCTGGGAACTTGCTCTGCCTGGGAATAAGTACTCTCAATTATTAACATATCAATTTCACCTACATCAAGGTCGGCGGGTCTGAGTACCTTGGAACCTCGTGTATTCATATCGCCGGTGTAGAATAGTTTTTTTCCATCAGATTCAACTAAAACTGTTGCACCACCGATAACATGTCCAGATTCATGAAAAGTAATGCTTGTGTCCCTTATGGCGTGACTACTCTTGTAATCTAGATGTCTTGCATGATTTAACATGTTCACTAAATCATGATACTGAAAAGGAAGATAGAAGCCTGATATTTTTATCATATCTTGAATTAGCAGCTCGGATAGTTCAAATGTAGGCATAGTTGCTAAAGCTTCTAGATTCAAATCTTCTTGAAGAAAAAGAGATGGAACACATCCTGAATGATCCAGATGTGCATGGGTTATTACGACTGCATCAATATCCTTTGGATTCACTTGAATCGGAAAAAGAGGTTCCTTTTTCAAAAGAACTCCGTAATCTAGTAGAATATTTGTATTATTTGAATTAATCAAGAATGCGGACCTTCCAACTTCTCTGGCAGCTCCTAACGTTGTAACTTTCAATGAAAACTACTTAATTTAATTATCATATTAGTCTTTTTGCATTATTACTAACTAAAATCAATATTCCACAATAAATACTCTTCATTACTAGTTTTAATGCTCTCTAAATACCCATATCCTGCGTCATCTAAGACATCCTCAAATTCATATGTGTGTATTTCTCTTTGCCCTTCATATTTAAGACATTTTCTTAATGTTTCTTTTATGATGTCTTTGTATTTTGGTTTAGAATAAACATACCATAAATTGTGTGCTCCCCTTAGCTGTTTTAGAAATTCAATAGTTCTATTTGATATTTTTGAATAATATTTGTTAGTTATTTCTGTGTTTATATCGTCCCAGGATGGGGTTATCCAACTCGCTATTTTTTCAAACCCGTGTCCCTCAAACTCTACTGCAAGGCTCAAACCTTGATCCAAAGTTGTAATTATTACATCTGTACTTGCAGCAATTTTATCCCTGTAATCTACTCCAGGCTCCATCCATCCGACAAAGATTAGATCGTACTTTTTTTCTATCCCATTATAAGCATCACCAATTTTAATATAATCTGGCTTGTATCTTCCTAATTTGAAGAATATGTCGGCGCTCTTTTCAATACCTTCTGCATTAGGTAGATATTGAATAATTTTTTCCAAGAAATCGCCATAACCACATCCAACATCTAGGTAAGTGGGATCTTTAGATATCGCTTTAGCTAAAGAGGTTATTCTTTCTACGTCTACCTTTCTGTATGTGAAATATGAACCGCAAAGAAAAGGAAAAATGAATCTCTCATGATGCGATGAAATAGAATATTTTCTAAATTCTTTTAATGCATTTAATGCAATACCCAAATCACTTATTTCTGGAGGCATTATTCCTCAAAATTTATTTTCCATAAACAAATATCTGGGTTTGAAGGGAGCATTTCATTATAACTAAATCCACATTCATCCAAGATTTTTTCATGCTCATAAACATCCTTATTGTAATCTTTCTTACTAGATTTGATTAATGTTTCTTTTATGATGTCTTTGTATTTTGGTTTAGAATAAACATACCATAAATTGTGTGCTCCCCTTAGCTGTTTTAGAAATTCAATAGTTCTATTTGATATTTTTGAATAATATTTGTTCAATAGTTCCGTATTAACATCAATCCAGGATGGGGTTATCCAACTCGCTATTTTTTCAAACCCGTATTCATCCATTTCGCATTCTCCATTCATTCCACATTGTCCACCCTTATCGAAAGTTGTAATTATTACATCTGTACTTGCAGCAATTTTATCCCTGTAATCTACTCCAGGCTCCATCCATCCGACAAAGATTAGATCGTACTTTTTTTCTATCCCATTATAAGCATCACCAATTTTAATATAATCTGGCTTGTATCTTCCTAATTTGAAGAATATGTCGGCGCTCTTTTCAATACCTTCTGCATTAGGTAGATATTGAATAATTTTTTCCAAGAAATCGCCATAACCACATCCAACATCTAGGTAAGTGGGATCTTTAGATATCGCTTTAGCTAAAGAGGTTATTCTTTCTACGTCTACCTTTCTGTATGTGAAATATGAACCGCAAAGAAAAGGAAAAATGAATCTCTCATGAATCGGCCCATCTTTGATATAGAAGGTTTTTGATCTAAATATGTTTAGTTCCTTTTGTGCGTAATTAATATCATCAATCAAAAAGGGCATACCTTAAAAACTGATTATAGGTTATATGTATTTTTTAGGTCGTAATTAAGTTTTTTTCATGCTGATTTCTATATCTGTGGTTTATTATTTCAAAATATTTATAAAGTAACTAAGCGCTGATTTTTTAATGGTAAGATCATTTGAGGAATGGTGGGCAACCGTTCCGGAGGAATTAAAAGCAAAAGCTCGCAAGGGCGATGAAGCCAACAAGGTTTTATTGAATCAGGTAAATTATGTATTACTCCATCTTCATCTTCAGGGTAAACATGATACAAAACCATCACATGAAGAATTGAAAGACTGGCTTCATAGTGGTCAAGTAGACGTAATGCGTCAAATTAAAAAATAGATATTATTATCTAGTTTTTTTATCTTTTGTATAACACTGTTTTGTTATTGGCATATAGTTTAAATAGTTTTATCGTTACAAGACGAGTAGTGAATTATTAGATGCCAATTGCTATACTTCCAGATGTTGATGAACAAAGATGCATTGGGTGTGCGCTTTGTGTAGAAATTTGTACCGCATTAGGTCCGGATGTACTTCGTGTTAAACCTGTTGAAGGTTGGAAAAGAGGCAAAGCATTTGTCTTTTATCCCGAGAGATGTATTTCTGACGGTGCATGTCTAGGTGTTTGTCCAACTCATGCTATATTCTGGATGAGACCATTAGAATATACTGCAGGCCAACCAGTTCCATTACATAAAAACGGTGTATTTGATAAAGGCTGGGAAGAGGGCTAAATCCATATCACCCAATTATTTTTTGTTTATCATGATTTTTAAAAAATCTTTATATAATTAGAAATTTAGGAATTATTATTATGTTATTACCCTCTGAGATTGAATCCAAGTCTTTGATTCCTGCTATTCGTGCTATTTTGTCTAAAAGATTAATCCGAGATTATGATCTAAAAGAAGAAACAGTCGCAAAACTTCTTGGGATTACTCAGGCGGCAGTTAGTAATTATATCAGAGGAACACGGGGTGATCTTACTTTGGTAGCTAAACTGGAGGATAATTTTGAAGTTATGAAAATGATAAACGATATATCCAAAGATCTTTCTACAAATAATGCTTATTCTCCAAGTACGATGACAAAATTTATTCAACTATGTAATTTTATGAGATATACTTTCATAATATGTGATGTCCACCATAGTATTGAGTCAAATATAGACAAAAGAATCTGTGAACAATGCGAAGTACTGTTAACCGGTTCACGTTTCTCCTGATCTTTTACTTTTCTTTTTTCATCCAGTTAACATAAATTATTGCATCTATCTCATTATTTTCGTGAAGATATCTATCTCAGGAATAAGGGGGATATTTGGAGATGACCTTAGTATACAAGAGATAGCCCGTTTTTCTAGGGTTTATGGATCTTATTTGAAAAATAATTACGATATACTGACTTGTGTAATTGCAAGAGATAGTAGACCATCAGGAGGCATAATTACAGATATCGTAATCGGATGTCTTTTAGAACAAGGCATTAGTGTTTATGATCTGGGTATTGCACCTACACCAGTTTTATTTAGGGAGTCCAGAAAATATTCTGGTGCCTTAATGATTACAGCATCACATAATCCGCTAACTTGGAATGGATTGAAGATGCTTATAAAAGGGCGAGGATTATTTGAGGAAGATTTAGATCAGGTATTAAAAACGAAAATTCAAGATCATGCTAATATTGGCCAATATTTCAAAATTAATGCTAGCTTTTTAAACGATATAGTAAACTATGTTCCAAAATCAAATCAATTAAATGATGATTTCAAAGTTGGTATTGATTTTGGAGGAGGGGCAGCATGCAATTATGCTAATCATTTGCTTGATTCCTATCATGTAAAATACCTTGGAATAAATGATAAGCTGGGGTTCTCATCTCGCGGCCCCGATCCGACGTCTGATCCCTTAGTGGAATTGTGTGAATTAGTTAAAATAAATAAGTTGAATTTTGGTTTTGCCTTTGACGTAGATGGGGATCGACTGGTAATCGTTAATAATCAGGGAATTCAGCTTAATCCTGATTCGACCTTATTGTTATGTATTGCCGGCGTTGTACGCAATAACGGATTCAAAAGATTTACCATTAGTCTTGACTCTAGTCTCTCAATTGAACAATATGTCAAAAATCATGGTGGTCAAGTCTTTATCTCTAAAGTTGGAGAATCAAACGTGATAAAAAGAATGTTTGAAACCGATTCACAAGCGGGTGGAGAAGGAAGTAGCGGCGGATTCATCATGCCAAGCTTTACTTCTTGTAGGGATGGGTTATTGGCGAGCGTTATTATTAGCTCATTAGATCAGAATACAATTAATGAATGTATGAATCTATCCTCAAAATTTAAACAAATACGAACAAAGCATCCCATAGATCCTAAAATTGATAGTAAAGATCTCTTTGAGAAGATATTGTCTTCATTAAAATCCTATTCAACAGATGTAATAAATACCGATGGTTTGAAATTTGTTCTGGACGATAGTTCTTGGGTTCTAATACGTTTCTCAAATACTGAACATGCACTTAGAATATCATTAGAATCAACAAAAGAAAAAGCAGATCCTATGTATAAATTATTTCATAATAAAATAATTGAAATTTATGAAAAAATTTAATGAAAAACAAATACTGAACATAATTATATCTAAATTTGGTAACAACAATATGGAACCATATATAGGTAAGGATGACATATCCATTATGCCCTTAGATTCATTAAATTCTTCTTCTAATGAATTTAATGATAATAAATTTTTGGCTATTACATGTGATATGTTGGTTGAACATACTGACGTCCCACCCAAAATGACCTTTGAACAAATAGCCCGAAAATCTGTAGTTTCTAGCGTAAGTGATCTGGTTTCAAAAGGAATAATGCCAAAAGCAGCTTTAATATCATTAGGTTTACCCAAATCATTAAAAAACTCTGAAATTTCTAGACTAATTAATGGCTTGTCTTTAGCTTCAAAAGAGTTTGGAATAGATATTGTTGGTGGAGATATTAACGAATCTAAGGAAATCATAATTGATTGTTGTATGTTTGGATCTTTATCTTCGGTAGCAAACATACCTAGAAGAAATGGTGCGTGTATTGGTGATTATGTGGTTGTTTCTGGTATTTTCGGTTACAGTTCCTCGGGATTGAAAATTCTCATGAACAATCTATCATGCCCCGATAGTTACTTTAGGAGAAGATCTGTTGATTCTGTCTTAATACCTTCTCCTTCTTATGAATTTGGAATATATATTGCCCGTTATTTTTCTTCATCCATGGATTCTAGTGATGGCCTTGCCTCTTCATTACACGAGCTATCAAAGCAAAGTGGGGTGAATTTACTAATCGAAGAGGACAAAATTCCTATTCCACCAAGATTGAAGGAATTTTTATCAATAAATAATCTTGATTTTCACGACCTTGTATTTTATGGAGGTGAGGAATACAATATAGTAGGAACAATATCAGAAAAAAATCTAGTGGAAGTTTCCGAGATATTGAAAGTGCGTCACCTAAAATTGTATATTATTGGCAAAGTAGTTAGTGGGATTGGGCGAGTATTTGTTCTCACTTCCAATGGAAATAAAAAATTGCTTAAAAACAAAGGGTATGCGCATTTTACTTAAGAAGGTTTTTAAATGTGACAATCAAAAAATTCTACATTCATGTCACAAGAGGAAATTACTCAGTATAAATGGGGGGTAGCCCATATTTTTAGTAGTTATAATAATACTTTAGTCCATATAACTGACATAAGTGGTGCAGAAACTATTTCCATTAGTTCGGGTGGACGCCATGTAACAGCAGATCGTTACGAATCTTCCCCATACGCAGCTATGAAATCTGCCGTTTCTGCAGCTGACGCTGCCAAAACAAAGGGTATTAATGCACTCCATATACGCGTAAGAGCAGTGGGTGGGGTTGGACCAAGAATTCCTGGCCCTGGTGCTCAGGCTGCTATAAGAGCCCTGGCTCGGGCTGGATTTCGTATAGGTAGAATAGATGACGTTACACCGGTTCCTCATGATACTACTAGAAAACCTGGGGGTCGTAGAGGCAGAAGAGTATAGTTTTTTTCTTTTTGTTTCTGGCTATTAATTAATAATGGGACCGGCCGGATTTGAACCGACGACCTCCAGCGCCCAAGGCTGGCATCCTACCAAGCTAGACTACGATCCCTTTCTAATGAGAAATTTTTTGTCTAATTTTAATCTTATTTCAATTAATATAAATCATTATTTGCATTATTGTTATATTGTTATATTGTTATATTGTTATATTGTGGGGGGTTATTATCTCTAATTCATGTCTCTAGATAATTATATTCGTGCAGGTCATATAGCTGCTCAAGTTAGAGAAAACGCTAGGAAAAAAAATCATGTCGGTAGGACGCTTTATGAAATATGTGATTCTATCGAGAGCGAAATAAATGAGCGAGGAGGTCAACCTGCTTTTCCTGTTAATATTAGTTTGAATGAGATAGCTGCTCATTATACTGCCGAACCTGACGATCAAATTGTAATAAAGGATACTGACGTTGTTAAAATTGATTTAGGTGTGCATATAAATGGTTACGTTGCAGATACCGCAGTTTCTATTTCATATGATTCAAAATATGATCAATTAATAAAAATAGCAGAATTGTCATTAGATGAAGCTACCAAGATTGCAAAAAGTGCTACTAAATCGAGTGAGATTGGAAAAATAATTGAGAATACCATAACATATAATGGTCTAAAACCGATTCAAAATCTTAGTGGACACTCTTTAGAACAGTATGTCATACATGCCGGAAAATCTATCCCTAACATTAAGACTTACGGACCTTCATTTTCACTAATGCCTAATCAGGCCTACGCAATAGAACCATTTGTAACAACTAAAGACGGACTAGGCGTAGTTTATGAGGGTAAGATCAAAAATATTTTTTCACTAGTATCAAGAAAACCTACGAAAAATAAGGACACGGATGAATTTATCGTATATTTGTGGAATAGATTTAAGACACTTCCATTTGCGTTACGTTGGCTAGTAAATGATTTTACTGAATCTAAGGCTCGTGAAATGTTGGACTATCTTATTAAGAAGAAGAATATCAGATCCTATCCTATTCTTGTTGAAGGTAATAACAAAGTTGTATCTCAGGCGGAACATACAGTCTTTATATTGGAGAATATGAGTCATATAATTACAAAATAGTTTCTCATTTTAATTTTGATCAAATAAGACGAAAATAATTTATTTTGTCTTCTTGATAATTTTCTAGGACTCTGATATCTTATTTGATGGTTGTCAATGAATAAATATATATGTGAATAGAATATCTTAGACGATCTTCTTATTTTGATAGTACAATGCTTTGGTTACTAATTTTAGTTTACACATTTATGTTGCTTCTTAAACCTATGAAGTCTTCGGTTGGTTGTAGTTGAATTCTTGGAGTTATTTTTATTATACTTCATCCGGTTCATGTTCTATTCTTTGTTTATATACTGCAATTGGTTTAACATGCAATTTAATTCTACTTATGCTTTACTGTAATGAGAGTACGTTTTTCTGACATCCGGTGTCCATAATATTTAAGATAATCTAATGCATCTCAATTGATGTGTTATAGAAGATCATCATCGTCTACATATTGTTTCCATACGAAAGAACTAAATTTCTAATGCTTATTGATTGATCGGATATTGCATCAACAATAGGTTTGGAGCCCGTTGTTTCTATAACAGAGACATCATCTGACACTGGGTTGGTCACATAGATGTTATTATTGCTTGGGTTAAACGCCAGAGCAGATGGACCATCTCCAACATCAACTGTTGAAATAACCGTATTGCTAGAGCTTTCTATAACAGAGACATTATTCGAATATGCATTAGCCACATAGATGTTATTATTGCTTGGGTTAAACGCCAGAGCAGATGGACCATCTCCAACATCAACTGTTGAAATAACCGTATTGCTAGAGCTTTCTATAACAGAGACATCATCTGACACCAGGTTGGTCACATAGATGTTATTATTGCTTGGGTTAAACGCCAGAGCAGACGGGCGTTCCCCCACATCAACTGTTGAAATAACCGTATTGCTAGAGCTTTCTATAACAGAGACATTATTCGAATATGCATTAGCCACATAGATGTTATTATTGCTTGGGTTAAACGCCAGAGCAGACGGGCGTTCCCCCACATCAACTGTTGAAATAACCGTATTGCTAGAGCTTTCTATAACAGAGACATTATTCGAATATGCATTAGCCACATAGATGTTATTATTGCTTGGGTTAAACGCCAGAGCAGATGGACCATCTCCAACATCAACTGTTGAAATAACCGTATTGCTAGAGCTTTCTATAACAGAGACATCATCTGATAATGCATTAGCCACATAGATGTTATTATTGCTTGGGTTAAACGCCAGAGCAGATGGACCATCTCCAACATCAACTGTTGAAATAACCGTATTGCTAGAGCTTTCTATAACAGAGACATCATTTGAATTTGTATTAGCCACATAGATGTTATTATTGCTTGGGTTAAACGCCAGAGCAGACGGGCGTTCCCCCACATCAACTGTTGAAATAACCGTATTGCTAGCCCAAACCCATTCTAGTCCTAAAAAAACTCCTGGATAAGTAGAAGTAAGTATCAAAGTTATGATTAGTATCCCCAGAAACCCGTGTTTTACTTTCATTACAATCCTTATGATTGAAATATCAGGTATAAATATGGTAGACCATATTACAAAACCTTACTCACTAATGATGAACAGTAGATCAAATTTTTATGAATGTTGGTATTTATTTTACTGTCATCCTTATACTAACTATTGGTCTTTGGTAACCATATGTAGAATGTTTTCCATTCACTTGAATACCTTTTTAATGTCATTGTTAACCACACTTTTTTCTTTCCCTTCTATTGATCAAAAACCAATTAAGGTTCTTATATCGAGATAAAAAATAAATAAAGATTTTCATGAAGTAATTCTTTTTTCTTCTTACACTAAAAATATTATATTGTATATAGGTATTAAATTATTCAATGGATGTATATGATGAACTAAAGCTTTCCTACAGTGGTGATATTTCTAATGAATCCTGGATTAGAGATTATTATTCTGTAGATTCAAGCTATCATCAAATTTACCCCGAATTAGTTTGTTTCCCAAAAGATAAGACGGATATAGTAACGTCTTTGAATTGTGCTAGCAAAAATGCCTTGTCTGTTGCTTGTCGTGGTGCAGGCACAAGTTTACTTGGTCAAAGCCTATCCAATGGATTGATTTTAGATTTTACTAAATATATGAACAAGATTCTTGATTTGGATATCCAATCTGGAACTGTAACCGTTCAACCTGGTGTAGTTAAGGGTATCTTGGATAAAGAATTAAAAAAACAAAACAAGTTTTTACCACCAGATCCTGCAAGTAGTAATTATTGCACTATTGGAGGGATGGTTTCAAATAATTCTTCTGGACCACATGGTTTAGGATATGGGAGTGTCCTTAAATATTTGGATCGTGTTGACTTTATCTATTCAAACGGAGAGGAAGGTTTTGCTGAAAATGGTGTTTGTGATAGTAGATTAAAAAAAATTCTATCACCCATAATTTCTATTCAAGATAAATTAGCTTCATATTATCCTGATGTCAGTAAGAACTCATGTGGTTATAGATTAGATTCTGTTTTTGCTCCCGAATTCAAACCTCAAAATATTTTTGCAGCTTCAGAGGGAACATTATCAATTTTCGATTCTCTTAGATTAAAGATATTGGACCTACCCATTTTCAGATCTCTTTTCTTAGTGTATTTTTCTGATGTCTTGTCTGCTTGTTTATATACCAAAAAAATTCTCTCTACTGTACCTGTAGCAGTTGAACTTTTGGATTATTCCGTTATGGATTCTTCAATTAAATTGAATACGGTAAATGAGAATGGTTGTTTGCTATTTATAGAGTATTTTTATCAATTTCGGGACAAAATCTCTGACACACATGATTTGCTAAAAAGGAGTATATATCCTGGCGGCAAGATTGTAGAACATGCTCATGACATAGTTTCAATAAATAAATTATGGCACTCGAGGAAAAATGCGTTGAACATGGCTATAAAAAATACCGTAGGAAACAGAAGACAATTTACTATAATAGAGGATACTGCTGTCTCAATCGATCATCTTCATGAATATGTTGTTTATCTTTTGTCACTCTATAACAAGTATGATCTACAATATGTTATATACGGTCATGTAGGTAATGGAAATCTTCATACGCGTCCCATTTTAGATAATCATAATAATTCTGAAGGTGATCTTCATTCCAAACAAGCGAGGATTCTACAAAAAATGACTTACGAAACTTTTAGAAAAGTATTTGAATATCGTGGAACTATCACGGCTGAACATGGTGATGGAATAACCAGGACCCCATTCATAAAAAATGTATACAATAATTTCGTTTATAGCTATTTTAGTTCTCTCAAAAAGTCATTTGATCCACTAAATTTACTAAATCCAGGTAAAAAAGTCCCATAATTCGATCCATCACTAGTGCTTCCCTTTTCAAAACCCCTTTGAAATGTTGATTAGCATAGCCTGAGTTTTGTACGATATTTGATATTGTATTCTCGTCTGATACAATTTTGTTATATACAAATTGTTACATTGCATCGTTATTTGTTTATATAAAATATATTGATGATTTATCTATTCTGCACCAACTAACCCCAAAAAATCAAATCCATCCTCTTCACTTTGAGTGCTTTTTAGTTTTACAATTGAAATTAGATGACCGTCTGGATCTTCTATTATTGCATGCTTTCCAAAACCTTCTTCCTTAGGATTTTTAAAAAAAACTACACCTTTCTCTTTTAGTTTATTGATTGTGTTATCAAAATCACTTGCAGAAAAACCAAGTAGAATATGTTGGCCCGATTTCAGATTTTCTTTGTGTTTAGCTGGATGTAATGCCAATACTGTTTCTTTATTGAAAAATTCTGTCCACTCGTCAGATTCTTTTTTTAATGGCAAATTTAGAGTTTCTCTATAGAATTGAACAGATTTATTCATATCTGAAACTAAAAGTATTACAGCGCCTAATTTTCTAAATGACATCTAATTTGTCTATATTGCTCCTAAATTATGAACTTTTTGTATACGAATGGGTTTTTAGTAGACTTTTAACGTGTCAAAAATTTTATTGATGTATGATGTGTGGTTATTATTGCAAGATAAGCTTTTTTTTATTTATGTATCAAAAAATGAAGAATGGAAGAAGCGATATCAAGAAGATTGGGGTTATGTTTCTTCGATGGTGCGATTCTTTCAGTGGTGGATCAAACGTGAATTTAAAGAAGATTTATCTGTAGAGGTTGATATCTTACCCGTAATTCCTGGACGATTATTCGATAGGATTAATCTCGCATATCTATTAAGAGATCATCGAGAAAGGGGTTTCTCCATATTTCATTTCTATCTCACTTATTTTGGACCTTTATGGTCGGATTGTCGTATGGATGTATATCATGGTGAGAATTTTGGACTAGCCGCTTGGTTGAGACCCAAAGTTTTTTCTTCAGATTTCAAAAATGAAAAGTTTTTTGCTGATAATAATTGTGCAAAAATATCTCACATAATATGTCATGAAATAATTAGACGCAAAATGAAAAAAAGAAAAGTATATTTCGATCAAGTACATAAGATTTGGGATCTTCATACGAAAGACGATGTTCCTTTTTTATACTATAACAAACAATTCAATAGGGTCTCACAAAATGGTGAATACAAATACGTTACTATAGATGCATCTAAACTTGAATATTAGTATTAAGGTAAGATTGTTAGATGGGTACTTCATTGAGATATCGTCGTATGATAAAGATCGGTGCTTTGATCTCTACGGCTGGAGTCATTATGTTGATTTTATTTGGATTGATTTTACTACTGTTTCCAGTTACAAAAATTTGTGAGGAGAACTGCAATTACCTTTCAAGTGCACCTGAATATCTTAGACAATTGATAAATCCTTTATTTTTATTTATTTCTTTGATATTGATTTCCTCGGGAGTTTTTTTTATCCGTATAGGGAATAGACAACTATATAGAAGCTTATAGTTCTCTGCTTTGGTTGTAGTATCCTTTCTTGAATTTCCTATGCCATTAAACTAAAATGTCTGATTGCATAAATATAATGTACTTTATGGCCAATCCATTTAGAAGAATACTATATACTTTTACAGCTAATCCATTCAAGAAATGGAAACCTAGAGGAAAAATTTATAGTTTCAGATGTTCACAATGTGGGGAAGTCTTCATATCTAGCCATAATTTGGATGCTCCGTTGTGTAACAAATGTATTCAAAAGATAAAATCCTTGGATTCCACTGTTGATAATGAAAAAAAATGCTCTGAGTGTGGTAACTCTGGAGTTATTTATGGTAAAGATCGATGTCATTCTTGTTATTTTAGCTTCAAGAAGAACAAATAATTTTCTAAAATTTTGTTAATATTCGTCTTTTCAGAGTTTATATCGGTTCATACTCATATCTTCACTTTGTTTTAATTGGATCGCATGTTTCTATCCATTTAATATAATATATGTACATGTATGTAATAATTTATTATTGCTAATTTTTGATAATTATGTAACAACCATTTTCCTTTTAATCTATTAAATGTCTAGTTTATTTTTCATTGTCATTGTGTGTAAACTCCAGAATGATTGAGGGAAGATGGGGCCGAAGGGAATTGTTCTAATATATACTTATATTATTTGAACCCCTGATCCACGGGTTTCTTCAATAATTGCCCATTATTTGATCTGGAGCCCGTTGCGATGCCTGGCTTCGCTACGACCCCACCTTAATATAGGTTTTTTAATTGTAACTATAAGTTTTTCTAAATTTGAATTAGTGTATGAATCCGAAAATTGCTCAATATGTGTCAAATAAGCCTATTCCATAAAAAATATAAGGTTTGTTAAACACAATATTATTAACGTTGGCAAAATCTATTGATTATGATGTTCTTTCTTCAGCGAAAAATAAAGAACTCGAGACTAATGAAAAATGGGGTTTAGCAGAAGAATCTGAATATTTTGCTAATAAGGTAAAGCTATATCGTCAAGATAAATTGAATGCAGATGAATTTAGGCGTTTTAGACTTCAAAACGGTGCATATGGCTCTAGATTAAATAGTGAATTTAGTATGATAAGAATAAAGGTTCCAGGTGGTGACATCACGCCTACCCAGCTTGAAAAGGTTGCCAGTCTATCAGAATCATTCTCAATCGGATCTGCGCATGTATCTACCAGACAAAATATTCAATTGCACTGGGTGCAATTAGAAGATGTAAGTGAAGTATTTCGCGGTTTAGCTGAAGTAGGACTTACTTCTAGGGAGGCTTGCGGTAATACCATTAGAAATGTAATGTGCAGTCATTTTGCAGGAGTATGTCCTAATGAACCATTTGATACTACTCCTTACGCTAAAGCAATAGCGAGGTTTTTTCTAAGAAATCCTATTTGTCAGAATCTTCCCAGAAAATTTAAATTTAATTTTTCATGTTGTCCAGAACATGGTTATGTAAGGATAGCCGACGTGGGCCTAGTTCCTACAGTCCGTGATGGAGTAAGGGGCTTCCGGGTCTACTTGGGAGGCGGCTTAGGCGCTGCCTCTTTTATAGGTCATTTATTAGAGGAGTTTACTCCAGATTCTAGGCTTTTATCTACTTCTATAGCTACAATTCGACTATATGATCGACTAGGAAATAGAGAAAATCTTGCAAGAAATAGAATGCGTTATTTGGTCAGTGAAATCGGATGGGAAAAATTTCAGGGCTTATTATTGAAGGAACGAATCCTGGTTGAAGCAACAATTTCTATACCCACAAGAAAATCATATGATGGTTTTTTGAATACTGGAGATTTGAATAATACTTCAATTTCCTCTACCTCTACGAAGAGTAAAATTACATTACCTGTAATAAATTCCAATTCTGGCGACACACCATATACTCGATGGCTAAATACCAATGTTGTTGCTCAGAAACAATCTGGTTATTACAGTGTGTATATAACCTTAGGTGCAGGCGATATCACCTCTAGTCAGTTACGGATTTTTGCAGAATGTATCAGGGAATTTTCGCTAGAAAAAAAAGCCCGAACGACTCCTCAGCAAAACTTTCTGGTCCGATATATAAAAGCAGATCAATTACCAAAGGTTTTCCAAAAACTATCCGGCAATGGATTAGGAAATCCTGGTGCAAATACCATTGTATCTACTGTAGGTTGTTCCGGAACTACATCATGTAATCTAGCTATTACTAATTCTCATAGGCTTGCAAAAGAAATCCAAAGTAAATTTTTGGAATTAAATGTTGATTTGGATAAAGACTTTGTTGATTCTTCTATCAAAATTAGCGGATGTCCTAATTCTTGTGGACAGCATGAGGTCGCAACTATCGGTTTCTATGGTGGTGCTACTAGGATTGGAACATCCATGGTTCCAATCTATACCATGCTTTTTGCGGGTAGTACTGGCGAGAATGGCGAACTGGGCAAGGCAATCATGCGTGTTCCAGCTAAAAAGGTGCTGGACGTAGTTCTTAAAATATTTGAATATTTCAAAAAAGAAAGGACAGGTAATGAAAAATTAAATGAATGGATTTACAAAATTTCAAATGGAAATGGATCTGGCGAAATTAAGAATGTAGATGACATGAAGAAGCTACTTTTACCTATAATTGAGTTACCCGCATTTTCCACCGCCCCTGATTTTTACAAAGACTATGGAACCGATACAAATTTTGTAGCAAAAACTGCTAGAGGCGAATGCGCTGCTTGAGCAAATCCATAAAGCGAAAGAAAAATGATGTCAAGGCAAAGGTAAAGGCAAAGGTAAAGGCAAAGGCAAAGATCGTAACTAAACGTGTAAAAGCAAAAGCAAATCCTCCATCAACACCTTCTTTGAATTTTGTATGCGATATTGATACTCTAAGAACCCTAATAAAAAAAAATAGAGTTAGAGTTGTGGATGTCAGAAAAAGAGACGAATATTTGAAAGGTCATATAAAGACGGCCGCTTCTTTACCATTAGCTGAATTATTATCCAACGATGACCCCGAGTCCATAATTAATATTCTGAATAACCTTGGTATATCAGATGACACTTGGGTAGTCATTTATGATGATACATTTGGTGCACTAGCGTCAAGGGTAGCATGGTCATTTAAGTTCGTTGGACACAGAAATGTTGCATTATTGGAAGTTACCTATGATAATTGGAAAAAATTAGGTTTAGAAATTGAGAGAAAGTCTAACAAATATTCTAAAGTTTCACATTCTATTGATATAGACTATTCCATATTTGCAGATGCTGAATATATAGAAAATGCTCAAAATGATAAAAATAAGATCATAATTGATTCTCGAGAAAGATTGAATTTTTTAACAGAACACATTCCTAATTCAAAGAATATTCCATACACCATGTTGCGCTCGGAAAATTCCATTTTAAGAAATCCTTCTGAACTTAAACGATTCATGGAAAATAGGGGTATTGACTTAAACAATGAGATAATCACTTACTGTGGAAGCGTCGGAACGTTGTCAGGTTTAGCCTTTTTTGCCTTAAAAACCGCAGGAATTTCAAACGTGAAGCTATATCCAAAATCATTTAAGGAGTGGAAATCTCTTGGAAAACCCAAAACCGAATTCAAAGATGCTAACTACTGGGATCTTTCAGCAGAGTGAGTGTTTTATTTATTCCTCTATTTCTCAAACCATTCATTAATTCTTTCTAATTCGCAGCCATTCACAGTTATTTTTATGGGTCCCAATGGGGATTCATTTTCGTTTTCTACTAATACCACCACGTCAGAAAATGCAGCCTGTTTATTTAGTAAAAACCAAGTACTTTGCATGTTGTAGTTGTTATACAGAATTCTTTGTAAAACAGCCAGTGTTTTTTTTGACCTTATCTTGTCTTTTATTTTTCTCAAACCATCAAAATTATTCATCTTGGCATACAAATTATTCTTTCTTATTGCTAGTTCTGAATCTGGTAATAGGTTTTTGACAGCAAAAACCACTTTTTGTGTGTCCTCAGTCAAATTAATTGGAGTTATGACAATAACTTCCATACTTTCAAGCTCCATTTTTGTTCTATGTGGTAAGAAAGCTTTTTTGCTTCCAGTTATCATACTCATCTGACCACTTTTTAATAATTACTTCTACATGATTCTTAAGCTCGATCAAAGATAGATCATTATTTGAAATCGATTCGTCGGCCAGAGCTATGGCTTTGCTTATACCTACACTCATCTCACGTTCATCTCTTTGTAAAAACTTTTCATGATTTGATGGTGTATCAGACCTGTCTCGTAATTTTATATGGTCATATCTAATGGTTGATGATGCATGAATAGCTAATAACTTTACAAATCCTATGTTTTTTAATACGATATACTCCTCATAGCTTCTAATTCCA
Organism: Candidatus Nitrosocosmicus oleophilus; assembly: GCF_000802205.1. Classification (NCBI taxonomy): domain Archaea; kingdom Thermoproteati; phylum Nitrososphaerota; class Nitrososphaeria; order Nitrososphaerales; family Nitrososphaeraceae; genus Candidatus Nitrosocosmicus; species Candidatus Nitrosocosmicus oleophilus. The sequence goes on along the minus strand of NZ_CP012850.1, from coordinate 413,035 downwards.
TCTACTACAATAAGACTAACGTTTTCCAATTCTTTAATCTTCTCCATCACTAACCTTGCAACAACTTCATTTCCGTGATGCTTTCTTAAATTTTTCATTAAATCGCCAAGACTTTTGTCATCCATTGGCAAGTTGTTTTCAACGGCTTTTTCCCTTATTATGTCTCCCATAGTTATTAGATGAAATCCTTTACTTTGGAGGAAAGTAGCAACTGTCGATTTTCCTGCACCAGGCATTCCTGTTAAACAAATTATGAATTGGTTTAGAACCGACAACCTCGATCTAATCTGTGAACATTCTATCAAATATTTGTTTTTTGATTACTTTGATTATTGAGAATTAATATAGATAGAACTTGATCTGATTGTATTCATGCGTATATTTGTGGCAATAGATATTCCAAAGGTTGAGAAAATAATCCATATTCAGAATCAAATTATGAAACAATATGAATTTGTCCCACATGATGTTAGACTTATCAACAAGTATAATCTTCACTTGACAATAATGTTTTTGGGGGAAAAGACCGATTTTGAAGTAAGAGAAATTATAACCAATTTGAAAAGTTTAGATTTTGATCCATTTGAGATTAGATTCACTAATGTGGGATGTTTTCCAAAAAATACTAATCCAAGCGTTATCTGGTTGGGGCTGGATAATCAAAGTTCTAAAAAATTAAATGACCTTTATGATGCAATTTCAAAATTGCTGCAAAAAAATATCGGCTACGGGAAGGAAACACGAAAGGATTCTAGTGAAGAAAAATCTGTATATGTACCTCATCTTACAATTTTTCGTATAAATCGACATTCTAAGAGTCGTATATTTTTTGATCCCATTTTTCAATTTGATCCATTTTCAGATGAAATATGCCAAATTAAATTAAAGCGAAGCATGCTCACAGCAGATGGTCCTAAATATTCTGATTTATTTACCATTGATGCACGAGCGTAAAAGAAATGAGTAATCCTAGTATCAATAAATTAATCAAAGGAATATTAAAGGAATGTACTCCTACATCAGAAGAAGAAATTAACCTTCATGCTATGGCTAACAAGGTGAAAAATAAACTTGAATCTTGTGTTTCTGAAAATAAACTTGGTTTTATGATAAAAGAAGTCGTATTCGGGGGATCTTTTGCTAAAGGAACATGGCTTAAAAATGAAGCCGATATCGATATTTTTATCAAATTCAAGAATGATGTTGATTACGGTCATTTTGAATCTTACGGAAAGTTAATTGGAATGCAATCTCTAAAGGAATACTCTCCGTATCTTAGATATGCAGATCATCCTTATGTGGAAGCTTATGTTGACGGAGTTAAGTTCAACATTGTCCCATGCTACGATGTTTCTTTTGGAGATTGGAAAAGTGCAGCTGACCGTTCTCCATTCCATACCTCTTATGTAATCAGTAATTTGAACCAGGAAAAGAAAAATCAAGTGAGATTACTTAAGAAGTTTTTGAAATCTCTAAAAATTTATGGGGCGGAGATTTCTATAGAAGGGTTTAGTGGATATGTTTGTGAAGTTCTAATTTTGAAATTTGGATCTTTTTTATCTACTATCCAATTTTTTTCTACATACTCTACTGTTAACTCTGTTATCCGCATCACAAAACCCGACGATCATGAACCGGAAAAGCATAAGAAGATTTTTGATAGTTTTCTGGTAATATTAGATCCAATAGATGAAAATAGAAATTTGGGCAGTGCTATTTCATCACGTTCAGTAGCGACTCTAATCCAAGGTTCAAGAAAATTTTTGTCAAATCCTGGCACTAATTATTTTGGAGCGGAACCACTATCTCACTCAAACAACGATCTCAAAGATTTATTGTCTTCTTTCATTCTGGTAATTGAATTCAAATTTAGTGCTAGGCCGTCTGATGTCATCTGGGGACAGCTTAAGAAAATGACCCGGTCAATATGTAAATTTGTTGAATCATACGGTTTTAGAATATTGAAATATCACTGCAATGTGCATGAAAAGGAAAAAGTTTGTGTTATTTCTTTGTTATATGAATCTCTAACAATTCCTAAATTATCTTTTAAAATCGGTCCTGAAATATTTAGATTACATGACGTAGAAAAATTTATAGAGATTAATGATGACTCTCCGTTAAAATGGTTGGACAACAATTCTAGAACTAGATGCCTGCTTTTTAGAGAATTCACTAACGCAAAAGTCTATTTGGAATTTGTTCTCAAGAATAAGCCTGATCTAATAGGGATCCCTAGAGGCTTGAAGAGTGATTTTATTCGAACCTTTAAAATATATACTCTTGATCAATATCCATCTTTGGATGAACATATAAAAAATACCGTTTCTGAATTATTATATACAGATGCAAGGGTATTCTAACAAATTTGTTTTATCATCAGCTAATTTGATTGATTTATTATGTTATCCCAGATTTAATACCTCTGATTATTATTCTAGGTTGAGTGAACTTAGATCGTTAAATCTAAAATTTGTAATTCTGGAAGGTAGTACTCTTATAAGGGCCATTAGGATTTTGGGGAAAGGAAGTGAAGGATTGGTGCTCAAAGTTCAAAATACGCATAGTAAAACCATGGCACTAAAAATTAAGAGAATTGACTCATGTAGAACCGATATGAAAAATGAATTTGAATTTTACCAGAGTGTAAATAGGAATCATTTGGGGCCAAAGGTTTACTCTTATACAAAAAATACTCTTTTAATGGAGTTCGTCGAAGGTTTGTCTGCAAGAAACTGGTTCCTAAAATCAAAGATGAACTTAGAGTTGATACGAAAAATTATCATTAATATTTTGACTCAATGTTACACACTTGATAAACTACACATAGATCATGGTCAACTAAACAAGTTGGATAATCATGTAATAATTTCCCATCATGGTTCAAAGTGCACTATAGTAGATTTTGAAAGTGCTAGTTGCATAAGAAAAGTTAATAATGTCACATCCGCATTTCAAGGGTTAATTTTCAAAGGTATCATTTCAGATCAAATAAACAAATTTGCTAATTATGATAAAAAGAGAGTCGAATTCTTAAATCTGTTATCCCGATATAAAATGGACATGTCGAAAAAAAATTTTGATTCAATAATCGCATTAATTTGAATTAATTATTCTAAGAATCTTAGAAAAACATTAATCTTCACTTGTTTCACTTTAGCTATGACACTTCCAAAAGGTTACGTAAAACCCAATAAAGAAGAAGCAGAACAAAAGGCCAAACTAGAAGCAGAACAAAAGGCCAAACTAGAAGCAGAACAAAAGGCCAAACTAGAAGCAGAACAAAAGGCCAAACTAGAAGCAGAACAAAAGGCCAAACTAGAAGCAGAACAAAAGGCCAAACTAGAAGCAGAACAAAAGGCCAAACTAGAAGCAGAACAAAAGGCCAAACTAGAAGCAGAACAAAAGGCCAAACTAGAAGCAGAACAAAAGGCCAAACTAGAAGCAGAACAAAAGGCCAAACTAGAAGCAGAACAAAAGGCCAAACTAGAAGCAGAACAAAAGGCCAAACTAGAAGCAGAACAAAAGGCCAAACTAGAAGCAGAACAAAAGGCCAAACTAGAAGCAGAACAAAAGGCCAAACTAGAAGCAGAACAAAAGGCCAAACTAGAAGCAGAACAAAAGGCCAAACTAGAAGCAGAACAAAAGGCCATTCCACAAAATTCACAAAATGATTCCTTGATTACAAATAACTTGAATTCAAACAGGCTCGATGGAAAACAAGGAAATGTCGATAAAACTTTGGAAAATAATTTCAACTATTTTCTGATATGGGAACAATTACAAGAGGCATACCTTCATACCATGAAAGAAGCAACTTCATCTTATTTCAGGTTATTAGATTTTTGGTTACAGCAAAAGAACCAAGAAGAATAATTTTTTTAAATAACTGACAACAAAATCAAGCTATTTTTTATTCGATCATAAAGGCCCTCTTTAGGAGTATAAATCTAGCTCTTTGGTTGAATTAATAATATTGTAAACTTTCTGAGTCAAATCGTCTGCTTCAACATTTTTGTTGATTACTAAAAATAACATGTGTTCTTTGACTGGGATAATCAATATTTTTAGTGAACTATATTGATAACAAATAGAGTTTAAACTTCCAAATGATGTAATAAACGCCTTCCTTAAATCAACTGTATATGCGGATTCAGAAATAATCAGTTCCGCATTTCTTCCTTTTAGATGTTTGTCCAGAGAATCCCTTTGATTGCTGATATTTAAATGTCCAGATTTTTCAATAACCCCACTGAACAGAATATCATTATCCAAATCTAGTATGCTTTTTGTGAATTGATCAGCCTTCATGTTCTTATATTAAAATAATAAACATATAGCCTTTTATGAATTTTCATTGATTTATAGTCTCGAAATCTTTCAAATCTTTCAACGAAATCATCATATAAGTCTAAAACATAATATAGCCATGGCTAACGATGCATCATCATCATCTACTTCCGCAGATACTATTCCATATCCTACTCTAACTATATTGTATTTGCCATCAGAAGCAAATTTAGCTATTGAAGAAATTAGTCAAAAATATAATAACATGACAGTCGAAGATTGCAAAGGTTTTTTTCATCAGGGGAAAGAAAGGGATTATAAAAAGATAACAATTTGGAGTCAAGGCATCGATAGTCTTTGGTTTAATGCCATTATCGCTCGTATAAAGGATCTGTCTAACTTAGAATCTATTCCTATAGTCTCTGGTGGGATAATGTATTCAATCTAAAATATGATCACTCTGTCAACTTTTGTATTCCAATAAAAATGGAAGTTGTTGTTGGAACTTCGAGTGAGAAGTCAAGCGGATTGTATAAATAAATATTGGTTATCGTATGTGAATATAGAAGATTAGATAAATCATTGGGGATTAGTGATTGGTACATACACATACTCCCTAATTTTGAAAAGTTAGAAACAAGATTCATTTGAATGGGAAAAACGTTATTATCGGCAGAAGTACCTACGATTTGTAATAGTGGGTTAGTAGAATTACACGGAAGTTTTGCAAGAATGTTTCCATTCAAAATTTTCAATGGCATTGAACTATATAATGGAATGTAATCCTTTGAAGAAATAGTCATAGGATAGGGCAGTATCGTCATAGATTGCATGTTTTCTATATTCTTGTTATTGTTACTATAACTAGTAATATTATCATCATTAGTCGAATTGTTATTGTTATCTGATGTAGTAATATTATTCTTATTCGGAGAAACAGCTGTAATATTTAATGTAGTACTATTCTGTCCAAGATAATTTAAGGCACTGTCTAATGTCTGCGAGATCTCATTGTCATTGTTGTTATTGTCTGATTGGTTTGCTATGGGAAAAGAAAAATTTTGCATACCTTCAACTACCGAATCAAGTAATGACGATCCCTTCAAAGAATCAATTAAAGAAATCGCCTCATCACTAGATGACTTTGCTTTATCAAAATTATTGGATGTTTGTTCCATTTGACCAAAAACATCGATATTAGAAACTGATCCCAAACCCAAAATAATTAATCCAATGACAAAAAAAAATCTGAATTGCGGAAGAATTGACACTGTGATACAATCATAAAAAAATTATTTAATTCTTTCCTTTGATGAATTTGAGGACAAAATATCTTTTATTTTTTTCAAATCCGTCAATGGAGGTGAACATGTAAAATCTTTACATATTATTGCAAAATCGCTAGCAGGTTTTTCTTTAATTAGTGACTTATTTTTGAATAAATTGTACTGATCTAGCGTTTCTGATAGGTTGTCCTCGTGTAGAATAGAAAAAATACCGTTTGGAATATACATTTTATTTATTTCATCAATCATATCTGATTTATCATCTTTTGAAAAAATGGTAATTTCGGTTGGTTTTTTAACATATAGATATGTTGATGATAATAACCAACCAAAACCAAATGGATTATCTAGCGCCGATGAGATAGATCCTTTCATCATTTTCTCAGCTATCTCTAAATAATTGTTTTTCCCTGTTATGTGATATAGACGGATCAAATTTGATATTGAAACCGAATTTCCACTTGGTAAAGCCAAGTCATACAAGACTTTGGTTCTAGTGAGAATCGATTCATGCAAGTCGGAAGAGTAATAGAAATTATTTTCTTGTTCGTCCCAAAAATGTTTTATCAAAATATCTGTATAATAAGATGCTAATTCAACGAACCTTGGATCTGTCTTTACCTCAAATAGATCCAAAAGAGAATTTATGTAAAAAGCATAATCATCCAAATAAGCAAGTATTTTGGCCTTACCTTGTTTATAAATTCTATATAAATATCCTTCCTTGGATTTTAACTTTGTTTCGATGACGTCTACCGCGGTTAGAGCAGTTTTCAAATATGCTTCTTTACCTGTTATCTTATAACCTTTGACAAAAGCAGATATGGATAGCGCATTCCACGATAAAATTGTTTTATCATCTTTTTGAGGCTTTATCCTTTTCTCTCTGATATCAAAAAGCTTTGTAGAATTCACAGCTATAATGTTATTAACCTCCTTCACATCTAATCCATACTTTCTTGCTAGATGTTCAACTGAGGTTCTGATATTTAGTATGTTGTTCCCTTCGAAATTCCCTACCTCTGTTATGTTAAAGTATTCGCAGAAGATATTTTGGTGTAAAGGACTTTGAATAATTGAGGTGACCTCTCTTTTAGACCATACATAAAATTTTCCCTCTTCTCCGTCAGAATCTGCATCTTCAGCTGAAAAGAAAATTCCTTCCTTATTTGTAAGCACACGTAAAATATAATCCAAGGTTTTCTCAACAGTATCTCTAAATATTTTTTCCTTAGTGATTTGATACATTTCAGAAAACAAAATAACCAATAATGCATTATCATACAACATTTTTTCAAAGTGCGGTACTAACCATTTTTGATCGGTTGAATATCTTGAGAACCCACCTCCTAGGTGATCGTGTATCCCTCCAAAGATCATTTTTTCACATGTTAAGATTACAAAGTCCTTGAATTTTTCAATACTCGATATATCATAGTAACGAAGTAAAAATAATAAGTTAGATACGTTAGGAAATTTAGGGGAGATTCCAAAACCTCCATGAATAAAGTCTGCCATTTGCAATAAATTCAATGCAGATTCGTCTAGAACTGTCTTGTCAATTTCTACAGTTTTGTTATTCAATATATCTTTTGATGTGTTTATCAGCGCTCCTACAAATTCCGAGGTGGTCTTATTTATGTCGCTTTTTTTATGTGTATAGGCCTGAGAAAGTTGATTTAAAATCTCAGTAAAACCGGGCATACCATATCTGCTATCTTTTGGAAAATATGTACCGACATAAAATGGCTTGAGATCAGGAGTCAAAAATACCGATAATGGCCATCCCCCATTACCATTTACTAGTTGGCATGCCCTTTGATATATGTCATCTATATCTGGTCTTTCCTCTCTGTCGACCTTTATGTTAATAAATTTTTCATTCATGGTTTTTGCAACTTCGGTATCTTCAAATGACTCATGTGCCATCACATGACACCAATGGCATGAACTATATCCTATGCTGAGAAAGATTGGTTTGTCTTCTTTTTTTGCCAAATTGATGGAATCGTCATTCCAAGCCAACCAGTTAACTGGATTATAAGCATGTTGTAATAGATAAGGACTATTTTCTTTGATCAACGAATTGGGTTTTGCATTGTCAAAACGATTATCCATGACTCTGAAGATACTTGATTATATTTATTATGTATTGATCAACCTTTCTTACACTATACTGAAAATACCACAATTAGATAAAATAACAGATCTTTAGTCACAGATTGGCAAGAAACACGCGATTAGAATTTCACGTTCAACGATTTCCTTTTCTTTTGCTCCCTTTTCGAATTCATGTTGAGATCTCTGTTCTGGTGGCGTTTATCATTGATGTTCTTATCTGCATTTGGAGGAAAGATAATTGTTTGAACCCACTATGAAATTAAACAAATATAATGGAAACATCTACGTTATTAATTTCATCGACGAAGACAGACAAATTAGATGCCTTTAGTTTTACTTCACTATCACATTGCCAACCATTGCTGGATGTAAGGTACAAAAATAAGGATAATCGCCAATTCTATCGAACGTATGCTCAAAAGTTTTCCCCTTACTAGTCAGAGCTGTTGGACCCTTTAGACCCGAATCAAATTCCTTACCTGCGTCTGCTGCACCGGCAGTTCCAGATGTTACTGTATGGAATGCAGAATCATCGTTTGTCCATACTACTGTTTGACCAACAGTAACTTCGATAGAACTTGGACTGAATGCCGTATCGGTCAAAGTAGATGCTCCTGGAACTATTGATACTTGCGTATTATCTGAAGCTTGATCAGTTGCATTGGTCGAACCACTAGTTGCATTGGTCGAACCACTAGTTGCATTGGTCGAACCACTAGTTGCATTGGTCGAACCACTAGTTGCATTGGTCGAACCACTAGTTGCATTGGTCGAACCACTAGTTGCATTGTCTGTCAAAAATGGGCGAAGAGATGGTGGAGTTTGTAATACCGTAGGATCTGTGATAACTGGTTCTTCCGGTAAGTGAAATTGGGCTCTTAAAGTTGATTGTTGCAAATTTAAAACATCAGACGAGAACGAAGGGCCAATATAGCCAAAGGATGCCCACAATATGTAGATAAATAACAATGATAAGCCCATAACAATAAGAGAGGCACCTATAGTACCTATTTTCCTTTTTTTGATCGGAAGTTTTGGAAGGTCGCCCTCCTTTGACATATTTACAACAAAAGTCAAAGATATTAAAAAGGTTACTGAATGCAAAAGTTAACCTTTTAATTCTAATCATGGAATATCCAAACATGACACCAGAGAAAAAAATAGAGTCTTTAAATCTTGTTATTCCAATTGGGAAACCAAAAGCATTAGGTTCGTACGTCCCAATAGTAAATGTCAACGATCTAGTTTTTATTTCAGGTCAACTTCCAATTGATGTAAATTCGCCATCAAACGACCTAAAATTTAGAGGCAAAGTAGGCAAACAAATTACAATCGAGGATGCTCAACTAGCTTGTAAAATTTGTTGTTTAAATGCTTTCTCTATTGTTAAGGGCCTAATTGGTGACTTAGATAAAGTAAAAAGAATAGTCAAAATCACAGGTTATGTTAACTGTGATGATGCTTTCACGGATCATCCAAAAGTCATTAATGGAGCTTCAGATTTCCTTATTGAGGTGTTTGGAGATCTAGGGCGGCACTCAAGAGTAGCTGTAGGGGTGAATAGTCTGCCACTAAATTCTCCAGTAGAAATTGATTTTATTATTCAGATATGAGAATTAAAATTAAAAAAAAAGATTATTTCTTAAACAATTACGTTAGGAATTACGGACCGAATAATTTAAAGTCCGTGATTCCCAAGCCTTTTTCCAATGTGCCTCCAAGAGGCACTAATTTTAAGAATTTGGCTTCAACTGAATTTGGGTATATGTACATTTCTGGTAACTCGCCGCTGAATCCTGTGTTTGCAAAAACTATTGGATCAGAATATTGTGATCCATCTGTTGAACTTTGTACTGCAAAGAAATTGATATCATTTTGTGAATTTTTGAGCCCTAATTGAATTCCACAAACGTTTTTAACATCGTTTAATTGAACGTTCAATTCATCAATGATCCCAAATGATAACTCTTTGATTAGTGGCTGATTAATTACTTGATTCAAAATGCTTGTGGCCGGATTGCCACTTGCAGTTAACTTGTCTAATGTTATCTCATTACCACATTGATTGTTTTGAGGAGTTAAACTTAGAAGATTTAGATCGTTATCTACAACGTTAAGTAACTTCGAGTATGATACGTATTCTCCGTCTGGATATATGGCATGTACATCTAGATTATAAAGACCAGGCGAGGGAGTGTTTGCAATATACTCACCGGTTGGCGTTTTTTCTAGCGCCCATAATGTACTATAATCGGTTTCATAATCTATGAGAAAAGCATCAACTTGAGAGGGCTCCTCTTCAAAGTTAAGCGATATTGTATCTCCCCTGTTTATAGCGTAGATTAATGACTTGTACTCCATTTTGTTTTCATCCTCTGGTTGTCCGACTTTGGTCATTATTTTATCTTTCACAGTTAACGTTGGGCTGAGATCACTTATGCCTCCATTATGGTTAAAACTGACTTTAGGTAGGTCTATGGGGGCAGCAAAAACCTTATTATTTAAACCAAATGATATCGATGAACTAATAATAAAGACAATAAATGCACTTATGATTGCTACATTTTTAATCTTAATATATTGAAACAATTCTAATTTATATTACGGTTGTTAATATTTATGAAATATGTTTTAATTTGTAATAGAAATTCATATAATTTTATTTAATATTCTCTTCTTATGTTTCAAAGAGTAGTAAAATAATGATGGTATAATTTAAATAAGAATTTTTGATCATCATATTTTCATAACTAATTACTTTATTTTTCTTTGATAACAAAAACAAGCGTCTCATAAATATGACATTCTCTTAATTTCTTAGAATGAGCATAAATACTGCAGTATTACTTATCGAAATTGATTTGAGTTTACAAAGAAATACAATTTTAAATGGAGGTAAGTGTATAAATGAAAAAATATAATAACTTTTTATATGTTTTTCTAGCATTAACATTAATTCTTTCTACACCTGGACTGTCCAACCTTGTCATTAATGCATATGCTAGTGTGAACATCAATGATATAATAGGTGGCTATCTAGACGGGGTGCCTTCACCAGGAAGCGATGGAAATTCTTGGCCTTGGCCTTGGCCTAACCCGAATCCTGCACCAGCCCAAACACCCACACCAGCCCAAACACCCACACCAGCCCAAACACCCACACCAGCCCCAAGTCCTGCTCAACAATTGCCTGCAGACTGTGTTCAAGATAAAGTTACTAGAATAGGTGCTAGTGGTTATGATGGTAACACTGTGCCCCAAAACGTACTTGACAATAACTTTAACACTAGGTGGTCAAACTATGGATCCGGCTCTTATATTCAAATTGAGCTTGAGAAAAATGATATACTTTGTGCTGTAGATATTGCATGGCATAGAGGTGACGTCAGGATAAACGACTTTATGATTTCAACCTCCCAAGACGGTACTACCTTTACGCCTCTCTTTTCTGGCAAGTCCAGCGGTAATACTAATTCATATGAGTCTTATGTGGTTAATGATCCCAATTTGCATGCTAAGTACGTTCGAGTTACTGTAAATGGTAATACAGAAAATGATTGGGCCTCTGTAGCTGAGATCCGAGCATTTTCTAAGCCTTCATCAACAGGCCCAGGTCCCGGTCCAGACCCCAACCCTGGCCCAGACCCCAACCCCGGTCAATTGCCTGCGGGATGTGTTCAAGATAAAGTTACTAGAATAGGTGCTAGTGGTGATGATGGTAACAGACCACAAAACGTACTTGATAATAACCTTAATACCAGGTGGTCAAACTATGGATCCGGCTCTTATATTCAAATTGAGCTTGAGAAAAATGATATACTTTGTGCTGTAGATATTGCATGGCATAGAGGTGACGTCAGGATAAACGACTTTATGATTTCAACCTCCCAAGACGGTACTACCTTTACGCCTCTATTTGATGGGAAGAGCAGTGGACAAACCAACTCACATGAACGTTATCTGATTCAAGATTCTAATTTGACAGCAAAGTACGTTCGAGTTACTGTAAATGGTAATACAGAAAATGATTGGGCCTCTGTAGCTGAGATCCGAGCATTTTCTAAGCCTTCATCAACAGGCCCAGGTCCCGGTCCAGACCCCAACCCTGGCCCAGACCCCAACCCCGGACCAGGCCCAGACCCAAGTCCAAACAACCAAACAGATGTGTTTGGCATAAAGAAACTTTATCCTGACAAACCAAACGGCGAAAAATGGTTCATGAATATGAATAATCCTTCTTCTGACAATAGGTTTGATCCCAAATTGACCCTAAAGAAAAATGCCGATGGATCATATAAGGTAACATCTGATAAGGTTAGGATGAATGTAATGACTAGTGCTGGGTATCACCAAGGTGATATTAAAACATACGATCAAAAGCAATTGTCATCCAAGGGATATATGCAAGCCATAAATGATTGGAGGAATATAGAAATGACCGGATATGTCAAAATCAATTCAGCTTCGGATTCTGATTTTGATCTAACATGGTATTCCCGTGGTGGTCATCATAACTCCGATGAACCATGTGAAGGCACAGCATACAAAGGAGGCTTGTTCAAAGATGGACGTTCTCGTTTTGCTAAAGAGCAATGGCATTCAGGTGGTTACTCCTTTACACCTGCCCAGAAAAACATAGGTTCTATCGAAGATAAATGGATAGGCTACAAAGCTGTCATGTATAATACTGTAGTAAATGGTGAGCCAGCAGTAAAACTCGAAAACTGGGTCGACGAAAACAATAATGGTCAATGGAAGAAAGTGTTTGGCTATACTGATAGCGGCGGATTCGGTGAAGATGGTGATAGATGTGGAGGAAGCCCAGATGAATTAATTTCATGGGGAGGTCCGATAGCTACATTCCGATGGGACGGAACTTCAAACGTCGATATAAAGAACCTTAGCGTGAGAGAAATAGTTGCAAATTAGTGCTCCTTTTCTCTTCACCGATTCTCTTCTATACTTTTCTTCTATACTTTTGTTCCTCATATGTTAATTAACAAAAAAATTATTAAAAAGTTATGTCGTTTATACGTTATAGGTTAATAAGATTAAGGCGATTTACTTATAATAAGATCTTCATAATTACAAAGTTTTTGCTATTTCTATACATTCGAATAAAAATGTTTTTTGGATTATATTGAAATAAACACAAAGATAATCTTAACATTCAATAAATAGTGAATATTCTATTTATTTATGGACTACCAAAAAATAATTGATACTATTTTTGAGTTAAACGAAGGTATCCGATATGCTGGATTAATTGATGAAACCGGATCTTTGATAGTCGGTGGAATGCGTCATGGAATTGATTCTATTGTTGATCAACCAAGCGAAGAATTGTATTTGACTCATACTGCCCTTAGAAAGTCTATGAGAGAAAGGTTTGACGATACTATGGGTAAAGCTCGTTTTGTATACGTCGAACGTGAGAAGTTATCACTGCTAACGTTTTACTTAGATAAGAAAATGTTGTTGATTACTTTAGAGCCTAACCTAGAGTCTCAAAACGTAATTGATTTGGCAGAAGATATTCTCGATATAGTTAGTGGAAATAAGGCCTAACACCAAACAGCCTATTTACTTTCTTTTTAGAAATTTCTTACTCTACTATAATATTGTGCATCAATATTAAATCATCCTTAAATAATTCTAGTTCGCGGGGTATCTGTGTTTTTATAGGGTCTTTTAAGGAAAGTGGCTTATTTGTAACACTAGAAAGAGTTTCCTTCTTCTTATTCCATATTTCCGAATTGAATTTGACAATGTGTTGAGTGGATGAAACAAGTGCATCATATTCTATCTCCACAGTGGGAATTTTTTTTTGCTCCGAAACTATCTCTCCATCCTCATAAATTTTCTTCCACAGCTCATATGTAATGAAAGGAGAAATCGGCTCTAACAAAAGCAATATAGTTCTAAAACATTTATGAATTGTATATAGAGCTGATTTCCTTTCTTCTTCTGATTCATTGTTATACGCTCTACTTTTTATCATTTCAATATAATGGGCAGCAAAAATGTTCCACGTAAACTCTCTTAATGCATTAGCGGGGATAAAAAAATTCAATTCTTCATAACCGTCAAGACATTTTTTGGTCATGCTTGCAAGTTCTGACAAAATCCATTTATCAGTTGCTTCTAGTTCTTGGGGTCTATTATTTTCATCAATTATTTCGAAATTAGAGATGAATCTTCCAATGTTCCACAATTTTGATAAGAATTTTTGTGCACTTTGTATTTTTTGCTCCGAACATCTAAAATCATACCCAACATTTGTCTCACTCGCAGACCAGAACCTAAATGCATCAGCACCATACTTTTTAATTATAGGGAGAGGATCAATTACGTTTCCTTTACTTTTACTCATTTTCTCCCCTTTTTCATCAACCCCGTATCCCATTATCCACGCACTATGCCATGGAATATGTTTAGTAAGGTACAAACATCTTAAAAGAGTGTAGTAAAGCCATGTTCTTACAATGTCCTTTCCTTGAGGCCTAATGGATACAGGATAAATTTTATTAAAAGTTTCTCTATTTTTGTAAAATTTCGTAATATATAGAGGGGTTATGCTCGAATCCATCCAGGTATCAAAAATCTTCTTTTCTCCTTCAAATTTGTCATTATTACACGATGTGCATTTATCAAATGGTGGGTTTTCATCCCAGGGTCTATAATATTTTCCAGGTTCAGGAAGGTTTGGTTTTTTACATTTTGTACAATACCATATCGGAATTTCAGTTCCATAAAACCTTCTTCTCGAAATGGGCCAGTCTATGGTAATTGAATTTATCCAATTTAATAAGATTTGTCTATGCATTTCCGGATAGAATTTTATATCTTTGGATTGTTCTAACAAATTCGACTTAAAATCAACTTGTTTTAGATAATAATCTTCCAAAGAAATAATTTCAATCGGGGTTTTACTTCTTTCACAAAGAGGAGTCCTATGGGAAATAATTTCAATTTTTTCTACTAATCCTTGCTTTTCTAACTCGTCTATTATTTTACTTCTTGCTTCTTTTATACGTAAATTGGAAAACATCCCGGCAAATTCTGTCGTTTTTCCATTCAAATTAATCGATCTAATTTCCATTAGACCCAATTCTCTGAATAATTGAACATCATTTAGGTCACCATAACTACAAATCATCACTGCTCCAGATCCAAAGTTTTTGTTAGCTGAGTGATGTGATCTTATTTTCACTTCTCTATTAAAGATTGGAATTCTCAGAGTCTTTCCTTGCATTTCTTTATATCTCTCGTCATCTGGATTCACAATTACCGCTTGACACGCAAATAGGAGTTCTGGTCTAGTAGTGGCAATAACGATGAATTCATTATTATTTTCTAAATAAAATTTTATGTAAACTAATTTAGTCTCAATATCATCATATATGATTTCTGCATCTGCTATTGTGGTACCACAATCAATACAATAGTTGTTTGGTCTATTTCCAAGATATACTAATCCCTTATTCCACATTTCAATAAATGTTGACTGCGTGAAAGCTCTGAAATCCGGAGAATCTGTCTGATATTTCTGTTTAAAATCCGCACTTAAACCCAGGCTTTGGAGAATTTCTATAAATTCGTTTTCAGTATCATCAAGAGTTAGCTTGCATAATTTTAAAAATTCTTTCCTTTCTGTATTTCTCATTCTGATCTTGTATTTTTTTTCTGTATGAATTTCTACAGGAATTCCATTACGATCCACGCCAATTGGAAAAATAACTTTAAAGCCCTTTAAGCGGGCAACTCTTGATATCATATCAATTTGCGAATAGTGAGCAGCTGCACCAATGTGCCACGGTCTTCCAGATGGATAAGGAGGCGGTGTGTCTATTACAAAATATTTATCTTTACTTTGATTAGTTTCAATGTTGTCATAAACGTTATTAGCTTTCCATTCTTCTATGATCTTTCTCTCAATATCTGATGACCATATCTTTTCTGTAATCTTTGAACTCAACTTTTGGTTTGTAATACTCATTTATTAATTAGTTATTAACCTTCCTAGTTTAGTCTTAATGAAAGTTCTGTACTACCACTCTAAATAGAATATTAAATGTAGTTTGAATCGAATAATTTTAGCATAGTGCTTTTGAAATGATAGTGTCAGAATTTTACTCAATAAAAGAGTTACCGGATATAAGAAAGAATATGGGCACCTTTATTGACTCCCTCGTATATATACACACCCAGTGCCTGAACATTCTCAGGCATTTTATCTGCCAGCATTCTTATGATTTCTGTAGAAAGATTTTCTACAGTCGCCTCACCTTCTAAAAGATAAGTTGTATACTTTGGAACTTTTAAATCAAAATATCCTTTTGGACCATCAAATTCGATAAAAAAGTGATCCTTATCTTCCTTCTTCAGATATTTTCTATTGATAAAGAATTTGTGATCAATTTGATACAAAGCTTCTTTTATTAATTTTTTAGCCTCTGAGAAGTCGATCACTAGATTATTTTTCATTTCCCCTATAATTTCTACCATGACAGTAGATGTATGACCATGAATTATTGAACACTTTTCGACCAGCGGTAATATGTGAGCATAATCAAATGATAGTGATGGGTCTTCGATAAAGATAGAACCAACCTGCTTGCTATCTTTGTCAAACAGGAAGATGTTCTGCATCTCATCAATTTTGCCTAGGTATGATGATCTCCCTATCGCAATCATATCTATAAATGGGAATCTTTCTTGAATGGTTCTAAATTCATTCATGTCAGTATCGTTTTCAATTATTTTAACGAATCTATCTCCGATCTTAAAATCTATATTTAATTTTGAATCACTTAAAACATTATCATAATTATATTCTATTTGTAGAAAGTCCAATAGTTTTGAGATCGAATAGCCTGTTCTATTCTTAATTAAGTTTTTACTTTGATCTATGTATTTCAGATCTTTATCCAAATCTATCCTTATTTATCTTCTCTCTATTATAATTATTACAAATATATTCTTAGGTATCTCTAACGTAAAAGTGTTCATTTCCGACGAATTAATCCACTATTTGTATTCTACGGTGGAAGAGTTCACAAAACATTCTGATAAGGTTGTGATTGCATTTTCTGGAGGGGTTGATAGTTCTTTATTGGCAAAAATTTGTAAAGATCTGGATAAGCAAGTCCACCTAGTAACAATTGGTTTTGCTAATTCCCATGACATTATATTTTCTAAATCTATTTCTAATTCTCTCTCTTTATCTACGAATCATATAGCTTATGAAATTAAGGAAGAAGATGTCCTCCATAACATAAAGTTTGTAAAATCAAAACTATCTTGTAATGTTCTTTCGCACATTGAAAACTGTATTGCTTTTTATCAGATTAGTAAAATCATAAAATATCATGAATTAGGGGATTCTTTTCTAACCGCTAATGGTTTTGATGAGTTATTTTGTGGATATGACCGATATAGATCTTATTATCAAAATGGTGAAGAGTCAATAACCACTTTCATGGAAGAAAAATTGACCAATGAAGATTACATGATGAGAGAAATTTCCAATGTGATTGCAGAATTGAAAATTCGTTCATACCAACCATTTCTATCAAGAACATTCATTGAATATGCAAAAACTATCCCTTTAGAATATAAAATAAAGGGTCAAGATGATTTGTTAAGAAAGCATGTTTTGCGAGAGGCTGCAATGAAAATAGGAGTTCCAAAAGAAGCTGCTATGCATCCTAAAAAAGCTATCCAGTATGGATCTTTGATCCATAAGTATCTATTAAAGAATAAAGTATCGAAATTATAGCATACAATGATGTTTATTGATGTCATGTCTAACTTGTGAATGCTTTTGCTTTATAGTATTATTCCCTGAACGATGGTCAAACATCCTAATTTTGCTCATACCGTCTTCTGTGCTGTAATGGTCCTTTAATTAAGTGTAAATATTTAAAGGTAATAGATCTCTTGCGTAATTAGCAGAAGATAACGATGTCTTTTAACCTTGGTTAATTTCCGTAACTAATAGATATTCAATATCTTGCAGTTTACCAGTCATGATACTATATCTGATATACTATCGTACTTTCTCAACCTGTTTCTGAAGACATCATTCATTATTTTGTACTTCTTTATCCTGTAGATTCTTGTTGTACTCCTTTAGTACTTCAGTCAACTCATGATCTTTTTCCTTTTTAATAGGCAGTAATGATTCTTGTTCTAGAAAGTCTTTCTCTACATCCAGAAAGCCAAGATCATACATACTCATTATATCCGTTGGTAAATCCGGATGATTCTTTTTGTAGATCCTATAATCATGTCTTCTACCTCTCTGCTTCTGTTTTGTTTTGTACAAGATTATCCGTCCCTTTTGATTTACAGAACAGATTCTTGACAGTGTATTTCTTTCTCTCTCTTGCCTGAGTAGTACAGAGAGTTTCTTTTTTTCTGTTCTTCTTTGTTGGTCTTGGTATCTGTTGTTCTCTGTAGTACAATCCACAAAGGCCAAAGTCCGGGAGATACTGTTCTACCTCTTCTTTAGTGCTAAGCCTTTTGGTTGCGTTGTACAGTTTTTGATGGATTGGTAAACAATTTTTAATCAAGGATTCTATCTTTTCTATATCCCTGCATACGTTATTCTGATCTAAACCAAATAGAAATTACATCAATGTATAGGTGACGTACAGACTACAGTACACCAAAACCATGAATACTCTATCCTTCAAAATAAGCTTGAAACGCATCCCCACACCTATATCTCGTCCTCTTTTTCTTTTGGAGGACAGAAGCTTTATCTCGTGTTTTGCATACTTTGATTCTATTTCCTTATAGATGTCGTCAAACTGTTTGACCGAAAGACCTGTAAATGATATGAAAATAATTGGTTTTCTGGATAATTTGGAGTAGGATAACAAAGGGAAATGACATCTTTACATAACAGAGAAGGATGGAAATAAAGCTGTTTGGCTATACGCAAGATCTGATTAACTCAATTTAAAGATAATTAGGAGCATTTTAATGAAAACCAGTAAAAGAATTATCAGACATCGTGTTAAATATCGGTCAAATGAATTTTATAAAACATTGACTTATTTCTTGATATGTTATAAAACCACTCCAAGAACTGAAAAATGTAGATTCACTTTTATCTTTTATAACCTGATTAACATATTATGTAAATATAGTCACAATCGAGTGATTAGATTGTGAATTTTATTATTAATAGGAATTTAGTTTTGTTTTTTAAGAAAAGTTAACCTGTGTCACTTGAGACACATTCATTTAATTAATTTACCTTAATATATCTATAGGCAATCTCATTTATAAATAAATTAAACCGTTAGAAAATCTAACCTCCTCCCTTTATAAGACAAACATCGTTTAATTTTTCTAGTATCCTTTAAAATAATTTAGAGAAATTACGATATTCATGACCATCTTTTCAAAAGTGTTGTTTGGACCAATTACGCAAGAGTCTAATAATTCCAATGGGTAAAAAGGTTCCATCCTCCATCAAGAAAAGAGTAATAAGTGCATGGTGTGAGGCAAACCCTCGTCGTGTAATTGCAGATGAACTTGAAATACTATGGTAGCGTCTCAAACTTCATTGGGCAGGCAAAAAGAGATAGTATAAAAGATATGAACCTCCTGAGAACTGTTGCAGTTTTGTTGTAAAATAACAATCTTGATTTGATTCAATTTGCCTCATCAATAAGACTAAAAAATAGGCTAAATGGTTTGAAATCAACAGAGATACAAGCAGACTCCTTTCTTGAAAATATGGATATACACTGCTTTAAGGAAGAAATTGGTCAAAAAGAATTTCTATTACAAGTAGGTAGGGTGTGCTCCATTGCTGAATATTTAGATGTTCCAGTTACACAACTTCCTGATCTCATAGAGGAAAAAGAAAGAAAATAAGGATCCGATAGAATGAAAGATGTGAAATTACGTTATCTTATTAAATTTGACTTCACTTTAATATGCCTTCTTCCCCAACCTGTCCGTATATGTATATTGCCCAAAACCAACTTCTTTTCCTCCAAAAAGTTGAATATTGTCACCGGCTTAGATTATTAAATTGATTATTATTAATTTCGTATTTTAGTCAAGATTTCTATTCCATCCAAAATTGCCAATGCGTTATAGGCTTTTGAAAATTCTAGTACAATAAATGAGACAATTGAATTGCTTGGTTAGCACACTTATCGGTAATTATTCTTGAACGAATAGCATTTAGATATTAAATTGATATCCATCCATTAGAAATACCCAAGTTTATTCAAATTATTCAATAAAACATAAAAAATATTTGATATGTTAAATAACGGTTCAATATTTTATTTCTTTGAGGGATATTTTGAATTATTTGCAATAGTTGAAAATATTTATAAAAATTTTGGATATGATACATTTTTCTATAGAATTCTTATGTCCAAAAGGTTTAAAAATATCTTCTAGTTAATTTAGCTCAATGAAGAGTAAACTAGCAATTTTTGCTTTGTCAGCTGTTCTAATGTCCGGATTAATTTTACTTCCTGGCATAAACATGAAATCATTTGCAATACCAAATGAACAAGGTCAATTAACATTAGCCAATATGAATTTAGTCATGGGTGGTTCTTTCACTCCAATCTCTACAGAGGAGGCATCTGAAAGTACAGCACCAGTGAAAAATGTAACATTTGTTGCTGTTGAGAAAAATCTCACATTACCAAGTGGTCAAAATGTAGCCGCATTAACATGGAATGGTACTATTCCAGGACCAACCGTTCGTGTAACTCAAGGTGACATTCTAAATGTAAAAATCATTAATCATCCAAATAATACATTGATTCACAGCTTGGATCATCATGCATCTACAATAAGTGCAGTTCCAAACTTTGGTCCAATTAATGTGAGCGATTCAAAGGAATATACCTTTGTTGCAAGTCAACCAGGTGTATTCAAATATCACTGTGAAGGAAATGCAGTATTAGGCATGGACCAACACGTATTCCAAGGAATGGTTGGTATTGTGATTGTTGATCCAGCAGATGGTTATACAGGTTATGAAGGTGTAACGATAGAAAACGGTACTAATGCATTAGGTACATCAGAAGTATCTCCAGATGCTAAAGAAGTTGCATTCCAATTCTCAGAATACTATCTAGATCCATCTGGCAACTATGATTCCGCAGCAATGTTCGCACACGCTCCAACTGCTTCATGGATAAATGGTATTCCATTTGGATATGATCCAGTAATTACCAAGACACCAAATGCTACAACATTGTTCTTTAAACAAGGTGACCACGTAAGATTCTTCGTGCTAAATCATGGTGATCTCCCAGTCAACTTCCACATTGTAGGTGAAATACTTGACAGAGTCACTGATGGTAGCACAGTTAGCGGACTTGGTAAACAAACATACACAGTAGGTGGATCTAATGATGCAATTGTTGATGTAGTATTTGACCAACCAGGAGTTTACGCATTTGTAAACCATGACTACTCACAATTGTTCAAAGGTCAAGCAGGACTAATTGTAGTTGACGGTCCAGACAATGGTACAAGCAACTTATTAGGCTTGACTGATGATGCAAACCCATCAAATGCAATCCCACCAACTGGTGCAAACAGCATTCCAGTGAATGTTAAACCATACATGCTTGGTACTCCATTAGCATGGAATGGTCAAAACACAACATCCTAAACCTCTTTTTTTTGAAAACTTTTAAAACCTGAAAAATTATTATTAAATTAAAAAAAAATTAAAGTTATTATATTATCTCGATAACTCTATCAATATCCTCTCTATGGTATTTAGCTTTAACAAAGAATCTACATCGCCCTTTCCTGCAAGAGATTGATATATTTCAAATATGTTAGCTAATGCTTCTTTTATCTTTGCATTTTTATCAGTGTCCACAGCTTTTGTGGTTGCTGTCGTTGTTGTTGTTGAGGTATTATTTGGATTTGTAGGTGTTTCTAAAATATCCAATTGTGCGTTCACCAGCTGGCTAACTGGATATATGGAATTACCTGCTACGAAAATAGCTATCATTACAACGGATAACTTGCCTAGATTATTCATATACTATCAATAATTTTTCTTATTATAAAAGTAATACCTTAGTTAGTAATTTAGAATGTATCATTATGATTTCAATTATGTAATAAGATGATATTTTCTATAATGTGTATTAAATACTATATTACTAGTAGGGATTCATAGCTGAAATTCATTAATAGTTTTCTATAATGATTCTGCCTTCTTTGTTTTTGTCAAAAACCTTTTCTATTGCTATTCTTGAATCCTCAAGAGAATATCTTTTCCAAATTCTGGTGCTAATGTTTTGTCCTTTTGCCATTTCTATTAAGTTTAGTAAACTCTCAACAGACCCTCCAGTAGTACCTTTTATCGTAATTTGTTTATTATACAATAGTCTGCCATCTGTAAATAAGTTACCACCAGTAAGTACACCAAATGTGATTACTTTTCCTAGTTTTCCAGCTATCTCCATTCCTTTGGCCCAGGTCTTTTCTCCAAGTGAATTTATGACTACGTCAGCCATGGCTCCATCAGTAATCTCAGATATTTTTTCTTTAAGATTTTCATCAATTGGTAAAACGTAGTCCGCGCCATATTCCTTAATCCATGGTTTAGTAGAAAGCGATATTGTTATCGCATCAATAATTTTGCCAAATTGTGTGCAAAAGAGGCCTGTATTTCCAGAACCACCAAATATCACAAGATTATCTTTTGATTTGAGTCCTGATTCTTGTATTGCGTTGAACGCTGTTAAGCCGGCTATTGGTAAACCAGAGGCAAGTTCCCAATCTAGTTCGTCGGAAATTTTTATGATGTTTTGTTGAGGAACTATGATATATTCTGCAAATCCGCCGTTTCTTGAAATACCTATCATTCCGCCATTTTCACAAAGCGTTTGATGATTATTTATACAATATTTACAAAATCCGTCAAATACTCTGTTATATATTATAACGCGGTCACCTTCTTTAATTGTATTGTTTACCCTCTCGCCCTTGTTTTTTACAATCCCGGATATTTCAGAGCCAGCTATATGAGGATATGGATTTATCTTCATTGCTGGACCGTTTTCTCCGTGTATCCCGGTTACAGTATAATAATCAATGGGGTTTACACCAATACACTTAGTTTCTACCAAGACTTCATCTTCTCTCATATCTGGTAATTCGTAATCGCCAAAGATCAAATTCTCAATGCCTGGCTTATTAAAGAAAAGGGCTTTCATATTTTATTTCAGTTATATTTTATGTATAATATTTTTTTTGATTTCTTATTGCTAATATCTAGTAAATAATCATCCTTTAGATTGCATCAAAATTTAGAAATGTGATGAATAGCAATTTTAATTGATGAATGCCTATCTTATTTTAATGATAATATTTGTTATTGGGTTTTCAGTAGTTCAAATACCTTATGGATTTTCGCTTAATAGCAATAATATTAGTTCTACATATTACGAAAAAAATTGCAGAAACGATACCTGTGTTGTAACTACTTGTAACAATGGTCAATCCTGTCATACAGCTTTGTCTGAAAATTCTACAACTAATGACACTCAATCTCAATTGAACGATAAGGGAAGCTTTGAACCTCGATCTCAATTGAACGATAAGGGAAGCTTTGAAACAAAGAATCTGGAATTCAAGAATTTTTGGGAAAATTTCTTAAATTTCAATAAGTAAGAAAAAAGAAAGATAATCTTCATTTTTTAGTTTTAAGAGATGGAAATAAAGATAGCGTTACTAAAATACGACACTGTTAACTGATTAATTTTTCATTATCCTAAATGACTAAAGTGAAGAGTTACTACAATTGCGAATTTTTTTCCTAACTTCTAACTTCTAACTTCTAACTTCTAACTTCTAACTTCTAACTTCTAACTTCTAACTTCTAACTTCTAACTTCTAACTTCTAACTTCTAACTTCTAACTTCTAACTTCTAACTTCTAACTTCTAACTTCTAACTTCTAACTTCTAACTTCTACTTTGGCAATCAATTCCTTATATAGAACATATCGACATAATTTTCTACACATTCGAAGGCATCGAAATTATAAACCTTAATAATTGTATGTTTTAAAATCTGTTAATCAAAAAATCAAAATTTTATGATAATTTTATTAATCTATTCATTTTGATTGAAATTTTTAAGTAAAAAAGGAAAAACTTTATAATCTACTATAAACCTTTTGTGACCGTTGGCAATAGATACTGGCGATACGACGTGGATGTTAATCTCCACTGGATTAGTATTTTTGATGACTCCTGCTCTGGGTTTTTTTGAAGCAGGGTTAATCAGATTAAAAAATTCTTTGTCCGTTATTATGCAGACTATGACGGGAATGGCATTACTATCAACCCTTTGGTTCATAGTAGGCTTCACGTTGGTGTTTGCACCGGACGTTAATGGAATTATAGGGGACCTTCAGTGGTTTTTCTTTAATAATGTACCATATAACGATTCAGTTGTTTGGGCTCCTACAATACCTGGAGTTAACTTTGCCACCTATCAGATGATGTTCGCAGTCATTACTCCTCTACTGATTACTGGCGCTTTTGCAGAACGTATGAAATGGAACGCCTTTTTCATTTTCATAATCGTATGGAGCCTTGTAATTTACTATCCACTTGCCCATTGGATATGGGGTGGCGGTTGGCTGGCAAAGATAGGCGTCTTTGATTTTGCAGGAGGTATCGTTATCCACACAAGTGCGGGTATGGCGGCTCTAGCGTCGGCTTTGGTCTTGGGTAGGCGAAAAGGATTTGGGCCGGAAATTATGGTGCCTCATAATCTTCCGCTTGCGGCTATAGGAGCTACTCTTCTATGGATAGGGTGGTTTGGTTTCAACGCAGGTAGCGCTCTAGCATCAGGTGCCCTTGCCGCAAGTGCCCTACTTGCCACCCAAATAGGAGCTTGTACTTGTGCACTTGTTTGGATACTATTAAGTTGGAAGAGGACTGGAAAGCCTACCGTTAGTGCTGCAATAAATGGTGCAATTTCTGGGTTGGCCGGAGTCACTCCAACGGCTGGTTTCATTACGGGGCAATGGGCATTCGTTTTAGGTATTGTATTGGGCTTTGCATCCTATTACGGAATTGTATTGATAAAGGAGAGATTAAAGATTGACGATGTTTTGGATGTAAGCTCTGTTCACGGAATTACTGGAATTGTTGGCAGCTTGTGGATAGGTCTATTTGCGACTCAGGCAATTAATCCAATTGGTCCAAACGGTTGGCTATATGGAAATCCAATGCAGTTACCAATCCAGGCTTTAGGGGTTGGAGTTGGCGCTCTAATGGGATTTGTTGGAACATTTGTAATCTTGAAGATTCTAGACTATACTATTGGGATTAGAGCTAAGGAGGAAGAAGAGGACTTGGGCCTGGATATTTCGTATCACCAGGAGGTGGCCTATGAAAATAAATAATCTCATCTTTGATTTTTTATCTTCATAAAATCCAATTTTATTTTTTTATAAATTTCTTATAAATTATTTTACTAAAATGTATAGTTATATCTTAACATATTGTTTTTATAGTATTATATTAAATTTTAATCTGATGTCTAATTCATTAGCAAATCACAAAAGAATTGTGCTGCTTTCTGCAACTCTATTTGCTGCTACTTTGTTACTTTTTGGTGCCTATTCATTTAATGGCATAAACGCACAATCATTAGAAAAAATTACAATAGGTCTAAATTCTGCTACTTTCGGACCTTTAACTTCAAATCCATCCGTTAATCAAGTAAAACTATTGGTGGACTATCAAACCAAGGATCTTTCGCTAGTGGATTCCACCATTAACGGAAAAATGGAAGTGTTTGCACCTAATGGAACTCTAATAAAGACTTCTTCCTATCCAAACGGCTTTACAATAACTGATGGGGGATTATCCAATTTGCAACTTCCTTCGGTGACCCTGCACTAACAAGTGTAAAAACAAATGTGACTCTAACTGATTTGAATAAGACTGAAACATTATCAAATACATTATCTTCTGACGTCGCGTTAACCCTTTGAGTTAACAATTTTTATTTTTTTATTATATTTCGACAATGATATCCTATTATATTTAATTCAACATAATGTTTTTATGTAATTAATTAAAAAGTTTGAAGTATTATTGTAATACTTTTAATCCTATTATATCAAACATAGTAAATTTATCAAAGAATGTTTAAATTGCATATCCAACAAAATTAGGGAAGCCTAATGTTATTAGTGTTGACGCCGTGTCTAATTTTTAGCGCTTGCAAGCGAGGTAAAAGAATGTGGTAAAACTACTAGCAACTTTTATCTTGCTATTGTTGATCGTAAATATATCAATTTCATCTGTAAATAATGTTCTAGCTCAAAACTCTACTTCTACCAAAAATCCTGCAATATCAAATGAGGATCTATTGCTTTTGAATGTTAATCTAAATAGAATAGATACACAGCTTGATATCTTATTAAATAAAATAAATAATAATAACAATTCTCTGATATTCGAACATGCTTATATTCCCCACTCTGTAATTTATCCATCGACTAAACCTATTGCGATTGCAGTTGATGAAGAATTGGCTAATAATTTAGAAGCAAACCTTACGGAAGTCGGAATACAATCTCGTGCTGATCCAAATTCTCCTATTATTCTTGCAGACATAACCGACTCCAAAAACATAATCAACGATTTTTACTCAAAATTGAAAGATACGCTTCCTGCACAAGATTTTTCAATTCTTGAATCTCAAACCATGTCATATCTACTAAGAGATGCTTCTAATTCATATGGGTTATATTTGAACACTTCAAAAATTGCCGACGCTGATGTTGCAAAATTGGCCATGATCGATTATGAGAATACAAAAGGGTTGATAAATCAATCAAATACAATTTTTGAAATATTAAAACCGAATATGACTGATACAAAATCTAAAGAGATAGAATATTTTATCACAAATTTGAATACAATAATAGATTCCAAAAGTGATAATACACCCGAGTTTTCAAGAATAGTCTCTGCAATAGAGAATGATCTGAATGAGTCTAATAATATTCGTATACCAAGCACAACTAGCACTGTTGATCCATCTCTCCAGACATATTATGATAACATAGAGATTCTACTAAATAATGCAATTTCCTCCATTCAAAATGGTAATTATCTTGCTGCAGACAAAAATGTATCCTCTGCGTATTTGGATAATTTTGAATACCTTGAAGCCCCAATAGAGGAGGTAAATTCCACCTTAATGTTGCAAATAGAAACAAATATGAGGGAAAATCTGCGTGCTTTAATCAAAAATCAAACCCCGCTTGCTGACATTGAAGCTTACATTTCTAATATAAAAGAAGATCTACAAGTTTCCAAACAGTTGTTGGGATCTACAAATAACACATCTTCTGCCGTTGATCCATCTCTCCAGACATATTATGATAACATAGAGATTCTACTAAATAATGCAATTTCCTCCATTCAAAATGGTAATTATCTTGCTGCAGACAAAAATGTATCCTCTGCGTATTTGGATAATTTTGAATACCTTGAAGCCCCAATAGAGGAGGTAAATTCCACCTTAATGTTGCAAATAGAAACAAATATGAGGGAAAATCTGCGTGCTTTAATCAAAAATCAAACCCCGCTTGCTGACATTGAAGCTTACATTTCTAATATAAAAGAAGATCTACAAGTTTCCAAACAGTTGCTAAGTACCCCTAGTACTGTACAGTCAAACAATAATTTTACCCTGCCATCTTCTTTTGTTACTAATACTGCCAATATCGATTCTCTAAAACAAGGGTTTGGAGTTTACACAGGGGAGAGGCGTTCTATGGGCGAAGCCTCGGAAGATTTCAAGGGGCAGGTTCGTAACGATATAGATTCAATCAGACTTAAATTAGATGAGGTAATATCTATCTACAATCAAAATGATACTTCTCAGGCACTAGCAACCGCTAGATCAGCATATCTTGACAGTTATGAAAATATTGAAATACCCTTGAGACCAATTGATCCAGATTTTACTCTCGAAATGGAGATAAAATTTGCTGAATTACGCAACCTCATTTCATCAAATGCCCCGCCTGATGAGATCGTTTCCAAGATTACGGAACTTAAAAGTGGTTTAGATGAATCCGAACGGTTTGTTTCAGGTATCGGGGTAGTTGCACCTGCTATTGCCTTTTCTTCATCATTTTCAATTATTTTTAGAGAAGGTTTGGAGGCTGCCTTGATACTTGGTGCCATTTTGACATACTTGGAGGCATCGCGAAATGAAAAGTTCAAAAAGCATGTTTACGCTGGAATTGTACTTGCTATAGCACTGACTGCTGTAACATGGTTTGTTGCTCAATTTATAATAGAAATATCTGGTGTACAAAGAGCCCTAATCGAGGCTATAGCTGGCATTGCTGCAGTAGCTGTACTCTTCTGGGTCAGCTTCTGGGTTCTCAACAAGATTGAAACTAAGAAATGGATTGAATTTGTTAAGGCCAAAGTCTGGCAAGCAACGACTACGGGCAGTTTTATGGTATTTGTTTTGTTGTCTTTCTTTACAGTGTATAGGGAAGGATTTGAAACAGTCTTGTTTTATCAAGCTCTATTTTCTTTTGCAAAATATATGGAGATATACGTACTTGCCGGGTTAGTATTGGGCCTGGCTGTAATAATTGCAGTTGTATTCATAATTCGAAAACTGGGAAGGAAGTTACCACTAAGAGTTTTGTTTGGACTTACTATGGCAGTGGGAGCTTTTATGTCGATAACCTTTTTAGGTAATGCAGTACGTGAATTTCAGGAACTTGGATGGATCTCTACTACTCCTATATATAACATAGTACCTCGATTAGATATTAATGTTGCAACGATGACTGGGATCCACCCAACGGTAGAAACAGTAGTGGCTCAAGTCATCTTACTTGCAATATATTTGGTTGGGTCTCTCTATATTCTGTTTATTCAACCTAGACGACAAAAAAAGATAGCCTCGATGAGAAAGTCCGTGAGCGACAATGATAAAAAGGTCCAAAAAGGAGGATAAAGCCTTCTAATAATTACTGTATTTATTATAAAAAATTAATAAAATTAATAAAGTAGTTATATTTGGTAATTTAATATTCTTTTGTTTGATTGATATACCGGACCTATATTCTGTTTACAGCAGTTCAGGTTACATTGGTATATTTATAATCAGCTTTATAGGCAGTATTATTCCATTCATTCCAGTCCCTTATTTTCCAGTCTTAGTCACTTCAGCCTTAGATAAAAGTCTGGACCCAAACCTAATTGTTTTAGTGAGTACTGTGGGGGCAGTTCTGGCAAAAACAATAATCTTTACAGCAAGCTATTACGGTAGGAATATCCTGAGTAATAAGACAAAAACCAGGATGCTTCCTCTTCAAAAACTATTAGGCAAATATGGAGGCACAGGGGTTTTTGTGGCCGCTTTAACACCTATACCAGACGATCTGGTGTACATCCCCCTTGGGATCGCCAAATACAGCCTACCTAAATTTGCGATATTTACATTCGCAGGCAAGTTTATTCTAGGGGCAGTAATTGTTTGGGGAACCGTATTATTGGGTCGACCAATAATGGATAGGTTCCTTATTGTAACAGATTATAATAGTGAATATTCGACTATTTTGATCACTATATTAACCGTATTACTATTAGCTTTGGTATTATATTTTACATTTAAATTTGATTGGGCCAAAATAATTGGTAAATGGTTTCCATGGGCTATAGATAATTCTGAAGGTAATTCTGACGATGTCAACAAAAAAAATTAACTAACCATCTTATCTATTTAGATAACATTTTAATATAATTTTCTTCACCTAAATTATTTTCTAATGTTTAATAACAAAAAAATACCATATATCATGTCTAAAAATGGATAGCGACTCAAATATTGATTTCAATGTTCTGTTTAAAAAAAGTTATAAAGAACTTGGGATTAATTGGCTTGATAATTTAGAAAATGATGATGACTATTTGACTACTATAATGAAGGATTTTCACACCTTATTTCCGGAGATCAAGGTAGTAAATCCATATATGATTTTATTGAAAACGATAACATTTGTCATACAAAAAAATACCTTTGTACTACAAAAGAGCGATGTATATGATTTTTTTATAATGTCATACAAATTTTTGATAGATCATTTAATAAAAAAACAGGTTAATTCTATTCCATTTACTTTGTCTACCTTCGACAATGTTGTCTTTGAAATTTGCAATGACTTCCTTCATACCTATGATACTTTTGACAAAAATATGAAAATTCAGTTTCCTAACTTGCTTGTAGATGTCCTTTGTATAATATTTTTCAAGTCAGATTTAGATGGCAAAAAGGTCTCTCTTTTCCAGTTAAAGACTTACTATGAATCCAAAAAATCATCCTTGCTAGAGCATGTTTATTCTTATCCGTCAAAAGAACTACAATTTTTGCCAGGAAAATCTACTGAAAATTCAAGAGAACAGGTTGATAGTACAGATACCGTTAGGGTACCTTCTACTACAAAAAAAATCTACACCGATGTTAAACGAGATAAATCTCAGTCCTATGCCTCTGAATTAGTAAATACTGGTTACATGACAGATGAAATGGTATCAAGATTAGCAGAAATTGTTCAGCGAGATCCTGATCAAGTCAAAAAATCTTTGTCTGTATTGCCTGAGAAAGAACTACAAAAATTACATGACATTTGTAATAATTATAATAAAATTCTTCGATATGGTAAACTCATTGAATTAAAGGATTTTAAAACAGAAATCGAATCCGAACTTGGTCGTTCTTTATCTGATAAACAAATTCGGCATTCACAAATTTCAATCAAAAAGGTCCAATTTTACATAGAAAACATTTTGGATGGTAAATTTGAAACACATTTGACCCATGGAATTAATCATGTCAAACATAATTTTGAATATGGTTATAGATTGGTTGGCCTAATCAGTAATACAAAATCCAAGAATAAAAAAAACATTTGTTAAGATCCATACAAATGAATTCCTATTTCAGTTCTTAGGATTTTGATACTTAAACATAGAAAAGCGAACTTGTATCATAATATTGCAAAAATAATATGACCTGCGTTGTTGATCTGGGTTAAAAAGATCAGGGTTTGTGAATTAACTGCGAGTGCTAAAAGAGTTCCATATGTCGACTTTAAAAATGTTGGTTACATAGAATTAAGGGTTTCTCTCCTTCATTTTGCATCCTTGAGTTTATGAATATTATTGGTATAATATCATGATCATACCGATTTTATAAATTAATTAGACTGATTTCAAAATCTTTCTTCGCTGTCGAATATTGTTGTGATTCATTCAACCCATTATGGCAAATGCTCTTACGGGTGAGCCAGAACAGTTCTTTAATTTTAATGGCAATGCCACCAAAGTAAATTTTTTATTCAGTAGCCTATCTAAGTTTATCAGATTTTCTATTATTGGAATGTCATTAGCACCAAAAATTCTATGCGCATTAAAGTCATGATCGATAGCGGGATCAATACTGGGACCATCAATTCCTACTAGATTTATCTCAGCTTCTACCAGAAATTTTGCCGCTGCTTCTGATAGGCCGGGGTTTTTATTGAAATACTTATCCAAAGCTCTATTCAATACCCAATTCGTGTTGATTAAGATGGTATCATTTTTTATGATGTTGTGATCTCTTATATCATTTACTTCGATCTTTTCGTTATCTTCTTTTTCAATTTTTAATACTTTAATATTTTCGTTAATTACCAGCCTGTTAAGAGGAATTTTTTCTACCGTAATGCCATCCTTTTGAAAGTGATATGGGGCATCTACATGAGTGCCGACATGTGTACTAGAAAACAATACTTCTGAAGCATATTTGTGATTGTCGAAATTAGACCATTGTAAAATGTTTACTTTTGGTGAATCTGGAAAAACTTGAATAGATTCATCAATTTCCAGTGTTAGATCGATTATATCCAATAGTTCTCACAAGAGGTTTTCAATGGTCCTATTTAGCATTATTCATAATTTCTAAAATAAATCTGGATTTTTTCTCAATAATTAGATGAAGTACACACACTTGAGCACATTAAATCTCTTATTTTGGTGAATATCTTTAAAAACAATACTACGTAACCTTTTAATTAATTCGCGTTTTATTTTTTCTGTTGATAAGACTTGTGTATAACATTAAACTATTGTTTTATTCTTTAGCAATTATTTTAATACTATTGTCTTCAAATTATTCTTCCGTTTATTTTTCTTATGGAGCTTATTCTAAAGCTCAACCCTCCCCAGATGGACCTACAATCAATGATGATAGTCTAACGGTTGAAAAAGTTACTTCCGATTTGACATTTCCAACTAGCATGACTTTTGTGGGAAATAATGATATATTGGTTACTGAAAAAAATACAGGGAGAGTTATGAGAGTACTGGATGGTCAGGTACAAGATAACCCCCTAGTTGATCTATCTGTGGCCTCAAAAATCGAACGTGGATTATTAGGAATTGCGGCTTCAAAACACTTGGACGGAAAAATTTTTGTTTTCTTGTCCTACACTGAATCTGGAAATAATGAAGATGGTAGTGATGTTTCCAATAATGTAGATCCATTAGGAAATAGACTTTATCGTTATCAGTATGTGGACGGTAAATTAATAGATCCAGTCCTCCTTTTAGATCTGACTGCAATTCCAAATAATCTTAATCGAACGGATCACAATGGAGGTAAAGTAACAATTGGGCCGGACAATAACGTCTATATGATAATGGGGGAAGTTGGAGGCCATAGAACTCAGGCACAAAATATAGGAAATGGTCCAGCACCTAATGGCTTAGGCGGCGTTCTCAGAATCACTCAAGACGGTGGATTAGTTGATGATGAGCCAATCTTTGGTGCTGACTTGCCTTTAGGTGTGTACTATGCAATGGGTATTAGGAATAGCTTCGGTATCGATTTTGATCCTATGACTGGTAATTTATGGGATACAGAGAATGGTCCTACAGCAGGCGATGAAATTAATCTGGTTTTTCCTGGCTTTAATAGTGGCTGGTCCTTAATTCAGGGATTCTCTAACGATGATTTGTTGGGTAACGGGGCAACCCCAAATGATCTCGTGAGTTTTGGAAACGGAAAATATGCAGAACCAAAATTTGCTTGGCATATTCCTATAGGTCCGACTGCACTAAAATTTTTGAATTCCGATAAGTTGGGTAAAGAATATGAAAATGATATGTTTGTGGGTGACATTAATAATGGTAATTTATATAGATTTACTTTAAATGAGGCACGTGATGATATTGTCATAAATAACACGAATGTAGGAGGAACAGCCACATTAGCTGATAAAAAAGTGGATAATCCTGTTGAAAGTATCCCTATTACATTTGGGCAAGGCTTCGGTGGAATTACTGATATTCAGGTAGGACCTGATGGTTATATGTATGTCCTAAGCTATACAGGGGATGTGTACAAGATATTGCCCACCTCACAGAGTACCATACCAAAAGCTCAATCTACATTATCGCAATCTAGTGTTGTACCCGAAGGTTCTACCCTGATAACAATTAATGGTATAAGCGGTGATAACTCATACGCACCAAATCCAATTACTATAAACTCTGGTGAAACAATTACGTGGTATAATGCAGATACCATATCACATACTGCTACTTCAGGATCAGACAGCGATCCTGATGAGGGTCAATTGTTTGATTCAGACGCTATACTTTCAAAACAAGCGTTCACCTTAAAATTTGACAATAAGGGTACTTTTGATTATTACTGTGTTTACCACCCATCGATGGTTGGTGAGATTGTAGTAAAATAGTGAGAGCCCTACTACACACTTTTGTTAGTATTAATTTATCTATTTTGGTATTAGATTTGTGTATTGATAGAACTTGAACACAACTTCATCTTTTACATTAACAAAAACTAACTCGGTTAGATTTGACCATGGGTTAAAATATATTTAGCATAATACTGTTCTTTCAAGACATCTGATTATCCCAATAATTATTAATCATTTTTTGAAATCGTAGCACAGAGTATATACAATTTGAAAAAATTATAATAAAATTTTATAGATTAAACTTGAATAATATAACACCGTTTAAATATTAGGTTGCCCTAACAATTAGGGTAGCCTAAATGATGTTATCTGATCAGCGATATTTACTGAATCAAGAAGATAAAAATGCTTCAATTTTATTGAAGGAATTGTTTGATGGATTTTCTTACAAGATTGTAATGTCTATCATCGAAGATTCCAAAACCGTTTTTGAAATTTGCAAAGAAAATGATCTGCCTATTAGCTCGACATACAAAAAAATAAAAAAACTCAAGGACCTTGGACTCTTATTTATAGATAGAATTGTGATAAATGAAAAAGGAAAAAAGGTTGTCTTTTACAAAAGTAAAATCCAATCAGTCGAATTGATATTGAACAAAAAACAAGTCCTTTTACAATTTAAGAAAAACGAACGAAACTTACCTTATTCTATCTCACAATAAGTATTGACATTCAAATGAGGATGAATGAATTTACCATTAACTTTTTTACTTCCATTACTTTTGAATCAATAAAGTTAAAAAATATAACGTATAATCATATACATTGACTGTTTATTCAAAGAATTCTGGACTCCCAGAGCAATTGTATGTAGGCACCGCAGAAGCCGAGCATGTCGAAATGTACTTGAAGGCAATGTGGTCTATTACAGAGAGTGGCCAAGAGTTAAAGGTTAGCTCCATAGCCAAAATTTTAAATGTTACACAACCATCAGTGGTTCAAATGCTTCATAAATTAAATGATTCTCTTTTAATTGATTATAAAAAGGGTTCCATAGTGACACTTACAAAAGAGGGTGAGAACATCGGGAAAAAAATGATACGAAACACTCGACTGTTAGAAGTACTTATGAAAGATGCCTTAAAAATCGATGTAGATGAGGAGATGGTTTGTGGCATTGAACATCATATGAAAGAAATTTTTACCGATGCACTATGCACCCTGTTAAAACATCCCAAGATCTGTCCACATGGATATCATATTCCTGAGGGTAATTGTTGTATTGGAAAGTAATTATATTTCAAACATTTTTACCTCTTATTAAATACTGTTAGTTATGCTATATAGACCAATTGCAGTTTTTGATTCAGGATTGGGTTCGCTATCTGTTGTGAGAGAATTGAGAAAGATTGTTCCCTCTGAGAACATTTTGTATTTTGCAGATAAAAAAAATTTTCCATATGGAAATAAGACTAAGAGTGAATTAAAGTCAATAATGTTAAAATCCATTAATTTTTTGGAGAAATATCAGCCAAAACTAATCGTAATGGCATCAAATACACCATCCGTTCAAATTTATGATGAAATTAAGAACAATTTTTCGACAGCTATCATTTCAACAAAACTACCACTTGATAAGACAATAAGCTTGAGTAGGAAAAAGCACATAGCAATAATGGCATCAAAAGGTACACTTGATAGCAAAGAGTTCAATTACTTGATAAAAAAAGAAATACCTCAACAGATTTTTGTGGATAAGGTTGATTCTTCAGAGATTATTAATCTAGTTGAAAGTGGATCATTTTTATTTGATCAGAAATTTACCTCTGATAAAATTCGAGAAATAATTGAATCAAATATTGATGACACAATTGATGTTATTGCGTTGGGTAGCACCCATTTGCCATTCGTTAAAAATTATATTGAAGATATTTTGCCATCGATAAAGTTCATCAATTCTTCAGCTGAAGTTGCAAAAGATGTGAAGAGTTATCTCAAATATACTGGAGATTTGGATAAGAACAAGAATAGCAAAGGCAAGCTCGAAATTCTTGTTTCTGCAGATAAAAAAAACTTTCAGTCAATTCTTAGATACATGGGAATCAAAGAAATAATATTTGATGTCTCGCTACAAATGTAACTCTTCGATATGGTAGCATTTAAATTACTTGTAATGCATGAAACAAACGTTTTTCTGGTTCTTATGGAAGCGAGTGAGCAAAAGGATGAAAAAAATTAGGATCGGAATAGATGTAGGGGGCACCTTTACCAAAGCCGTAGCTATTGATGTAATTGAAAAAAGAATACTAGGAAAAAAATCTGTTTCAACCACACATTCTTTAGAAGGGGGTGTTTCTGTAGGCATAGTTGACGCCTTATCCACATTAATAGAGATGTGCAGCATAGACTATAAAGAAATAGAGTTAATTTCTCATAGTACTACCCAAGCTGTCAATGCCTTTCTTGAGGGAGACGTATCAAAAGTTGGCATTATTGGAATGGGGGTAGGAATGGAAAAAACGAATGTCATGAAAAGAACTCATATTAAAGATATATCACTAAATTCCAATAAATTTCTCAGAACCTGTTATACCTTTTTAGATACTTCCAAGTATTTAGAGGAGCCTGGGATCAAAAAATCCATAGAGAATTTGGTTTCAGAGGGAGCTCAATCCATAGTTGTAAGTGAAGCTTTCGGAGTTGATGATCCAAGTAACGAATTATTTGTAATGAAACATTCTAAACTTCCTTGTACTGCCGGCCATGAATTAACTGGAATTTATGGATTAGAGATCAGAACTTTGACAGCAACAATTAATGCTAGCATTCTTCCAAAAGCCACAAGTACCGCAAATTACGTTAAATCTGCAGTCAATAACTTAGGTATAGATGTACCAGTAATGATAATGAAAGGTGATGGGGGTGTAACCACGTTGGATTCTTTTTTGCACAAGCCCATAATAACGGTGCTTTCAGGCCCAGCTGCAAGTGTTGTAGGCGCATTGCTCTTTTTGCAGGTTTTAGAAGGTATATTTATTGAAGTTGGTGGTACTTCAACTAACATTAGTATAATTAAGGATGGAAAGCCCGAAATGCGTTATGTGAACATAATGGAACATCCAACTTGTATAAGATCACTTGATGTAAGAATTTGTGGTGTTGCTGGGGGGTCTTTATTGAGACTTTCATCAAAGAGAAGAATTATTGATGTTGGTCCTCGATCCTCACACATTGCAGGATTAGAATATTCTTGTTTTGCCGATCCTGATGAATTGATAAAGGGTGAAATTGTACCTATTAGTCCATTGAATAATGATCCAAGTGACTATATTAGTATCAAAGTTCCTGGGGGAAAATCATACGGGGTCACCAACACATGTGCTGCAAATGCATTAGGTCTCATCCCAAAAAATGATAATGCATATGGAAATGCGGATTCAGCTAGGATTGCATTTACGAAGTTGGCCACATATATGGGAATGCCGCCTGAGCAAATTGCTAGACAAGTTTTGGATATTTCTGTTTCAAAGATATCGGATTATATAATTCCAATGGTAAAAGAGTACAAATTAT
The DNA here is from genome assembly GCF_000802205.1 of Candidatus Nitrosocosmicus oleophilus. Taxonomy (NCBI): domain Archaea; kingdom Thermoproteati; phylum Nitrososphaerota; class Nitrososphaeria; order Nitrososphaerales; family Nitrososphaeraceae; genus Candidatus Nitrosocosmicus; species Candidatus Nitrosocosmicus oleophilus. The sequence goes on along the minus strand of NZ_CP012850.1, from coordinate 375,977 downwards.
CAAAGAATAGAATAGTGGTTATTGGAGGAGGAGGAGGCGCTTCGGTTTTGGTACCACTTGTTGCTAAGGAACTAGGTTTTGAATACAAAAAAGCAGATTACGCCGATGTCATTTCATCTATAGGTGTAGCCACAGGAATGATTTATGAAGAGAAAGAGAAAACCATTAATAATCCCACTCCTGAAGATGTTACTCAATTAATAACGGAGATTAAAGATGTAGCTATAAGAAAAAATGCATCTCCTAATTCACTATCCGTTCAATCAGAATATATAAGCGATCGTTCAATTTTGAGAGTCACTGTTATCGGTAATGTTACTCTAGACTTGAATAATGTCGGTTCTAGAGAGTTAAAACAAGAGGAAGTAGTAGAGATTGCAAAAACCTTGTTTCATAATGATGGGGATATTACTTTGGAACATACGCTAGGAAATTATTATATTTTTACGAATTCATATCAGAAAAAAAAATTATTCTTTAAAACAAGAATGCAATCCATATTGGTATTAGATAAATTTGGGAGAGTACGCCTCTCATTGGATAATGGCAAATTGATACATGGCTTTTCAACCAAAATGTCTGCAGATCTCCCATCAATTATCTCCAAATTTTCTTCAAATTCTGATCTATCTCCAAATGTTCAATTGGTTGATGGATTTCAACTATTGGATTTTTCAAGTCTAAACGCGAACGAACAAGTAATTCAAGCTATTAGAGAACAGTTGGATAAAATTGATTCTGAGGTCTTGTTAATCATTAAGCAATAGTAATTCCGTTAATTGCACAATATGATTCTATGCTGTTACATGATCACATCCAATTGATCTCTTTATGTTCATAGCAAAGTGGTAAATAATTTCAACCATCTTCCTATGGATGATGTTCTAGCGATCCTGCCTAATTCTTTATCATGTTTTTCTACAATGTATTCTTGTGAACATTGATCTCAAATCGGATATACATATCAGTTACATCAATCCATTTGATATATTTTTGAAATTCGTACATACTTAATATAGGATATTATTCATAGTTCAACATTTTTAAGATTCTCATATCATTTCAATCATGTCATGAAAGATGTAGTCGTATTGCCGGGACCTTCTTCAATTGAATTGGGGAGTTCCATTGCTTCGTGTTTAAATGTTGATGCTGTCGAAGTCGAATTACGCACTTTTTCTGATGGCGAAAGTAAAATAAGAATTAATGCGAATTTACTTGATAAAAAATGCATTGTTGTACAATCTACTTATCCACCAGTAGATTCACATTTTTTACAGGCATTGATGATGCTGTCATATTGTAATGACTTTGGTGCTTCAGAAGTTATTCCGGTTATCCCTTACATGGGTTATGCCAGACAGGATAGAGTATTTCTGGAAGGCGAATTTGTGACTATGTCAATGATAGCAAAACTTTTTGAATATTTTGGAACTCGTAGTCTGATAACTGTTGATATACACAGTACTAAGGCATTATCTTATTTCAATTGTGACATTTCTAATATTTCTTCTATGCCATTACTGGCAAAATATGCCATTAACAATTTTAGTTTAACAGAACCTATTATTGTGTCACCAGACCTTGGCGGAGTTCCTAGAGCAAAAGAGTTTGCTGGAATTATGAATGCTTCTTTCCTTGGGTTAAGAAAAAATAGAGATAGATTCACTGGAAATATTACCATGGATGAAAAACTAGATATTACAATTAAGAATCGAGATATTGTGATTCTTGATGATATGGTATCTAGTGGAGGAACTATACTAAGGGCCGTGGATATATTAAAAAATAATGGTTGCGGCAAAGTCTTTGTTATGTGCGTTCATGCTCTGTCGGATGAAAAATCCATAACTTTGTTAAAGAGTTCTGGGATAAATGAGATTGTTTCTACCAATAGTATCCCAAGATCCTGTTCAAAGGTTGATTTGAGTAGCGAGATTGCAAGAACCTTGTCTTCCATTTTATCACGTAGTTGAACATTATATGGTGAATCTCGAAGTTATTTTTCTTGGAACATCTGCAGCGATGCCTGCAGAAGACAGGTCACTTTCTTCTCTTGTAGTAAATAGAAATGGAACTTTGTTGATTTTTGACGCTGGAGAGGGGATGCAATATAATTTTATTCGTACTGGATTGGGGTTTAATAGGAAAACTATGATATTCATTACTCATATGCACTCTGATCATATCTTAGGCATATTGGGTTTTCTACAAACACTATCACTACAGGGTAGAAAGGCTGGGGTTGATATTTTTGGTCCAGAACTACTGTATGATTTCTTAGTTGAGAACATGAAATTGCTCCCGATTAAATTAACTTTTCAACTAGACATTCATGTAATTCCTAATTCTCAAGGAACTATTGTAGAGGAGAAGGACTATAAGATATTATACTGTAAATCCGAACATGGTCCTAATATTTGTTCATATGCATATTGTTTGCTTGAAAATGATAGACCCGGAAAATTCAACGTAGGACGAGCAAAAGAATTAGGTATTCCCGAAGGAGAATTATATGGCTCACTTCAAAAAGGTGTAGATGTTATTTATGATGATAAATTATTTTATTCTCATGATATAGTTGGTCCTACAAGACCTGGTAGGAAAATTGGTATTTCTGGAGACACGCGTCCATCTGACAGTCTGTGCGATTTTTTTAGAAATTGTGATTTACTGATCTTCGAATCAACATTCTCATCCAATGAACTTACAAAGGCAATAGAGTCCTACCATTCTACTGCCATCGAAACTGCAACTCTAGCTAAGATGGCTTCTGTACGTAGATTATGTCTGACCCACTTTAGTAGTAGATATAAAGATCTAAATGTCTTATTATATGAGGCCAAATCAATATTCTTTCATACCGAATTGGCATTTGATCTGAAAATAATACCGGTTCATTACCTAAAATAGCATCAAAATGCTGTTCATTAACTAATCTTTTCTATAAAGTTCTTTAATACTTCCTTCTTGTCATTAGATAACACCATGCAAGCATCCACCAGTTCTTTTTCAATCGTTATTTGATTGGATATTACCTTCTTAAGATTTTCAATGTCAAGCTTATCTAGTCTTTCTATTTCTCCACGATTATATGCCACAATGTACTCGTTTATTATTTTCAAAATAAAGGTCGGGGCATAGCGTGACAGTAATAAAATTCCGTCATTTATTACACTATTATTTTCATTAATACTTGCATTATTCGCATTTGAATTTAAAAGATAAATCTCAAGCAGCTTCATTCGCAATCTAATGTCGCCTGTTTCCTCAATGGTTGATGCTATTATAAGGCCTGTATTAGTAAGCTCGTAATACGGTATTCCTTCAATTTGAAGGGCTTTTGGACCCCTTTTTATTGGCAACCTGCCACCCTCTTTTACTACGTTTGCGGGTATCAATACCTCGTCAAGATCTTTAAAAATAGCCGAGTAAATATTTTGCCAGGCTACGCCATATTTCTTGGCCAAAATATGAGCAATTGCAGTCCTAGTTTTTCCACTAGGGTTCTTTTCTAATGCTATATGTGCTATTATTCCTCTTTGTCTCTTGGATTCTCTAGTTGATTTTGCTTGATGAGTTTTAAAAGTATCGAAAATTGCTATGTGACTACCTCTCTTCAAAACTCGAATACTTTTTATCTAATAGTATATTTATATATATTTTATTTTTGTTATTTTTATGTTATATTGAATATATAATAAAAAAATATTACTTTAAAAAAAAATATTATTTTTTAATTTGACGCATTACGTCTACTTGACCACTATGAAGCCAGTCTTTCAATTCTTCATGTGATGGTTTTGTATCATGTTTACCCTGAAGATGAAGATGAAGTAATACATAATTTACCTGATTCAATAAAACCTTGTTGGCTTCATCGCCCTTGCGAGCTTTTGTTTTCAAATCTCCGGGTACGGTTGCCCACCATTCATCAAATGTTCTGTTCTTTTTAGTATTAGTTTGTGAACCAAATCCCTTTGGTAATGTCATGTTGCATCTAAGTTAATCAAGGATGGTATTAAATGTTTTTTAATTCGTATTTACGAATTTTGAATATATTTAAACATTCTTTTCTATAAGTGTATTTTCCGAACGAGTTATGTGAATCTATACAAAATTTACAAATTATTCTGATTTTCCACTATTTTTTTACCATTAATATTTTGAGAAAAGAATAATCAATGATAAATGAAAATCCTGAATAATTGTATCAATGGATCCTAATCTTTTCTCATGAAATTCGTAATAAATTCTTCAAAACGATTAATTTTTCAATTACATATATTGTTGATTTGATGGTAGAAATGATAATGAAAATGTACCGACGGGGATTTTTAATACGAAATGGTGATGATTAGTAATCATTTTATAAATACTCAGTATTAGGTTTAGTATGTCTAATATTGATACCGAAAAAAATGTTTATGTGATAGTTCATGGTCAAAAGCAATTATTTGAAACTGTTAAATCAAGACTTGGTGATACTGGTTTGAAAACAGAAAAATTAATTTTGGCTGATATGAATAAACCAGGTAATGAGGGCGATTATATTGCAATGTTATGGCCTCCAATGGCTCCTACAGAAATCATATTGAGTCAAATTATAGATTTCAATGGACCTGAGGGACGAGGTATGGGAGCTTGGGCGACTGTAAATCAAAAAGAATTACAGCGTATCCCTCTCAATTAAGAGCTAGAACTACTCTCTTTACTTTTTCTATATCCATGGGTAAACTGTGAATCATAAACTTTGGAAAATTCATATTTTTTTGGTGCTATCACATCTCCAACCACTATTAATGCAGTTTTTACAATCCTTTCTTCTTTGACTTTCTTTGTAATGGTACCAAGAGTGCCCTTCAGTATTTTTTGATCTTTCCATGTTGCTTTGAATATTATTGCAACTGGTGTATCGTTAGTATAAACTCCGCCCTTCAATAATTCTTCAATAACCCTTTCAAGTAAATGCACGCTTAAATAAAATGCCATGGTCGATCCATGTTTTGACAATTCTGAAATTCGCTCTCTGTCTGGAACAGGTGTTCTGAATTCTGCGCGAGTTATGATTATTGTTTGAGTAATGCCAGGCAAAGTTAATTCTAGATTCATCGATGCTGCTGCACCAAGAAGTGAAGTAATTCCAGGAATAACACTACATTCAATTTCATCTTTCTCTAATCTGTCTATTTGTTCTCTTATAGTACTAAAAATAGCTGGGTCTCCATCATGAAACCTAATCGCCAACTTGCCCTTTCTTGTAGAATCCTTTAGAATTTCATATATTTCTAATCTGTCTAATTTCGCTGCATCGTATAATTGAGCATCTCTTTTAGCATACCTCAGTAATTCAGGATTTAATAACGATCCTGAATATATTATTACATCAGCGTTTTCTAAAAGGTTCTTTGCTTTTATTGTAATTAATTCAGGGTCTCCGGGTCCTGAACCTACAAAATAAACTGTATTCTTTTGGATCATTTTTTCTTTTTGGCTATCATTATTGAAAAGTACTTATCATTGTTTTCATTTTTGTTTTTTGCCACGTCAACAAGCTTCCTTTTTTGTAATGTTTCATTATCGGTGGAGACATCTTCAGCAATAAAAATATCCGAATCCTCTGGAAAACTTGATTCCATTAGTATGTCTATTACATTATTAAAATATCGACCGTCCTTTAAAAAAACAAGTGTATCGCAGCATTCTGCTGCTATCTTTAATCTGTCCAGGTTATAGCATGCTGGGATTATTCCTATTATCTCCTCTCCTTCTCCTATTGGAGTTTTAATTTCTGCAGAAAACGAGAAAATGGATGTTATTCCTGGTACTATCTCTATCTCAATGTCCTTATGTGTCTTACACATTTCTTTATGAATATATATCCAAGTACTGTAAAGAGATGGATCACCTACGGTTAAATAAACAGCTTTTTTTCCATTTCTGACCGCATCTGCTATTTCTTTGGCATTACTCTTCCAATGTTCTCTTAATTTCTCATAATCTTTTACCATAGGAAATATTAATTGACGAATTTCAGTTTCTTTGACTAGGAATTTTTCGACTATTGACAATGCAACACTGGGTTTGTTCTCTCTCGCGGTTGGGGTATAAATCACATCAGCATTTTTTATGATATTGATTGCTTTCAAAGTTAGTAAATCGGGATCACCAGGACCACAGCCAACACAATGTAGTGTAAAATTACCCATAATGGATTTTTAGAAAATATTAATTAAAGTTTTTGTATTTCACTTTGTACCGGAGAAAATTATTACCGGATTTCTTGAAATCATCATAGTCCCTGAGCTGGTCTTTTTTGCCTTTGCAATAGTCACCTGGGTTATATCTATCTCTTGCAATTCTGAATCTTGCATGGCCCTAAGTGCATTGTATATAGTTTCTATCAAGATGGATGTGACCACTAATCTCCCCCCTTGATTTAACTTGGAAATGGCTAATTTTATTATCTGTTCGGTTTCTCCAGTAGTTCCACCTATTACAATTGCGTCAACATTCGGCAACTTTGGTAATACATCCTGAGCCAATCCATGTATTATCATGGCATCATTTAAGATTCCAAATTTTGATAAATTTTTCTCCGTAAGGTCTATCGCAGCCTTGTCCATATCAATAGCATAAACTTTACCTTTTGTTTGAAGAATCAACTCCGCAGTTATACTGCCACTACCACATCCAATATCTAATGTCGTAAACCCTTCTTTTAGTCGTAGTTTGCTAATTATTATCGATCGAATGTCTTCTTTTGTAATTGGTACGTTGTCTATCCTGTCAAAAAATTCATCAGGAATGCCAGGAGTCTTATAATTCCAATTCATTTCCATCGTTTCATATGATGTGTTGGTTTAACACCGTATATGTTAATACCATAAACGTAAGTAACATGAAAATAAAACCAAAAATTGCTATTGTAATTATTTTTTTCTTTTTTTCTTTAGGAAGGTCCCCAGCCATCCTACTTGCAATTATATGAGATATGGAGTAAAAAATAATGCCTACTAATATTGTTAATCCTATAGTATTGGATTGATCAGAATTAGGTTTTACGATGGCACCCAAAATGGATCCTGCGATTGCAGCCATAACGACTCTTAAATAATATATTTTATCTTCTATTTGCAAGGATATGCGCTATTAGTTTTTAATCAGCCACATTTAATTCCTACTTTCTTGGATCAGAAAAAGACAAAGTCTGCACGCATGATGACCCATTCCTTGCGAACGATTCATGAGTTTGAAACAGCCTCACAATACTATCAATTCTAATAATCTATTCCTGAATTCAAATTCATTTGGTTCTGCTAATCTCAAATTCCGAATAGCGGTATATTGTATATTGTATCTTATTATATTCAATAAGATCATGATAAATTTAGATGGCTATTTCAGAGATTGAACTTAGATATATTGTAAATAACATCAAAGAAGTTATTGATGATATTTATTATATAAGCAATATTTCTCTTATAACAAAAAACACTCTGATCCTAAAATTTCACCATTCACAAAAAAATGATGTTTCACTTCTAGTTTCCTCCTTTGGAATCTGTATTACCAAGTATAAATATTCTATTATTGAAGATAATGACTCTTTAAAAAAAATTAAGACTGATCTTGAACGGTCAAAACTGATCGATATTTCTGTTGTATCTGGAGAACGAATAGTTCAATTTGTTTTTCAATCTATTCAAGGATTGAAATATTATTTAATTGTCGAATTGTTTGGTCATGGCAACATAATAATTTGTAATGACTCTCACAAGATTTTGAATATTCTAAATCCGATTAATGTTCGACATAGGGTGTTGAAACCTGGGTTGAAATACTTTCCTCCTCCTTCTAGAGGAGCTGATCCTCTATCCTTAGATTATGACGATTTTTTATCTTTAATCAAGAATAGCGATCAGGGCAATATTGATATAAAAAGATGGTTAGGACGAACGTTATCAATTTCAAAGAAATTTATCGAATTGGCAGTTCAAAGTAGTAAAGTCTCAAATAAGAAAGTTAGAGACCTGACTTCAGTTGAACTAAAGAACTTGTTCGAAGAATTGACCTCATTAATAAGAAATATTTCAACCGGTATTGGACATGACCCATGCATTATTTTAGATGATGAGAATAATCCTGCAGACGTAAGCCCGATAACTCCATCCGATGTTCCGCTTGATCATATTAGAAAATATAGCTTGTACACTGATGCAATTGATGAATTCTTAAACTATTCTGTTTTACATACCAGTTCATCGAGAAACTCCGAATTAGAAAAACAGATCGAATCATTAGAACATGATTTGAATGAACAGAAAAAAGCTAAAGACTTAGTTATTGCAAAATCAAACAAGCTCAGAGAATTTGCCAATCTACTTATGCAAGAGACTGACGGGGTGTTGAATCCAGGAAAACACTCGATTGCAAAATTACTTCATGCTTCTGATGCTAAAATTTTGAGCATAAAAGGGAAAGATTATCTAGAGATTGTAGATGAAAAAATAGCTATAGATATAGGGAATTCTAACATCCCAAAAATTTCTTCCTTGCTATTTAATGTCGCAAAGGACATGGAAAGAGGATTGATTACCATAGAGAATTCCCATTCAAAATTGCTTGAACAAATGGACAAAATTCAAAAACAGAAAAACAAAAAACCATTATCAGAAATTAAGATTTTGACTAATAAGGAATGGTATGAAAAATATCGATGGTTTCTTACAACTGACGATGTGTTGACTATAGGCGGCAGGGATTCATCGTCAAATTCAGTACTTATAAGAAGACATCTTACAGAAAATGACTATGTTTTTCATGCAGAGGTTAATGGTTCTCCATTCTTTATATTAAAGAACGCTAATAACAAGACCAGCGCGGATCTGTCACAAAGTATCATTGAAACTGCTCAGGCTACTGTATCTTTTAGTAGGTCCTGGAAGGATAATCTTTCTTCTGCTGATGCGTATTGGGTCTATCCTACTCAGGTAAAAAAAGGCGCACCTACAGGTCAGTATCTTCCAAAAGGGGCATTTATAATTGAAGGCAAGAGAAATTTTGTAAAAAATTTGGAAATAAAGCTTGCAATTGGTTTGTCTTTTATTGAAGACCGACCATTATTTATTGTTGGACCTTTCTCTGCAATCTTGAAAAGATCTATATATTTAAGAAATATGATGCCATCTGGCTTTGATGTTGTAAAGGCTTCAAAAAAGATAAAATCTGATTTTGTAGATTACTCTATAAAAAATGAATATCCTGAACGCTTGATAAACCATCTAAAGCATTTGTCAATAGATGAAATAGTAAGAATCTTGCCTGTAGGTCAATTCAAACTATTGCCTATTGAAAAAGGCGAGTTAAAATATGATTTCAATAATTTCTTACCAAAGTAATTAAATTCAAACATTGATGGGTACGAATCAAAATACGAATAGAAAAGTAATTAAATTCAAACTCTGAAGATTTGATGTGTCTAAAGATATTAGAGATGAAACTACTGCCATGACCACTCGTGTATTAGTTAGTGATGTCATGAATAGCCCTATAGTTCATGCAGGACCAAACGATGACCTTGTCACGATTTCAAAACTTATGACTAATGCAAAAATTGGAAGCATTGTTATTTTAAATAACGATAAACCGCTTGGAATAATTACTGACTGGGATATTGTTTCCAAAGCAATAGCTGCCGGTTCAATCCCTTCTGATATCAAAGCTTCGGATATAATGAACCAGTTAATTACCATCACTGGAGAGGAAAGTATTACATCCGCTGCCAGACTTTTACGACAACATGGAATCAAGCGTTTGGGAGTGACCCATAAAGGCAATTTAGTCGGAATTATTTCGGTGTCTGATGTTCTTGCCGTTACACCGGAATTATTTGATGTGGTTTCTGAAAAATCGCTACTTATAAGAGGCGAGATTGGACGTTCTCCACGAAATATTTCTGGATATTGCGATGAATGTGGTGAATGGTCTGATTTTCTACTTTATGCAGATGGTTCTTACACCTGTGAAGTTTGCAGAGGGGAGTGACACAGGTTGGCAAGCATATTTTGATCATAAAGTATCACACATTTAGTTACGAATAACACTTTTCATCTGCATATGAATGAATTAGCGATCGTATCATAGGACGTTCAACCTTTTTTCAGATCATTTTGGAAAAAAACCAAAAGACATCATCTCTCTCTTTTCAATTCATAGTCTTCTTCTTGATGTTTATGTTCTATTTAATTAATTCATTAGTGGTTATGGATCGTGCACAATATTGACATTTCAATAGTATATTTTTTTTGTCAATTATTTCGATTTTCGAACTCAATCCTTCTTCGGTGTTTGTAATGCATCTTAAATTAGGACATTTAAAAAAACCTATTATCTTATCAGGAAGCTGAATTCTTCTCTTTTCGGTTAACTTGTAATCTTTAATTATATTGATGGTTGCATTAGGAGCAATTAATGCTAGCTTGTCAGTTTCTTTCTTTTCCAAAAACTTGTTTTCTACTTTTATGATATCTTTTTTTTTCTGTTTAACACTTGGTACGTTTAAAGCTACTGTTATTACATTCCCCTCTTGACCTGTAATATTTAATATGTTAAGAACAAGCAGCGCTCTCGGAGATTCTATATGATCAATGACGGTACCGTTTCTTATTCTTCTTACCAAAAGTTGATTGAATTCTGACATACGTATACAGATACATTAGTCTATTTTCTGTTTTTTCTATATTACTATTATTTATTCATCCTGCTATTTGGTTTTATTTTTTTTCATATATTGTGTTTTCATTTCTTCAACCCAGGAATCCTTCTTCTTGTAAATTTGTTTTTTACTCCTTGGTTTACATTCACTCAACAGATAAGAACAAAGAATTGGAAAATAGACCGATGTATCGCCATAAACTATTACATTTCCTTTGTGCGAAGTTTTAATCTTCCCCCAACTTTTACCCTCTTGCAATGTCGCTCCTGATAGACCCCCAGTATCGGGTCTCGCATCAGTGAGCTGGATTATGAAATCATGTCCTCCTTCCTTGATTTTTAAAATTTGGTACAGGGCTGGACCGGTCTGCTGAAAAAAGTTCTTAGGCACTCCTCCACCCAACTCTAATCCACCTGATACATTACTTTTCCATAAGATTGCTGTTGATTCTGCGATATCTTTTATAGGATTGATTGCTTTCTTTCCATCCAGCATTGAAGGTAGCATGTTCAATCCGATTGAAGAATCGCTGAGTGCTGGCATATAAATAGGGACATTAGATTTGTATGCTGAGACCATAAATGATTTGTCAGGCGCCTTGGATTTTTCAGCAGCTTCTTTTCCTATCAAATAAGATAGATCAGCAGTTGAGCTATTTGTCAGGTCGATATGGTTTTGGTATATATTTTGAATATTTTTTTGAATTATTGTATCCTGGGATTGAAGGGTACCATATTCTTTTATATATACATCATAAATTCTTACGATTTGTTTCGAATATAATATATCATCATCCACATCAAAATGGCCTTGCCTAACGGGTAAGTCATATGCAAAGTGTAAATCATGATAGGCATTTGCACCTGTTGTAACAATCCAATCTACAAAACCGTTATCTATCATACTTGATATAATCTTCCCAAATCCTATTGGAGTTAATGCTCCCGCTATAGTCAAGCAAATTGTCGCATCAGATTCTACCATTCTTTTCATTATGTCTGCAGCCTCTGCTAGTCTCCTTGCATTGTATCCTGTATTTCTGAATAAATCTATCAATTCTGATATATTCATATTAGCAAAGATTTCCGGGGGGTCAATTTTTTTCCCTGAAAAACTATGTCGGTTATAGCTCAATCCCTTTGATCTAGATCGAACTTATTATAATTGTAATCTAACTAAACAACATCAAGTAAAGCATATAATTTAAAGTAATTTATTAATGTGAAAATATTTACATCATTTTATTGAGACAAATCAAAAAAAAGAATGTTGATGTTAGAGATAGTCCGAATTATTTATTCAAAGATGTACGGGATTATTCTATAAACCAAAGAACATCGATAAACCAGATTTTAAAAAATATGGCTGATTCCGGTGGATTTGAGGGAAGGCACTTGGCTAATGGCGTTGAAATACTCAAAAATATGCTAAATGAAAAAAACTGTACGAAGTTCATATCATTTGTCGGTGCCCTTATTTCTACGGGGAACCGAGGTATCGTACGCGATATGATAAAGAATAAGATGTTTGATTGTATTATCACAACATGTGGTGCATTAGATCACGATATTGCTAAATCTTTTTCCTCATATTATGAAGGTGATTTTAGATTAGATGATCAATTTCTACTAAAGAAAGATATTCATAGATTAGGCAACATATTGATACCAAACAAGAATTATGGACCTCTTATTGAAAATAAAGTTCAATCTTTTTTGCAAAAACTGTACGATAGTTCAAAATCTTCGCGGGAATTGGCCCCATCTGAAATAATTAGATATATTGGAAGTCACTTAAACGAATCTTCCTTCTTATACTGGGCTTTTAAGAACAATATTCCTGTATTTGTTCCTGGAATTGTTGATGGAGCGGTGGGTAACCAGATTTGGTTATTTAATCAATCTCATAAAGATTTCAAAATTGATATACTAAAAGATCAGACAAAGTTATCTGAGATAATTTTTGATGCAAAAAAGACTGGAGCTTTCATGTTGGGAGGAGGACTTTCAAAACATCATACTCTTTGGTGGAATCAATATAGAGGTGGACTGGACTATGCGGTATATATTACAACAGCATCTGAATGGGATGGAAGTCTAAGCGGAGCTCCAGTTGCCGAGGCTATATCTTGGGGAAAGGTTACTGCACAAGCTAAGCAAATTACAATTCATGCAGATGTAAGCACCGTGTTACCCTTCATTTACCACGGATTGATATCAAAATAAAAAAATGTTCTTCTTAGATGGAGGTTGGAGGTTGGTCTATTGAAGGACGATCTTATTGATTCGAGCTGAATTGGGATCTTCTGGTTGATCCATTGCATTAGTAGTTGAATTTGCAATTTTGTCAACAATTTCTAACCCTTCTGTTACTTTTCCAAATACTGTATATTGATTATCCAAAAATTTTGAATCATTTAATACAATAAAGAACTGTGAACCAGCACTATTAGGATCATTTGTTCGAGCCATTGATAATATTCCTCTTTCATGAGGTATGTTGTTGAACTCTTGATTTATTGTGTACCCTGGACCTCCAGTGCCCCATGTATCATTGCTACTGTTGCCATTTTTTGTATTTGGATCTCCAGCCTGAATAACGAAACCAGGTACTATCCTGTGAAATACTACTCCATCGTAAAATCCTTTGCTAGCCAGATCTTGGAAGTTCTTGACGTGATTTGGTGCTACATCAGGATAAAATTCAATTTTTATTGGACCTTGAGTAGTTTCAATAGTTGCTGTGTTATTTGTGGTAGTAGTCATACTATTGTTTGATGATGTATTGTTGATATTATTTAAAACATTAGATTCTAAAATCAAATTTGAGGTGCCATTTGCCAGACTGCTAGCTAGGGTAGTTATATTGGAGGGGGATGTGCCATTTGCCAGACTGCTAGCTAGGGTAGTTATATTGGAGGGGGATGTGCCATTTGCCAGACTGCTAGCTAGGGTAGTTATATTGGAGGGGGATGTGCCATTTGCCAGACTGCTAGCTAGGGTAGTTATATTGGAGGGGGATGTGCCATTTGCATTGGTTGCTTTGAAATCGTGATTCACTTTGTACACCAGCACTCCAAAAAATAATCCTGGATCATCACTTTCGAAACTCTTTGAAGCATATACCAGTGATAGTGGTTCTGAAGTGTTACCTTTTGGATACTTTATGTCCTTAATGTAAAAGGGTATCGCATTAGGCTGGTATGTTGGTGATAATGTTCCAGTACTTGGATTGTAGAATCCAATAGTTTGAAACGGCATCATTTTCCCCAAAAGCGAATCCCAGTACTTTTGTTTTGGTGTATCTCCATTAGATTCAACATATTCTGATTCATTAAATCCACCTATTCGAATAAACCAATGCTTTTTACTTTCATCTCCACCACTTCCTAATACATATAGAGGACTTGGATTGGCAGGATCCAAAGAAGGCAATTTTTGTCCAACCACATATATCAAAATATAGTCTGATTTCAAATCATTAGCAATTTTCCATCCCTTTTCTTCAGGACTAATGAACATTTTTGCTATTGTTTCTATTCTTGTTTGATTAATTGTTGCATTATCTGCAATGGATGTTCTATTTCCTAATGTTGTTATCCAATATCCGTAATCCCACCATGCTGTTACTACTGAATCAACTGGTGTATTCTTGGACATCCAATCTAATGTTTCAATCCAGTCGTCAGTTGTTAATCGATAATTAGTACCTCCATTAGCAATGGATGTAGGAACATCTGCAGAAGTTATCCAATTTGTGTTACTATCGTAAACCATGGGAATAGATAACATTACTATCAAAATGGCCGCGAATCCTGCATATGGTAAAAATTGTTTTTTGAGTTTCATGTTCTTTTGCGCTTTTGCTCCGCTCTTATTTGAAGTTGTTAGTGTTTGCTCCGCTTCTGTCCTGATCGACGTTATGGCTCTAATTGACTGATAAATTCCTATACTTGATAATATGATTATGCTAATAGATGCAAATACCAAAAGCCTTGCAAATGTTGCACTAATATAAATTCCCGTAAGCCCTATTATCAATGCAAAAATCATATTGGTATTATTTTTATTCTTAAATGATAGCCAAATTCCTAGACCCGCAAAAATGATCAGAATTGAAAACTGTCTAAAATAGTCTACTATCGTAGGTGTGAAATGTTCTGCAACAGATTCTACTAGTTTGTTCTCTGACGAAAGGAATGGGTTTATTGCATTGAGATATCTAAAGGAAGGTACTTTGTAAAAGCCTCCAACCACTATAGACATTCCTATTATTACAAAAATTCCTAGAATTATTGCAGTTTTTAAAGTCGCCCTTCTCTCAGAACTTTTTAACCTTACTACGGTAGTGACTAATAGGAATAGCGAGCTAGTAATTAACAATAAACCTGGTAATCCAAGAACGAATGACATGCCTGGCCTCGGAAAAGCACCTGCAACTAAGATAACTGAAGCCGTAAAAAGAACTGCCACTATTAAATTATTTTTGAGATCTTTGGAAACAAACCCAAGGACTATTATAAAGATACCAATAGGGATTACGAAATATTGAGCTCCACCCCAGGAGGTTACTGCAAGTCCAATTAAGATTCCTCCAAAAATTGCTTTGGGGATCAAAAATTTGTATTTTTTATCCTTTAGGGCAGATAAGAACAGATATGTGCCTCCTAATCCATAAAAAAGACCTAGTGGCTCTGACTTAAACCAACCCAGGTTTCCCCTTTGAATTATTGCAGGACTCACTGCAAAGAAAAGTGATGAAATTAATCCCGGAATGGTGCTTCCGGTTATAGCTCTTACTACCAAGAACATAAGTACGGTGGATGCAGATCCTATGACTACTGGAAACCATATTGTAAAATCCATCAAAGACATGTTCATACCAAAAATTTTGTAGAGCGTGGCAGCAGTTAGGTGTAAGCCAGACTGCGATGTTTCAGCAATTTCTCTACCATCTGGAAACCATGACTTGTAGTCATGCCATTCAAGATATGGTCCATATCCATTATTTACTATATATTCTGTAGCTCTAAAATCAAAAAAAGGATCAAATTCATTCAAATAAAATCCATATTTGATTGGGTATGCTCTAAGGATGAATGCAATGCTAAATGCTAAACATAATACTGCGATTATAAGAAGATATTTAGTTGTTCTACGACTCTTCTCTGATTTTAATAACTCTCTTCCTGCCATTACCTACACGTTTATTATGATTTTTTAAACTTTATTTAATATTTAATCATTCTTAGTGATGATGTTATTAATTATGCCGGATTATTCAATTTCCATTATTGCAGTTTTACAAATATTCACATCTTTGCAAAAATCTTCTGCGTCCTTGACTGTTCCTACAATAGATCCATAATGCATCGGTATCGCTATTTTTTTGGGCTTTATTAACTCATTTGTGGCTTTTCCGGCTTCCTTTGCGGTCATTACATAAGTACCCGAAACAGGCACAAATAAAATATCTGGGTTTACATTTTCCATTTCTGGAATAATATCTGTGTCACCTGTATGGTATATTTTCAAGTCATTTATATTTATGATAAATCCTATTTTTTCATCCTTTTTCGGATGAAATTTTTTGTCGGTATTGTATGCCTCTATACCTCTTATTTCCATATTTCCAACCGTCCTTGCTTCCTTGGGTTTTAAGGGAATTATTTCATTCACTTTGTAATTCTTTTTTAATACTTCCACGCATTCATGAGAGCAAATAATTTTCGTATTTTCGTTTATCACATTATTAATATCCTCTATACTTAAATGATCAAAATGATTATGAGAAATCAAAAGTATATCTGCATCACTCTTGCGAGCATATGTTGGAATTAATTTATAGGGATCAACATAAATTTTATTACCATTCGCTTCAATTCTAAATCCATCATGTCCATTCCATCTTATTTCAATCCCTTCAATATTCATCATTATATAAAGAAAGTAATCAGGAATAATTTAAATTTGACCTGACTTTGGAATGTACAAAAATAATCCTATTGCTTTTTAATGTGAATACATCAACTCCTTTTTTAAGGGCCCTTTTAATTAAATTCTTGTCTATCGTTGCTAATGGGAGTCTTTTATCTACTGAGATATTTAATAAAATGGAATCGACGGTTGAATTGGCTTGTGTTATTTCTAACTTATTGAGTTCATCGTTGTCTAAATACTTGAAATCTCCTTTTTTTATCCGATCATTTATTATTTTTAATGAAAGACTGGCAATTTTTGATCTCTTTATTCCTGCTGTTATTTCTAACTGTGCTAGTTCATTAATCGTTTCTGGATGGATGAGCCATACAAGTTTTCCAAATCTAGATTCTAGAGCGTCCCGGTTTTTGACCGGATCATAGCATAAAACCATTAAAAAACTAGTGTCAGAAATAACCTCCATCTTGATTTATACAGCTATTCCTGCACCTATCAATCGCCATCGATCTGCTATTCTCCGGCTTAAAGCTACTCTGCTTTGGGGCATCAAACATATCGGTTTCTTTATTTTTACCTCGATCTTCTGATTTTTTGAATTCGTAACATTTCCTATCGTAACCGCTGTTCCTATATTCAATCTTAAATTTTCCTTGGTTTTGATTGGTTCAACCTTGACTAAATCCTGTGTTCCAACCGCGGTATCGAATAAATTAATGTCAATTGAAATTTCATCGACAACTGGGGGCAATGAATTCGGTTTTCCAACCACTGCACCTATCAATGAATCACTTTTAATAAATGACGGGTCCAGTTTTGAACCTATTGCGACCAATCCACCTGGCTTCACTTTATCTACCAATCCTGCACCAGTAGCTAGTGACCCTACCTCAGAAAAAATAGGTTCATATTTGTTCTTCTTTTCATTGTAAATTCCAGGTAAAATTTCTATTTCACTACCTGTTTCAAATTCACCTTGAATTAAAGCCCCTCCTAAAACACCTCCTTTGATGTTTTTAATGGGTGTACCTGGTTTGTTGATATCAAAAGATCTTAATATATGCATTATACCATTTTTATTGTGAATTCTTTCTGGCGTGGGAATGTATTTTTCAATGTATTCAATTAATACATCGATATTTGCCTTGTGTTGTGCAGATATGGGAATTATTGGGGCATTTTCAGCTACACTTCCCTTTACAAATTCTTTTATTTGGTTATAATTTTCTACTGCATTTTCTTTTTCAGTTAGATCGACTTTATTTTGTACGATTACAATATTTTCAATCCCTAATACCTGTAATGCTAATAGATGTTCTCTAGTCTGTGGTTGGGGGACTTTTTCATTAGCTGCAACAACTAATATTGCGCCATCCATAAGAGCACCTCCGGAAAGCATGTTAGCCATCAAACTTTCATGACCAGGCGAGTCAACGAAACTTACTACTCTTGATAATTGTGCTTCAGAATTACATATACCACATTTAGGTTGAACAGAATAATTTGATGGAGGTTGACAATTGGGACATTTATAAAAGGCGGCATCTGCATAACCCACTTTAATCGTAATTCCTCGTCGAAGCTCTTCACTATGACCGCTTGTCCAAACTCCTGTTATAGCTTCAATAAGTGTAGTTTTACCATGATCTACATGTCCTGAGGTACCTATGTTTATACATGGTTGATAACCATATTTTTGAATATACCACTCAGGTAAAGTATCCTTCCAGTGCAATATCTGTTGTATTTTTTCTTTCAAATATTAATTTACTTAAAGTAATAAAACAGATAATTATGAAATGAAGATAAGAGAAATATTTTTTGAATTTATTTAGTTACCTGGGCTTCTTCTTGTGTTGAAGTTTGTTGTTCTTTTTCAGGCAATGTCGCATCAATCAGTCGACAATTTAATTGATAAATTTCCTCTGTGATCATATTCCCTCTAACCAATTTTCTTTTTCTTTCTCCAGGTGCTAGATTTCGCATTCCGACTCCCTTAGTCATGAGGACATATTTTTTTGTAGCCCCGTGTAGATCTGATCTCATAGGTGTACCTGATTTGTCGCTCCCGCCGGTTAACTTTATTTTCCCTTCCTTAAATCCCAAAATAGATGATTCTAATATGTCTCCAAGCTTAGAACCTAATAGTGGTTGAGCACTCTTATCCTTCAACTCTTGACTAGTGCTTTTACCTTTTGAATCTGAAATAACTACTTTAAATTCTACCAAAGTCTTTAATAGATAAATTTTCAGCCTTAATTAATCTTGCTAAAAATTGCATTCTTCCTTATAGTCCCTTGTTCGGTTCCAAGAAATTTTCACTTTAAACTTGTATTTCTTGTACAACAAACTAATCGCATTCAGGTTATTTTTTAGATCACCTAGAATCCTCCCTTATCCCAACTTGATTGAAAATTATCTGCTAAAGTAACAGCTTTTTCTTTCATTTGTTCAATATACTCATCGTAATCTATTTCCATTCCACATTTTTCACATTTTATCTTATTCTTTTCAATATCAAAATTTGCCTTGTTGTTGCAATTTACACATCTGGCATCCATGGAAAACATTGATAGTTGAATTCTTAAATATTTTTACACTAATCTTTGAAAACCAATTGAAGTAAACAGTTAGTTGATAGATTAATTGGCAGACTGATTGACTAACTGTTTAGCATGATCATGTCAAACCTTAAAATCAAATTCTATATCATGGAAAACCAAAAATATTGACTAATGCATCTATTTAATCTGGTTGAAAATTAAAGAATTATTGAATGGAAATATAGTTGGCTCTGGATCCGATTATCTAGTTATTCAAAAGGAAAGAAAACGGTATTATATAGAAATTCTTCCACCTACTTTAAAGGAATTGAAGAATTCATCTACACCATATGGTTCTCAAATCGACTAGGTTAAACATGTAATATACAATGGGCATGAATAACGATTAAATCAAATAAGATATTAATTAAAGTATTTGATGCCGAATAAATCTGCCTCCACCGTCTTAGATTCTACCGAAGACAAAATAAGAGTAGAAGTTGAAGAATTAAAGAGGGATAGCTCTCCATCAACAACAAAGCTAGAAAAGTATAAAATTATTTATAATAAGAAGGCAGAATCCGAATTTTTTGTGGATAATTCCGCATTAGCTGGGTTTACCGGTGAACGTATCTTATACATGGCCATTAGAGAACTGATAGAAAACTCTTTGGACTCTTGCGAAAGTTTTTCGATTCTGCCGTCTATTAAAGTTTCATTAAAAATTTTTGATCAAGCTAATGATTTATGGATGTTGGCGTGTGAAGACAATGGAACCGGGATAAATTCAGATAAACTACCTATAGCAGTTTGCTCTTTTCTAACTTCTGCCAAATACATGGAGAAACAGCAAAGGGGACTCTTTGGAGTTGGTTTGAAAATGGTGGCGGCTTTTTCTACAAAGGATACCGATTTTCCAATAAAAGTATGGAATAAATCAATTGATGAACAGGATGAATATTATTTTGAGTTAAGAACTGATATCGGAACCAATAAACCTATTGTATTGTCAAAAAAATTGCTGCCTAAACAGCACTCTCGTATTCAGGACACATCTGGTTTTAGGATAGAAGTAATTTTAAGGGCAAAGTTAGTACCTATTACTAAGAACAAAATTTATGAGTATGTTTCTGAAACGAGTATTGTAAATCCATATTCATCTATAACCTTTGAAACTGATGATGGCATATTTCAATTTAATAGAAGGACATCAATAATGCCTAATCCGGCACAAGAAATCTTGCCCCACCCTTCCGATATGGATCTAAAAACCTTAAAAAAAGCGATCTCTAAATTTCAAACTCAAAAAATGTCTTTACCAAAAATTTTAAGTTCGTCTTTTCAAAAGCTTTCCTATGAAAAGGCAAAGGATATTGTTACTAATACTGGATTATCATTAAAGACCCCTACTGGTGATTTTAGCGAGCATGATCTTATTAAAATTGTAAACATTTGCAAAAAAACCAAATTCCAGAATCCAAATACAGATCATTTGAGCCCTATTGGACAAGAAGTTCTCACAATAGGAATGATGTCCGAATATACCATTGTTTCAAATAAAGGGAATGATACTACAGGAGTAACGGTTACCGTCCCCTCCTTCCCTCCCACCTCCCCTACCACCCCCGCCCTTGCCACAGCTGAAAAACCTATTCTTAATAATACCAATTCTAATCCTCAAGTGACCAATGATACTGTTACTGCATCAACTTTTGAATCAGTACAAAATGACGAAACAAGACCAACACCATTCAAAAATAGTCTATTAAAATCAAATTTTTCAGTTAAAGTCCTCAAGCCTGTACTTACCACTTATACATCAAGAACATGTGTCATAAATAATAGGCCCACAGTAGTAGAAACTGGTTTGGCTTATGGTGGTGATATTCCATCATTCAAGTTATATCGTTTTGCTAATAAGATTCCTCTATTGTACGATGAAGGGTCCGACGTTGCTAGAGAGGTTATATCAGAAGTAGAGATTAACAAGATGGGGATCACTAAAAAACAAGCAAAGGAACAATTTTCCGTCAACAAAGAATCCAAAAAAGATAGAGTCATTGAGGTTTTACCATTACATATTTTTTTCCATATTTGTTCGACCAAAATCCCTTACAAAACCGCCGGAAAAGAGAGCATTGCTTCAGAAGGCGAACTGAAATACTATATGAAATCATGTCTATCGGAACTATATAGGAAATTAAGTACACAAATACGAAAAGAGCTCAAATTAAAGGAGGCAGAAAATAAGATCAGATTATATAAACACTATCTGCCTTTCATAGTCGATTCAATAAATGAATCACTTGGTAGTAAAAATTCAAAATTAAACGAATCGTTTACTAGATTGATTGAAAATCATTTATCCAAAAAACCACAAATAGACATAGGCGACGCTTCTTCTGCTGATTCTACTTTGCCCGTTCAAGCATTTGAAAAAATGGATCTTGCAGGTACAGATCTAGAGCCGGACATACAGGAGCCCCAAAAGACCAAAGATACCCAAAAGACCAAAGAAACCAAAGATACCAAAGATACCAAAGATACCAAAGATACCAAAGATACCAAAGATACCAAAAATATGGTCTCTTCTAAACCAAACTTGAACAAGCTAGAAAGTAAGAAAAAGGACAATAAAAAAGTCGATCCTATCTTAGCTGGCAAATTAACTAAGGTTGATCCTACAAGAAATGTTACTAAATATAAAAAACCCAAAGGAACAAACAAGAAATTAATCATCAAAGAACAGGACACTACAAATAAGAAAAACAAGAGTCTCACTATAAAAACAAATGTTAACAGGACAAAAATGAATAAATCCCCTAAAAATGCTCCAAATCAATCTAAAACCAAAGAAGTTCAATCAACGATAGATTTCTATAGTAAAAGGGTAAATAAGGGTAAAAAGAAGTAAATAATCTATCTATTGTCTATTGCAAAAAAACAAGAATTTGTGACTATCATAAAAAGGATTATGAGAAAAATATCTGACGATGTAATCAAGCAAAATCAAATGCCTATCTTGGATTTACCAAAAATAGGATATGATAATACAGTCTGGTCCGATGAAAAAAGAATGCTTACGACAGGTGACAAAAAAGTTGAAGTTAGTCCCGATAGTGTAAAGAAAATACCCACTTTTGCTCAATATTTGGTCATGGCCAATGCGGTAAAAAAACTACTTGATGAAGATATGGAAAGTACTATTCGAGGTATGTATTATGCAACCCTTAGTAATGTTGGAGATGATAAAAACAAGCAAAAATTTTGGACAGGCCAAGAGGATTCTGATAACGCAATAAAAGCTGTCGAACTTCTAACTGGAATCCCGAGAGAGGAGTTTTCTGTAACTTCAAAACCTAAAGGAATGATTTCTGGCCCTATAAAATTACGGGTTGGGGGTGATATTATAGATTGCAATCTTGGAAGCAGGGCTACATCTCAACTTATCCCTACTAATATGGGGGATGTCCAAATAGATGATGTCAAGGCGGACTTTGTAATGGTGGTCGAAAAAGATACTGTTCTAAATAATATAAGAAAATCTGGTTTTATTCAGAAATACAACGCTATTTTATTGACTGGATCGGGTGAACCGGATCGTGCAACAAGAATGATGGTGAAGATTCTAAATGAACAGTGGAAAAAACCTGTGGTAGTTTTTGCCGATGCAGATCCTTGGGGCTTAGGTATTGCTTTAAGGTACAAAATTGGTAGTGAATCGTTGAGTTATGATAGTGAAAGGCTGGTAACTCCAAATGCTCAGGTCCTTGGAATGATGTTTTCAGATATTTATCAGTATAACATTCCAGAAGTTGCTCGGTTGACAGCAAGTGATGAAGATATTAATAGAGCCAATGACATGAAAAAGAAGCCTTGGATGCAAAATAAACAATGGCAAAAAGAACTAAATCTCTTTTTAAATAAAAAGGAAAAATGTGAATTGGATGCTTTTTTTAAACATGGATTTAAATATCTATCCGAAACCTATTTGCCTCAAAAGCTTCGTATGGTAGGATTAATCTGAGTTTCCCCCGTGAATTTCAGTATTTTTTATAACTAATTGATAAGACGTATATACACATATATGAATACATCAGTCGCTTACTATTTTTGATATCATCGGCTTGTTTAACTTATGGGCTGTCTTCTCTGTATCCTTTATTCTTCTATTGTAATTTGAGATTATCAAGTCGTGGTGATCACTTCTCCTATCTGCATTGCAGTTAATACTCCTAGTAGATTTCACCTTTAAAATACAGTATTTTTTATATAATGATTTAACATATTCTGAATTAGAATTAGAGAGCAATACTTTAGAGCCAATGCTGTCTAGTCTATCAAACTCACTCGCCAATTCTTGGTGTTGTTGAATTCCAAAACTTTCTTTAGTGTAATCTGTAAAGTTTGATGTTCTTGATACTGGAAAATAGGGAGGATCCAAATAAACAAAATCCTTTTCTTTACACTTTAAAGTAGTATTTTTATAAATATCACAAACAATCTTTACCTCCTCATTATTAAGCAAACTTGAGCAATCAATAAGCTTCTCTTTGTTGCATATTTTTGGATTAAAATATCTCCCATGGGGAACATTAAAGTTTCCTATCTTGTTCACCCTGTACAATCCATTATAACATGTCTTATTCAAGAAAATAAACTTTGCTGCTGCTTCTGTATTGGTTTTATTACTTTGATTGTCTCTAACGGAATAGTAATACTTTTCTCCATTTTCATGATAACTGATTTGGTGATCCATAAGAATTTCTATCAGTTCATTTACGTTATCTCTTACTTCTCTGTACGTGTTGATTAAATGAGGATTTGAATCTGATAAGTAAGCTTTAAAGTGTTTCCTTGATTGGACTAAATGAAAGAAAAAAGCACCACTACCTAAAAAAGGCTCAAAATATCTATCAACGCTAGTGGGTGTAAGTTTGTCTAACGATGTAACTAGCCTTCTCTTTCCACCTGCCCATTTTAAAAAAGATGTTGTATTGGTTTTGTACAATTGGTATGTAATTATTGATTAAATTATCATTAAGACATATGATTGTTTTCTATGTCTTTAAATTATAGTAGAAACTAATAAAATGCTTTTATTAGTATTATTGTTTAGTCTTTATTTGCTGTAAGAAATGAATAAGATTCTTTGACTTTATTTGAGGCGTCTGTGAGAAATTGATTTCTAATAGCTTTTCCGTAATATACCAAATCTCTAGATAGCATTTCTATCCTTAGTAATGTTTTCTTGTTTGTTATGTTGCCTGCATCATCAAAGTCATCGGAGCTTGTGGATATGCCATATGGCATACTCCAACCGTAGCATTGTCTTACTGCAGTCCTCATTTGTTCCATTACTGTAAGGCCTTTTTCATGAGATGCACAAATGTATCCAAATGTTTTTCCAGAAAATTCCTTCCAAAAATAGTCTAAAAAATTCTTTAATACTCCTGACATTGAGCCATGATAATCGGGGGAAGTCAAAATAATCGCATCTGCCCATTTGACTAGGGTATTTGCCATTTGTAAGCTTTCTTTTTCTGCTGTTTGAATATGATCATGATTTAAATTTGGTTCATAAATAGGCAATCTATTTTTCCTGAGGTCAAATAAATTAATCTCTGCATTATAATTATTCTTAGCTATTTTTAAAGCGTGTTCCAATGCTTTAAAACTATAGGAATTGCTCCTCATACTTCCTGCAATTCCCAATAATTTTATTGTCATTAGTTTTTTTTCATTTGTTTATTATTTGAATATTTACTTTTTGATCTACAATAACTATTAAGACAGTAAGATAAATCAAAGCCAACTAATCTTCTACTAGAATTGAATTATAGTATTGAGAAAAAAATAAGTACATAATTATTAAAAACAATCCTCATAAAGAATATCTACTAAAAAATCATAACAATGTATTACAATAAATTAACTTCGGGTTTCATATCTGCAATTTTCTTATTATTAGTTATAAGTTCAGTTAACTTTTCGTCAATCAAATTGGTTAATGCTGCTACAGGTGATCTGGTAAATTATAACAATAACTTTCAAATGTATACATCCCCAAATGATCCTAATAAAGACTCTGCCATGCAAAATGCTGATTGTGTAGTGAATTTCATGACAAGTTATGTGTACACAGCTTCTTCAGCTGAAAATTGTAACAATAGTGGTAGTGGCATGAGTAGTAGCAGTAGCAATAGTCCATCATCAATGTCTCCTTCTACACCAAGTAGCCAAAGTCAAGGTTTAACGTCAACTGATGGTCCTCAAACAGGGGTGAAAGATGGTTCTGGTGTAGGTGTAGTTCGAGTCGTGGATACAAATTCTAACACTGGCAGCTACACTCCTGTACAATCCTCTTCATTTGTTACAAATAATAGCAATCCTATTGATACTAACAATATGAATGTAAATGTAAATGATGATAACAATGATAACGACAAAGATGCAAAAGACAATAACAACGATAATGATAACAATGATAACGACAAAGATGCAAAAGACAATAACAACGATAATGATAACAATGATAACGACAAAGATGCAAAAGACAATAACAACGATAATGATAACAATGATAACGACAAAGATGCAAAAGACAATAACAACGATAATGATAACAATGATAACGACAAAGATGCAAAAGACAATAACAACGATAATGATAACAATGATAACGACAAAGATGCAAAAGACAATAACAACGATAATGATAACAATGATAACGACAAAGATGCAAAAGTATACAACGAAAACACTGTGAATAAACAAGAGCGCAAATTATTGCTTACTACCTGCTTCGAACGAGCATATGACAATGGAGATTATTTGTCCACTGGTGAAATTGTAGATTGCGCCAGCAACTACAACAGCTAATTTTTTTAACTTAGTTGTTGTTTTTGACCCTACTCAGTGCCCGTCACACAATGATTTCATTTCTTAAACGTAACCATTGTGATATTCAAAGTTTGAACCCTTTCTCTTGATATTTCTGTAGATTGCAGCTTGCAACCTCCTTAACTAGATCTGGGTCATTCCTCCTCATTTAAAGAATTGATTTTGTAAACATCATATTAGATTAGATTATGTCAAAATAATATAGTAAAAGAATATTTCTACAAGTGGAAATACTTTCCAATTTTGATTGTTCCCCACATCAGGGAAAATCTAACACTGCTTTTCATTATTGCTGTCACACTATTCATGAATATTCTAACAAACGAGAAATATCTATAATACTAAGAGGGTCAGATTCTAAACACGCACTAGAACTTCTTGTGTTTTGACATTCGAATCGGGTGATTGAGATTTTAGATCATGGAAAGAATATTTCAAAAATTCAAGGATGAATATTCAAGTGTGTACTTATTATTGTGTTTTTTGCTTAAAGAACATGATGGATTCTGATTCGATCAAAAAGGATTACTTTGATAAGCTCATGCTGTTAGCAGAAAATAATCTATTAGATCATGATACTTCTACTCATTATAAGAAAAGAGGTATCAAAATATACGATACTTATAAGGATCTAAAATGTAGTCATCTATCTAAAATAATTCCCTACATAGTAATTGGTGCTTCGGATGAATTCGTCAGTAAGATGAGTGTGCCATATCAATCTACAAGTTTTATTGCAGCTGAAGCTTTTTCGCCTAATAGTGGAGTTTTTATTTTCAAGCTTCTTGGATTAAGAGGAGGGGGTGTTACGTTACTTACAGGAGGGAGTAGAAAGTTAGGTGATAACATATTTGCTTCTTTACATCGTATGATTGTAGGAAATCAGGCTATAATGGTTACCGTAAATAACATGATGGAGAACTACGGCCAAATTTGGTCTTGGGATTTTTTTGGAAAGCACTTAGAGGATCAGCATCCAGCCTTGTATAGTGACCTTTTGAACCTTTCAAGGAAACTTGTCCACCCTGATAATTTTTATTTTATCGTTTCCGTCCGTTCACTAGAAAGCATTGTCGAATCACGTTTGGTTGAATTTTATGAAAAAAATAAGATAGCAATGTTGAACCAGAAAAACAATCAAAAGGTAATCATACTTACTACCAGTACGGTTTATGCCTATCTTTCAAAGATCATCAAGGAATCCAGCCTTATCACTTACATTGATACAGGAAAAGAATTTGATATGCATAAAGGACTTTGGATCCTCAGAGAAAAGTATGGTGTTAGGTATTTGTTAAATGACGGAGGCAGACACATGTCTGAATCTATAAGGGCAGAAGGATTATTAGGTGAAGAAAGAATAACATTGGAGCCTTTTAATCCTGTTACTCTTAACTATGACATAGACGATACCTGTATCCTGGGGAAAAAAGGTTGGGGAGTAGACAAATCAGAATTGAAGGGTTCCATACTGCTGAATTCCATAAAAATAGACGTTGAGAAAGCTAATGTGTATGTTTATCCTCTTGATGAATCAAAGGTTTTGAGTTGAAATAAATAATTGTGAATAGACTGATCCAATCAGATCCGGTAACAGTTTCTATCCATTTTCTTATATATTTTAATTATTGGTACGTCCTCAATTCAAGGTAAAAGATAACATATACACATTTACGGTCAGTAAATCAAACAAAAATCTGTTCTATACTACATTTAATTCATGAAGGCTCCTGTCTCTTCTCAATTACCTTTGATTAGGTCGTATCGATTTACATAATTAAAAACTCCTTTAATACCACTTGTCGACATGTTTTTGGACCATAGCAATCTTTGTTATTTTAGGTTTTCAATGTTGTAATGATAGTTAAAGATGATGGTTTTGGGTTTGTTTGGGTTTAGTTGATATAATACTGTTGGATTGTTTAATTGTTTATTGTTATCCTTCTATGAAATGGGAGGACCATTCTGACAAAACTCGTAGTGAGAATCGTTAAACTCATGTTTTGTATTACCTTTTCCGATTCTTTAGCCTCGTTTCCATTCTGGTCTGTCCTTCTAAAAATCTTCTTTTTTCATCCTCATCTCTCAATCGTAATTGAGGAACCTCTGTAGGCTTTCCTTTTTCGTCTAGTGCTACTAGGGTTACATATGCAGTGCCGGTGTGAACCTTTAGGGAACTGTTTAGATCTTCTGCTACTATTTTTACCTCAGCTTCCATAGAACTTCTTCTAACGTAATTTATTCTTGCCTTTAAAATCAAAGCATTTCCAATATACACTGGTTTTAGAAATGTCATGCTATCTATGCTTGCTGTTACAATATTTGCATGACCTGCATGTCTCTTTGCCACTAGACCGGCCAACAGATCCACATATTTTAAAATCATTCCGCCAAAAACATTTCCAAGCGGGTTAGCATCGGAAGGCAGCATTACTATTGTCGTCTCAGCTTCTGATTCTTGGACTGTTTTTTTGGGTTTATCTTGTGGTGGTTGAAACTCGTTTGTCAATATACTCATCATATGCAATCAGACATATTAAATTCTTGAATTCTCAAACTTGACTGATATCTTTGACATATCAAACCATGGTCGTCAGTTGATTGGGGATCCACTCATTTTCTACAATCATGGGTTTTGATTCGTAATAAATTTTGCCTCGTTTTTTCAAGTTTGTCAAAGTGTAATATATTATAATGCTATTTTGTCAAGAAATGTGGAACTTCTTTTTATCCATAAAGTATTTTATGGTCATAGTTTATTGAATTTATATTAAACTTTGACCAATTATTGATATGTTTTCATCTGGCAAGGTTTTGTTTTTTAAGTATATTTTTTTTCTGGGTTTAACATCTTTTGTAAATTTTAATCCTTCTCTAGTCAGAATCTTTGGACGTCCTCAAACATCAAAAATTTGGTTATTGTTCTTTGCCTCTTTCTTTTTTTTGTTTATGATAATTTATTTCTCTCCACTTGACGATGAGCAATTAACTTTTGCACATTCTTTTTTTGGAGGTAATGATGCTAGTCTTAATGGCACTCAAACTCAATCAATTGGAAATTACGTGGTAGATCTTTTAGTAAATCCATCAAAACCTATGATTGGCAAAGATACTTCTTTTCTTTTCCGTCTTACTTCTAAAGCTGGAGATGAATTGATCGAACTACCTGTTTCCTTTTCTATTTTTAAAGACGGAAAGCCTGTATTTTCAAATCCAAATAATTTTACGCTGGTTAGACAAGGTCATTACGATTTTAATTATACCTTTAATGAGCCTGGAAAGTATATTCTTTTTGTGGATATTAAGGATATTTTCTACACCCTAAATATTTTGAACTCTGAATTCGAAGTTAATGTTCAAGTTCCAATTGCAAAAAGAATCTATGATCTTATACAAGCCTTTGTACTGAATTATTATTATATTTACATAATACTTGGTGCTTTGATTGGAATATCCTTTATTGTGAACTCAAAGAGGCGTAAAGATGTAAAAAAGATGAGTGAATAGTTCGATGATTGTACTAAAAATGACATAAATACAAGTATTTTTAATATAAAATAATGACTAATAAATCAACTAGTACAAAAGTATCACTTTTTGTAGTCTTTGTACTCGGATCAGCAATATTTTCTGTTAATGGAAATGTATTCGCACAACAAAATGTAACCTTGTCTGAGGCTTTGAATGTAACAGATACAGCAGAGCAAAATTTTAATGAAACCGATAGTGTGCCAGTTGAAGAAGAATTATTACCAACAACAACTGATGGATCGGCTACTGATAATACAACAACAACTGATGGATCGGCTACTGATAATGCAAGTAATGCAACACCTAGACCTGAGGTAGAGGAATATTTCAACTCACTTGAAAATGGGACCTCTCATGCCAACACAGTCACTAGAGATTCTCAAACTATATTATTAGAAGGTGAAAGCCTACCAGAAGGCAGTTTTATTCATCTTTACGACTCTACACCATATCAAATTATGAATGGTCACATTGCAGCAAAACTACCTTGTAACGATGCTAATTCTACCGATGTAAATGTCCTAATTGGTCAAGCTCCTAATTTACAGCCAGCTGAATTAGAATTTGTAGGTCCATTGTCTACTCCTGGAGAACTCTGTCTTTATCATGTAGATGTTGCATCAGATGAAACAACTCCTATTACAGATATCGCAATTCAAAGCAATTCTACAGAGGATATTGATTTCCCAGCCACATCTACTGTAGTAATAGGCGTTAATGAGATTGCTCCATTAGGCGAAGACCATCACGAATAAGATTAGAGTAATCTTTTCTTTTTTTAGAATTTTTTAAGCTTGATTAGTTTCATGAATTTATGACTTGTCATACTTGTTCCATCCTTAAAGACGAATAAGCGTTGACACTTTATCTAAAAGACATAATGAATAAATTTTCAAACGATTATTAACAACAAGAAATTTATGAAAAAAATGCTGCATTAATGACTGCCCTTAGCGGATCAAGTCTAATGCATTTTTATTTACTATCTATCGTCCTCTTAGTCTGAATCTCTATTATAGTTATTCCTTCTACCAAGTGGTCTAGTAATACCACTTAGTCTTCTAGATGGATACCTGCTGCTACTATTGTCATAGTTATTCCTAGATGGATACCTGCTGCTACTATTGTCATAGTTATTCCTTGACCTTTGTTCTCCTGGAACCCTGCTTTGACTATATCCTCTTCTGCCATAATTTGATCTAAAGCGATTAGGTCTAGGAGCACTATTGAATTTGAAATCTACTTCTATTCCATATTCTGTGTTTAAATTCTTTAGCGAGTTTGCTGCAATATTTTGTATTTTTCTGAGGGTAAACATGTCGTGTTGTGAAACAAAGGAAAGTGCGGTACCATTTGCTCCTGCTCTTGCTGTTCTCCCTATTCTATGGAAATATGTCTCTACATCATCAGGTATATCATAGTTGATAATATGACTGACAGTAGTAATATCTAATCCTCTGGATGCGACGTCTGTAGCGATAAGAATGTTGAATTTCTTATTTCTAAATCTTGAAAGGGTGCTTTCCCTTTGTCTCTGATTTAAATCTCCATGAATACTATCTACATAAAAGTCGTCATTTCTTAATTTATACGTCAGATCTCTAGCCCTTTGCTTTGTTGCCGTAAATACAATAATATGACTTTCGTCATTGTTTGAAATAGGTTTCAAAGTGCTAACTAATTGTTGAAATTTGTCCTTTTCGTAAAGCATCAAGTATGATTGATTTATGTTTGCCTGTGAAATTGTCTTTTCAATGCTAATTTGTTTCGGATTATGCATTTGTTCTTTGGCAAGTTGCATAATGGAGTCCGGCATCGTTGCAGAGAAAAGGCAAATTTGCTTTTTACTATCGATATAAGAAAGGATTTCTTTGATATCATCAATAAAACCCATATCTAACATTCTATCTGCTTCATCAAGGACAAGGAAATTAATCTTGCTTAACGTAATAGTTCCTTGATTCATGTGATCCAAGAGTCTTCCTGGGGTTGCAACTACGATATTTACACCTTTATTGAGTATTTTCCTCTGCATTTGGAAATTCTGCCCGCCATAGATTGCAACGGACCTCAGGTTGCTATATTTTACAAGTTGATTTATAGTGCTTGTAATTTGTATAGCCAATTCTCTGGTAGGAACTAAAATTAGTCCTTGTAGAAAATTTTTCGGATTTAACTTACTCAACATAGGTAGTACGAATGCGGCTGTTTTACCAGTTCCTGTATTCGATCTACCAATAACATCTTCTCCTTTTAAAATAAG
Source organism: Candidatus Nitrosocosmicus oleophilus (assembly GCF_000802205.1). Taxonomy (NCBI): domain Archaea; kingdom Thermoproteati; phylum Nitrososphaerota; class Nitrososphaeria; order Nitrososphaerales; family Nitrososphaeraceae; genus Candidatus Nitrosocosmicus; species Candidatus Nitrosocosmicus oleophilus. The sequence continues at coordinate 344,084 of NZ_CP012850.1, read as the reverse complement.
TGGAATTATTGATTCTTGAATAGGAAATGGTTGTTCGATTCCTGTTTCTTTCAATGCTTTAACTATAGATTTTTCAATACCAAGTTCTTCAAAACTAACCAATTAATATATTCAGCTCAGGATTTCTATATGTGACTGTACTATATAAAAAGCAATGCATTATAATGTTCCAATTTGTGGGTTATTTGATCATTATTTGATCTAAAAGCAACGATTTTATTTAAAAAAAACTATACTAATCAAAAGTTTTGAATAGTTTTAATTTTGTTTTACTAGGGGATACAACAATTGCGAATGAGTTGGGGAAAAAAGGGACTTCAAGTGATATCACCATCTATGACAGAAAAACTAATGATAAAATCATCTCTTATTGTTTCCCTAATACTTATCCTGAAAAACTTCAGCCTCTTCTACAGTCAATAGCAATGTCTAACTATGCTATCATTAATATCTCCAAACTCGATTCTTTTCTTGGCGAACAGCTTATAGCGGTTGATATTTTTGGCATAAAGAATGGTTTTATTATATATGGTTATGAGATCGACGTTGAAAAAGTAAAAAATATCATGAAGAATACTGGCTTATCATCATTTCAAATACTGGATAGTTTAGAACAACTGAAAAACAGGATAGCTGAAATGGAATCAAAAACAGAAACAGAAAAAGAAACAGAAACGGATTTAGAAGTTAAAGGAGATGAAAGTCTCCAACCTCCTAAAGCCTGTATTGTAGTAGATCATGTGTTTGACGTTAAGGGAGTAGGTACAGTAGTTCTGGGAACCGTGAAACAGGGGGAAATTAAAACTTATGATGAGTTAGTTTTAAGCCCATCAAGCAAAACTGTGGTTATCAAATCCATTCAAATGCATGATGATCCAGTGAATATCTCAAAGAAAAATTCACGTGTAGGTCTGGCAATTAAGGGTGCATCTGCTAAGGATATATCAAGAGGAGATGTTATTACATCTCCAGGGTTTGCTAAGATAGCAGCAGCTGACTTTCAATTAAGGTTTATCAAGAATCCATACTTTAAGGAAGAAATATCTGAAACACAGAATTATATGATGAGTGTAGGCCTTCAGATAAGGACTGTGAAAATAAAGGTAATGCCTGATTCAATTTTATCGATTTCATTTGAAAAACCACTAGCATTTGTAAAGAAGGATTTGTGCATTTTATTTAAACCGGATTCAAAGGGTATGCGGATTATGGGCCATGGAATCATGGAATGAATTATATCTATTACTTGTCTGTCCTGCCCAAACAAATCGAATCATTTCTTGCATTATTTTTAGGTTACGCTTTAATAATCCGTTTGTCTACAGATAATCATCCCCTGTTATGTCTATGCGAAGTTTTTTCCCTCTAGATTATGTACGTCCAAACCAGGATAATGTACTTGGTGAACTTGATCAAGCACTCAAATCTGATTACAAATTCATATTTTTAGAAGCACCAACGGGATTCGGAAAGAGTGCGGTTGCAGTAACGCTAGCACGGTTTCTGGGCAGTTCTCATATCTGCACCTCAACTAAGGACCTTCAAACCCAGTATAATAGAGATTTTCCATATCTTTCTGAAGTTAAAGGTCGAAATAATTTTCCATGCATCGTTAAAGAGGACATGGGCATAAGAGAAAGTTGCGAATATGGACCTTGCCTGAAGGATGATGATTTTGATTGTCTCTATAAGACTAGAATGAGTGATTATGATGTAAAATCTGAAGGTACCATTTATGAGAACGTGGATATAAACAAATTCGCGTTAAAAAAATATTATGACAAAGCAAAAGAACATTCCCAGCTTGTTAAAATCGAGTGGCAGCCTTGTCATTATTATCATCAAAAATGGATTTCAATAAAATCTAGTCATACTATCTATAATTACAAATATTTTCTATCTGATCTCTTTTATTCATCTGGTGTAAACAAAAGAAAGCTTTTGATCTTAGATGAAGCTCATACGTTAGAATCTGAAGTATCTTCGTTCAAAAATATTGTATTTAGTAAAGATTCTTTAATCAGGTTCTTTCCAAAAATAAATTTACCTGATAATAAACAGACCGACGTCGAAACATGGATAGATTTTTGTGGAGGATTAAAAGAACAATTTACTAGTTATGTTGAGAAATCCGCAAATATTTTGGGATCAGGTGACAACAATCAGGACATGCATATTAGCGAAAAGAATCTTATCGACGCCATCAATTATGAAAAAAATTTGCTTACTTTTTTAGAGGATTTACGCATTAACAAGGAAAATTGGTTAGTTACAAACATTACTAAAAATGAAATAGACAATAAACTTTCAAGAATTAAATTAGAACCACTGGTGGTATCAAGTTATTTTACAGACATTTTTGATAAAGGTTCCGTTTCATTATTGATGAGCGCTACTATCTTAAGTAAAGAAAACCTGTGCAAGGCGGTGGGATTAAAGAACGATGATGTAAAGTTTATACGAGTTGAAAATTCTGATTTCCCAATCAAAAATAGACCCATATATCTGATGAATGTAGCTTGGCTAAATGCAAGAACCATGACTGAGTCTTTGCCAAATATAGTAAAAGTGCTTGATAATCTTCTTTCTGTACATAAGAATGACAAGGGCATAATTCATACAACGTCATATTCACAGGTTCAGTTTATCAAGAATAACTTGTCCAAGGAAAATTTATCAAGACTCATTGAAACCAATCCAAAGTTTGATAGAAATGAAATGATACTAAAACATACTCAAAGTGCAAAACCAACAGTCCTCATATCTCCATCCATGTTTTTAGGAGTGGACCTTAAAGACGATCTTTCTAGATTCCAAGTAATAGTAAAAGTTCCATATCCTGATTTAACTGATAAGAAAGTCTCGGTACTAAAACAGCGTAATCCAAAGTGGTATGAATGGAATACGATACTTCGACTAATACAAGCATATGGAAGAAGTGTTAGAAATGCTGATGATTATGCTAATACGTATATTCTTGATAGCAGTGTTTCGTTTTTATTAAAAAACGGGAAAGAAATGATTCCCAAATGGTTTTCGGAAGCTATTATTACAAGATAGCTATATAACACATTTTATGGTGATTAGCCGTACAAATGTTCATATCATTTTGACTTTTATTATGGAGATGCCTTCGTAGTTGACAAATGAGGTTAATCGTGACTATTCTTTAAAACCTACAGTACGAATGGGTTCTTATTTTTTTAAGTGGTCTGATACCGACTACGGTATTTGTCCAAGTGAAACAAGCATTTTTAAAAATTTTATACGAAAAATGATTCCACTATTAGAATATTGTATGAGTGTCTTGAATTTTGAACACAAGAATAATTCACAAAAAAACCTGCTTAAAGATAAAAAACACAATATTTGTATTATTGAAAAATACAATTCGAATGTTTCTTTTATTATGTATATTGATGGTACGGGTTCAACTGTATTTTACCGTGAAGAAAAATTCCATATTAGATCAAAAGAATTTGAGAATCTCGAGGCAAAGGATCATAACAGTTTGGTTTTACAAACGTGCAATAATAGAATGGCGGATCACAATATAGTTTCACTAAAATGGTTACTTGGGGAGCTACTATTTGACAGGGTAAAAACTACTAATTGATTTTTTCTATTGTTGAGATAATATATTGATTTTAGAATTACAAAAAGGAAAAAAGAGTTTATTGTTGTCCTGCGGCTATGTTACCGTCTTGGAATTGGAACATTAAACCTACGTTGTTACATCCAGCTAAAGTAAAATCTCCAGATACACATTGTGCATTCTGTTCATTCTCTTGGTCTTGTTCGATTTCTTGTTCTGAGTCATTGTGTTTTTTGGTTGCAAATGCCATGTTGTCGCCAAAGGCTATTACTGAACCGATAAGAGCTGCTGCAATAAACATCACTGCAAAAAGTCCAACTTTGTGGGTTTTTGTTATGTTACTCATTATAATCAGAATGTATAATTGAAATTAATTATATCATAGTTTGGATACTTGTTACTATCATTTTTATATGAAATATTGTAGCATATTTATGTATTAGAAGTTTGTATCTCTTTATTTTTTAAATTTACTTGCATAAATTAAGGATAACGTAATAAAAATATGCTAATCACACAATTACGGTTGAAATAAGCGTGGGGTTTAATTGTCCATTGCTAGGATGATATGTGCCTGCCTGCTTGCTCAACGAAAGATGTTCCTCCTTTGTTACGAGTTGTTGTGAATTTTTTTTTTTGATTAATTTTAAAAATTTTTGAACAGGAACTTGTATAAACGGATTGTTATAGAATTTTTATGACGAAACTCTAAGGAAACTATTCACAAATAATCAGAATATTAAAGAATTATTTAGATAAAGTAGTATACAAGAAGTGAATGATATATTAAAAGTTAGATAGACAAAAAAAAGAGTTTATTGTTGGCCTAAGGCTAAGTTGCCGTCGTTACCTTGAAGTTGTAATCCTACGTTGTTGCAGTTAATTAATGATATTGTTCCAGTGACACATTGTCCTGATTGTTCATTTGATTGTCCTTGTTCAATTTCTTGTTCTGCATCGTTAGATTTCTTCTTTCCACCTGCATATGCCATGTTATCGTCGAAGGCTATTACTGAACCGATAAGAGCTGCTGCAATAAACATTGCAAAAAGTCCAACTTTGTGGGTTTTTGTTATGTTACTCATTATAATCAGAATGTATAATTGAAATTAATTATATCATAGTTTGGATACTTGTTACTGCTTTTATTGAATAGTATAATTCTCAAAAATATTTATCGATTATTTTTTTTCAGACAATTTGTACCTTTTTTGGTTGTTTTTCTTGCTTTCGTACTTGGTTTATAGAGGTATTGTGACTGGGGTCAGTCTACCTGTCATTAATCTATAAAATTAAATTATACTAGTTTTATATAGAAAGGTAATGGGCCCGTAGCTCAGCCAGGTAGAGTACCGGACTTTTAACTATTAATAGAAAGAAATCCGGCTGTCTGGGGTTCGAATCCCCACGGGCCCGTTAAAAATTTGACTAAGAATTTGGGTTCATCGTTGTATGTAGTATTTGGAATGAAGTACTCGTTCGTTGATTTATCTATATATATGATCTGGTTAAGGTTAATACTTGCATACAAGGCTATGAAGTTAGTTATTCTTGATAGAGTATAGTAATCTTATAACAAATATCGAAGGAATTTTCTGGTTTCCAAGAGACACTAATATAATATTTGACGGAAAAATAGAGAATGGGGTACTCCTTTTGCAAACTTCAAACAATAGTTTTATAGGAGATGTATCTTTCTTAAAAAACCAGCCCTTTGTCATTATTCATGGCAAATCCAAAGACAATGAACTTTTTACGTTAAAAGGAAGTTTGTCAGAATATTCCAGGATGATGGGCAATAATTCTATGAATTTAAGTTTTAACATATTCTTGGTTTTATATGGAAAATTATTTAGTTCCTTGGCAGAGATAAAGTTTGATGCTCTGATCATTAATTTTACAAATGTCGCAAAATGGATTTCATCGCATATGATAATATATAGTGACTTTTCTAAAGACAATTCAATTATTAGGTTTGATGTTAGTGAAGAAATCGAAATACAGTTCTTGAATGGCCAGCCTATAAGACAAAGGGATGAGTTAACTATTGACAATTTTTATAATGTATATGTTAAAGTAATTTCAAAAAAGGGAAGCAAATCCCTACATCAATGGTTCTACATAAAAAAAATCATTCAAGATTTTTTGAATTTTATTATAACCGACAATAATGTGTTGGTTCATACTCTGTATGGAATAATTAACAATGATATTGAGAACAAAGTAATTGACATACAGTTCAAATCCTTTGTATCATCTAGAATGAATAAATGCGACAATACGAAATCGGTTCTTATTAGATTTGACAAATATCAAGCGGAGGTAGAGAAATTTTTAAAAAATTGGTTCCATTTTGCACAGGACAGAGTCATTTATTCCTTTTATTTTAACTATATGTATGAGACAACTACATTTGAACTTCGAGTGTTTAAGTTAGCAAGTTTCCTTGAAGCCTTTCATAATACATATGTGTTTAATGAGTCGTCATCTCTTATTTATGCGGAAAAGGTTAACAGAAAAAATTATACTTATATTGAAACTCCAGATATGGAGTTAAGTCCCAAAAATAAGAAATATCTAAGGAACAAAAAAGGCAAGACAAGCTTATCTTTGAAAGAAAGATTCACTGAGCTATTTGATCCCTTTTGGAAACTTATTACTGTTCAAAACCCCTTACTATCTTTCGTAACTATAGATGATCCAAAGAGCATAACTCTAGACCTAAAGACTGAAATGAAGAACGAGCTGGTTAAGGTGATTAAAGCAAAATCCGAAATAGACATGAACAAAACTAAAGATGAAAGAGAGAGCATGTATAAGGAGTTACTTCAAAATATTAATAAAAACTGTGAATTAAAATTAAGTTTTATGTATTTAATTAGACGAATAACAATTGATAATTTTGCAGGTATAGCATCTAGATACAGAAATATCATTGGCCATTCTTTAACAGAGCATACCCAGATTCATCCATATAAGTGGTTATACATGGCCAAGATTCTAGAATTCGTTTCTCAAATATGGATCTTAAAAAAGGTATTTGGATTGGAAAACAAGAGAATTGAGGAAATATATTGTCTAAATGAATATGATCCTATAGAGGTAATAATTTATTCTAATATTCAGGAATATAATCATGTTCCACTCTCAGATATTGAGGACGAATAATAAACCTATTTCATTTTCTAAAATAAAACCATCATTGAAAGAGAAATCGCTTAGCCTTGCTGTTACAAATTAGTTGTGAGCTCGATTTTAGTTATACTGGTTGAATAATAAATAAGATCTATAACCTGATAAATTTAGTTTATTATCGAGTAAGCTATTTGTTTACATTAGCATCATTGTCTTGCATCATGTTCATACCGTTTATACCCATCTTCATTTTTATGATTATTATGTCTAACAATTCAATATTTCTCGAAGAGTTTATGAATATTCATCTCCTGAATCCAAAAGTTCACAAGCTAGTTGATCATTGTCTTGGTTGTCATCTGTTAGAATGTCTCTAACCTCGTTTGCAGATTCAATAGTGTTTGTTATGTCTAATGGATTCTGAATTATACTTTTGATAAGGTCGCTAATCGTCTTTGGTTCTTCATTTGGTGGTGGAGTTAAGTCAGGTTTTGCAGGAATTATTACTTCATCAGGCTCGCTTGATATTTACTCATCATTGGTAACTATCAACTCAAATTTAAGATCTGTTCTTTTATTTGTTTCGGCCTCTGCAAACGCCATGATAATAGAGAGAATAATTGGATCATTCGTTGTGATAGTAAGTATAGTTGTAATCTGTAGATCACATGTCATTTCATCCAAATTTTCTGCGGCCTGAAACCGTCACGCAAATAGACTTGCATCATCTATCTAACTGCAACAGTGGATCTCTTCATCTTTCAGAATCTAGTTCGGGGAACCCCGCCATTTTCCATTTCTCATAGATTGTCTTCATATGCGAAGGCATCACATCATAGTGGTTTTCCCCAAAATGCCTAAGGGTTTCATTAATTTCATTTTTTAATGTAGCATCACAAAATTTACATTTTTCATACTGTCCTTCCGTCCTCTTTATTTCTGCTATTATTTTGGGATGACTGATAGTCATATGCTCGTGATACTCTTCTGGAGAGATGAATTGTTTACAGAAACTGCAATGTAGATCGTTTAATCGTATATAAGATAGTAATTTACAGTTCTCTATTTCTTTAAATATCTTCATTTGTAATTCAGGACTCAGGCCTTCATAGGTTATGTGGAAGATATCTGAAAATGTCTTTGCTATTTTATTATCCTTGGCCAATAAGGAAACTAACGGATCTTTGAAATAACTAGTTTCTGTTAACAGGATCCGCTGCATTAGCGAAATGGGAAAAATTGAAATAAATTCCATATTATTGCTAATCAATATTCGGATTTTGGTCAGATCTTTTTCGTCTAAAAATTCTAATATATTGCTAATAGATTCTCCCAAGCCTAATGCAAAATCGCCGTTTCTATTACACGTTTCTATAAATTTATCCCAGAGAGAACATCGATATTCATTTTCAATGTTTTTAAATACATTCCCGGCCTCCTTTCCAAATCCATAAGCAACTTCTGGATATTCCTCGAACAATTTAGTCAGATTGTTCCACATATCAGATTTTAGGGTTTGATCAAAGGCAATAAAAGATTGGCCAAGACCTGTTCCTAGTCCAAGCCCAAAATAGTCTTTATCACGATTGACAGATTCCACCATTGCACGAGTCAATCTCGGATCGCCCATTCCAATTTTGTTTTCATTAAGCCATTTGATTAGATCGGATTGTTTTGATTTGATAGCATTTGCCTTATTAGTCAAGATATCAAAATTAGTAGGTAATAGTGGATTAGATGGTCCCGAATACAGATACTGTATGTTTCTGCCAATAAAGATCCCTCCTAAATAGAGAGTATTGTCATTTTCTGTTATTAAATTTGGGTTGTTTTTAATATAATACGTCAACTTGAGATTATTGTCTGGATTGAAATTGATCGAATCCCTAGCTATGTCATGTAATGAATAATATTGACCAGATAAATATAGCCAGTTATTAAGCGAGTCCAATGGTTCAGGAGGGGGAGATGTTTTGAATATCTTCGATTGCAGTATCTCCAATTGGTCTAATCCTCTACTTATCCCTAATTCATAGCATACTTTCAATGTATAAAGAAAATGGACAAGGTTGTCATATTTCCTGTTACTTTTCAAAAATTTGAACTGCCTGTTATAATATTCCTTGGAGCCTTCTAATCTTTGAGCAATAATAATTGAATCAAAAGAACTAGGATAATTCTGCAAGACATTTGTCAATTCTCTATAATATTCTAATATTAGCATCGGACTCGGATCCTTTTTCCACAATATATCAGATATTTCTTCAATTTTGTGCTGAATATCAGAAGCGTATACCTGCCGAAATTGACTTACTTCTGATCCGTAACTGTGGATTAGTTTCTTTAGATCTTTCTTATCGAACCTTATCTTGTAAGTATCAATTTCTGGAATTTCTTTAACCAAATCAGAATAGGATTCAGGATAAAATGGATTTAAAGACATAATGACATTGCATTCTTTTGAGATTAGTAGATCCAAGGCTTTCCTAGCATCATTAATATTTCTATGAACAAGATCGTTAGGAAAATTATCCCATATCAGTATATCATCGCTATGAATATTCGATACAATTGAAAGCAAACTCTTTCTGTTATTGATCTTATTCTGGGTAGAAAATGGATTGATCAGATAAATTGTTTTTCCTTGATTTAATAAACTCTTTGTAAGCTCGAGAATTGTTCGAGATTTCCCAATTCCAGATCTTCCATACAGAAACAGAACTTTTCTGTTTACAATTTTACTCAATTCATCAGTAAAGACATATGGCATAGGTTCTTCATTTATCTCTTTTTGAACGTTTAGTGCATTTGATAAACTTTGAAGTATCTCTTTTGTTCCTAAGTTAGGAATACTTAAAGATATGCAGGAAACTTCGAGATTATAATTCAGATGAAATAAATCCTTTGCAATGTCGAACGGTGATCTCAGCGATTCAAAAGATCTAGTCAGTTCAGGGTTATTAATCAAAAACCCATCAATCTCGGACGCACTCCAGATGCCTATGTTTTTGACTTTATATTTGGGCTTTAATTCTTCAAATCGCTTTTCAAGTTTATCTCTTGTCCCGCTTTCGGGTACTGATGTAAGTGACACATTGGTAATTATTACATAATTATCACATTGAAGTTTATTTACATTCACAATCGTGTCTAGCTCCGGCTCAATTTCACTTAATAATTCACTTCGAGCATCTTGGTGCCCTCTTAGATCCGTATTATGGAATTTAGCTTGAAATATCCAATGACCATCCCAAGGTTCCAGGTTAGTTGGGTATTGTTTATCATAAGTTGATTTACCTATGTAAACTGCATCTCTACCACCGTCTCTTCCCCGTCCATAAATTTTAGCGGAGGGCGAAATAAACCTCTGAACCAAAGCTTGCGCAAGTCTTTCAAAATTTTCTTGTCCCAATTTACTCAGATCATAACTCATGTGGTTAGGTCAGAGCGTACATAGTACTCATCAGAATAAAAAGGTAAGAGATATCTCAGATTCTTTCTGAAATGTATATATCTCAATTGCTATCAATGGGTGTGCTATAATTGGTTCAAAAACAATAATTTGTTATTCAGAAAGATGATGTTTTCCCTTACAATCGAAATGCCCGCATCATATATTGAACTTCAAACGAAAATATCGCCATGAATTTGTTTCGGCCGCTACAAGGTATGATAACCAATGGATGATGTACCTATCCTTTCGATTATAAGTTAATGTTGTAATCTGTAGATCATGTGTCATTTCAGCCAACTTTTCATCATGGTGAGGCACCTAATCTAAATATCATGACATATTCGCTTTTGGATTTTTTACGAGGTTCATCACTCAGTGATAAACAATTAGAGATATTAGTCAGGATAATTAGTAGTGAGATAATTCTGACAATGTTTTGAGAAATACCTTAGAATATGTTTATGAAAATCTTGTTTTCTAACAATCTAGTCTATAAGACTTAATTAGGTTTACTACTCATCAACATAATATCAATCAGATTGAAGAGTAACAATAAACTGACTAATACTTATTTCTTAATATAAGTAGAGGAGTTACTCTGGGGTGACCTCTAGAATAAAAGATCCATCTATAAATCGAAAGATTATTCTATCAGGAAGGAGACTAATAGATGCTTTATAGTTAAAGAATTATTATTATTCCATGTTCGTAGATTGGGGGGTTACTATTGTTTATCTCGGCCGTGCTAACCGATAGTTTATTTTAAGAAAGGAGCCAGGCAATGCTCTCATGCTAAACCACAGTCGGAGTTAAATGAGATCTTTAACTGAGTTCCACTCCTTTTGTCTTAATAGTTTCTATACTGACATGTAGTCCTAATTTATGAATCTGGATTTTAGAGTTAGATTATATGTAGCAGTTTGAATGCAAAGAATTTATATAAACAATTGAGCTTCTTACCTCACCCAACATTAACGTTTTTTGACCTTCAAGTACCTGAATTTTCAGATTCCTCTTTCCTTTCTTTTCTGTTTACAGGATCCATTTTCCGTGTTTTTGACTTTCTCAGGGGATAATTGAATTTTGATTTCCACATGAGGACAATATAACCTAAAGAAAAGCTTACCATAATACTTCCAATAGCTACAAAATTAGCTTTGTAATCTAAACCCTTTACGGTTTTAATAACGTAAGAAAGTGTCAACAAGGGGTTCAAATCTGAACATTTCTTATTTGATATTTCTATGACATTAAAGCCTTCTTTACTTGCTTGTAAACTATGCAATTGCTTTCCATCGCCAATTAATGTATTCAATGAATATTTTGATCCCATTGGATCAGTCATGTTGAGCTGATAATTAGTAATATTGCCACTGAAATAGAAACTTAAATTTTCTCCTCCATTTAAGAAGATGGGTAAAGTGATTTCCTCGTTGCATCTCAAATTAAAGAATATTGTTCGTGTGGTGGATTCAGTGTCTACAAATAAGAAAGGAACAAAAGCAATAATAATCATTAAGGCTCCAAAGAGAAATAAAACAATATTAGCAATGTCCAGCGTTTTACTTTCAACGAGCAATTAAATCTATATAAATAAATTAAATCTATAAAGAGAATCGATTAATTATATATAGAATTTAGAGATAAAATTCTGTGTGGGCCAGTCTTTTGAAACTTTTTTAAAAAAGCTCATTGATGATCCACTTTTTTTAAAGATAGTTGAGGACTACGATCTCTGCAGAAGGGTTCTTTTATTAATTCATAAGAAAACCTTTTTGTCGTTGGATTATGAGGATTTACTAAGGCAATGCAAGGAAGAAATCGGTAAAGTTGTAGATAATTATTATAAAGTATTGGAAAAACAAGAAATTCTTCTTCAACAAATACCGTCAACATTTGATTTGGTTTGCATTTTCAATAAACATTATACTTTATTGATATCACAAATCTCATTCGTATATGGGGTCAATAAAGAGGAGATATATAAAGAATGGATCAATGAAAATGACAGATTAAAGCTCACGTGTATTGAGATGATTCTTAAAAATGCAATTCTATATAATATGAAAAATAAAATAACTGCAAAGATATCGGATTAAAGTTCTAAATCTTCAGAATATGCTTTTCTCCTTTCCAAGTTTCTATACTGTAATAGAGAAATGGCTTTAAATTCAGGATCATCATAGGATTTTCCTTCCAATAGATTTTCACTAATTATCTTGCGATCTAATTCGGCCAAATCCTTTATTTTGTATTTTTTGAGAACAAGCTTCGTCAACTCTGCGTAAAGATTGTCCAAATTATCTGCTTTCCCTATCTGCGGGTCAACTTTACTAAACGACACTATTTCTTGTACAATTTTTTCTATTGATTCTCTCTTTGAGATTTTTCCTATCAATATTTTTCCCTGATTAATATGAATTCTGGCTTGAATCGGTGCAGCTTCAACATATCTAGCATGAGGAGATTTGGGGACCACCACTTGAAATACTGAAGAGGCCGATGGATTACGGTTGTAACTCCTAATAAGTTTTTTCATATAAAAGGCAGAAAATTGGTTATTATTTTGAACACCATAATCTCCACCTAGGTTTAGAATTCCGACAGAATTATCTTTGTTAGTTACATAAACCACTGGCGAAGAGCTTTTCATATACATAATAATGCTGACGCAAAATAAAGAGTTTTCTTAAGTTTACGATGTGCCAAAGTAGATAAAATGGCCTTCAGAAGCACGTCCAGAAACAGATGATTGTTGTAACGATTCGGCCTTTTCTACTAAACGATTGATTGTTTTTACCATTCTGTCTGCTTCTTCCGCTTTTATTTTGAACGTCTCTTTTTCAGACTCACTCAAATTCTTAGCATTAGAGAACAAGGTATGGATCCTCTCGAACGTAATAAAATATTCTTCATCGATATTACCCAAATTGGAATAAGTAGCGAATACCTCTCGAATATCGTCATAATTTGACATTGAAAACTTTCCATATCGTAACATCATAAAAATTGCTGACGCAGATCGCGTTATTGATTCATATAGTTCACTAATAAAAAATGTCCAAGACTTTTTAGACTGAGAATTTTTTGCATCAATCAAAGACTTTTTAGATTCGTCTATGAGTAATTTCGCTTTACATTTATTATAAATGAAGTCTGCCGCTATATACCATCTACCATTTAGGTTAATTATCATTATATTTGCAGCATCAGGATCACTATCTTCTCGGGGATATAACCCCAATACATCAACTATGTCTCCTCCTAGGATCTGTTCGCCCATTTTATAGTCCTTATTTCTAAGAACCACATTCCCACTGAATCGAACACTCTCATTTAATAAAACGGTGTTACGTGATTCATCTTCAAACATTACTATCTGAGCCATATTCAATCTAAATCCAGAAGATATTTCTTTATTTAGAGCCAAATGGATGATTTCAGGATAAACAATATTATTTAAGATATTTAATGCAAGTGTTAATTTTAGATCATCAGTATGTTCATCTTTGCAATTTATCGTTATCGCCAGTTTTACCTTTTCTCCGGGCTGAGCAGACGATAGTGAAATTCCGGATAAAGATGGAACATTCAATTATCTATTACTTAGAAAATACGAACCAAATGTTAGATAAACCTTTGTATCACATACATGCGACTTAAATCAGAATGAGTTTAAAATTAAAAAAATTATTCCTATTGAGTCATTCGTATATGTACACAGCCTTTGATAGACAATTTGTAATCTAGACCGAAGGTTTTATTATAGATATAAAAAGGACACATTAAACTAAACTATGCATATAAAATGTCCCTTGAAATGATTCTAAAGGCGTACATAACTTGAATTCCTTCTAAGAACTAATACATTTGATTAATATTCAACAGCTATGGCGTTATATAACCATCTGTACTTTATCTTTAAGTTTTCTAATTTTATAAATCCCTTACTATTTTTTAGGGCAGAAGTTATCCTTCGTTTCGGATCAAAGGTTCTATCTAATGGCCTTACTTTTTGACATTTTTCAAGCCATTCTTGTAAAGTCCTAAATGCCTCACCATGGCTTTTTCTTTTTGCTAAATATGGTCCTAAAATGAGCCTTATAGATTCCTTTCTTCCGTCGGAAATACCTCTCTTTAGAAGATCATCTATCCATTGTATTGGTCGGTAAGCAGATGTTTCAGTGTTATAACTCTGGATTTGCGGTTGAAATCGAACAGTGTGCTGTAGATCTAGTTCTTTTTGAATCAACCATCTTCTGAATCCTTTGGTAAGTAATTGTATTGGTGGTCTGTATCCATTCCATGATTGTACTAACATAACTTTTGAATCTTCTAAATTTTTCCCATTTTCCAAACATTTCAAATTAAATGTATTAGGAATTCTTAGAAAACATGTTTTGTAAACAGGCATATGTTGAGGATCGGCCCTTCCATTGGTAAATAATTCCTCGGTGAACTGGAGTAACATCTCAGAAGTTGAATATTCAGGAGTGTTTTGCTTATAAAAAGGAAACAAGAAAGGGAATTGCGATTTAGAAAAGTGCGGATATTTATCTAACACTAGGGAGTCAAGTGGTAAATAAATATGATATCCGTTACCCGACCATATTACTGTTGAAAATACTTTATTTTTACTTTCACTTGAATTGCTTAATTTGGAATATTGTGCACACTGTGCGGACTGTGAGTGCTCTATAGAGTAAGTAGAAGATATTTTCGCTAGAGTATCATCCTTAACTATATCAAGCACTTTTCGAGGATTCTTATAATTAGAAAATAATTTCTGATCTAGATCAATGAATATAAAATCTGGGGGCTGTATCAACTCATTATTTTCATAGATATCAACTGGATATGCATTTATTCTACAATTCTTAAACTCGGCTTGTCGATAAGCTTCAAACATTTCTTCTTTGGTATAGACTGTGAATTGTCCCGAATAATTGGCAGTCATTATCTTTCTAGGAAATAGTTTAGGTTGATGCTTAAAGTGATCTAAAATAAAGTCAATAGATTTCTTTATCTCTTCTTCTTTAATTCGATTTGATATATTATTCATCTCTGTTTCACTAAATGTTGATATTCAAATAGTTACGAAGCGGCCACTCCTTTACATGGATGCGTCTTCATAAACCATATATCGCCATAATATTTGCATTTTTTACAATACCAATTGTCAGTTTTACCTGATCTATAGATATTGTTATAATTCTTATACTCTTGTATTTTATTTTTAATTTCGTTATCATCAGATATTACTTGTCTATCAGAAGTGGAAATATTCGATACGTTATCAATATCCATACTGCTTTCTAGTTTGGTATTAATGCCGGGAGCATCAGTAGAGCGCTCACAGCACTCACAGTCCTCACCAGATGAATCAGCAATTGGAGGGCTATCAAAAGTCAGTGTTGACTGAACTGGAATGTTGTATTGTACGACGGTTCTTATTATATTGTCCATATGAAACAGTAGTTCAGTACTATTTCTTCTATGTCTAGTCTCTACTCCTAGTTTTTGTATGACATTTGATATCGTGTTTCTATATATTATTCCAAAGTCTTCAGTATGATACTCGTTAGGTCTTCTTTCGTCGTAGTAACCTCGAAATTTGACCTTGATTACATTCCATAAGTCAGAATATGTGATAGTCTTACCCTTATGATATTCAATGGCCAATTCAATTATTATTGGAAGTAATTTAGCTTCTATGGTGGCCTCTCGACGCACATGTTTTGCATCAACTAAAATCTTAAAGGTATTCTTAATTTCTTGAAGAGTCGTTCTATCTATATCCGATAAAGTATCAGGATTAATGCAATCTATACATACCAGATTAAACTCGCCTTTGAAAGAGCATGAGAATAATTGAAGATAAGGTTTTACCAATTCTTTATTTCTTCGTCCAATACCAATATCAATATCAGGAATAGTAGATCTGAAGTTTCTTATCCTATAAACAAATAGCATTTTTCTAAGGTCCATTATTTCTTCATATACTGTCTTGTATTCTGCTTTACCCGTGTTGGTGGGATTGATTATCTCCTTTATGTCATAGACGGGTTTACCAGGATATGTAGTAATTGAAAATGTTCGATCCAATACTCCTTTAGCAATATTTTGTCCCAAAGGCCTTTCGCCGATTATCATTTTCTGGCAGAATGCATAATATTTTTCAGAGATTCCGCTGTTAGGGTTTACCCGGTTGATTTTCTTGCTATACGCATATCCTGACTTAAATATGGCCACCATTTCTGGGACTTGATCAACTTTTTCTGCTTCATCTATTATCATCGTATGTTGTCCTGCTTCTACTTTTCCTAGCGCTCGATAGATATTGGCTGGTGTAGGGTCAGTAGTATTCATTGCTCGATATGCAAGAACTTCCACGACGTCTCCTATACTGCTTTTGCCAGTACCGTTATCTCCAAATACGCCTGTATAGTGAACGGTGTTAAATCTGTCCTGAAAATAAGAGAAAACGATATCTATCGAAATCAGATTTATTACAGTCTCATCTTGATCGATGCATTTAGATACAATTGATTTAACCCTGCGATACATTGAGAGGATACCCTCGGTTTCACATTTCTTTATATAAGTATCGAGTTCATCTACAGATTCAAATTCATAAGGAATGTGCAAGTATTCCTCCTGCGATGGAGGAAGAAGTGTACGTGTCTTTTCATCGATAAAAGGAACTAATTCAAAAGTTTTGTTCTCATTTATCATGGCAAAAGATGGTTCTTTATCCACGAGTACGGCCTCGTACAATTCACCTTTTCTATCATTTGAATATTTATTGACAGTAACACGGCTTTTTAACGGCTCTATCTCATTGTTTTCTTTATCAATTAATTTTGTTATCTCAGTACAAATTGTATCTTCTATTTTATTATAGTCGTGGATATCTATTGTTAATTTCTCTTTCACCTTCTTTTCAATGCGTTCAAGTGACTTTCCAAAATCCTTACTATTAAAAGGTAAATTGAGAACTTTATTATTATACTTCCCAGATAGCTTTAACTGAATCGTATTAGAATTTATGATGATTATGGAATTGACAACGTCCTTAGCCTCTTCTGGAATTGGAATATTAACAATCAAATATTCTTGCACCTCCAAAAAATTTTACATTATCTTCAATCTCATTTGCATAATCTTTTATGTTTATAAGAATATTGTTCCTTGCTTTACTATCTATTCTAAGCTTTTTTAATTCTTCTCTTACTGCAGAGTATATGTCTTCAATATTTCTAAATTCATAAATACTGATGTCGGCCTCATTGCATTCAGGTTGAAAACCTATAAAGAAGATATCTTGGGTTTGGACAATATCATAGATCAGAAATTTCAAGGACTCATTTATCGGAATGTGTCTGATCAATTCATCAATTTCATTCGAATGAGTGATTGTGAAATCGTCTGATGATTGATTAATTGATAAAGATGAGAAATGAATCAATCTATTTTGACTCCTCCTCATTATTTACTGATCCTTCCTCTAGAGCAGGTATTGTTCCTCTTTTAATCAATATTACATGGGGTTTGTTATCGATTATGCAAAGATTGTTTGCTTCAGAGACCCGCCATTGATTTCTAATACTAGTTTTATCAAACTTATCTAATGATATCAGTCTAATACTTTCGATTGGATCCAACTTTGACTCATATTCAAGAGGTGTGTAAGGGCGATTTGCAGAATTGTAATTAATTGGATTATTGAGCTTTCCTTTGCGAAGATTTCTGAAACAAACTATGGATTTGTCTGGATTGATCTTAACACTATACTGCATTTGATCAATGATCGTTTTGAATCCATCCTCAGGCTTTAGTTTTTCTCTTATCTCCTCCTCAATTTCATCGTACTTTGTCCATTCGCCATTCGTTTTTGTAGGTTTCCATATTAACAGATCTGAATTAGTACTCGACCATTGATTATTCTTCTCGCTATTGTCATTCATTAGATTGTACCTCCGTTTTACTATTCTTGTTGCTTTGAAAGCTGATGCTATATGAGTTATGAAGATAAGTGTTACTACTTATGTGATCTAAATTATGGATCACTAAATCATTCGCCAACAAATCGTTTTTGCAGGCTTCACAAAACCAACCTGGCTTGTTTATATATTTTATTTGTAATATACATATGCCATAATTTTCACAACTTAGACCCGAACAAACTTTATTATTCGGCACTTTAGGTTTATTAGTCTGTCTATTCAAATTACGGTATGATAAAGAATTCCTCGAATTCATAGGGAATCTTTATCTCTGCTTCTTGTCTGTTGATGTGAGCCTCGGAAACTTCCATCAACAGATATTATTTCCTCATTTAATTTACCGTTTTTAATATTGATTGATGATTTGCATCTGCTACAGGAAGTATAGTATAAACTTTTTCCAGTATAAACCCAGGAATTTTTACATCGACCGCAACTTAACGTGATCGAACTATGTATTTTTGAACTTTCTGGATGTTTTGAAGGCAAACGGTATTTATTTGATAAAATTCTCACTTTACCATTTTTGTTGTGTTCTTTACTATCTGAATAATTTTTTTCCACCAATAATTAATATGTATGTAGGGAGGTATAAATATGTTATTACTACTGCATAGTAACCTATAGGTTACAAGCTGCATATGGTAACGATAGTTAGAGAATTGTTCATGCATTACATGATAAAATTATGGTTGTTTCAATCTCTCTAAGTCGACTTTAAGAAAAAGTTGTTCAAATCTACTTTCCATTTCATCCCTTAATTGTTCCATACTTCTTTCATATGCTTCATGTAGTCCGTTTATTTCTCTTCTATGTCTATGCTCCATATCCTGAAGGGTATTTCTAACGGACTCGTCTTGCTTCTTGAGACTCTTATTTACAAGAACAACGCTTTGGTTAATGGTAAGATAATCAATTATCTTAAGGTAATCCTCTAGCATTTGTTCTTCTGTAAATCTTATGTAAGAGTCTGTTACACCAAGGCTATGACCCATTAACATTTCGATTTTTATCGAAGGAATTCTCGCTAACTCTGCTTGTGTTTTGAAATATTTTCTAAAACCGTGGGCTGTCTGAAATTCGTGTCTTCTTTTTCCATTTGGTAATTTACTGCGGATCCTCTGGGCTTGCCATGCTCTATTTAATAGACGGGTGATAGCCGATGTCTTGAGCACAATGGGATTGGCTGCACCTTTGACATCATTCGTTTGCCAAATATCTCTCATCAGAGGACTTTCTTTAGATATGTGTTCACCACAAGATTCACGATAGTTCATCCAATCTCTTAGTACAATATAGGCTTCTGGAGTTATGAAAGAATAGTACTGTTCTATATCACCAGGGTATATCAAGATTTTAGCAGCAACAATCTCATTAGTTTCCTTATTATGAATAGGGATTATGTGTTTCCATTTGAGATCGTCAAATGCGCCGATTCTAATTCCTGAAGATACCAATGTAAATACTAGAGGCTTGATCCTACGATCAGGATACTCAATTAGCTTCTGGATTTCATCTAAAGTGGGAGCCCGGTCATTAGCAGACTTCAAAGCTCTGGGCATTGATCTAGATATGATCTTCCAACTTATGCTTTGACCAATACGATTACCTTCGCAAAAAAGCTTTATCGCCTTAAAATAATTTGGAACAGTTGAAGATGATATTTCGCCTCTTGCTACTCGCTCTTTTTGGTATCCCGCAAATATGAGTAACTGTCTTTCAAGATCTTCACAATCATTTTGTTTGTATTGCTTGACAAATGCATCGGCTTGTTCTTCCAAACTTCCATCGAGCTTGAGAAAATCAAAAAAAACCTTTAGTCTTTGTGGATACTGACGTTTAGATGCAGGTGAACTTAGCATAGTAAGAAAAAAGAACATCGGATTGTGATTTGGAATATTGTTATTTACTAAGCTTGACAACATATACATTTAGAGGAACCTCAATATATAGTCATTATTGTCACTAGTTCCCACGCGCCCAGACTGTTACTAACAATCATATGTAAACTATCAGATATTTCGCACTAAAATGGATGATAAGATCAAAGAATTCACTATGATTTTAGATGTAATAGAGCCCAACTACCATAAGAAACTCAATCTCCGCAAATGAGAGTTATTTTCTATTTAACTCCCTTAAATTATATGCTAAATTGGCTTTTGTCATAATTGCAGATTCAGACATTTCTCTCCATTGTACTTATTCTTTTCCGCTTCCGAGAGTTCCATTAGCCGCAAGACTCAATACTGGTCCAAATGTTTCTCCGTTATCATTACTAGATCTGAACATCGGTTCTCTTCCTGGCTCTTCCCACCATGTAACATACACATTATTACCATCTGCAGCCAGTTGCGCTCTCTCTGAAAAAGCGGTAGAAGAATTGCTTATATTAATTGTATCTTCAAATGTCTGCCCTCCATCAATACTTCTTGATAACAAGACTTCCCAGTTTCCAGTCTTATTTTCCCACCACATTGCATATACATTGTTACCTGATAATGCTACATTTGTATCTATTTGGATTAGCTCAGGATCCTGTTGTTCATATGGAATATACTTGATGTTTGATGGTAAAGTCCCCATACTTTTTAACATAGTAGTATTACCGAATGTCTGACCCCCATCTGTACTCTTTCTCATGTATATTTCCATGTCTCCGGTTTTATCATCACACCATGTTACGTACACATTGTTACCCGATGCAGCTACATCTTGCATATCAGAACGACCATTTGTAGAGTTGCTTATGTTTATCTTCTCACCAAATGTATTTCCTCCATCACTTGATGCTCTAAACAATATTTCGCGGTTACCTGTCTTATTACTATCCCAAGCTACATATACATTATCTCTAGATGTTGCAATTGGGACCAATGAATTATCTTTTTTCCTCGCTGCCTCTGTTTCTTGTACTATGAGTTGCTGTAATGTCGGACTAGCTGATATTCCTATTATTATTGTAAGAGTTATCGCTAAAAAAATAAACTTTGGAAGTTTATTTGATTTCATATTATTTTTGACAACGCCACCGATATAAAAGTAGGTAGGTTTTTCAGAAACAAATCCTAGATTTTCCAATAAAAAGGGAATCCCAAGTACCAAATATGATTATAAAAAAATGGTTCCATTTCAAAAGAGACCCAGAGAAACGCTGCAATTGACATATTAGAACCCTACTAATGTGAGATCTCAAAAGCTAATTCTAAAACTGCTAGAATATTAGAGTATTGCACCTAGTTAGCAATCCCAATATATTTTTTCTATTGTATGACTTGTATGAATAAAACAAATATTCACAACAAAAACCAAAACAAAAAACTCCTAGTAGCATCAATCGCAATAGTGGTCGCATTAGCTCTTTTCGCAAGCCCCATCGTGGTTATGGATGATGCCTTTGCAACCAAAAAGAAAAAAGGAAATCATGCTGAGCAATCAATATCTCAATCACAAGCTTCAGTTCAAAATGCTTTGTGTGCTTCTGGTGGAACAACATTTCTGTCATGTAATAATGTTAGCTTCCAACACCAAAAGAATACTGGTAACAATGCATTAGCACAAGACGATGATGACTATGGAAATGGTGGAAACTCTGCAGACCAAAGCATCAGTCAATCTCAATCCTCTAGCCAAAACAGCCAGGTAGTTTCAGGTGGAGATACAATAGGTTCTGGTAACAACATCAACGTCCAAAGTCAAGAGAACTCTGGCAACAACGCAGCAGCACAGAGCTAAACCTTCCCTACTCATTTTTTGAATTTATAGTTTCAGTTAATTTGAGTTTAATCTAAGTATAATTATTTATTTCGTAAAACCCTACTACAACAAGGAACTCGATCCCGATGAATAAACCCAACCTAAATAATCAGTGTTTTCAGCATGTAGTTATAAACATAATAGGTACATCCATACTGTATCTATCCTAAATTAATTACCACTTGATTGGTCTTCCTATATGCTTGTAGAATCATCGTCTCTATCCTTTTTATTAGGATCATAATCTTTGTATTCTAATTTTGTATTTTCACCTATATCTATATCCTCTAGTCTTTTCTTTTTTCTCCAGCTAGGTATCCAAAAACCTGATAGCCAACAGGATACTTCATCTTCTATATCATAAAGACTATAAATAATACCCCTCTAATCTTATAATTCAATGTTTCAAAATAATACAACAACTATTGTATTGGTTAGCGCAATAATAGTCTCGGCTGCATTGATGGGATTGGGATTACTTGTTGTCAATCCTGCAATATCTGCAAACGCACAGGTTTCAAATGGGACTCAACAACAATCCATTACAGATGAGCAAAACACTGTTGCCATTCAAAAAACAGAGGTATCAGCCCTAGATCCATGCATCCCAACAACCTGTTCTTATGTCCAGAAGGGAAATTTGGGACATCAGCTAGTAATGGCACTCCCGCCAAGAACTGATGGGAAAGTGTGGGTAGGTACTGTGACATGGACTGCAAGTAAGCCCGTAGAAATCTTAGTGTTTCAAGAGTATAATTCAAGCGTAACAGCAGACGCCGCTCATGGAAAACCGTTAACAGCACCAGTTGATAATGGAGAGGTTGCAGTATCATTGGTAAAGACATCTAGCGGAACACCCATACCTTCAGGTAGTTATCCCTTTGCAGGTAATGGACTTGCATTTCACACATTAGGTGGAGATAAATTCACAATAACATATACAGTGGCTGCAACGGCATGGAAACTGAATTCGACAGCATTACAGAATGCATCATAATAGTACCATAACACAAATAGAAAATATCTAAAATAAGATCCTAATTCTACAATTTTTTTAAGTCATAACTCGTTGTTGATAGGTAAAGGGTTCTTGGCTTTCCCGAAATACTATTTTGTAGGAGTGGTTACTGACAAGAATATAACACATAGTAAAATCTAACAGCAATCACAGTATGATGATTATTTTAAAATGATTAGACATCGATCCCATACATTCATTGAAAATATAAAAAATTATTTAAAGTGTAATTCTGAATTATGTGCGACATTGGTCTAGCAATAAATCTAGAGATATGATACAAACACTAATGTCTTTCTATCTCAATAGTGAATAACACATGAAATCTTTCTTTAGTAGTAGAACCCCACTACCTCTAGGAACTTAATCCCCACGCTTCCAGACTGTTACTAATAGAACGTCGATATATGAATAAGTTATGCTATCAGTCGATTAATTTTTCAAAGCCTATTATTGAAATTATTTCTCCTATTAAAAAAATATGAAGATTTGTTTCTGATTTATTCTTTGACCTTGTTCTTATAAATGATACTGCTGTTAACGATGCAATGGCTGAGATAATTACTGCACCAATAAAAGCCAAGTGAAATCCTTGACAAGCCTAACTTAACTTCTTCTCTATGTCAAAGTGAACTTTATGTATTTGATCTAGTAACTGGCCCTATCAATGATCTTCCTGAACTCACTGAAATTCTAAAAAAGCAGAGTGTAGGTGGCCTTGTTTTTTATGAACGCTAGAGGTCGTACAAAAATCAAAGAATTACATGATGGTGCGCGAATATATGACGGGAAGGAAATTTACTCCAGAACATGAAAAGGAGAACCACAGTTGAAACGATTGTACCCGATTCGTCTACAAATCAAATCATTGATGATCTCGTTAAAATCCGTTCAGGTGCTAAGTGACGGCATGATCTTTGTTAAAGAAGTCATATATGCTTATGAGATAGGAACAGGATAAAGTGGCGAGGGTATTTTATCTGGTATAAAGTAACTCCAATAGCCTACTCTTGTTAACTCGGAATATCCAATGGATTGATAATATAATGACTATTAATCCTCATAACTACATAATTTAGCAGTATAGTTTTACCAATGCCTTATGGGATTCTAATGGTAATCATAATTGTGGTTAGTTCGACCGATGACATTGAGCATTTACCTGATGGTTCACACAAATTTAAACATAGGATCATTGTAAAGAGAGATTCAGTAGATCTTACTAAGGTATTGACTGCTTTTCCTGTAATAAATAATGAAACTAAAGAACTAGTTGCTTTTGTAGAACTAAAATGGGAAAAAGACGGCTATAACAGGGAAACGTTGTAGATGTGGGTTGAGTTTTGATGAGATTACTTAGTACCGAATCTATCTGATGAAGCGAAGCCTATTTTTTAACTATCTTTAAAACGAATTGCAACATCGATCTAAAATAGTGTTCTTTGCGAGGGGGTTATTGTTCTAATTACTGCTATCTCCACCACTGCTGCTATCTCCACCACTGCTGCTATCTCCACCACTGCTATCTTTATCGTTACTACTATTGTCTTTGTCTGAATTGCCTTCATCGTTATCGTTATCGTTGTCTTTGTCGTTTTGCTCCTTTTCTTCTAGTATTTTGTCCATTTCTTCAATCGATAAGTTTTTGTCTGGATCATCATCTTGCCAGTCAATTGAATCATACTTGGGATCATTTCTTGGGTCTTGAGGTTTATCTTGTGATTGTGGATATGAGTAAGTTGTGGTGATTGTGACGTCAACATAATATTTGATGCCCTTTTTACCATCTCCGTCGTTATCATTATCTCCACTATCATTTTGTTCTGTAATAGCACCTGACACGCCATCAAAAACAAAAGTTTGATTTGGTGCTTCTGACGGCGTATGTTCCAGAGACTGATCTGGGTCGAAATGCAGCAATGTTTTCAGCTTGTCGTAAACAATTACCTGGAAAATATCTTTAGCTTCTTATCGGATGTAGTGTATCAATATATGGTTAGCCGATGATGTCGCGGCGCTTCCAATCAGGGCTACAACATTCTTCATATCCAGCAATTAACTTTCAAAAGTTATGTATAAAAAGAATTCAAAATTCATCGTATTGTTATGTCTTCAAAATAACATCTTAGTTAAACCATAAATTTCTACTAAGGTTAACAAACTAGTTATAGATAGAAAATAAATAAACTTTTTTGATTATGAGAATGTAGCGGAAACTCCAAGACCCAATCTATTGATGCGCTTCCGATGAGAAGTGATCTAAATTTGATGAATGCCATTTTCAAAAAGTTTTTAAGACTTGCTACTTTAACTTTATGCTGGAATCCTATTTAAAATACCCAATATCGGTACTAATCCACATGGATAAGTTCATTATGCGTACTTCGCACGAATATATCTGGTTACTGTAAAAATCAAACAAAAAAGATATTGTTTTGACTCAGAGCCTAAGCATTTTCTCTTAGCTTGTTAGCCGCGAAGCTCTTTGCAAATGACTTTACATCGTTTCCATCCTTCTTAGCTTGTTCTGCTTCCTTATCTAATGCGTTTGCTCGATCTTTTAATTTTTTTGAGGCAGGGTGATCTGCGAAAGATTCACTTATTATAGCTGTTGAGGCCATAATAACTGAAAGAATAGATAATGCTATTATGCTGATTTTGTATGCTTTTTGCATAATATTACAATAACATACTTACTTATAAATTTTAGGATAATGGGTTTAATTACCAAAATAAAAGAAAACGTAAAGTCGGATAATAAAATATACACAAACAAAACTGTAACTAAACTATGTCAAATATTAGCATGTATAGTTTGATGTTATTATAACTGCAATATCGGGGCTTAACTTTAGAGCCCTGCGAAGTGCCAAGAGCGGTTATGTTACTTTGATAGATTTCTGTGCTTTGCTGATTATCGATTCTACATATGAGGGTAAATTCACTTCGTGAATTTCCTTTTTAATTTTTCGTTTACTTATCAAATATTGGTGGACAAATTCGGGGGTAATTGAATTGACATTAGAAAAATCAATTATAATATCATTTGAAGGGATATCCTCAATCAATTTTTCAACAAGAGTAGCAGCACTTTTTTTAATTTTCAAATCCTCTGAAATGAAGTCTCTAATGAAAATAACATGAATAGCTATCATAGCTGTCATATTAGTTTAGACCTCGTCTTCTCTAGATTTGTCTTTTTCTATCAATTGTATTTGATGATTGCTATCTATCAGTTTTAGCTGTCATTAGTACTAAGATAATGTATACTAATGGCAAATGGCTAAGAAGATGAATGTATATATAACTAAAAATAGACTGCTTTGTAGTCAAGCTCAAAGTATTAGTTAGAATAGTCATTCTTGATGTTTCATAGTTCTGTCCCTAATAACAAATAAGTTAATTCTTGAGTATAACTTATATTTTTTAATTAGATTCTTTTTTGATCTAGCTCTAAAATTTCATTTGTTAATTAAATCCTTAAGTATATCTTGCTACTATTAACTTTAGAATCCTATTTAAAATACCGATATCAGCACGAATCCCCACGCGCCCAAACTTAGTGGTCTCTTATCTGGTAATATCGTAATGACATTTTACGACATTATACGTTTGCATCAGGTTTATCCTCTTCCTCTTCCATTTCCTTTTTGATTGATTTTAATATTCTTTTTTCCTTTTCTTCTGGCATGTTTTCGGATATTCCCACTATATTGGATTCTTCATATGCAAACTCATTTTCTCCGCTATCATTAACCGATGACATACCGGAATCTTTTATACAAAAAAGTATAACTATTTGTGTCTAATTTTTTCTTGCTCTCGGGAGTCATCTCTGTGCTAGGATTTTATTCAACCTTGAATCGTATCCCCACGGATGTAATCAGCGAGAGTATTTCGACTTGGCACGAGGATTAGACGGTTCTAATTATGATTATCTGTTGATATACTTGATCTGATCCACAGTGTATCAAATATTGTGGCATACGATGAAACAGTTGATTCACTATTTAAGTTGCCAACCCTAGCGAGTCAAACAGGTCTTCACCGGTAACTAATTTATTGTTAGCAATTTTGTTTGATTCTATGATCACTATAGTTTCTCTATCGTAAATGAAAACATTAAGTCTATCGTAAACAACACTGGTAATACGTTGTGTCTCTAACTGACTGGGATTATCTCTTTGCAATTGGTAAAGATTTTCAAACTCATCTTCAGGATTATAGTCCTCCGTATTTTTCTCTCCATGAATTAAAACCTGTATATGGTTGCCTTCTCTAAGTTGTTCTCTTAGTAAACTTGTTAGTTTAATTTCATTTTCAAATAGTTGGTATGTTTCTTTATTAGAAATTATCAGTTGAATTTCTTCAGTGGAAGATGAAAGTAGTTTAGGGATCAAATCAAGAGTTTCCCTAGGATCTTGAATTGTTTCTATAAATTCTCTTTTCAGTCCTTCTTCTATTTCTTTTATCCTTTTCTTAGCAGGGATCGCTTTCCTCCAAAGCATATCAAAGAAATATTGTTGCTGTTCTACAAGTGCTCTTAACGTACTAGATATAAGCAATGGAGGTGGTGATGATTCAGTAGTTTTAGCACTTGCTCTATAATATACGCCATCACCCAAACCAAAATTTCCTTTTATTTCATCTAAATGTCGTAGTTCACAGATTTTCATAAGTTCCTTGCAATACTGGATATTATCCTTGTTAATTTCTGCAATAAACCTTAATTTTATTCCTCTATCTTTGAGTTGACGATATGCTACTGTTACAGGATGACCGGGTATGACAAACATAGACGGGCCATTAGAATCTGTACAAATATCAGCAAATTGTTTGAGGTTTGACCATTGCTCTAAAGTAGCATTGATTATATTTTCTGCTCCGTAGATAACTTCTGTTTTCTCTTCATGAAGGTTATCTTCTTTAGTCAATAAGGAAAGAAAATAGAAATTGAGTACCTAAAAAGTGTTAGGGCTTTGGAACCAAATCATTCTTTTGATATTCTCTTGATGTCAAAAGATTTAGAAATAAATGTTGATTAAACCAACTGATGTTTATTTTAGATAATGGTAATTCAAAACTGTTATTTCCATTTACCTTGATTGTTTTCATTTCTACTACAATGCTCTTCACTTCTTTTGATACGTATTTGGTATCTGCCCAACCAACAGAAAATATGAACGAAAATTTTATTCCCTATGAAAATACAGATTACGGAATTAAAATACAGTACCCCTATAATTGGAAGAATACAGAAAGCCTTGACCAAAACTCAGTTGCCACATTCTCTGCACCAGAGATAAGAGAAAAAAAATCCTCTACTTTGATAAATATCTATAACCCAGCTCATGTTATTTTGGCTGTAGAAAATATCTCATCCTCAAATCTTGATCTCAATGATTTTACAAATAAATATTTGAATAGGCTTTCTACTATCAACACAGAATTTCAAATCAACAATATAACCGATGGAACTTTGGCTGGAAAACCTGCTAAAATCATTTTTTCTAAGGAAATGGATATTTTAAATCGCATTTCTGACGTAATGAGGATTTTTACCATCAGTGATGGAGTTGTTTACCGTATCAACTATGTTGCAGATCCCAAATGGTTTTCAGAGTATATGCCTGTTGCTCAAAAAATGATAGGTTCCTACGAGATAATTAGTCAACCAAAAAATAACTTGAATCCCGTATCTTCTGCATTAACTACTACCACCAATCAAACTCAGATATCGAACTCTGGAGATATTTCAAACTTTACTAACCCAGCCACCTCGTCTACTACCGCTGCAACTACGATTGGAAATTTGCTTCCTGAGAACCTGGTAGTAACTGACAATACTGACAATAATGCTCGTCTTCCGCTAAGATTTGTTACTGATAATAGTGGAATTACAACAGAAACAAATACATCTGGTGTTCCAGAAGGAAGTGTTTTTGGTTACAATCCAGTGTTAACCTTTCACTTTGTTGAAAGACCAAATATTGGAATTGTAAAAATAAATGATTTGATTATGGGTCAAATAAAGACATATGATTCTTTATCAGATATATTAGAAGGCTCTCAATATTGGAAAGATATTCCTCTTAACGATGAAGTGGTACTTCGGCTTGATAATGCAGGATTGCATTACTTGGTAGCCTCAGTTCAATTTTCAAATGGCACCAGCGGGATATATTCTTCTGTTGTAGACGTTGAATCAGATCAGAGAACTAAATCAGGTTCTGATTCTGAACTTGAACGAGAACAAGATAATGGGGCAAACTACAATGTCATTGATTCATTAAATGTAGAAGATATCCTAAATACTCCTGTATTTTATCAGAAATCCTCTACTTTGATATGTTCTCATTTGTCATTATATGGATTCAAAATTTGCGAGGAAGGGGCTCAAAATTCATCAAACAACGGAAACCTGGATACTATTTCTATAATTGATAGTAATAATGAAAATGATGAAGATGATGAGGATAACAACAATGATGAAAATGAAAATAATAGTAATGATGACGATGACGACAATGATGATTAACTAGGGACTAACTATTTGCTAATACAAAAGAATTTGACACGATGTGGTAACATCAACCACATACTCTAAATCCATTATATTTCAGATCTTCGCAAACAATTATTTGACTTATTTGCCAAAATGGACTGTTAACTTCAATTTCTGGTTTTGAATCATCAACAATATTGTAATTAGCATCCTCTTTATCTATCCTATAATCTAAAAGATCATCAGCACCTGATTCACTTCCATAAGCATCGAGGTTAAAAATTGCATGGTAAACTCCAGAAACTCCGTTTTGAAAGGTCACTTCCATTATGATAAAGTTTAAACCTTTATTTTCAAATCGTAACATTATTTCATCGTTAAGTGGGACATTCTCCCAATAGGTAGCATCTTCTAAAGCATCCTCTACAGAATCATAAGACTTGATTTGTCCTACCAGGATATTTTTTATGTTTACAAAATTCAAAGCACTCGAATCCTGAAAGCCAAGAATCATGTTTTGATTCCAGTCATCAAGTTTGAATTTTACTTGTTTGTTTACACTTGGCTTTTCTAATTGTGTAATCAAACCTTCAGAAAAAAATGCTCTTATTGGAATTTTATTATTTTTGCCAAAATCATCTGTTAATATAATATTCTTAGGTAGATCATATATTCCGATTGTCTTAGAAAGAGGCAATCCTTGTTGAATGTCGAAACCAGATTGACCATTCTTGTTATTGGTGGTGGTATCTTGTATACCCGAATTAGGATTATTACCTAAAGGTAATGCTAAGTTACTGCTATTGACGATGTTGTTATCTGTCGAACTACTAAAAGAAGAAGCCGAGACAGTATTTAGAGAGGACGATGATGACATTGGTAAGGTTAGATATAGTAGTAGAGAAAAGATTACAAAAAATACAATGAGAAACCCGGTTCTAAAACAGGTTGAATTCAACTATCATGTATTTAAGTGTACAATATATAAGAATTTGTAGTGGTGGCTGCATTACTATTGTCAATATATGTCAAATCCCTAATCATTCAAATCAATTGTTTCTTATTGGGGATATGATACAATTTAATGTTATATACGATTTATCTATAAGAAAATTATAAAATGGATATTAATTGGAATTACACCATCAATTATAACCTTTCAATGCGTAATAACAGTGTTAGAAAAAAAATATTTTATCAAATACCGGTATTATTGTTAATACTTGCAATATCAGTTCCGATGGTCACTGCTCCAGTTCTATCTACTATCCTTTCTTCTTCTACTAATGTACCAGTAAATCAACTTGCATATGCCACCACTGAGGGTGACGGTGGTGGAGATTCCGGTGGTGGAGATTCCGGTGGTGGAGATTCCGGTGGTGGAGATTCCGGTGGTGGAGATTCCGGTGGTGGAGATTCCGGTGGTGGAGATTCCGGTGGTGGAGATTCCGGTGGTGGAGATTCCGGTGGTGGAGATTCCGGTGGTGGAGATCAATCTAGTTCGTCAACCACTACTACTGACCCAGCCTTAGCATCATCAACCACTACTACTGACCCAGCCTTAGCATCATCAACCACTACTACTGACCCCGCCTTAGCATCATCAACCACTACTATTGACCCAGCCCTTGGCCAAAGTCCTATGGGATTAACATTTAGCACAGAAAATGCTTCTCCTTCTTTAACTGACGAAACTGAAGAACAAGATCTAGACTGTGAAGATGTATCAAATAAAAACTTCAAAGTGTCGTCAAACGATCCGAACGGGTTTGATAGAGACAATGATGGAATAGGATGTGAAAGTGACGATGAGGATAACAACGATGGAAATAATGACATTCCTCCAATCGGCGTTACTAATGAAGGTCCTGATAATGATTGTTTAATGAATCCTGACTTGCCAAAATGTGCTTATGTTGATGGAGACTGCCCGGATGGATTTTTCAATAATGATGACGATCAATGTGTTCCTGAAGGTGGTTGTCCAGACGGCTACCATACTGTAGATGATGATGAAACTGGTAGATGTATTCCAGATTCAGATGGATGTCCAGACGGAATGATCTTTAGATCTGACGGAAAAACCTGTGGATCCGAAGAAAACGTATGTGAAGATAGTCCTGAACTAGAAAAATGTGTCAATACTTCTTGTGATCCATCTTATCCTGATTTCTGCATTTCACCCAATCAGCGTGGTCTTAATTGTGATAATCATAATGGAAAGGTTGAGCCTAATGAGATTTTCAAATACAACTTTAAAGTAAAGCAACCCGATACCCAAGACTTTGACAGAGATGGCAATGGTATAGGCTGTGAATATGGTAATGGAAATAACAATAGTGGTAATGATGGTAATGATGGTAATGGAAATAACAATAGTGGTAATGATGGTAATGATGGTAATGATGGTAATGGTAATGATGGTAATGGTAATGATGATGACGGTAATGGTGGAGATCAATACATCATAAAGGCTTCAAATTCGTGTGCAGATATTTCCGATACTGTAGACTTATCATCTGAGCAATTAGATCCACAAGAGGTAAGAACTATTGCATATTTTGGTAATTGTGATTTGGATACTGCATCATTGCAGTTAAATCTAATTCAAAATGAAGATCTAAAATTAGTTGCGGCCCACTTGGACGATGGATTATCAGATGCAGTTGAAGTCGATATGACTCAAATTGGCCAATCTGGTTCTAATTCAAACACTTTGTATGCGGCCACAATAACAGATAATCAAGAAGGTCATGATGTTGACACTGGTGAAACAAAAACTCTGAACAATATTAATGGAATAGTTTTGTGGAATGATGGCGAAGATGAGTCGATAGAATTCGATGACAACAACTTTGTTGAAGCAAACATCAATTTCTTTAACTAAGAAACATCTAGTCACTCCTGAATTAGTTCTTAAACCTTTATTTTTTGTTTGTATCAAGTAGGACTATCATTGATAAAAAAATGAATCCTGATACGTAGGTTAAAACAAATTATCTTTATATTTTTGAGTTTGATGTTTTTAGTGTGTAGATTCTATTCAACATTGAATCGTATCCCCACGGGCCCAAACTAAATGATACCGAATATAGTATCACTAAGTTCAAATATCAAATATCAAAATACTTTGAGCATGAATATATTAAGTTATTTTTGATCTCTCCGGGTTGTTCAATTGTGTTAACTGGGTTATGGAAATTCAACAACTTCAACAACAGGTGCTGGGTTGTTATGTTGAATTTTAAAAGCCGGATTCCTTATCGTTTCACTTTCATTAACTGCAAACAAGATACCCAAATAATTTTCATTTGGTTCCACGGGATTTCCATCAAAAACAAATTCGGCTTGCAAATTCTCCTCTGTGTTAGAGTATTCTAATCGCTTTAAACTTGATTTGCCGTCTTTAAGAAATACCATTCCATAATATGTGTGTTCATCTCCTTCCTCTGATGGATGCTTGATTATTACTTTAAATGCCATATACATATACATACATACTAGATATTAAAGATATTGCTAATAAAACCCAATATCCATATAGTATTTGATAAACGTCAAATAAGTTAAGATGATAAACTAGAGAAAGCCTTCATTGATGCTTCAACTCGTGTTTACATATGAAAATCCAGACTCTATTCAACCTTGAAGCATATCCCATGGATCTTCTCTTGGCTAATCATGTATTGTTGAAAACTTTAAACAACCATCCCACTCTTTATTTTATTTTACTTTTTATTGCAATTGTAATGAGAAGGTTTATACTTTTTATTCTATGATATCTGACTATTGTATTTACGTTCTAAACATGTGCAATCTTTTTCAATTATTCTAATTTTGACAGTATCTTTGGTTTCCTTGTTCTCCATGACAGTTCCTTACCCTGGAGGATTTGATTTCTGGAAGGCCGAATTTACTATTGCTCAACTTACTAATAACAACATAATTCAAATTACAAGTACATCTAGTTTTATTGATGACTTTGGTAATTTCCATGTTATAGGTGAAGTAAATAATACGTCAACTCAGCCTCAATCTAATATTGTAATTACGGCCATCTTATCTGATACAAACAACAACCTTTCAGTTGGTAACCACTCTGCATTTTCATCAATATCAAATCTTAGACAAGGAGAACTATCTCCATTTGATATAGTAGTACAGGATCCTCAAATATTAGGCAAGTTTAACTTTATGGAATTTTCAACTACTTCTCAACCTGCTATAGAAGAGAAACCCGCAAATCTTGTGCTAAACGGAAGTAGTTCATTCGTAGACAATGTTGGAGATCCCCACATTACAGGCAACATAATTAACCAAGGACAATCACCAGAACAGTTCTTGAACCTTGTGGCAACATTTTATGATAATTCAAGTCTTGGCGTTGTTGGAACGCAAAGTTTTGGACTAAATGTAGGCAGCCTTGAGAACAACCAGATGGCCCCATTTGATATTTCCATTACAGACAACAAGACTAAATCTCAAACCGCTTTTTATTCAATTAACGTTGATTCAGCACAGAGTTCTATGAATTTCCCTTTGAATCCCAAGTTTCCCTTTGCATCTCTCGGAGGATTTGTCGATAGTGGACTATTCTTAAATTCACCGCTAAGTGCTAATCCTTTACCGTCAACAGTAAATGAATTTAATAGTAATAACAATAACAATAATAATGATCAGTTATCTTCGTCGGGTTCCAATAATGACGATTCAGACGGATCTGATTCTTTAAACAATGACTTAGAGATTGATATAGATATTGCAAAAGACCCCATTGGTCGAGGAGATCTACAAACCATTGGAGTATCAGTAAGTGATTCTGATACTGATGATGCCATAGCAGGAGCAAATGTGGATGGAACGGTAAAATACGCTACGAATCGCGACTATGATACAGGTAATTTTAATGAAGATACAGATAATGATGGAAAGGTTGAGCACACATGGCGAATTGGCGGCGGTTCGGACGAGGGAACATTTAATGTCATTGTAAAAGTGGATGCAAATGGATATAACTCACAAACAGAAACAACGACGTTTGAAGTAGTAGATAAAGA
Source organism: Candidatus Nitrosocosmicus oleophilus (assembly GCF_000802205.1). NCBI lineage: Archaea > Thermoproteati > Nitrososphaerota > Nitrososphaeria > Nitrososphaerales > Nitrososphaeraceae > Candidatus Nitrosocosmicus > Candidatus Nitrosocosmicus oleophilus. Next base: position 309,558 of record NZ_CP012850.1, on the reverse strand, counting down.
TAAACTTAACAATAGCACAGAAGAACAGGATAATTCTACAAGTTTAGGGGAAAATAGCACCACTTTGGATAATGAAAGTCAAGAAGAAAGTAATGGTGATCTGGATTGTGCAGATGTTGATGAAAGGAATTTCCAAGTCGAGAGTAATGATCCAAACAACTTTGATGGCGATAACGATGGCATAGGTTGTGAGACTGAAGAGGGAAATGATGATCAAACAAACAATGATGAGGAAGAAGAACCAAAGACCGATGACGAAACTACGCGAGAGATCCTAGAAGGAATTGATGGAACCGTAATTGGTGGAACAACAGGCGACTCATCAGACAGTGGCTCCGAACAAACAGATAGAGATGGTGATGGAGTAAGTAATGAACAACCATCAGAAGAAGGGGGTAGTGATGGTAACGATAGTGAGAATGAAGAACAAGATGATGACTCAGAAGACAATGATGATAATGAAGAAGAAAACAACTAGCCATTACTATCTATGCTAAGGTTGTAAAAGTAAAGCGGTAAAGACAAGACGTTAACATTAGTTATGAATTCTTATTCTTACCTTGAGCCTCATTTTTATAGGTAGTAGACTCTATTCAATCTTGAACCGTATCCCCACGCACCCAGACTAAATGATACTGTATTATGGTAATGATATAATGCTCCGGTCCGGGTTATATGAGTTAGAAAGAGAAGTTTCGGATTGACCTAACTAAGAATATCATAAGATTACTGACAGAGTTATGATTATGCATAGTATAGCACAACCAGTACAGACAAAACTAAATCTTCAAGAATGATAAGGACTAGATTTATCATTAAAAATACGTTAATATCTAGTATTATATAAAATAATTACATGACAATTTTACTTTATTTTAAATATTTTATCTACTTTAAGAATTGTTAAATACTCGTTTTTGTTCTCATACCACATGAAATACCAAACAATTACACTAGTAATTATGGGCAGTATTTTCAGCATTATTTCTATGAGTGCAATTACACTACTAGAAAATATGGACTAAGCACGCCTTTGCTATTGGCAGGACAACCCATACCCAGGCTTACCAGATGAACTACAATGTTTTGACCATCCAATTAGCTTACCTATACCACCTAGTTTTTGTCCGGAATGTTCTGAGTTGAATCCCCAGCCATTACCACCTGTTATTAACTAAATGATTAGCCCAAGTGAACTTGATTCAACACAGACTCTCAAAATCACCAATGTAGGAAATGGTACTACATTAGTGAATGTTGTAAACGCAACAAACTAATTATATATTTTTTATTTTAAATGTTTTCTTAGCTTTTTGTTAATGTTTAGCATAACTAGTACAGATATGAAACTGATTTCATGATTTCGAATTGATCCTATATCTTTGTAAATGATGGCTAGTCTACCACCATTGTATGAGGTACGAAATTGGTTGAAACTTTAAAGTTACTCATCCCAAATCCTCCTAGGAGTCTATGGGATTTGGCGAATTAATGACAATTGTAAGTACTGCACCCACTTCGATAAATTGAGAACACCCTATTAGCAATATATTGTCGAACATATTGGCAGAAACACATTGTCTCATGTTACCAAAATTTGGGTCAAACCATGTTGTATAAAATGATAAATCGGTTCGACCATTTGTTTCTATCAGACCATTTAAGTCAATGGGAAAACTACCTGGTCCCCTATCTGGGTCCCAACCTCTTTCGCCTGGCTGTAATGTGATCACTAACTGATTGGATCCACCTGTAGTGTTCATAGATCCAATAGGACCAGTATCACTTGGTTGAGCAAACACTAAGTCAATTGGAACTAACGCCATCGTGATTCCCAAAATGGCTAGAATCGCAACATTGACACCCGTTATCATAATCATGAAATTCAAGTTTGATGAATATGCATTTTATAGATTTTATAGTTATTAATTTAATATGTGAATTCTAGTGTGAATGTTACAATATATTTAAAACAAAGTGGCCCTCTTTGGATCAATTGTCTACATTTACGCTGTTCTTCTTCATGCGGTATAATAGACACCAAATAAATTGATGTTGATTAATAATTAGACACTTAACTTTGTGTAATTCTAGGTTTTGGATATAATTATTAATAGGACTCACGAAGAAAAAAATCATATATATTGATTATAGTATCCATTCATAATGAACAATGGATTTCATTCAAATGCTTATCGAACCAGAGTTTTATCTTCAACAATAGGATTGGCATTGACCTTTGTATCAGTTTTCTTGATTACTTTAGGAGGAATTACAACGGTAAATGCAAGTAGTAATGAAGTCAGTTGTTTTGAACGGGGAATAGCCGATGGCGAAGACCATCCATTTAATCAGAGAACTTACAACAATTGTGGCGATGATTATTATCAGGGATTTCTTAAGGGATGTATGTCTGTAGAAGGCAATAATAGAGACGTCTGTGAAAGTGCAACAGACGCTTAATGTAAGTAAATACTGATTCTATTCAACCTTGAATCGTATTCCCACGCTTCCAGACTGTTACTAAATATCATACAGAATTATCTGATATTAAGCACTAATATATGCATAATCAGCTAAAAAATTCGTTTTTCTGTTAAATTCTATAAAGTCCTACTGCCACCATGATTTCAACCCCTTTGTATGAACTAGTATGGGTAGGCAGTAACAAATCTGATAGTGTACACGAAAGAATTTGTAAGTCCGAGAATTGTCTTTTAATCATACAAGAGTAGTTAATCACAATGATCAACGATTAAATCAAAAATGACTAGATATGGTGACGGATTTGTTATTTGCTTGCTGTATCATTTCTTTGGTGTATTACTCATGGTCATTTTCCAACTGTCAAAGTGCACTCTCTTGATTGTTCTGGATATATATAGCCAAGACAAGACTTTCCTCCTATTTTCAATGCTGTTCTGTCTTGTATGTCATATGCTACAAATCCGGGTGATTTTAAGGCAAACTTCATGATTACTCCAGAAGATACTTCCATACAATAAGGATCTGCCTCTACAGATCCTATCGATGGTGGGATATCGGTATACATACAAAATGTTAGTTTCTTATCATTGGGACCAAACCCAGTTAGCACGGGGTTAACCGACACATACGACGTCCCTGGTTTTGATATCACTGTACCGCCAAATCCTCCAGAACTTGAAGTTATTGTTAATGTGTCGTCACCGCCACTGACATAATTACAAACGGCAGATAATTTTCCGTTGTTTTGTGTTTTTCCCATAGGAACATCGGCCCATTTCCCAGTGATAATGTCATTTTCTCTTTGACCGTCAAATACGTTACTAAAACCAGTTCCTTCCTTAAGACTACTTACTCCGATCCACCATACTCTATCTCCATCTTGTTGAATATAATATGTCCCACCGTCGTTGCCTTTCCAAATACCTGATAGTTCGTTTAGAAAGCACTGAGCGCTCGCAGTTCCAATAGCACCTTGAGGAATAATTAGGATAATGGTAATAATTGAAATACAAATCAAGAATAATAAAAGATGATTATTCAACCTAAACTTATCCTTATGTGGTTATATTTAAGCATTTAATTGAGTTATTATTACCTATCGAACTGGAAATAAGGGTCAAATTCTGTCACCTATGACAAAGTACGTAATTGCTTATCCGATTAACGTTCTAATACTTTAATGTGATATTTGAATACCTTTAGAGGATGTCAGATATGAGGTTTACCAATTTTCGTGATAGCAAACGAACTTCAAAAGCTTAAATAATTTTGGACTACGGTATGCTAATATGCTAGGAAATAATATGGCGAATGGAATTAACTTGTTCTCTGTTCAAATGAAAAATTTTATACCCTATGTCACTGTTGTTCTTCCTTTATTATTTTTTCTTTTCATCTTACAAGATGGCTTTCAAAATGCAAACGCTCAGTGCTTATTTAATTTATCTGGCAAATGGATTGGAGATGATGGCGGAACATATTTCATAGGTCAAAATGGCTTCCCAGGAACAGGAGTTACTCCAAAGATCTGGTGGTTTGGATCAAATTCATTAGGAGAAAAAGCCGGGTTCAGCAATGTCTTCCAAGGCGAAATGAAAGGTGGTGATCCAAGCGGTAAATGGATTATTTCCGGAAAATGGGCTGATGTACCAATGGGAAAAACAAATGGTAATGGCGAAATAGCCCTTGTGGTCGAAACATATACCAAATACGATGAAAAAGCCAAAAATCCTGTTGTTTACGATGTGCTAACAAAAGTTTCTGATACAGGAGGTTTTGGAGGCACTGAATTAACGAGACCACAGCCTCACTGTGGGGATGTTAATACTTCTGGCACACCTGAAAAGTAGACATGTTAGTTCTTTAACCATGTAAAGCCTTGTAATCGTTTCAAATGAACTATCCCAAAATAATATCACTAAATCTGACAGTTATGGTCTCCATTATCAGACCATTCTAAATCATCATGATGTTGAGAAATTATATCCATAGTACGTCTATTTGTGATATATCATTTAGTGACAGGGAATTTCTAAAAGCCTATATAGCCATACAGTAATAGACTGGTATGTATGGAAGATATAATAAAAATAATCTTCTTTTCAATTTTGCCATTAGTATGTTTTTGTTAGGGATTTTGTTTGTTGGGGGATCTCCCAATTTCGATCAAATTTACAAATATTTTCAAGTGCAGGCCAGTAACGAAAATGCCGATGACAATGAAAATCCATCCGGTATGTGTACGAACGTAGGCATTCTAGGACCTGCATTTACTGGCCCTGATGGTTGCCCCCAGCCTTGTCCTACTGATGTACAAGATTCTCTTCCTGAGGAATGCCCACAACCATCACAGGATTCACAGCAGGAACAACCCCCACAGCAAAACTCTTCATCAAATGTCTCGGATAATCCCATTAATGGACAGAAATTTGAGGATTCTGATACACTTAAAACAGCACCACCAATCGATACTGATATTATTACCCAACCACCAGGGGATTCTGATTCTGATACACTTAAAACAGCACCACCAATCGATACTGATATTATTACCCAACCACCAGGGGATTCTGATTCTGATACACTTAAAACAGCACCACCAATCGATACTGATATTATTACCCAACCATCCATATCATTATGCGCCTCTGACATAACCGGAAAATGGAATGGCAATGACGGCGGATTTTACTACATTCGACAAATTGGTAATGACATTTGGTGGTTTGGAACAAATGTGTTTACCGCAGGTCCTGAATTTAATACGTTTAGCAATGTACTTCATGGAACGAGGAATGGATTAACTATTGATGCAAAATGGCAGGATGTTCCTCTTGGTGATACAAAAAGTAAGGGCGACATATCTCTTACAATTGCACCTACTGGAGAAAAAATAACTAAAAACTCAGCTAGCGGAGGATTTGGAGGCAATAGCTGGATAAAAAAGTGTGATCAAATAGCAAAGTCAAAACTTCCTACTGACGTAATACTTGCCGAATCAGACACAGGAATAATACCCACTCCAAAAGGTAATTTTAATGATAACATGGTAGATTCTAGTAACACAGGCGATAGTGAGATAGAATCTAATATAAGAGATGATGTTATTGCAAAGTAGCTGGTAGTTATGTCTTACTTTACAAATAGTCTATTGCGGTTATCCTAAATTTTTATTTATTAGGTAATGCAATTACAAGAATAAAATCCCTACATGATCATAAAACAGATTACGCCTGCTAATTCCATCACACAAGGTCCTATGAATTTTCCAAAGAAAATCTTTTCGTCATATACCATATATGAAGAGAATTCTCTTTGTTTGCTACAATGTATATTAGAAATGCAAATATTTTCGATCCGAAATAATGAACTATAGAACATTTGTTCGGTAAATTGCAACAATATTATGGCATTTGACAATCTTTAAATTCAACTTTGTCCTATAAAATTTAGAATCCTGCCTAAAATACCGATATCGGCACGGGTCCCCACACGCCCAAACTCACAGATCTCTCAGTGAGTAACTATACAATGCCCCCCGATTCTATAGTGTGGATATAAACTTAAGAACCGATTCATGGAGTTTGGAATATTTATGCGGTTCTAATTTGGCTTGGCATTTTACCAATTCAGCAAGTTCGGTTAACTTTTGATATGTTGTAGAATTGGTATCTTCATAGTCATTGGTTTGTAAGTTGCGCATGGATTCATCCAGCATATCAACTAGACTATCTTTGATATCCATGCAATTACCATGTGTAAGTTGTATCTCCAATCCATTGATAAGTTCTTTGATAAATGAGAACCATGCATCACATTCCCCCTCTTTTATCAATTTTTTTATTGTCTCAAATGTCAAATCACCTGTCTTACCCTCGATACTGTTAATGTAATTTGTCCGCTCTATTCTTGTCACTTTATTTAGTCTAAACCCGCTTCTCATGAGATCTTCATATGTTCTCGATTCCCCATTTCTGTTGTTTCTTTTGGTTTTTGTGGTTAAAATATCATCAAGTTTTCCTTTTAATGAATCGCTAGATCCCTTATCATTAACCTTACAAATGGCCTCACCAACAAGACCATTTAATTTGATAACAAAGTCGTTGTAGTCCGCTAGTATGTGCGATATCTTTTCATCGTGATGTGAAGATCTATCCCCATAGATTATGTCCTTTTCTCTGTCCTTTACTCCATCATAATCCCTAGGAATTATGTTATTGTCCATCCTTGGCGGATGTACATTTACTATATAGACATCCAAGTCTGGGATTTTGTCTTCTTTATCTTGCCAATATTCCTGATGAGCCTGTAAAAGTTCTCTCAATGGCGTATTACTTAACATTCCTCCATCCCAAAAGTAATGTATGTTCTCCTTGTCAGATGTATCTATATTACATCTTCCATCTTGGCTCTTTTGTTTAGTTGTTGTACAAAGAGGTATAGACTCATAGTCATAGAATTTAGGAAGTGTTCCACTTGCCATAACATGATCTATTTCGATGCCCTTGTTGTAGCAGATCACATTTTCCAATCCTTTACCGTACTCTGATCTTCTCGAGCCATCCGCTTTTGGATAGCTATCAAATGTTACCGTTAAACCTTCGGCTGCATCTACACTAAACACAAGCAGACGTGGTTGACGTTGCTGTTGTTCAGGCTTGTTTTTGTCACAAAATTCTGTGGCTATAGGAAATTTTGCATATTTCTCTATACTATCTTGTAATGGCTTACTGCTATGAAGACCCCAAGTATTAAGAAGGTTTGGTTTGTCAAAGAACTTTTTGTCTTCTGATGTGGCGCATTGATAATACATATTATTTCGAGTTAGGCCCAAAATAAGCTTTTTAACTGAATAGTATCTTCTTGCGGCTTCCTTGGAAGCTGCGGATGGAGTTCTTTTAGTCCATTCTTCAAACCAACCAGCACTCAGTTGGTCAACGTCAATACATTTTATAGCCAATTGCTCTGTCCAGAATTTTTCAAGCTTATCTACTGACATTTTCCAATCGTGGGTTTCCAAATATTGGCTTACTAATATTGCTCCATTCATCGCGCCTATTGATGTACCTGCTACAATATCAAATAACAATTCATCCTCATCCCCGTTTTCAATGTCCTGCTGCAAAAGATTTTCACATAATACCTTGATAACCCCGGCTTCATACGCTCCCAGTGTACCCCCTCCTTGAAGGACTAGAGCTCTTTGTGGTCGTTTTTTATTATTGTTATTTGACATTCTAATGAAGACTTCTTATTTTATCCCTCTTTTTAATATTTCTAAATATTGCCAATAATCACCACAATTTAAAAATAAAGATTAGAATTCGATTCTAAGAGTTCAGGCCAATAATTCATTCAAAGAAAAGGCGATAGAAATTTTGAAATTTCAGACAGATTGACCATTTTTTATTTCTTTCATTGTCTTCCGCAATTCTATTATTGCCATATATGTATATTGCAGACTATTGCAAATTATTGTAAAATCTTATAAATGATCATGTTAATATTCATCGAGATGGATCTCCTGACATATGGTACCAAATACGGAAGGGTTGATTTACTACAAAAATCCTATAACTTTGTTAAACATATTTTAGAAAACTTGTATACTATTAGAATATTCAATCCAAAGTTAAACTTACAAAACAGAAATAAAATAAAAAGTGAGGGAAAATCACTTTGAATGATGTTACTGTTCCTCCAGTACGTAAGAATATCATGACTATACCACAGAGTGAAAGAGATAATCTTAGGAATGCGTTTATAGCGTTAAATACAAAAGAAGATTTTGTATTTCCTGGTAATAGAAATGACAAGCCTTTTTCAGGTGGAGTTAGTTATTGGTTCAAACAAGACGAAATTCATCAGGCAACACATGTTCATAGAGGACCCGCATTTTTGACATGGCATAGAGAACTTTGTATCAGATTTGAACGACTATTAAGAATGGCTGATAAAACTGTTTCACTCCATTACTGGGATTGGAACGAGGATCCGGAAGAACTTTTTAACGAACAATTTATGGGCAGTTCACAAGGAGACGCTGGAGAACCGTGGCTTAGCGCAGGCTTTTATGATCACTATCCAAATGGCAATAACTATCGTGGAATAGAATCTGCATCAATACACGGAGACCATGACAATCCTGCGGATCCTCCTATTGCCTTGACAAGACAAAAAAAGAAAGGTACCCTAAAGGATTACATAACCAAAGAAAGACGAGCCAAATTCCACTCCGATAAAGAAATAATTGAATCCGCAAGTTACAACGAAATGAGAACTAAACTTGAGAACGTCCACGATTATGCTCACATGTATATTGGTGGATCCATTGGTGATCCGCATACAGCCTTCAGGGATCCATTTGTATTTCTCATACACTCAAATGTAGATAGACTTTTCGCCGCATGGCAATTGCGGAAAGGAAAAGAATATGAATATCGACTAAATCCTGAACTCGTATACGGGTACGAGAAAGACACAATGGCTTTAGGATCCACGTCTCCATTCATAGTCGTAGGAATAAAGACGATGTTATCACCATGGTGCGGCATCGGATACCCATATGGTATCAATGAGAATGCCTCGCCAGGGGAGAAAGAAGAACCAGGTGTAATTGATGTTAGGCCATGGACATACCCTGAGAATTGGCATAGGGATCCTCAAAGAGAACAGGAAAGACCAAAAAATTCTCTAGATCCTTCTGTGGTTATTCCTAGACACTACGATAAATTTCCAGATGCATTTGAATATGATATTTCCAGACTAGGGAATAAAATGGAGTAGGTGAGTGTGTATGTCATATCTACATTTTAGCGGGAAATTTAGGGTCTATCCGCCATTATACAATAACAACCCACTGCGACCAGAAAAATATTTTGATCCAAATTTGACTCCTGATGAAGTAAAGGAAAAAGTTACAGGAGGAGTTGATCCCTTACGATACTTTGAATTTGAGTTTTATGATACTTTTATAAAAAAAGTCACCTATAATGATGGAAATTTTGTTTATGATGATAAAGAAGAGCCTATAATTGGTAAAGAATTATTGTTAAAAGGAATGCTAGTTGATGTTTCACCTCATTTGATCAGGGGACGTTTGTTTGCAGGCGAACTAAGAGTTTTAGATTATACACTTGCTAAAACAGAAACAGCTACGCAATCCGACCTGTTTAAAGCTATTAGGGGATCAAATGCAGATGACATAGGTGTTGTGTCTGCGGATTTTGAATCATCCTTGTATGAAGTAAGTGAATTAAAAAATGAGTTTATTACAGAGAACAATTCTAGATTTATAAAGGAATCAGAAGGAAAAGTCAATTTAAAACTGTATTTTAATCTCAATTCATTTGATTTTAAAAGTCTAGAGGGAAAAGTCTATGGATATATAGGTCCCGATATTCCCCTTGAAAACGAACAAGAGGTTAGGATTAAGGGTAGGCGTTTGTTGCTTGATCCTCTCATACCCACTGAAATTAAAACTGTATTTAACATTCAGGATTCCAGTTTTGAGCCAACTGATGATATTGGTCGCGATGATTTGGAAGGAACATATGAGATTCTTGAGTATGAAAAATTGGTCGTAGTTCGATATCTTAATTTTATGCCATTTATAAATAATGCTCACACGCCTTATCCCGACTATACCTTCTCAATTGTTTTACTTAAAAATGATAAACCGATAGATGGTATTGATCCAATTCTGATTGACATAATTAATGAACAAAGTATCTCTCGAGATGGAGGTGTGTGCATATTCCGTATCCCAGAGAATGTCATATATGAAAACGATTACAGTGATTTTAGCATTAGCATTAAAGTATCAAAAAAAGGTTTTCAAGAAAATTCCCCATTTCTGAAAGAACCAATATATGATCTTATACTAAAAGATAATCAAAAATTTCTGACTCTAGGTTCAGCAAAAAATAACGAAAGGATTTTTGTGCGAGTCTACAAAAAGAATAAGCTTGCGCGAGGCGATAGGGTTTGGTTACTTTTAAGCTCACCGTCAAATGATAAATCCCCTACTGTTGCCAGATGGAGCGATACTAATGTAAGCTCTGATAGCGGCATTATAGAATGTTCTTTAAAAACAGTGGACTTGGAAAATTGCACCGAAGCAATAGTAGATCCTATATTTCCTAAGAAATCCGAAAAAGATGAACCTACAAGAATAAGTGGAGAATTACCCTGGGATAGATATTATGGGAATTATGTTTCAATAAAGTTAAATTCAGACGAAAAACATGATGTACAAATAAACATACCCGTGCGAGTACTTCATGAAGTCAAAACTCATTTCATTGATAACATAAATACACTTGAGAAAGAGGAGATACAGGATATAGTAACAAAATTATTAAGTTATTATACAAGATACTATCCATGGCTTCACGTGAAATATGTCTATGCGAGTGGAACAAATGATAATACTATAAAACCTACATTTGAACAATTCTTAAAAATTAAAGAATACCTTGACTTTGTTAGCCCTAAACATATACACGGTTGGCATTCTGCACAGGGAGCAATAGGTAAGATAGATCATTTTCTAGATCGTCTAGAAAGAGATGACCATGACTGGAGAAAGATGCCTAGGTCAAGAGATTTTCCAATTAATGGAATCGAGTTTCTAAAGGCATGGAAGTCTAGCCTAGTTACAAAAGTCATCCAAGAAATAGACAAAGCTAAAGAAGAATTGATAAAAGAATATGCGGATCTTGAAATCGACGAAAATTTAGACATTAATGATTGGGGAGACGTAGAGAAGGTCATTGACAAAATTGAAGATCTAACGACAATATCAGGCAATTTATCCAATGAACAAAAAAGAGTTATTTTAACATCGAAAATTAGCATATACAACTTTATGATCGAAAAACTAAAAGACTCTACAAAACAAACAAGCCACTCTCATCAACACTAAATTTTGGTCCCGTTAATTTTATCAATCTTTATATTCCAACAATTGCTAAAAGATTGTAGAATCCCTTTACAAGCACCAATATCAGCACTTATCCCCACGGACTGGGACTGTTACTAAACAATAAAATCTGTTTGACTGGCCCAATAATCCTTTGAATATAAGTTAGATGTGTAAATCTAATAAGATGGTAGGTGAAATACGCTATCTACACTGACCTTTGATTGCTTGAATAAACCAACTGGGCAGAGTATTTCTATTCTTTCTTACAAAATAGCTAAAAGCCGAGTCCAAAACATATGTCCTTGCCCAATCGTCTTTAGATCTAACTGACCTTCCATATGCCTGTATCAATCTCAGTGCTGTCTGCCAATAATACCATTCTTCATCGACCTGTCTTTTTGCATTAGTCCATCTATCACTTTTATTTGGATATGGAACTTTAGTTATAATCTGAAATCTTGACAGGTCATCCTTTAAATCAAGTCCTGTGTGAAGTGAGGGTGAAATAAGTACGGTTGGTTTTGGACTGGAGGTATGTTGGGATATTACTTCATCCCTTTGTATTTCTGGATCAGTAACTAAAAGCCTCCTTGTATTTTCCTTAGATAGATTCTCTTTGATAAAGCTAAGCTGTTCATACGATGTTGTATGGATTATTCCTTTATCATTTTTATGAGTGGACATTAAATTGTCAACGGTCGTAGAAATTTTAGACATGATATCAATAGACTGTAAGTTACTGTAGTTAAGATAGGCAATATTTAAGGGATAAATCGCTCTATGTTCAATTGGAAAATCAGATTCAACTTGAATAAATTTTACATCATCGGGAGCTAAACCAATACTTTTGCAAAATGCCTTGTTGTTTAGGATAGTCGCACTCATTATCAACGTTTTGGATCCCTTTTCAAAAACAGTCTTACAGTATGGTGAAATATCTAGTGGTTTTAATTCCACTTTCTCTATTTTGTAATTGTCCTTTTTAATATCCGAAACTATCCAATTTTTAGGATTTGCAAGTATGCTGTTTATCGTTCGCGTCAATCTTTCTGTATCTTTGAGAGCATCAACAGCAAGCTCATCGCTAAGAGTTTTCGTATCATCTTTTGACGTAATTTCAACATTGGCATATTTTTTTGCTATTTCTTCATCACTTTCAAACAATTCAGTTGCAGAAACTATTCTTTTTTTATGATCTAGGTTTTCTGATGATATCTTTCTTGTCGTATAGTAATCAAATTTGATGCTTCTTTCTGTGTCCAGTGAGGACGCTAAAGAATCATTGCCAATTGCAATTAACATTTTGGTTTCAAGGTCTATTAAAAAATCAATCCATCTTTCTATACTGTCATAACCATAATCAACAATATCAAAATTACCTACATACCGTTTCCATCTCTTCTTAGATATTGACAATCCCCTAAACTTTACAATTTCTGTTTCTAAAAGATGACCTTCATCCAATACCAGAAGTTCCCTTTCCGAGAGGCGCTTATTATAAGGTAGGAAGGCAAGAAAGATAGGGTAATTAAATATAGAATGACTGGAGGCCAATGCAATATTTAATTGATTAAAGTATTCACAAGGCTTCCACTCTCTTCTTACCTTAAGTTTGCTTATGGGTAACCATTCAGAATGTTGTTTTTGATACTTCTGTTTAGTGTCATTGTCAATGTATATTTTTTCATCTTTTGTTCTTTCATTAATTATCTTATAATCTTTCGCAAAAGTCCTATACCTGCATCCATCCTCTTTAAAGGATTCGTTAGTCATACATTGGCCATATTCAACAGTTGTATGGTAACATTCATTTAGATTGGAGGATGCACATATTCCACATTGATAGGTTCCATTGTCTACAAAGTCTTGCTTTAGTAAACAAGGAAAGTTATTTTTTCCCTTAGCTGCCTTCACATATGGAAAATCATTGGAATACTGAGTCTGCAGGTCTTTGGTAGATGTGCATATATAGCTTGAACCCAAGCTCAACGCTAGTGCAATGGCTACTGCGCTTTTTCCAAATCCTGTTGGAGCTTCTAATAAAACATATCTATAGCCAGACTTAAAGGCATCAGATATGTCGTTTAATACCCTCTTCTGATTTTCTCGCTGTATAGAAAATGGAAAATTCTTAACCAGGTCAGATTTTGGAAGAGGTTGTGGAAGGTTATTCAGCTAAAGTCATTTTATATTATCATAGTGGCGGTATTATAAATTTCAGTTCTGGATCTTACTCAGAGATAAAAATGGCAGTTTGAAATTGACAACATAGATAGAGATCTTTGGGTCAAACGACAAAACCTAATTGGAAAAAGATTTAGAATGTTTAGGGTGAGTGAGCATCAACCACTTTTATTAGAACCCAATTACCACCAGGAACTTAATCCCCACGTGCCCAGACTATTACTATCTGTGACGTAATCCTTATCACAAATTAAATACTAAAATGCATAGTCTAATCAAATAATTACTTGTCCTAGCCAAAGTTATAGAATCCTACTACTTCCTACTTTGAGACTTACATTCGCCTTCTAAGATGTTGGTCAAAATGTCAACAATATTTTTAGTCAATCGATACTCGTATTACTCTCATTTTATAACAAGAATCATCATTTTCAAAATTCTCAAATCTGAATATTTTTTAAACAGCTATAACAATAGATACCAATGCCTGAAATTAGCAAAACAACTTTGAGTCCAAAAGATATTGATGTTTCCATTTCTGTAGACGAAACAATAGATGACGATAATACAGTTTCTATTGTTAACACCAGTTATTTTGAAGATTTTAAAATAGGAGTATATGTTTATAAAAACGATGTTGGAAGGGTCGAAATTATATCAAGACCTCGTCTGTTAACTCAAGACGGTAAAACTTTACACAATGCAGATGACAAAATAGTTAATGATTTTCGAACACAACTGACCAAGGATTTGTTGAAAGTGGGTGTATTTTGTTCATTACAAACAAACAAGGAGGGTAACTCCATCGGACTCACGTTGATATATCCTTTATTTTTTGATAATTTGACACGAGAATTATTTATGCATGCTGTTCATGTAGTTGCCAGAGCATGTCTGATTGCAGCAATAGAATTTGATAAATTCGCTTTGGATTATCAGCAGTAGAATCAAGCACCAGGATTCTATTCAGCCTTGATCCTTATCCCACGGCTGACAGCGTTACTACCTGACCATACTTAAAAAATTGTAGCTCGAAAAAAGAAACTGGATATTATATAGGTTTATTTATTTTACTTTCCTGGCAGCAATAGCCTTATAGAGTGAAGATATAGACATCATAGAACCTGTAGAATATGTTTCGTTTTCCACATACTATATATGCCTTTTGACACTATTAAGTGTTACAAGAGTACATTTGGATATATACAAAGATTACATCAGAACATTCACTAAATGGGTGCCTTCATATTAATCGGTAAATAGGATTAAAAGTGCTCATAATATGGACATGACGGATTAACATTGCAATAGAGCCCTTATACACAGGAAACTTAATCCCAACGCGCCCAAACATAATGATACTTAAAGTGGTAAGTAGTAATATATATAATTTCTCATTTGTGAGAACTGACAAAATCAATTTAAGATGAATTATTAATATCTTTTAATTAATTTTTCTCTTTTTTTCTTGCCTGCTCCTAGTCCACGAAATGATCGGGTTCTCAGCTTATAACTACAACATGGACAATAAGGACTATTGTCCCAATGTATAAAAATCTCACAAACACTGCATCTTTTATGTCCCTGCGAGTATCTAGAGGAGATAGTGGGAATTTTTTTTGCTCTGAATCTTTCACATATTCCGTTACAGCTCATATCTTTATATAACCAAAAATCCTAAAACTACATAAAAAAATTCTGTTCGTTGTCATAAGCAACTTTATCAAAATACCTAGAATATTTAGAGAGGGCCACCACATAACAAAAATAGAGATATTTGTATAAGTTTTGATAACCTCATATTTAATCTGGTTGGCTATTCTATGCTTTTTTGCAATATTATTAGATGTCAATTATTTCACAAAGAAAATAAATATTGAGTATTTAACGAACGACTATTTTAGATCATCTTGCCGTTACAACGAATTGCCACGTTCACCTTCCCTTCATTCAAGTATCGAAGTAATACTTTAACAGCGATATATACAGCCATAAATCCTAGTGCGGTTAATCCAAGGAGTACCAGAACGTCATTTGTGGACATATTATGTAACCCCGGGATACCGTGTCCGAATGCACCAGGAGACAAAGCTGCTTGTACTTTGGAATGTGCTATCTCTAATGATTGATACCATGGAACAGTAGGTTGTGATTGTAGGTGTTGCGCATACGCTGTCACAGCTATACTCGGTACTGATGTCATAGGAAGCAATCCTAGCACGGATATTATGGTTATAGACAATAGTTTTGGCATGCATCTAACTCTCTCGACTATTTTTTTTTGACTTGTGTTGATGATGTTTGTTACAAATTCTTTTGTATTCATAACTTATCACCGCCTTTATTTATTTTAAAATCTGTAATTTATATTTTACTTTATTATTTTCCAAACAAAAATGTTAGAAAAAAATATATTTGTAATATCCTTTACACACTTGTTAAGGTGATTTGAATGTTTGACTATTGGGATGGAGAAATAATTCCAAGAAGAAATGCATTCAGAAATTTTTTTAATGAAATGGATCGAGAGTTCGCACAAGCTGAAGATATGATGAACAGGGTCTTTAATACCGCAAGAGGTATTAGTCCTATGACAGCAGACTCATTTAGAGAAGCATCAACATTTCCATATTATTACGGATACCAAATAACGATAGGAGCAGACGGTAAGCCTCATGTCAGAGAATTTGGAAATGTTAGACCAGGAGCCAAAGGACTAGTAGAACAATCAAGTGTTAGACAACCATTAGTAGATACAGCGGTGGATGAAAAAAACAATACTCTTGTTGTAACAGCAGAAATGCCTGGGCTATCAAAAGAAAATATCAAGGTAAGTACAGTAGGGAATCTCATAACTATACACGGAGAAAAGGATCAGAAAAAATACCATGCAGAGATTCCTGTAGATGTAGAAATGGATGATGAGTCCACAAAAGCCAGTTATTCAAACGGTGTCCTAGAGCTAAAGTTAAAATTAAAGAAACAGACAAAGGCAAATGCAAAAGAAATCAAAATAGAGTAAGAAAAGACGAAAAGACATTTTCAATTTTTATTTTACCAAAAAAAAACGATAAAGGTGAAAAAGACAAATGGTAGATTATGATAATAAAGATCAAAATCATAACCAAGTGATATCTCTGAAAATAGCAGAGACTGACCCAAAATTTGTAGGAAAGGGTATGGCTCTTGTAGATCCAGATGTAATGGAAAGAATGCAATTAAAGCCAGGAGATGTGATAGAGATAATTAGCAAGAAAAACAAAACAACATATGTTTTGCTATGGTCAGGTCCACCCGCTGATTATGGAAGAGGTCTTCTTAGAGTGGATGGTTATACACGCAATAACTTATGTGAAGGGATCGATGATCGTGTAACTATCAAAAAGGTTCAAAATATAGAAAAATCAGAGCAAGTCATATTTTCGCCAACAGAAGATCTCAATATTGTTGGCCTAGAAGAACATCTTCCTGAATTACTTGATGGAAGAGTAGTAACAAGAGGTGATATAATTCCTGTAAATATTATGGGAAGAAAAATCGGATTTGTAGTTAACAGTACAAGTCCTACTAACCGGGTAACCATAATAGATTCACATCTAACTGAATTTATTATTAGCTCCATTTCAAAGGACACTTCAAAGGGTGTGATGCCTAGGATCACTTATGAAGATATAGGAGGACTAAAAAATGAAGTGCAAAAAGTCAGAGAAATGATAGAACTTCCTCTCAGACATCCTGAAATATTTGAAAGAATAGGTATAGAATCTCCAAAGGGTGTTCTTCTATATGGACCGCCAGGAACTGGCAAGACACTGTTAGCAAAAGCAGTAGCAAATGAAACAAACGCCAACTTTTATTCCATTGGTGGACCAGAGATAATGAGTAAATTCTATGGCGAGTCTGAAGAGCGGTTAAGAGATATCTTTAAGCAGGCTCAAGAGAAATCTCCATCCATTATTTTTATAGATGAAATTGATTCCATAGCGCCAAAAAGAGGAGAAGTCTCAGGTGACGTGGAAAAAAGGATAGTGTCTCAATTATTGACCTTGATGGATGGATTGATGGCAAGAGGAAAAGTAGTAGTAATTGGAGCTACAAATAGACCAAATGCTATAGACCCAGCTTTAAGAAGACCAGGTAGATTTGATAGGGAAATTGAAATAGGAATTCCAGACAAGGACGGAAGATTCGATATTCTTCAAATTCATACTAGAGGGATGCCCTTAGCTGAGAATATAAATCTTGAACAGTTTGCTAAAGTAACACATGGATTTGTTGGAGCAGACCTTGAATCTTTATCAAAGGAAGCCGCTATGCGATCTCTTCGTAGGGAACTGCCTAAAATAAATATGGAACAGTCAAAAATACCAATAGAAATCCTTAACAAAATAAAAATAACTAATAATGACTTTGAAGAAGCATTAAAGGATATACAGCCTTCTGCTCTCAGGGAAATCCAGATTCAACGGCCTAATGTAACTTGGGAAGATATTGGCGGGTTATCCAATGTTAAAGACGAACTGTCCCAAGTAGTAGAGTGGCCACTTAAGTATCCTGAGTTATTTACAGAAGGGGATGTTAAACCACCTAAAGGTCTTTTGTTATATGGACCTCCAGGCACGGGAAAAACTTTGATAGCAAAGGCTGTAGCAACTACATCAGAGTCTAATTTCATCAGTATCAAGGGCCCTGAATTGTTATCTAAATGGGTAGGAGAATCCGAAAAAGGAATAAGAGAAGTATTTAGAAAGGCAAGACAATCTTCTCCCTGTGTTATTTTCTTTGACGAGATTGATTCTATTGTTCCTAGAAGAAATACCGGATCAGGAGCATCGGATGCCAATGTTACTGAAAGAATGGTATCTCAGCTATTGACCGAAATTGATGGTCTCGAAGATTTAAAGGGGGTCACCATACTTGGAGCTACAAATAGACCTGACATAATAGATGAAGCTTTACTGCGTCCAGGGAGATTTGATAGAATAATAGAAATTCCTCTGCCAGATAAGAATGCTAGGCGTCACATACTGTCAATACATTCAAGGAAAAAGCCATTGGATTCTACATGCGATCTTGACAGAGTAACGGAGTTAACGGAAGGCTATACCGGTGCAGATTTAGAAGCTTTGGTAAACGCTGCAGCCATAGCAGCTATTAAAGACCATATTAGTTTGATGCAAAATCGGGAGACCACAGACTCAAATTCCCTAGTAAATGAGAATCATAACAATAAGATAACATGCGATAGCGTTAAACCGAAACCGATCGGATTAAAGATAGGCATGAAGCACTTTGAATATGCGTTGCAAAGGATAAAGAAAAAAGAGACGTTACATTCTGTCATAAAGTAATTTACATCGTCTTAATTTATTTATTGTTACTCTTAAAAGGACCAATAGATCAATAACAATTATTTCATTGTGTGTATTATGCCCATATTTGATCTGTTCATCGCCTAAATCTAAATATTTATCAAGCAACAGTTCCCTTATACCTAATGGATTATAAGCCTGACCGGCTGTTTGATTATTTTAATGTTATCTAAATAAATATTCTTGATCAATGTATTAGAACCCCATTACCACCGGGAACTTAATCCCCACGGATGAGAACTGTTACCACTAATGAATAGAGAATATTTTAAACCCTTCAATGGTAGGAGTGGAACTAATGTTATAGTTTCCCATCATGTATTTCAATTTCCTTATTTTCACTCAGAATTTTTAGTGCTACTGCTTTAGCACTTGCAAAGCTTGTATCTGCCAACATTCCGTCTGGACCTACCCAATCACCGATAATGTAAAGATTATCTACTCCTGGAACCTCCATGTTAGGTCTGTTTTCCATAAAACCTTTATTATTATTAAGAAAGGTATTGGAAGCTATCATGTTTGGAAGGAAGCGTTGCCTCACAACCATTTTTCTCCAGCCAGGCTGAACCATATCTAAGAGCCCTTCTAACTCCATTTTATCTTGTATTGGATTTAGCTCGGTAGAGGAATCCAAATATTTTATTGCATGAAATAGCACTCCATTTCCATCGACCGACAGTTTAGCGAACTCAGAATGCAATGATAGGTACAAAGGTACATCCATTCCATATGCTCCATAAACATTGGGATTAGGAAGACCGCTTAATGCAATGTCTAAAGTTGCAACCCTAGCAGGTCTATTCATTTTTTCAAGGTGACTAAGAAACTCAGGATTGACTAACGCGTTGTCCTTTAAAAGACTATATACATGAGAAGGATTAGTTGCAATAATGACATTATAATATGAAATGGCCGTATTGTTAGATAATCTAATTTTCCATTTTAATTGTCTATTTGGTCCATTATTGTCATAACTTTGCGCAATAAAATCCACATTCTTACCGTACACAAACTTTACCCCATTCCTTTTCGCAATATCAGTTAGTTGATCTACTAAGGTCTGCCATCCTTCATCTATGTAGATTACACCTCCAGCAACAGCTGTTTTTATTTGATTTAATGCTAATTTGGCACTCAAGTTTTCTGCATTATAAGTATATGTGGAAATCCTACCTAGCATTTTTACAAAGTCTTTAGAGTCAGAATTTTTGAAACTCTTGTCTAACCATTCCTGAAAACTGATCCTCTGGAGTCCATCAAGATTCATCTTGTTCAATTTAATTAAAAATCTTATAATTTCAATCTTACCTCTGAAACCCTTTAGTAATTTTGTTGCTAAAAGCTGACTTAATTTAATAGGCGATTGATGTATCTTTTCTTTATCCTTAACAAAATATTTGGTATAGTCAACTTTTTTACCATTATATATTACGTTTAATTCATTTAAAATTCTAGATCCTAGCCCATCTGCGTAGAGTGCATGGGGACCCTGATTAAAATAGAATCCATCCTTCATGGTGGTTCTAGCTCTTCCACCAAATTCACTAGATTTTTCTATAATAGTAACATTCTTTCCATTTCGAGATATATATACCGCGGCAGTAAGACCGGCTAAACCTCCACCAATTATTGCTACCTCTTTTGTCTTGTCTATGGGCTTGTCCATTGTTATATTTATAAATTGGTTAGTCATCCAACTTATTAACAACAAGCTATCTTATTAATATTTGGTTGGCTATCCAACTAAATTTATATTAGACCGATTACCTAGTTTATTGACAGATTGAGTGAAAGCAAAGAGCAAAAGATCAATGAAATTTTAAAGAATGCATTGAAGGTCCTTGCTAAAAATGGATATGAAAATACTACAATAGCAAACATAGCAACAGAATCTGGGGTAAGTAGAGGCATATTACATTATTATTTTTCGAATAAGGAAGATTTGGTAAGTAAAGTCTTGGCGTATAGCTCTGAAAATATTATTCAAACTACCATTAAGGGTATTAAAGGAAAAACTGCAGAAGAAATAGCGGATAATATCATCAAGGACTGTATCCAAAGCTTTAAGGAATATCCTGACTTTTATGCATTTTTGTTTGAAATGTGGTGTGCGTCAAGAAGAAGCGATAAGATCAAAAACGAGTTAATTATCTGCAGCGCTAAAGTAACAGAATCGATTGAGAAAGTATTGGATGAAGCAATTCAAAATGGAATATTAAAAAAGAGTATAAAAAATACGGAGGAAATGTCAAAAGTACTTTTGGCATTGTTTAATGGAATTGCTTTCGAAATATTAATGGAGCCTTCTAGGGATTTAGAGAATTTGAAGTATTGGATACAAGTTAGGAATATGATATTGTCAATTCTAAAATCACAATAAATAATTGTATAATATATTAGAACCCTACTACCACTGGGAACTTAATCCCCACGCGCCCAAACTCAATGATACTGTACTTAGTAATGATATTATGACTCCCTGGTATTTGAACCCTTCTCAAAACTCTCCTATAGAATTAATTCGAGTTAATATCATATCTTTAACACATCCCCACTGCCGTATCCAAACATATTATGAATTCATACTTAGATAATTATGAATTGCTTGCGGATTGTATCCATAAATTATCGAAAATGGCTAATAAAGAACTAACAGTAGGTTCACTATTTGAATAAGTAGCCAGCCCAAATGGTAAAGCTTTTGCATAGACATTTTCTTGTCCTTTATCCTTGGATTCAATTGCTATAGATACCATTTTATCAGAAATTACTAACATCAAATTAGTTTTGAATAAATCTTTTAGATAATGAATTTCAACTTTCTCGGCCTTTAAATACTCTGATAAGTATTTTGTTACTATATGATGAGTATACGCATTTCGATGTATCAACAATTTAATCTTTATTTTATCTGATATAGAAACGAATTCTGTTAATAATTTAATGATGTACTCTATATTCTGTTTGTAGATATCCTCATTATCTGACAGTATTATTAATATCTCTGCAACAGTGTGTTTAAAAATTACTTGTAGCAATTTTTCAATTTCTGCAAGGTTTCGAATAGTTTCAATGAATTCACGTTTTACCCCTTTTTCTATTTCTTTTATTCGATCCAGCGCAGGAATTGCGTTGGTCCAAAACGAGTCAAAAATATATTGACCTTGTTCTACAACTGCTTCTATATCACTATAAATGCATTGAATAATTAATCGTTTTTGAATTATCCGAGTTGTAGACATAAATTCCTTTTCACTAACAGCAATTCCTCCCTTGATACCATCTAAGTGACAGAATTCATCAACGACTTTCATTATTTCCTTACAATATGCCAAGTTTTCTTTAGTAATTTCAGTAAGAAATCTGATTTTACAGCCTCTTTTTGCTAGTGTCTTATAATTGATAAAATAATCTGGAATAGTGACTATAGTAGAAGGTGCATTAGCGTCTACGCATATATCCATTTTATTATTTATGTTTTGCAGAAATTCTACACCTTTCTTGAGTATAGATTCTGGGTCATACATGATATGTGTGGTATTTTTATTTCCATTGGTATCGTCGATATTAGAATTAAGATTGTCTTGACCCAAATAATCATCTTAAATATTCAAATTAATTAAGTTTTTGAATCCGTCTTAAATCAAAATCGTTATCATCTTGCTGAGATCATGTTCAACCTTGAATCGTATCCCACGTGTCCAGTTAGACAACATTAGACAATCAGCGGATTAACTATACCTAATTATTTGATGTAATCTTTATTTACGCTGTAATTGGGGATATACTCTAAATGCAACATTTGACATGTGCTGAGTGCAAATGCTCTCCAGAAGCATGTTCAGATGTCATTTGGAAATGTAAAAACTGCGATAAGAAATCTTGCTGTTGTATATCTGCCCATACAAATAAATTTAATCCTTGGAAGAGGTCCTACTTTTTCCGACAGATATCTCAAAACATTAGAAGAACATTCATTGCCGCTCTAGGTATTGAAATTCTATGTATTATTTGCGCTGAAATAGGAGAAAATATTGGAATATCTGTTTTTGGTTTCAATCTATATGGGATTGTTATAGCATATACTTTGGGATTTGCATTAGCAGGTTTTTCAACCTTTATGACTATAATAGGACGATATGATTTTAAAAATACTCAGGAGATAAAAAAATACGGGGTTGTTGTTCCTTTTTGGAAGAAAATGCAAGTAAAGGTTTTATCTTTAATTTGATAACGACATTTGTTAATTTTAAGCGAGGATTTACACACTTTATTGATAATTGGAATAACCCACAAATGAAAAACATTTTAAGGACTAGTTTGATAGTTTTGATTACTGCAGAAAGTGCATGTATATTAACAGCAGAGACTGTAACTATTCTATTTTATCAATATTCTGCATTCATGGCTATTCCTCTAGCCTTGATAATTGGAACATTCACACTAACACTGGTCGAATCGACAAGGAAGATGAGAAATCAACAACAATCAAAAGTCCAGGATTGTTGTCTGTCTGAATCGCAATCCGAATTTATCAGTTCCTCTGATTTTAGACGGCTAAGCAAAAAGAGTTCATAATCCTTTTAGATTTTTTAATAACAAGATATTTTGAATCTGATTCCTCATGACACATTGTATCATGAAATATATAATAGGTTCTGGTAACGACATCAACATCCAAAACCAAGAAAACTCTTATAGCAATACAGCAGGACAACGACATTCTTTTCTACCTTCTTTTCTTTTTGCTATTTTAATAACTCTATAATTGTTTATTTACATTGATTTGTTTACGCATGAAAATCCATAAGATGTCTTTCGAAAGTAGCCCAAAAAACTTAATTCTTATTATATAGAGAACATATTG
This sequence comes from Candidatus Nitrosocosmicus oleophilus, assembly GCF_000802205.1. Classification (NCBI taxonomy): domain Archaea; kingdom Thermoproteati; phylum Nitrososphaerota; class Nitrososphaeria; order Nitrososphaerales; family Nitrososphaeraceae; genus Candidatus Nitrosocosmicus; species Candidatus Nitrosocosmicus oleophilus. Next base: position 285,722 of record NZ_CP012850.1, on the reverse strand, counting down.
ATTTAATATCAATAAAGACAGGGATGAAGATAAAACAATTAGACTAGGTCTACGTCCTAACATTAATCAATTCTTAATTCTTGTATTGGTTAACGCATTTGTCGGATCCATGATTGGATTAGAACAAACTGTAGTTCCTCTTATTGGAGCAAACGAATTTGATATTCAATCTAATGCATTGATAGTATCCTTTATTGCAAGTTTTGGGTTAGTCAAGGCATTCCTGAACCTTTTTGCAGGAAAAATCTCTGACAAATGGGGTAGAAAAAATGTATTAATCTTGGGTTGGTTATTTGGGATACCTGTTCCGATAATATTGATTTTAGCACCAGACTGGAACTGGGTCATAATTGCAAACGTATTTCTTGGTATCAATCAAGGTCTCGCTTGGTCCATGACAGTGAACATGAAGATCGACCTTGTAGGAAAAGAGAAAAGAGGTTTTGCACTTGGATTCAATGAGTTTTCAGGATATTTTGCTGTGGCCATTGTAGGTTTTATCACTGGTTATATTGCATCTGTGTATGGATTAAAGCCATACCCATTTTATCTTGGAATTATTTTTGCTGTTCTTGGACTATTGATATCGTGGCTAATAGTGAAAGATACAAGAAAGTTTACTCTTCTGGAGATAGAAACTCAGGATAAGTCAAAACCTGTAGATGAGAATAATGTTGAGATGAACGGAAACTTGAAGTTCGTTCAAGTCTTTTTGCAAACATCTTGGAAGAACCGTTCCTTGCTTGCTATAAGTCAAGCGGGGTTAGTAAATAATCTGATATTTGGTGTGTCTTGGGGGTTATTTACCCTTTATTTTTCTTCTTATGGTTTAAGTGCAAATGATATTGGATTCCTAAAAGCATTGCATCCAGGAATTTGGGGTGTTTTACAACTTGCAACCGGATTTCTGTCTGATAAGATCGGACGGAAAATTCTCATTTTTCCAGGAATGTTCATACAGAGTATAGGGGTATGGACCATACTATATTCACAAGAAGCCTTGGGCTGGGTTGTAGGAATGTCATTTTTGGGTTTGGGAACTGCTTTGGTGTATCCTACATTACTTGCTGCAATTAGCGATATAGCACATCCTAATTGGCGGGCTACATCTTTGGGGGTTTACAGATTTTGGAGAGACATGGGCTTTGTTATTGGGGCCATTGGAATTGGATTTATAGCGGACCTGTTTAACACATTTGTTGCAATTCAGGCAGTTGCATGGATAGGTTTGGCTTCTGGTATCGTTGTAATATTCTTGATGAAAGAAACCAAGACCTGATGCCTATTGTTAACTTTGGTATCTAAAAGGGGATTTGTCATATAACTATACAGCCATATAGAACTTAATACACATGGATGAGTTCGAACACGTTTATGATATTCCGAAATTGGCAAGAATTCGACTTTAATTTATCTTTGAACATCTAAAGATATACCAAATCTGCTTCATTGTGTTATTCCAAAAATCGATCCACTTTCTGTGCTGTCGTATATCGTTTAATTCTAGGATTGGATTCAACCTTGAATCGTGTCCCCCACGCGCCCAGACTGTTATTAATAGAAATTCAAGATATGAATAAATTATCTTATCAGTCGATTAATTTTTCATAGCCCATCTATTGGAATTATTCAATATATTAAAAAGATGAAAAAGATTTGTTTCCGATTTATTCCTTTGGCCTCGTTCTTATGAATGATACTGCTGTTAACGATGCAATGGCTGAGATAATTGCTGCACCAATAAAAGCCAAGTGAAATCCTTGATTCAATGCCTCTAACATATTAGTTCCAATATCAATTAGGAGGTCGGAGTGAGAGGTCGACAATGAAACCAATATTGCTAACCCTACTGCCGATCCTATTTGGTAAGTTGTATTAACTAAACCTGAGGTTATACCAGAGTCTTCATTTCTTGCATTTGATATAGCCGAAACCAATATTGGAATATAGGAAAAAGACATTCCCAATGCGGATATGATAGATGCTGGTAGGACATAAACTAAGAAGATATGGTTATTATCACCTTGTTCAGAATTTGCAGGAATAAAACTAAAAAGAATTAGTCCTACAGTTAAGAGGCCAAGGCCGACAATTAGGTTTTCCTTAACACCTAGTTTACCTATTAATCTAGGCATTAACCAAGTCATCATCATCATTATTAGTCCTGTCATTGGTAGCAATGCTAACCCACTCTCTAGAGGTCCATAATGGAGTATTTGTTGCAGGTATAGGTTAAGGAAAAACCACATTGAAACCCATGAAGCTCCCAATAGAGCCATTACAATATTAGAAGAAAGAAGATTCGGTATTTTGAAAATATGCAATGGAATTAATGGGTCTTTACTTCTTTTTTCAATCGCAATAAAACCAACAAACAGTGCTGTTGATGTAGACAAAAGTATAGTTGTTTGTATTGATGTCCATCCATTTTCATTGGCTGTTACAATCGAATAAATCAATATACCCACAGATGCGGTGATGGTTAGTGCACCCAAGTAGTCGATACTTCCTTTCTTTTTTACTCCCTTGGGAATTAGTTTGGGGATCAAAGCGAGTACTGCTATTCCGATAGGAACGTTTATCAAAAATACCCATGGCCAGTCAAACCAAGCTGTAATGATGCCTCCTAAAAATACTCCTGCAGTTCCTCCAGCTGGTGCAGCTGCTCCCCATATACCCATAGCTTTATTCATCTCAGACTTGTTTGCTGAAAATAGATTCATCACAATGGATAAAGCTGAAGGTGCAATCAAAGCAGCGCCTAATCCCTGTAAGACTCTAGCAGTTATGAGCATATCATTTGACATTGCTATTCCTGCTAAGACTGAAGCTCCAGTAAGAATCAAAAATCCAATAGTAAAGACTTTACGTTGACCTAAAATGTCTGATAATCTACCACCAAGTAGTAATAGAGCGCCAAAAGTAATTACATACGCATTAAAAATCCATTGCAACTCTGTTTGAGTTATGCCAAAATGTTCTTGAATAGATGGTAAAGCTACTCCTATGATTGATGTATCTAAGATTATCAAGAATTGAGCTAATGACAATATGGTTAATGCTTTCCATCTGTTTGGGTTTGATACTAGTATTGAAGAAGGAGAAGGAGAAGGAGAAGGAGAAGGAGAAGTAGAAGTAGAAGTAGAAGTAGAAGTAGATGTAGATGTCAAACCGCAACCCTCCTAAACATATGTGAGTCAAAATTTTTTGCCGATAATATTTCTTTAGTTGTAATCATATCTAGTTTATTAAAGAAAAGGGATAGATAAGACAGTGGCTTTACAATTGTAAACATTATGCATGTCGCTATGTATTTTACATTTGTAAAGTCTTCATAGTTAAATATGTTATCACTTGTAATACATTATGGCAAAAGACCCAGTTTGTAATATGAATGTGGATGAAAAAACTGCAAAACATGTATCGGAAATCAATGGCAACAAAGTGTACTTGTGTTCTGCTGTGTGTAAACAAGAGTTAGAGCAAAATCCTTCAAAATATGGATACTGATACAAATCGTAATAGTAGATATTATTCATCCAACTCAGATTTTCCTTCATATTTTCTTTTTATTGATTCGATTCTACCACGGTATTTTTGACTATAACCGGATTTACAGGAAACACAACAAAAGAATCGCTCAATATTTGCAAACTTTAGGATTTTAGGTTTACCAAAAACTGGACCCTCGCAAAAATCACAAACAATATTTATTGCCAGCCCACTTGAGATTTTTTTCTGAATTTCATGTATTTCTTCTTTTAGAGTGTTATCCTGATTACTCCTGTAGAGATTTTTTCTTTTCTTTACATTTTCATTGAGGCTTTCCAACTGGATGAAATTCTTTTCCCCGTTCTCGACTGATTCAATTTTCTCAAAGTCAAAAACTGGTAATACACCTTTTATAAACCCAATATTTACGAGTCTTTCATATCTGGCTTTTACTGTTGGGGTACTTATACCCGTCTCTCTTGATATTTGTCTAAAAGATTTTCTACCATCTTCTAATATTGACTTTAAAATAGACACGTCGATTTCGTCCAGACTGACTGGCATACAGTTACCAATTTATTATATTAAGATATATTACTCTTTACATTTGTAAAGGTTCGTAGTCATAATTACTAAATGCGACTAGTCAGCGAGGTTCCAGGTTTATCCGGTACAAATTCAATTACGAATCCTTGGATTTGACTCAGAAGATACTGTAGGTACCTTGAACCGATGATATTTATGAATAAGCAAGCTATGTTATAAAGTCATTACAACTTTTTTGCATTCAAAAATATGATATAATGTGCATTGTCTCTGAGTAAGAATAGCAATATAATAAATTTGATATATGATATGCAAAGTTAAACGAAGTAAGGAATTAACAAGGAAAATGAGTCATGAAATCAAAGGCATCAACTATAAAAGAATAGATCTTACATTAAGATTATCATGGCCAATATGACATCTTGTTTCATTATTTTGGCATTATCATTTTGTTTCTCAATTTGTCAAGGAATTATAGGTAGTGTTCAATATGTAGTTGCTTTTAGTGAAGATGTGTCTGAAAACATGGTCAAGGACCATGATGATAGTATGAATATGACAGAAGGAGATCCAATTGAACAACTAATATCTCCAATCACAGAATGGCTAGGATTTTTTTCACTTGGAATGGTCGCGGGTCTTTTTGTTTTCAATAACAAGACTGACAAACGTATTGATAACCAGGGTAATAAAACAAGATCGAGGAACTTAATCATAGCGATTTCAATACTTTCTGTTTCTGTAGGCATTATTCATGTACTTTTGGTTCCTGAACATTCACAGGAGTCATGGATATGGGGTATGATATTTTTGGTTTCCGGATTGGCCCAAATAGGTTTTGGTATCGCCATATTACTTGTAAGAGAACACTCTCTTAGAAATATCCTCTATTACATAGGGATCATTGGAAATTCAATGCTCGTCATCACCTTTGTACTCGTAAGGCTTGTCACTCCTCCATTTTCACCTGAAGTGACCCCAATAAATGAGTTGGAGCCAAATGGTATAATAACTCTAATTATTGAAATAATCTTGGTTATTTTAATGTCATATCAACTAAAACAAAAAGACCTTACAAAAGAGAATGTACATCAAAATTAACTATCTTATTTTAGTAATGACTCGCCAGTCTTAAACAAATTAAGAGGTTTAAAAATAAAATACTAATGGAAATAAAAGACATTGAAATATCTTATTTCTATTTAACTAAGATTCTTTTGAGCCTCTTGAATGTGCATAGTTGCACCGTTGTTGTCATTAGATTGTATGGCCTTGAGTGCTTCATCAACATGCATATTTGCAGTATTTCCAGAATCACCTGTAGTTTTTGAGTTTGTTTGTCCCAAAGCAATGTTATTATTCATAGCTATTCCATTCATTGCAAACAACGTCATAATGAACATCGAGGTGATTGCTAAGTACGTAATCATTAGAAAGGATTTGTCATTAAAGAATACCCATCGTAATGTCCCGCTATGCATAAAAAATTGCTTTTCGGTTCCTGTATCCTGGGGTGAGACGAAATTAATTTATGTGTCAAAGTCACAGAAAGTTTACGTGTATATTTTTAATCAATCATTTCACTTTATGGCATCAATTATTGTTTTAGATTAGCACTTAGTAGTATTACATATTGGTCAATGGATGTGAATAGTAATAACAATTCTATATCTTCATTCCCACCTCATACCTAGTCACAGCACAAGCAGATACCGATAATTTTTCGAATTTTAATAAGTTATTGAACGACAAGCCGTCAAATATTCAACAAAATGATACCAGCAGCATCGTGAAAGCACATGGTCACTTTGCTAATAATCAGATTAAAGACAATATTGTAACTTGGATTGAAGGTGGAATGTGGAATCTAGACATTGTAAAGGTATCCAACAACAGCAGAGCAACGACTCCAAATATGACTGCGGAATTCACATCTAATTTTACGATGATAAAACCAGATGGCAGCCTATCTCACAATCATATAATTAACAATTTCAAATCAGACAATGTAATATTTGCTGGTAACGACATTGTTATTACAGGAACGTCAGATATTCACTCAGATAACGGGATTGAATACAGTCAAGTGCCAATTACAGTTCATCTAATGGGCAAAAAGGTACTAGGTCTTATGATTGATGTTAATAAAACAGGCGGTCATTTTTCTGGAGATAATGAAATGTTTGGGACGATGATTAGCGGTTTTAGTTTGGATAATTCTACTTCCGTCAGCAATGGTACTACTATTAACGATGATATGACATATGAGTCAAATGCTTCTTACAGTACAAATATGAATTCAATGGCTTATATGACACATTAATGTCAAGTAGTATGCCCAAATAAATTAATTAATTATAGCGTAGTATTACGATGGTTGACACACTAAAATTCATTTTTTAGCTCCTGTCAGAAGCATATGAAAAAGAATGTGAGCCTTTAGTAATCAAACCATCATCCTTACAAAAGACGAACCATTCTACAAAATAATCACCTGATACTACTTTGGATGCATTCAAAGCTACTGTAAGTTCTTTTTCAGAATCTCCTAATTTGAGATCATTATTGTCGATCCTACTCCCATTAGAATCCGTGACTCGAATAGTACTAGCATCCAATACAGGCCGTTCATTAAAAGTAATGGATATCTTGTCAGATCTCCTGCTTTGTCGGATTCCTATTATAGAGTAACAGAGAATGAATTGTTAGAAGATTATCTAAAAGTTCAGAATATTTTAATTATCGACTCAAAAAATCAACTCGAAAGCCAAATAAGAGAACAAACTGATAGAAATCAACAAGATAATTATGTTATAAAAGGAAAATTATTAGAAAAGAAGAAGAGATCAAAAAATTAAATGAACAATATCAGAGTGAAATTAAGAATTTAAGAGAAGATATGGAAAGTAAGTTTCAACATCTAATTTCAAGAATTGATTCAACAAGAATTTGAACTCAGGTTGTGCGGTGGGGGGACCTTTCAGGTGGCAGTGTGATTAACTCAGGATGGAAAAACTCTACAACAACGCATCTTGTTTTGGAAGGTTCTGGAACCATTTATTCAATTCCTTCAATGTCAGTCCATTTGTTTCCAATAACATACAACAATTAACTTTTTTTAATCTAAGAAGATAAGAACCTAATGATGTGTATATACGTATATAATATATATTTTTAAATTCTTTTATACCAGGTAGATTTTAGATATCGTTGACCCTACTATCGCATAACTTAGTTATACGATTTTGAAGTCCGTAATGTGCAAAAAAAGAGAGTGTTATATGATGCTTTCAGTGCCAACAATGGATATTGTCTTTGTACTTTCTGGCACATGGAAGTCTAAGCTTCTAAAAGTATCTGAAGTATTGCCATTTGTAACAACCTCTACATTTTCACTATATTCTGATTGCTTCCCATCTAGTAATATCTTAAACGGGATATCCTTTGTGCCGTCTTTTGAATCTAGTAGTAATCTCGGTACATCAAATGCGATATTGCCACCATCAGGTGCGTTGACACTTAAACCCAAGGTGTTATTTGAAAGTGAGAATAAAGAAGTTGGATAAATATCTTGACCATGAACCTGTATGAATCCCAAGACTAGATATGGTTGACTAAAAGGTAATACCGCAAATGGAGATGAAACGGATTCGGGTCCTATAACAAATAGCTTATCATTACTTTTAGTAGAAACATATAGTTTTTGAGTTTCAGAGTCAACGACTATATCCTGTGGAATCATATTTAGATCAATTGTCGATATATATTCATTGGTTTGTCCATTTATCTTATCGATGTTCTGACTGTTTCCATGAGTAACATATACAACATGGTCTTTTTCTTCAACGGCGACTGCTTGACTTGGAGAAGAAACAGGTATTTTATCAATTAATTGATGTCCTATAGTATCAACAACTGATACAAAATAGCTTCCCCTATTGGCAACATACGCCTTGTGATACAAACTATCTATAGCAATATGCCATGGACCAATCCCAGTTTCGATTTCATCTAATATTTGATTAGTTTCGGTGGATATGAAAGTAAGTTTATTTCCAGTAAGACTTCCAACGATAAGTGTATTCGTAAGAGGATCAACCTGTAAAGCCATGGGATGATTTGCAACTGGAATTTCTGCAATAATTTTGTCATTTGTAGTATTAATCGCCAGTATTTCATTTGCATCAGCATATGCAGCATATAAAACCTTGTTTTGAGGATTATAATTCATCGCCCAAACTCCTCTTACAAATTCCGCAGCTGTTAGTACTCTGTCGGCTAGAGGAGTTGGAGTCGAGTAAATGGCACCAGGCAGTTTGATTATGTTAGAAATGTTTTCTGTCTTTTTATCATATACTTCTATCGTTCCACTCTTAAATGGTGCAAGGTAAATCTTATCAGGTATAGACACGGCATCTATGATACCTGCTTTAGATGATGAATTAATTACATTTGCTATTTCATCGTTAGTTGTATTAATTATGGATACGCCAGATTTACCAAAATTTGAAACATACAATAACCCTTCATCTATCGTCATTCCCATGGGTCTAGATACTGGGATTTCATCTATTATATGATGTGCAAATACGATATTTGACGACAAGCCAAAATATATTGTGAAACTAAGAAAAAGAAATCCAAAAAGAACTAGAGGTATTTTTTCTTTAACATGAATCTATTACTATGGTGGTATATTAAAGATTATTGCCCTTCTCTATTCTAAGACCATGACTTTAAGATTATACTAAACAGTAGATAATAACATGGTTTAACTATCGGTTTACACTTGTTTATTAATTTGGATGGTTGGATTTATTCCTATGTTCGATAATTTTAAAGTAAATGATTCATCGTAACTATGTCAATATTTCTTAATTTCTGAAAATATTACAATTATGCTGTAGGTTATAAGAATATTGATCAAAAAAGAGATGGGATTTACGTTACTTCATTATTACCATGCCAACCATTGCTGGATGTAAGGTGCAAAAGTATGGAAATTTTCCTGCAGTATCAAACGTATGTTCAAAAGTCTTTCCCTTGTTAATTAAAGCGGTTGCACCTGCTAACCCAGAATCAAATTCCTTTCCAGCATCATCTGCGCCAATTAGTCCAGAAGTTACGGTATGAAATGCTGTATCATCATTTGTCCAAACAACTGTTTGACCCATTATAACCTCTACTGGATTGGGACTATAAGCGTCATCAATCAAAGTAGATGCACCAGGTACAATTGAAACTTGAACCTTACATGTGCTTGTAGAATGGGTATTGGTAGTATTCTGAGCAGTTGCATTGGTAGTATTCTGAGCAGTGGCGTTGGTAGTCGTATCACATAACAAAACGACAATACTAAGGATTGCTACAAGATTTGCTATTAAAATAATAGAAGATTATTGACATAGATGCTAAAGGCACTGCAATTAGAATAATTGCAATTTTGTTTTGTTATACTATATTATACTCGTAAGCAAATACAAAGCCTCAATACAAGTGGACACAAAGTTCTCAACGATTTGGATGACAACTTTAAGATGTAGTAATGAAACGACCTAAATTTGTGAAGATGGAAAGTTAACGTTTAAACCGTGGGGTAGATGTTGTGTTTAGTCGTCAAATCGTATATACATTTGCATATGTATCCCGTACGTATTGACAAAAGTTGTTACTGGTAACAAATGAAATGGCGCTTTATTAGGGAGATACAACCTGCTTTTAGATTTAATAATATTTGATATACCGAAGAAGGGAATTGAGATGGAAAAGTAATTCAAACAGGGGATCTCAATTCATCCATAACTAAATAATTCCAGGAATGAAAGCAGTAAAAAAATAAATAATTTAATCTGTTACTGAGGTGACATTTGATGTGTTCTGTTTTGCATCATCTTTTGCTCTCGTAACATAAGTGGATTATCGGTCTGATTCTGTAGCATTTGATGTGTTCTGTTTTGCATCATCTTTTGCTCGTGTTGGATAGAGTATGAATTTTCAACTAAAGGTGCAATTAGAACTATGGATAAAATTATTGCAAAAACAGTTAGTATAGTTGTACCCTTTCTTGCCCGTTCATTGTTTTTAAAACTGAACATTCTGATTCAAGGTGAAAGTCAAAATATATAAGATTGCCAAACACAACCATCCAAGGAGTAAGGACACAATAATAGTTTAGAAAAAATCAAAAATGATTTATTGTTTCTTAAGATAACTCTGTTAATTTCTTAATTTATCTAGGAATCTATTTTGAATAGAATTTTGATATATCTGCTTATCTAATAACTAGCAAATCCGGGCGTATTTTTTTCCTAGTGATTTGACAAAGCTGTCTCACGCTAAACCATAATCACCGCCACTATTTACAAATACTATATCCTTGTCAATGCACTATAGCCATTACCTGCCTGTTTTAGTAATTTTGTTACATTCCTATCTTGTCGCAATATTAGAGTTATTTCTTCTATCTTTATGCGCATAAAAGTTTAGGTCATTCTACGAGGACGTGCAATAATGAAGAACTTTGTCTTCATTTTACCGTTTTTTAAATTAAGCGGCCTTTTAGATACCCACTTTTCATAGTTGACATACTGTCGATTCCACTCATAAATTGTATTCCTCTTATTTCATTTTCCCAATTGCTAGCAACCAAGGATTTGAGGATTTGTTCTTCTATCGCAAGCAATTAATTACAGTATAGAATGGAATAACGGTCACCACATTATTGTTTTTATTATTATGTATATAGCAACAGTAATTAGCAATATTGAAAAGATTTTTGTTAATAGCGTTTTGGACGCCCTTGATGATAAGGCCATTCCAACTTTTCCACCCACAATACCGCCACAGATTAACAGTATGGCTATAAAGAAATTGATCTGACCTGAAAGCGAATAACTAGCTGCAGTAGTGAGACCAAAAAAACTTACAGGCAATAGCGACGTTCCAATTGAATTTACAATATTTATATCCAGATACATTAGTGATGGAACCATTAAAAAGCCTCCTCCGATTCCAAAATATCCTGCCGCCAACCCTACCAGAGTTCCCATCATTGCAACTTTTAGATGCGTGTACCTTTTATTAGTGCCTGAATTAGTTTCGGTCTTAAGTTGACCTCTTGTTTTTTGGTCTGCCTTGTTGTCTTCGGTTCTTTCTTGTAAATAATCATCAATAACATCTTTGTCATTTTTCTTGTCTTTCTTTTGTATTAGTAAGTTGATAGCTATGGAGATCATGAATAATGCAAATAAAATTAAGAGGCTACTTGCAGGCGTTAGTAAACCCAGATAAGATCCAATTAGGGTTCCCACTACTCCAGGAATAGCAAATAGTAAACTTTTATTCAATAATACATGGCCCTTTTTTTTGTGATCAAAAAAGCTAATTAGCGCATTGATACCAACCACAAGAGCAGAAGTTCCTATTGCGACATGAGGTTCCAACCCTATCACATAAACTAATAATGGTACTGCTAATATAGAGCCCCCTCCGCCAATCAATCCAAGAGAAAGTCCAATCAGCATTCCAATGGCAGTTACTAGAAATATAAGAAAAGAGTAATAAATGAGATCAGCCGAAATTATTTGGGAAAACGAAATTACTTGCAAAAGGTTTTGTAGCAATAGGCTTTCAAGGTCTACACAAATCATTTCAAGAATGAAATATAAAAAATATATAGGCCAGAAAAATACCTCTGCTATCATCTACTAGTCTATTTCCCACTTGCAGTATTATAAAAAAATAAGTTTGACATTCTAGAATTAAATTATCCCACTAGGAGGTAACACTACATCTGTTTGGACCTATTTCCAATTCAAGGATTTCAAATGATGATGGATATGGTTTTTCACCCTTGTTAATAGATATGATTTCCAAATAATTAGGCGGAGCTGCCATTACTTTAGCAGACAGGTTCTGTATGAATTGTTCCCGGGTCAATTTTTGATTCAAAAATATGCCCTTTTCCTTTAGTCTACCTAATGTAGAAGATAAAAGTTCGTTTGCCTTGACATCTTTGTCAAAATGAGAGGGCAGTATCACCGTGTCACTTGGTAGGATCATAATCTTTTGATGTAAAGTATTATACAAATTCTCTGAGAATTCTTTGGCCTTATCTCTCAAATCTGGTCTTCCGACACCATTTACAAATAAAGTATCACCAGTAAATAGTAATCTCGTAAATTTTTCTTGGCCGTCTACGCTATTGATGTCGCCTTCAATCAAAAATGAGATGCTTCCCAAGGTATGACCTGGAGTGTGGATTGCCTTTAGTTTGATTTTGCCTACAGATATGATATCACCATCTTTTACGCGGTTAGTGCTAATTGCTTCTTTAGAATAACTTTCATAGCTGCTCTGGAGATATTGGGCGCCAGTTACCTTTGCTAGTGAGTTTGCAGCCGAGACATGATCCGCATGTTGGTGAGTATCGATTATTTTGATAATCTTTGTTCCTATTTCAGAAGCTTTATCTAAATATTCATTAATAGGATAGACGGGGTCGATTATCACAGACTGACCACCTGAATCTATCAGATACGACATACATCCTTTACCAATTCTTCTAATTTGAAATAATCTTATCTTTGTAGGTAAATCATCTATGTTATATTCAGTTGTCGCGATTTCAAATGAAAAACTCCATGCCTTTAATCCTCCCTCTAATGAGCTTACATTGTAACCGTATCTTTCAAGAATATATTTTCCAATAGTAGACCTATTTCCATGGGGACAAATTGTTACTATTTTTTTGTCATTTGGGATCATAGCTAAGGATTCTGGATCGGACATTTTGCCTAGAGGAATGTTCTTACTACCATCTATACTCCATTGACTAAATTCATCAGGCTCCCTCACGTCAAGAAGAAACAGATTTTCTTTGGTTTTTTCTGAATCAATTAATTTCTTCAAGTCATTTGGAGATATGTCTCCATCTATAGATTCATTGAACTCCCACTTCCATGATGAAATACCACCTTCTAAATATCTTGAATTTAGTCCTATTTGCCTCATCATTTCTGCCATTTGTTTTGTATAGTTTTCTTCTGAATCATCTGGTGTTTGTTCTCCGACTAAAACGATCTCCATGTCTTTTGGTAATCTAGGCATAATGGTCCTTTTGGTTTCCTCATTACAGACCGCACACGCAGAGCCGGGAATATGGCGTTTTTCAAAGGTCTTTGAGTCTCTTATATCAAATAGCAGTAGTGGAACTCTACTATCAAGTTTTGATTTTAATTCATCAGAAGTTATAGAGAGATTGCTATTTTCTAATAGTTTATTTCTATTCATATATGTATAAATAAAATTAGTGAAAACAATATTTCTATCAGACGTTCACATCGTACTTATTTGCAAGTATACTCGTAATAAAATGGATTAATACTAAATGTACCGCCAGAAAGGGAAAAAAACCTCTACAGTATCCTTTAGAATAAACACAGAATATGATGAAGCATTGAGAGCAGAAGCAGAAGAAAAGAAAGTTAGTATGAATACACTTGTAAATCAGATATTTGGAGAATATGTTGACTGGAATAAATATGTAAGAAGATTTGGAACAATAATTCTAAGCCGTAAAGCATTCAAATTGCTATTGGATAGCCTAGATAATGACAAAATAAATACACTTGCAATAGATATCGCCACAAAAGCACCTAGGGAGTTCATTCTTTTCAAATGGAAAGAAATTGATCATTCCCATGTGATTGGCTTTATTAAAATGTTTTTTGAACATTGTGGATATGGACAATACGATCACCAGGTTACAGAAAGTAAAGTAAACAAATTTAGCATACGACATGAATTAGGCAAAAAAGGATCAATATTCTTGAAAACATATTTAGAAACTGTAATTAGAGACACACTGAGAGTAGAATGCCAGTCAATTATCACAGACAATTCGGTTACCATAAGTTTTTAAAATAAATAGGACTTAATCGTCATTCGCCATTCTTGGGAAAAATTGCTATAGTCCTATTTTATTTCAATTTAGCATTTACTTTAATTATATGGCTCATACTGTAAATAGCTGGAAATCTTTCTTCAGCCATGGTTATCAGATGTCTAAGCTGTTGCCTATCTAGGGTAGTTGTATTATCAATGCTATCCGCATCAATTTCAAAATTTATTCCTTCAGTGATAGGCTCTTCTGAAATATCAAATGTTTTGGCAAAATTTATGTTACATTCTGCATTTATACGCATTTTTCCAAGTCTAATACCTTGTTTTGATAGAATAGTCATGAATGTGGTTATAAAACATGAAGTTATTCCTGCAACGCAGTACCCCATTGGACCTAACCTATTACCACTTCCTCCTAAAAATGATGGTGAATCAATTTCAATTATTTGCTTTCCATTCTCATACGCCAGTTCTGTTTTGAATTGATATCCTTTTTGAACATCAAAATTCCATTCTCCCTCTAGTTTAACAGGTTTCTTTAAAAATTGATCATCTTTTTGTCCCTTTTGTAATGTTTCTTGTATTTTGTCAAGGTTGATATTGTTTAATATATTTGACATAAGGTTTCATACGTTATGATTATTAATTAATCGATACCCCGATGTTTTTGTTATGCTCTTGATCGACTACCAAATAATACTAAATGAAAAAATACAAAAGGAATTTAACAACATGTTCAACAATAAAGTGAAAATGGTATGAAAAACAAAAACAAAAATAGAATAATAAAAGATAAAGCAAATAATGATAGTTATACATTCTTAAACAAATCAGAGCCTCCTTCTGTCTTACAATCAAAAAAGTATCTAGGCGAGATAGAAATTAATGAAAAAACCACAACAGAAAATTTGGATGAAATATACAAGAAGAAAAAGGTGTTGACTAATCAAGATATGGCAAAGTCTTCTAAAGGTCTAAAATTCAGTAATCCTTCGCAAAGAAATCATTCTTCTATCTACGAGTAATCATGGATATTGAATACTCAACTAGAACTCCACTTTATTTGCATTAACAAGTACAGGAAAGGATGTTAATGTTGTTTGCTTGCTTACGCTTATGTTCTTTTCAATTTAAAAAAAATAAGATCACTTCATTCCCATACCCATTGTCATATTCATATCAACCCTACTCATCGCCATAGGCCCATTTTTAGAGGGAACCAGTGAGAAAGTCATCATACCATTAGTTTTGTTAGTCCTTCAAATATTCATCAGATATCTGTTGTACTATCGGTTTGGTCAACATGAAATGTTGCTAAAGCAATGTTTTGTTTTCGCAAGGTCAAGAGAAGTCATGTATCAATTTGGAAATGGATTCAGAAATTTCGTCATCGAAGGATATCATCAACAAGGAGAAATAAGATTTCAGAATACATTGTAGATGAAACCATATTACAGGTTGGACCCGAATACATCTGGCTATGGGTATCTATTGAGCCAGAAAACGGTCAAATTCTCGCACAAGATATAACTCAAAAGAGAAACATGCTCATTGTCGAGCGCTTTCTGTCAGGTGTTGTTAGATAATATGGAAATCATCCTATTTCCACCGATGGCGGTACATGGTATCCTCAAGCCTGTGAGTTTCTCAAAATGGATCATCATATTCATTCTCCTCTTTGGAGAAAAGCCTTATCGAAAGAACTATGCAGTACATTAAGGACAGGACCGAATGTTTTGATGACTACTTTTCCTATAGAATAAAGAAGTGTAAACTAAAACACGTCCGGAATTGGTTAAATCTATTTGCAGATTATCATAACAAGGAGAGGATTCATCCTTAAGTTAACAGCGCCCTTTTTTCTGATCCAAACCCATATATAAATAGAAATACGGCAATAATGAGGTTGAATGATAACTTATGCAATCAAACAATCTTCTTATTCGAGAAATAATAAATAGAGCAAGAGTTGCCAGACTTTCAACAATTGATTATGAGAAAAAGATACCTCATATAGTACCTGTCGTTTTTGCATTTGATGGCCATCATTATTTTATACCTTTAGATGAAAAAAGAAAAAAAGAAACTGTTGAAAAACTAAAAAGAGTTAAAAACATTCAACATTACCCCAATGTTGCATTACTCATAGATGAATATAATGAGAATTGGAGCAAATTAGTTTTTGTAATGATTCAAGGTAAAGCATATCTAATTGGAGAAAAAGATGTAGAAGAAAACGGTGAATGCTGTAAATATGATGATTATAACAATAAAATTCCTTTATTAAAAGAGGGGCATAAATTACTATATCAAAAATATACTCAATACCAAAAAGTAGGAATTGGTCATCATTGTATAATAGTTAAACCACAAAAAATAATATTTTGGAAGAACAAATGATTTTTTCTTTTGATTAAGTTTACCTACCTGGCAAATTTTGAAAATTGTTTTGTGAGGTCAATCATTTTATCTATATCTTTCCCAATAGGTGAAAAGTTGTAAGCAAATATTATATGATCCACATCCAAGTCTTTTATTTTCCTTATATCGTCACCAATTTCATCAATTGTTCCTGTCAAAGTAGGTCTATCAGCACTATTATCAGAATTAACAGCACTATCTTTAAGATATGGATAAGCTAGGAGAATAACTTTAAAATTAGCAGAATCTTTGTTAGTCTTATTTATTTCATTCCTAAAGTTATTCACAACACTTTGAACATAACCAAATGGTGCAATACCTCCAATAATGCCAAGCCAACCATTTAAATCATTTTCAACTATTCTTTTTATTGCATTGGGGCTAAAACCGCCAAGATAGATAGGAACATGTGGCTTTTGTACCGGTTTCGGTCCGATCTTTGATTTGGGTATATTATAATACTGTCCTTGAAATTCAACATTTTCATCCATCCATATCCTTTTTAGCATCTTGACGTATTCATCGGCTCTTTTTCCCCTATTATTAAATGGGATATTAGAAGCTTGGAATTCATCTTTGGACCAACCGATACCTAGTCCAGAAATGACTCTACCTTCAGAAAACACATCCAGCGTAGCAAGTCTTCTCGCTAAAATTACAGGATTATGAAATAGCATATCTAATACCGATGTGCCCAAGAAAATTTTATTGGTATTTGCAGCTAAAAATGAGAGTGTCTCTAAAGGATCAAGCATTATCTGATATTCTTGAGGAAGGCTTCCGTCTGGAGTTGCAGGGTAGGGAGTTTGAGGGTTAATCGGCCAAAGGAGTCTTTCAAATGTCCATATCGAATCAAAACCTTCTCTTTCTGCAACTTGTGCCATATGTATCATATTCTCTTTTGTTGCCTGTGAACCAGCTTGTGGTAGTGAGATACCGACTTTCAAGATGAATAAAGTGATTCTTGTAATATTAAAACATTTTAGTGGGTAAAATCAAAACATTTGTCGAACATCTGTTCTACACCAATAGCGATAGCGATATTAATCCCTCTCCATCCCTACTCGCATTTATCATTTATTATTTGCTTTGCTTTGTTGCACGATTCGAATAATAGTTATAATATATCATGCTTTTTACGAATTGGGTTAAATCTTACCCATCAATCAACTGTTTAAGTTAGAAATGATTGGAAAAAAGCGGAAAAGGTGATCATGCAGCAAAGCAATTTGCTTTAATGAATAACTGAAAAATCATTAGTAATAGATTATACCAAAATCTTAAATCCTATCCGATGGAGTAGCCCTATAGCATTCTTATATTATTATTATTTTCCAACTTTACAATTTAATTCTAGAACTGTTAAAAATTAGGATATTGTACGTAGCTAGCAAATCAGATATATTTTTTCTATGCTACTAAATATATGAATAAAAATTAAGCCCTGAGGAATTTAGAAAATTCACAACCGCCTTAGAAACAATAGCAGAATTTTTAAATGCTGCTTTCGTGATTGGGTCTGTCAAGAGCCTTGCTATCGTTACCATAGATAAGGATCCCAGTGCTTTGATACGATCAAAAAATGTATCTGCAATGGATCAAACAATGATTGTAATACAATGAAAACCAAAGAATGTAGTGATGAGGTAGTAGACAACAAGTATACTAAAAAATTAATAAATAATGGAACTATATTAACGATCCATTAATAACAAGTAATTTTCTATTTTGTTCGAATATTGTTCAGGAATGATATATTTTATGTCAGAACGAAAGTATTAAACTATATCTTTAAATTGTCACCAATATTAAAGGATAAAAAAACAATTGCAAAAACAAAGGTAAAAAATTCCGCTTTAGAAAATGATTTATTATAACTTCACATATATGTATACTCCCTTTGCAAAAGGATGCAGGTTTTGGCGTAAGCCAATAAAG
Source organism: Candidatus Nitrosocosmicus oleophilus (assembly GCF_000802205.1). Classification (NCBI taxonomy): domain Archaea; kingdom Thermoproteati; phylum Nitrososphaerota; class Nitrososphaeria; order Nitrososphaerales; family Nitrososphaeraceae; genus Candidatus Nitrosocosmicus; species Candidatus Nitrosocosmicus oleophilus. The sequence continues at coordinate 267,422 of NZ_CP012850.1, read as the reverse complement.
GTCTTGAGATGCGCCAACAGATCTCAATACCAAGATCCAATGCCTGCAATTACAAAATTGTGTTTGCACTCTATCTCTGTAGTTTCAAATCTTATATTAAAGCAACTTCAATAAATGATAGTTTTTTAAATCCTTGTCCAATCTGCTTTTATGGATATAATTAAGTTGTATTGGAACCCTACTACCACGGGGAACTTAATCCCCACGCGCCCAAACTAAATGATATCATTCGAAGTAACAATCAAACTATCACGGGTTTCGTCATTTTCCCGTTAGTATAGTGGAATCTCTCAAGACATCAAGAAAATGACACTAAAATAAATGTTCTAGTTGTAATATGATCACGATTATTTTTTGCCTGATCGTTTCTGCTTCTAGTTGTAAAGTGTAAAGTTTTTCATGAAACTTTAATGGATATTTTTTTGTCATTTTTTACTCTATTTTGATACGTGATCTCTTTTCCCTTTTTGGTTCGCATAATAATGAATCAAACTATGGATATAGAAATCTCTGATATTGTAAGTATGGTTTCTATTAATCATTCTTATGTTAAAGGACCATTGGCAATTTCCTTTTCTTTGATATTACTATTCACTTTTGTTGTTTCAGATTCTAACTTCGCTCAAATATCTTTGGGTAACTCTAACTCAGTTATAGATTCCCCTACACTGGACTCTTGTCTTCAGGCAGTAAAAAATCCTGATACTGTTCCAGCGCTGTTCCTCGCAGCATGTTTGATATTTGCCCCAGATATCTACAGAATAACTGGTGATATAACATTTATTTATGTAATTGTAAACGCAGTAGAGGGGATTAGTGAATTTCCTTAATAGAGTATGTATTTGAAATATGTTAAAGCCTGTAATTGATTCTCAATGGGAATCCTTATGATAATTAATTCTACCTATCTGGACCTGGAAAGGTAAATATTGTATAATCCTGTCAATCTTTTTCATTTGCTGGTTAGATTGTAGGAATATTTGTTGACTTTGTTGGTCCGAATGTTATGCTCTACGAGAATTTAGTAGTAGTTATAGATTTAAGTCCATTTGTACTAGAATCCCACTACCACTGGGAACTTAATCCCCACGCGCCCAAACTAAATGATATCCTATTGAGTAATGATGTTATAATTATCAGAATTAAACCTCTCCAAACGCTTGCGCCAAATTGATCATAGGTTGTATTCAACCTTGAATAGAAAATATGCCTCAACTCATGATATTTTTGCTGGTAATTTTCATAAACGAACCTATTTCATCTTTTCTACTGATTCCATCGTCTTGAGCCATTTAATTATCCAGGGGATAGTATACCTAGTTGCTCTGTCATCAGGATCCACTATTCTTGCAATTTGGTGTATTTTTTTGAATATTTAATCTATCTTTTTGTATAAGACTCATTTTTTTATTATGACGGATTTCTTTATTATTTTGTTGACTTAATGGTACAATATTATATCTACAGTATGTTTGCTTATAAACAAAACTTATTAACATTGGGGGTCCAAGACCATAGAAAGTATGATTTTTAACGACATTTTGATTTTAATCTAAATGGATTTTCCTCCCATGTATTTTATCGAACTTAGTTAGATAAGGTTAAATATTTTCAAAAAAAATCAATATCTATTGTCAACGTCATTTACCCATTCAATAGTTGTAGTAGATGACGAAGTAGAACTTGCAACCCTTTTCAAAACTTTTTTAGAAAATCAAGGTTATGATGTGGTCTCTTTTACCGACCCAGTATTGGCTCTCGAATATTTTAAAGCAACAGAGGACAAACATTCATTGATAATAACAGACCTTAGAATGCCCAGCATATGCGGAATAGATCTTGCAAAGGAGATAAGACAGATTAATAGCAAGGTAAAAATTCTTCTGATGACAGCTTTTGAGATTCAAGATTTGAAAGATAACGAGGATTTTAAAAAGACAAGAATAGATAGACTACTTCAAAAACCCATTCGTTTCTCCGATTTAAAACAAATGATCAATGAATCATTAAATGGACTCGATATAGAATAATAAAGATAAAAAGAAGGTAATGGTTAACTTTGCCTACATCATTATAGTCATTGCATGACTGTCTACTATTTTTTGTTGAAAGTCTTCTGATATTTTATTAAAATCTTTTTGATGATACATGCAAATGCCCTTTAGATTGATGTCAAATTTTACGGGTAGATAAGATTCATAATCCAAGAGACTTTGCATTTTATGTTTAAAGAGAAATGCACCCGCATCTCCTAATACAGAAATTCCCTTTTTACCTATTTTTTCAGCATAGATGACCGTTTCTTCCATATTTTTCCAAATAGATTCGATATTATCATGATGAAGATATCCTTTTAGAGAGTCGACGATGATCAATGATTTTTCCTCCTTTTTGAGCAAATCGAGATCAGCGGACCAATTATTAGACAGTGTTTCCCTAACAGAATTCTCTGTTTCATAGAATGGCATGATTTGAATCATTTCATTATCCATGATTTGTTTTTGAACATAATTCGAATAAAATTCTCTTAGGATATCCAGATCACGATAAATAAGTAAACAATGCAGTCCATATTCACTTTGTGAAATAGTCTCTGCTGCTTCTCTCGCATTCATTAATTGGCCATAAATATTAGGTGAAATAAGATTTCCTCACCATTCAGTTAACTGTCAGGATTGTTTATTAACATTACCCATTTCCATTTGGGAATAAAATCTGAGATGTACTTTACGACTCGAATTAATGACTGGAGATGACTTTCTCCTACTTCATTTTACATCTAATGAAAATTCAATTCCTACAATATTGGATGCTGTGATTGGATTCAACATTGAACCGTATCCCCACGCGCCCAAACTCACTGTTCTGTTATATGGTAATGTGCAAGCCTGACGAAGGTAGAAAGGATTTTAGTTCTAAATATATTCTCCATATGGATGGAACTCATTTAAAGAATTATCCATTTAGGCTATTAACAAAATAATGTTTTATTAGTAAGATAAGTATAATGTTTCTGTATATTTTTTGAATCTACCTTCACCAGTGGGGATACCGGTTGGCTTCGTAAAGATCTTATCTATACTGTTTATCATTGTCTTATTTAATCATCCTTGTCAAGCCTTTTCTTTAATTGCAAATACGTCAGTTGTCAAGAATAATTATTGGATAAGTGAACGAGATAATTTGAACATAAGTCTTAGACTTGAACCGCAAGTGCCAATTATCGATCAAGTTACTAGACTAACCTTTGAGGTAAGAAACCTTAATGATTCTACACTAGTTAATAATCTAAATACAAAGGTTACTCTAACAGATCATGATGGGAGATTGTATAAGTTCGAAAATAAATCAATTCCCATATCTGGGGGTCACTTTTCAGTTGATTATATTTTTCCAGATGATGGCGAACATAGAATAATTTTGCAGATATATAAGAATACTACCCCGTTTACTGTAAGTTCATTTGATTTGGCAATACCTCATTCGGTAGCCCCATCTGAAAATGAAAAATTATTAAATCCATTTATTGACTTTTTTGATTCCCTTTTCTAGAAAATTGATTGACATTGTTAGTATAGGATAACTTTGCCAATTGAATAATTTATTAAACAAGTAAAACTGTCGTTTGAATATCTGAAAACTAACACTTGATTTCAGGAGTGGGAAATAGTCTTTATAATATTGAGTTTTATATTTTTAGTGTGTAGATTGTATTCAACCTTGAATCGTATCCCCACACGATCAGAAGACCTAGTTATTTAATCCTCTCGACCCATTGAGACCGCCACTCAGGTGGTTCGAATGGATCTGCATAGTAATGCGTTTCGTGTGCAATCTTCCCATCTTTGAACTCCATGACACTAACCACGTTAACAGGACGCCCATCATAGGTGATAATTAATTCAGTTATCCAGAGATTTCCTTCTCCTCGAGTCCGCAGAATCTTGAAAGTAACTTTAGCGGGATAATGTTTTCTGAGGTCGTGTATGTTGTGTTTACCCAGGATTCGTTCGCCGGACTGTGGAAACTCAACCACTATATCCTCATGATTAAATTCATCCACTCTCTCTAAATCGAGAGCCATGGTCGCCTCCCAATAACGATCCAAAGTGACCTGTATTTCTTGGTTATCCAATATATATCCATGAATCTAATCAAAAGTCTGGTTTATTAGTCTTCTCTCCATTTACTTTCAAAGTGATTGAAAAGGGGTGGATGATACTGTATTTGGTGATGATGATATTATGAAAGGCCGGATTTGAACTTTTTCCAAACACTCACTTCATTAAATCTAGATTCTATTCAATCTTGAATCGTATCCCCACGGAGGAGAACTAAAACTAATAAATTAAACAATAATTGCTACAAAAATTCAATTTCAAATTCATCTGATTAGATTGCGCTATTATCATACCAGGAGTTAATTAAGCATATTCTTCGGTATATTTATAATTACCAATCTTTTGATATTTGGACCAAAACAAAATATCCCATACAAATGAAACTTAAATACTAGGATTCTAGACAAATTATGATGAAAATCACCAATGGATTGATTCAAACCATCTTTTTGTTAGCAGTTTCTGTTTCTTTGATAGCAGCTGTTAATTTAGATCAGGTTCTTGCTCAAAATCCTTCAAATACGGATTCGAATGTCCTAAAAGGAGCTATCACAAGTACTTCAAATAACGGCAATACAACAGACCCTGCCTGGGTATTAGGTGGAGTGTATAGATTTACCGAATTCAATTCCTCCTCTCCTGCTTTTAATGCTTCTTTCTATATGACTAAAATAGACGGTACAGCAGAACATATTCACTCGATATATGACCTAAAGTTATCGAACAGCCCGGTTGTTGATAGCAGTTCAAACTCTACAATACTCAATGGAACAACAACAGTAACGCTTAAAGACGGACCAGTTTCAAATGTGCCAACACAAATTGAATTACTAGATGAAAGTGCAATAGCCATTACTGTTGATGGTAATTTGACCAATACTCACTTTGGAACTACTCCCATTTATGGAACCCAGCATCTCATCTGTGTAGAAGCTCCAAATCTGTGCAAATAACCCTTTTGGGTTTTTACCTTTTTATATTTCAACACCATATTTTTTTAATAAATTAATCTCTAAATAGATGAATGCTTCCAAAGAGGATTAAAATCCTATTTAACCTATCAATATGGCATTAATCCCCACGCGCCCAAACTAAATAATACTATGACTGGGTAATACTATTTGGAATGTTTGATAACAATATAACAATATCCTTGGAGTCATAACTTTGAACGGCAAAAATTACAATACCGGGAAGTAGCAGGATTGGTGGAAATTATGGACAATACAATTATAAATCTATAAAGAAGGAAGCGAAATACATCTTGACAAACAAAATCATTGAATCTAAAGAATGTATTATAGACGAATGGGATGATTTTTCTGATGGAATTAAGATAACCATGACTGAAATAAATTCGGGTAGCTCTATTCATTTGGGATTAAACTATGTAGATAAGGAATTAATCAAAACTATTTACGAACATTACAAGGGACGAAAACCAATAACTATTCAATTATCTGTAAATGAGGATAGCGAGTGACAGGTAGAGATAAAAGATAAGGATATGGTATATGCTAAAATAAGGAGGTCAAAATTAAATAATATTGAGTGATATTAAACCGTTAAGATGTCCTATTTGTCATTATGAAACGGTTAATTGGGTTCTACACGAATGGAAGGATCAGATAAAAATTAAAAGTTGGATGAGTCATGATATGTTTGATCACTTAAAAAAGACTCATGACTTGAATGAAGATAGATCGATAAGAAAATTATAGATCTTATAGAGGAGCGGTATAGCCGGGATAATGACTAGTCAACCAAAGTATGACAAGGACTATGTTATGTTCTCTGTATTGGTGCATCACTACAATCGGCTAAAATAGTCGTTTTTATTTTTATCAAGTCTAGGTTGGATTCAACCTTGAACCATGTCCCCACGCGCCCAAACTTAATGATACTTGTTATGGTAAAGATGATATGACATGCAGGGATTTGAACCTTTTTAGACGCTTGTGACTAATTGATCTTGTGTCGTTTTTAACCTTAAACCGTATCCCCACCGATGTTTTAAACGAATATAAAATATTTAAAATCGTTTCACATTGGAAAAGAGTCTGATGATAGTAGTAGTGATACGATGGTTAGTGAAGAGAGAAGAACAATGATTACAATTGATCCTATAAACAATTTAAAGGTCGAATATAGTTCTCCAGAATCCTGCTTTTTAGTGATCTTATAATATCCATAAGTACAATATTTAATGTACGATTAGCACAAGATAAATTAAATTTCAATCCATATACCTATGGGCTATATGAGTATCAGCTTCGAACCTTTGTTATCAATCTACCAGAGTTATAAATACGTTTTGCGATTTTATTCACAAAAGCAAAAATATTTCACTAAAAAAATTGCTTTTATGGCGATTGTACTGCATAATTCTTATATTTTGAGCCCCTCTATAGTAAATATATTGGCACAGAGGCTACAGACTATCGAGAAAGGAAATCACATAATAGCAGTTTATCCTACCAAAGAGGAAAAATTCAATGAAGCCTTTGCCTTTTTAAAGGCAGGTCTCGAAAGAAATGAGGTTGTAGTTATCACAACCACAGATCTATCAAAGGATGAGATCCGCGCCAGAATGGCTAATGAATGGCAATTAAATATTCCAACCCTTGAATCCCGGGGAGATGTTATTATCCGAACCACCGAGGAAGCCTATTTTCCTGATGGAATCCCTAACATCCAACGAACGAATGCGTTATGGACCACATTAGTTGAAAACTGTCTTTGCAAAGGTAAGACCGGGATGCGAGTATTCGGGGACATGCGCGCATTTTTCAAAAGTGGGTTTACAAAAGAGTTACTTGAATATGAATCATCTTTGGAACAAAGATTCAATTTTCCTATAATTGGCATATGTGCATACGATTCCAAAGATATCAAAAATAATTTTACTGCGGAGCAAATAGGTCAACTACAGCATCATCATAATCCTGTTTGGATGGAAGATTACTGAATAATTATTTGATGGTATGGATCGACAACAGAAAACTGTCAACATAGTTATAAAAGAATAGAATCTAAATTGATATCGTGTGGTGTATTATTGTTACTGCGATGCAGGAAATATCATTCCAAATGCGGTGCCTTGCTTGTAGTCCTCATATACTCTGTCTCCTACCCAAATTTTGCCTTTATATCTCTCGACCAATGTCCTTACTATGGACAAACCTAATCCACTTCCCTCAGCTTTGGAATAGAATCGATTGAACATTTCTTTTTTCATAGAGTCTGATATCCCTTTCCCATAATCACAAACAGTTACCATCCAATATTTTACTTCAGCAATAAAGTACTCTCTTATTAGAACATCAATTTTAACCTCTGATGATCCTGAATATTTTACACTATTCGAAAATAAATTGACAAAAATTTCCTCAAGCAGGTCTTCTGCAATTATATTTATTTCAGTGGGGTTATCATGATCGTTTACTATGTTTAAAGAAAATCTGATTCTTTTGCCTTGGGGGTTATTATTGTATAGTGTTTGCTGTAGGGTACTGTGTGCGTTAGTGATAGCATCTGGAAGATTCTTTGATATTAATTGTAGATCCTTTTGTGTATATAGTCGTTCTAATCTACGTAAGTTGTTTAGTAATGTTAAACTTTTATCTATCGCTCTATTTGCAATTATGAGGTACGAAAAAATTTCCTCTCTATCAGGAGATAATCCATTTATGTCATTATTATTATTTTTTGCTATGGAAGTAACTATATCCAAGCTATTCCGTATTATCTGATGATAATTTCCTATATCATGCGAGAGTAAATCAAATAAAAGTTCAGAGTGTATTTTTTCTTTCATAGTTTTATCGTTATTTTCTTTTTCTTCCCATATGAGATCAAAACAATAAACAACATTTCTCACTGTTGGGATATCTTTAGAATATGACCAATTATCAAGAGAAAAAATAAATTTATCATATTCATTAACATGTTCATAGTGCACTTGCCGTTGCATATCTACTGAAATAGAAAAAATATCCTGCCTGTCTCTAATAAAGAGTAAGGAATTTGATGGGGACTTGGGTAATGAAGATTTTATCGACCTGTACCCGATAAATGGGGCTAAATGTTTGGTTAGCCGTGTACTATCTTCGTCAAAGGGACATAACAATCTGATAATGATATTCTTGGCCAACTTTTGTGATATTACCTGTTCAATTATCTTGTAATATGACAAGAATTGCAAGGATGCGGGTCCAGGCAATATTATGTCCATTTGAGATTCAACAGATTGTATAAATTTGGACAATCTGTCAAGAAATTTTTTGTCCATTTTTGATTAATAATAATAATAATTATTATTATTTCCTGGTATGCTCTTATGTTCATACTTTGTTTTATGCTTCGATGTGCCAAGATACCTATAAAGCGGATTAAGTCTGACAACTCTATTAAATTGTCTATGAAACCCATGATTTGCCATAATAACTTTATAAGACTCAACATCAGGGATTGATAAAATAGCAAAATGGATTAAGAATCAAACGACACGAGTTGAAAAAATGTTAAATAAAGGAACTAAAAATAGGGTAAGAAAAACCGCTGAAGACTGAAGACATTTTCTCATGAAAACGCACTATTTTACAACTACCTGAGATTTTAGACATAAAGTGATCGAATATCTGAGTTCTAAAATCTCTAGTTGGTTATATAGTTTCTAACATTTAGGATAATATTATCGATCCTAGTTGGAAGTTAAAGTATCCTTATATAATGCTGAAGAAATTTGTATTTAATTGGAAAGGGTACAAATAAACGAAATTCTTTTTAATAATCGAAAATTAACCATAATTACTGCAGCCATTATAGTCGTTCTAATAATATTAAATCTATTAGCTACCCGCCAAATCATTTATTTGAATAACGATGGTGAGATCGCTCTTTTTACACTTACGACAGTTTTTGGGTATGGCATTGGGTCTTTAATTCTTTTAGGCTTTACTAGATATATTACCAAGGATCTCTTAGACCGGTCCGTTTTGATGCGAATAATGTACATCATGGTTACCGTTATACAGTTCTCATTATTTGGAATTTTGTTCTTTGTCTTGTATAATAATGTCACAAACTGTCCAGAATACTTTACCGTATGTGGTGGAAATGAATATTTTGTCATCGCCTTTAATGCAATTGCCTCTTTGACAACAGCTGTAATCATGGGAATAATTAGCTACAAATTTTTTACCTGGTACAAGATGCACAAAAGAAATTTTGTTGTATTGTTTTATGGTCTAGCCGCCACAGCACTTGCGATCTCTATAGCAGGAGATGCTTTTGATAAACTTGTACTTGTTCAACTAGTTAAAGAAGATTCTCCTGATGGTGCAATTCCTATGGCCTCTTTCATTTACAAGGTTTTTGATGAGTATGACGGTGCTATAATGTACAAAACAGTAAATCCTGACTATACGACTCTTTACTTAGTACCAAATCCAAACTTGGCGTTATATAACCAAATTATTTATCTTACTTCCCTTAGTCCATATATTTTGACCTGGATTGGAACTGCCTTTTTGCTCGGTTACTACTACAAGAAAACTCATAAGCTTGATTTCAAATTCTGGATAATTTTAGCTGCACCATTAGTTTTGTATCTCATAGGAAGCGGATTAATATTTTCTCTTCCAGCAGATTTTCCCTACAAGTACTATTTTAGATTGATATTTCGTGCAGGTACTATAGCAAGCAGTCTATTATTTGGATTGGCATTTTATTTGATTACTAGGAATTTAAAATCCCAAAAAGTCAAGGATTATTTGACTATAGCCGCTATTGGAATTAGTGCGATTGGTATTGCAAACGAGGTTTCTGCGTTACAACAAACATATGGAGTGGCCGCCCATTCATTAGTTTTGTTATCCTCCTATCTATTTAGTATTGGATTGTACTCTTCAGCAATCTCATTATCCCATGATAATGCATTAAGGAACACGGTTAGAAAATCAATGCTAGAACTTGTTCAGAATATAGGAACTGCGCAAATGGAAAAGGATATTCAGGATGCTCGAAACATCGTAATGAAAAAAGCATATGAAAGGGAAACACAAATGCGAAATGATACAGGAATTTCGCCTTCTGCTCAAGAGGAGGAACTCAAGAAGTATTTAGATGAGATAATCAGCGAAATAAAGACTAAGTGAAGATCGCAGTGATTTATTTCTAAATCTATTGTTTTGTAATTAATCAGATAACAGCATCTTTTACAAAAAATTGGCCAACAGTGTCCAATATTCTCTTAAGAAATGCTAAAACCTGGTATGACAGTTATCAAAGGCACTATGGACAATGACCTGATATTGTATAATAATATTATCCTGGGTTTTGCTTAGTTAAAGAATTTTAAATTCTATAATATCTTTTTAACTAATTTTTTTAAATCTGTTTATTTGATATCAAAGTTATAATCGAACTGCTTAGGGTTTTTCAAATAAAACCTTGGCCCCGTAGTTTTTTTCTAATAATTGAATCAAAATAGGATCCTCAATTCCGTTCTTCTTAAGATCCTCAATATTACATGATGCTATTTCTCTAAAGAAATTTTCAAATCCTGCAGGTAGATAAGTCACCAGCAATTTTCCATATGAATTACCATTCTTTTTAAAAGACCTTGGAATATCTTTTTCTAATTTTAAAACTGTTCCTGCAATTCCATTAATATTTTGCTTACCATAGACAATTTCGAAATCACCATGAACTACACAAACTATTACGATTTCCTGGCTCTGTATATGCAGGGGGATTTCTTTCTCATCATCGCCTTCGGGGAATATAATTTCTATTATTGAATATTCATTCCGGGTTTTGTCTCCAGACACTATAGTCTTGAATGTAATCCCATCTAAATCATATTTTGGATAAAAATCTTCATGATTCATGTCAATATTATTATTCTTAGTTTGTATTTTGGAATCACTTTCAATCAATATCATTTATTTAACAATCCAAAGATATAATCTTAGTGTATTGGATTTGACCGGGTCTATAACAGTCTCCGGATCTTCTGCCTTTCAAATACTCATAAACTTTAGAGATTCTTAAAAAGGTGATAATTATTGATTCTTTGAAGATTTAATACGGCTACAAACATATCAGTTGTTGAGATTTGAATTGAAGCATCAATGATATAATCAATAAGTGATTGAATAGTCCTATCTCATAAAGTGCCAAATAATATAGTTCCATACTGGATTATGAGAGAACATTGTCATATGAATGGATTGGATTCAACCTTGAACCGTATCCCCACGCGCCCAGACTAAATGATACTATGCATAGTAATGATATTGATTCTTTAAATATGGATAGTTAAGGCTAGTGCAATTGGGACAAGGTAGATAAATTAGTTAGATAAAAAACAGCATTAAACAAAATAAAAAATGAGAGAAAAAATTTCTAGGGGACTTCCAAAAGGAAAGTTACTACTCGACTACCTCATATCTAGACACTCAGACGTTCAAAATCGCCGACGATAAACTTTGCACCCGGAGGCAATAGATCCATTGATTGTTTCATCATTTGGCCAGCTTTTTCGTCTTTTTCCATCTTTGCCATTACTTCATTCATGTGTTGGCGATCTTTATAATAAATCGACTCAATCCAAACTTCCTCATCTATATTGGCAGAAACGATACTAGCAATATTTGCAAACCCTTCCATTGGTACGTCTGAGTTGTTAAGCTTGAAGGCGTCATAGTGTAAAATACCGTATTGTTTGAACATATCATAGGCCTCTTTGCATATTCACAACATTGCGTTATGATTCTTTTTGGGTACCCTGTAGATAATATGTGAAACAATACTTGCGTCAGTTAAATTAGATATGCTCATGACTAATAGTATTATTTCTTGGAGTATAAAAACGGATAAGGGAACAAAAGTATACTTAGCTGTATCAACACAAAATGTGCAAATTAAGAGTATAATTCTGAATTACATGTGACATTGATCTGATAATAGATCTACTGATATCACACAAAACACTAAGTCTTCTTATCACAATAGTGAATAATACATGAAATCTTTCATTAGTAGTTGAACCCCATTACCACCGGGAACTTAATCCCCACGCGCCCAGACTGTTACTAATCGATATACATAAGCTATCAAAAATTAAGCATTAATTTACCTCTCATGTGAAAGAATTCATTATGCCATTAAGTGTTATATATCCTACTAGTTTCAGATTACACTATCTAATTCTAAAACTGCTATATGATAGGCTACTGAACCAAACTAGCGAATCTATCGAGCGTATATCGTTATATGTTCTCGGTCATTTAGGTTGATTGCTCCTTAAGACTTGCTTACCATTACTTAATCTCTAACAAAATTGAGTCTTTTGGTTAGTTCTTTTTTCGATGTGATGCTAATAATTGTTCCAATAATATCATGATCTTTGTATTTTTTAATAACAACTTTTCAAAATCTAAAAAATACTTTCTCAATAATAATTCTAATGCTAATATAATAAGGAATTATTAAGACTTTATGAATAAGAATAACTAAACAGATAATCATAAATAATGGTAATTCTAGATCCGTGACATGTGATATGATACTACAGACCTGCCGCTGTTGAACGGACGGTCTATGATACCTCTGACAAGGAGTAGTTAATACAAGTCTATTTCTGTGTTGGAGGTAAAACGTTACCAAATTCCTGAAGCGAATGTCTTGCCCTGTCATCTTCAACTTCAATCGGCCTCTTAGCGGCTTCTTGTTTTTTGTACGCAGCATCTGCTTCTTTAGTGGTACAACTTACCCATTTTGCGTCACTGACTATACTGGTTTGCCAATAGCAACCTTCCCCATTTGGGAGCTCAAAAATATAATCATGTTTTTCTTTTGATTGTTTTGGATTTGATTGTTGTAAATCTGGCACGTCTTTTTGGGACGAAAGAACTGACTGATTCAAATCGGCTTGTATTGATGGATTCTGAAGGTTGTCAGATTGAGCTATTGTTTTTGTGGGAGTATCTTCAAATTGTATTACCTTCTCATTAGAAGGCGATAGCTGCGGTAATAGCTCCCCCTCAAAGGTTTGTGCATTATTATTACCGTCACCTGAAGGTGGTACATCGTCACTGAAGGTTTGTGCATTATTATTACCGTCACTAGATGTAGCCTGAACGAATGGTATTGCATACCCAGCTGAACTAATTATTACGCCAAAAATCGACAAAGTAAGAACTACTATTAGTATTTTGACCTTTTCCACGTAGTATTCATTGAATTCTTATATATAAAGTCCACTGATATAGATGATTAACAAGAAAAAACTCTATTTGGTTATTCTTATATAATGGTGAATGTGCTATTGGCATTGATGTATGAAAGGAAAACTGACCTATCAGCCCTATGCAAATAGCACTCATTAAGATACTAGTTAGTATGTTAATTAGTAACTTGGGCAAGAAATCCGCATCAACAATCAATTTCAAAATTAGTTATTTCACAGAACCCTATTACCCCAGGGAACTTAACCCCCACGCACCTATCAATATGTCTTACAATTTTTATTAGATTTTGAAGATAACAGTATAGAAGAGACATTAACCTCTCTTATAATAAATTGTTCCTATACATGATCAAGATCTTTTGAATAGATTTGGGTCTAATTCAAAATTTCAAGTATATTTGTCTCAAACTTTTGCTTTCTAGCTATTTAATCTATTCTACCAAACCATATACATGCAATATGTAATGTTTGCTTGTATCCTCTCATTAATTGTTGCACCCATTGTCAATGTAAATCAAGAACTACTTAGCTTAGATGAAATTGATAAAATCTTTTACAATTTGACTCCTGGTTCAATCGGTGGAAAAGAAAACTTTGACCAAAATATTGAAGAGATAATCAACTTGAATTCTCATAATCGGAGCAAATAGAATTGACAAAATGTGAGAATGAGTTTAACTATTATTCTTTTTTTAGACCAATAAACAGATATTATATATGAAGGATTTTGACAAAATGACAAAAAAGGAAAAAGAAGATCTTCTAATACAAATACTGAATATTTCCGATGATGCTAAAGGCGACGGTGACTCCTCCGATCTATTTACTCAATCATTCAATGAAATCTCAAAGACTTGGTCTGATTCCTTAAAAGAGTTTGAGAATCTTTACCCAGAGTATCTAAAAGATGAGAAAACCAATCCACTAGAAAAATATGAATCAAAATGGACTGCGAAAATTAGAAAAAAACTTTTTTAATCTCTCAATCCTATCCTACCATAAATTGATATACATACCAATTTAAGGAAACTGTACGCAAATATTCATTCAACGAATCTAAAGTTTGCATTAAAACCATACTACCACAAGGAACTTAATCCCCATGCGCCCAGACTGTTACTGATAATTAGTCCATTTAAGATTCTAGAATGCAATAATGTACAAGTACTAAAAAAATAAATGTAAGGGTTTAAAAGATTACATGTTTTTTTGTAATTCCTTCACCTAATCATAAATGTCGGAATATCACACCAAAAGTCGTCTAATACGTTGCCAAATACACATTTGATCTGTCTTGCATCACCTATATTGGGCGTGATTCCTACTGGGTGCTCAATCTTGTCTAATGCATAGGAGAGCACTGATTTTACCTTCTCATCCACCTGTTCTTTGCTTACAAATGGATTAGCAAGCCCAGTTGCATTATCATTAGTCTGAGTAACTGTACTGTTCATTTGTATGTACCCAATAGTGGGAGATTTACTGAAATCATCAAGTATTGACGCCACTAACACATCTTTGGCTTTGATAAAATCAGTTGCTGTGCCAGTCATCGTATATGTTGTATCAAAGTACGGTCCTACATAACTAGCTCCATCGGTAACGGTAAAATCGCCTTCTGTAGTTTTTGCAACATTAATGGTGTAGTTTGACTGTGCGATTGCTGTTGACACTGACGCACAAAAAATTAGACCCCCCATAACTACAAGGACTTCAACCAAAAGAGCTACGCTGAACTTAATTTGCATAACCTAGGTCAAGAAGTAATGAATATAAAGATTATATCTACAATTATTGGATGATGAGTATCAATTAGTAATTGAGATAAAACATCAATGTTATTATACTATTGTTTTTATTAATATGTAGAATCTCTTTTAAAGAACCGATATCAGCATGAAACCCCACGCGCCCAAACTAACTGATACTATCAATGGTAATGCTTTCCTTGACCTAATTGAGCATTTTTTTAGATGGAAATCCATATCTGAAAAGCGTTAAATCCAATTCTGTTGAATGTGGTTATGATATTCATCTGATTCTATATGTGATATACAGAAAAATTGATACTGAAATAATATGTGTATCTTGATTCTATTACACAGGGTATTTAGTATGAACACAATGGGTTTAATAATAGATACATTTTGAGTCCATTGTTGTAGTTAGAGTTGAATTTTAAAATAGGGAAAGCTTACCGAGATGATTTGACAAACAATGTCTCGTACAGTTGATGAATATCGGATTTGAAATTACAAATTCACAAGAATATGTCATTTTATTCCTTTCTTCTTCCATGAATGTACTATTTGATATTTTTTCTTTTAATCCATTATTTTTGTTATATTATCAGAGTCATTATCTTGCAAATTATCATTATTTTTGGCTATTTGAAAATATTCTTCTGGGGATGAAACATTAGAAATACCCGTAGTTTCAGCGTCCCTCTGATTTTTTCTCCTTTTTGCGTTGTCTATATAGAAAAGCCATAAAGCCGCTTAGTCCCAGTCCGATTGTAGTTATAACCCCCCATAGTTCTCCAATTGGCTGAATAGACTTTGTAAAATTTTCTAATTGTTCATTAAATGATAATGGTGGTAAAATTGTTAACGTGAGATCTGAGGACTCCAACATACTAATAGTTTTATTATTATAGTAGGTATCACCTCCTCGATTTGTTATTGTTTGGGGAAATGATATATTTGCTAATATTTGTATTGGTATCTGTCTTGATGCACCGTTTGTAAAGTCATTCTCAGATGGTGTAGTAATATGCAATATTACGCTATTATTTAGGTAAGGTGAGATGGTTGTATTATTTGGAACAAATTTGACAATTAATCCGTCTGCCTTTTTGTCTTTTGTGGTATTATTGCTTGTGTCAGTATAGTTAACTCCAAGAACGGCTTTTGACACCAAGGCAGAATTTGTATTGATGTTTACTAAGATATCCTTTACTTCATTTGATTCCATGATTACATTAGATGTGGATGGTATGATTGTAAATTTTGGTGTTGGTATAAGTGACCAATTTGAAGTATCTATTTGTCTACAATAATTACCATCAACAGGATATAAATCTGCAATATAAAATAATAATTTGTATTTGTCTGGATTTCCTATCGAGTTTAAATCAATTGAAAAATCTACAAAGTCCTTATCATCAAATGGAAATGAATCAAATGATTTGGTTTGAATTAGTTTTTTATTTCCAAAGGCAGAAATCTCATAAACATTTTGAGTCCAATGAGGATTTTCTGGTTCGGTTGGACTAGACAATTCTACTGTATAATCAATCCCCTTGTCAAAGACAGATAGTATATCTATAACCATTACAAATTGTATGATTCTTGGTGAAGAGGAAGAAGACAACGAATCAAGTAATAAGTCGTCAGATGTAGAAGCAGGGGCAGAAGTATTTGCGGAGAAATTAAATGATGGCGAGAGAGTTTCGTTTCTGAGCAGATCACTATAGAGGGACTCGCTAAATGGTTGTGATAGCCAAACAGTAGCGTTTAGTTTATTTCCATCACTCATATAACTTATCGATTGAATGTTAGGAAATTGAAGTGGATGATCTTTACATCTATACGACTCTGTTAATGTAGGATTCCCTGAAGAACTGCTATTGTTATTGCCGATATTTATATCTCTATCCAACCCATTTCTAATATTCCAGGGTTGCCAATCATTCTGATCATCAATTATTTCCTGACGTACAATCAGCGGCGAAACTGAAAAGACTGTATGTATTGAGGGTACACTGGCCAAAATAGTAGAGGAAAGCACGGAACAAAGGAAAAAAATTGCAAGGCCATCGCTTTTAGGAAACACGTGTGAGATGTTTCTCATCTATCTTTCAGCTCGGGCAAAAAAATGCTGATTTTGCAATACTCCTTGAAGACCAAATTTTGGAATGTAATAATTTTAATATACAAAAATAATAAGAACGGCTTGTCAGGTCTAAATTCACTTACTTTGAGACTCGATTAATTCCAACATCATACAAATGGTTCACCCATAACATAGTTAAGACTTGACTTTTTGAAGTAGCCGCATTTGTAATTGGATGAATAAAGATCGATTAGTTTTTTCTTGATGGAAATAGCTTCATCCTTATACCCCATCTTTTCTAAAATTTGTTCCTTATTGCATAATAAACCCTTATGATCAGGCGCCTTTTTCAAATAAGAATTTAGTAGATTTAGTGCATCGGTATAATTTTCAAGCTCGAATCCCAATATTCTTGCTGTGTTTGATATCATGTCCAAGTCCCCTGGTACCTGTTTTAGTGCAGTATTATACCATGACAATGCTTCTTTATAATATCCCAAATTAGCTAATGCTACACCTTTGTTGTTTAGTGAATATATAAAATTTGGTTCTCTTTCCAATACCTTATCATACCACTCTATTGCCTCTTTGTATCTCCCCATTTGGTTTAGTATAAAGGCTTTTGTATCCATAGAAGGAACATAATCTGGACTAATTGCTAATGCTTTATTCACTAATTCCAACGATTTAGAATAGTCATCAGAATAAATAGCCAAATTATATGCCATGGTGTTAAGATGGGAATAAGCATTGGGGTTGACTTGAAGTGCCTTGTCAAAGTATTTTATAGCTTCTGAATAGTTACCCAGAGCAAGCAATACACTTCCTTTTGCAGTTAGTATATAGCCATCATTGGGGTTGACTTGAAGTGCCTTGTCAAAGTATTTTATAGCTTCTGAATAGTTACCCATATCACGTAATACACTTCCTTTTGCAGTTAGTATATAGCCATCATTGGGGTTGACTTGAAGTGCCTTGTCAAAGTATTTTATAGCTTCTGAATAGTTACCCTTCTCGAATAATGTATTAGCATTATCATTAAAAGCATATGCATAGTTGGGATTTATCGCTAGAGCTTTATCAAACCATTTTATAGCTTCTGAATAGTTACCCTGATTTTCATATGTAAGGCCTTTTTCCTCCAAAGCAGAGGTATAATTGGGATTTATCGCTAGAGCTTTATCAAACCATTTTATAGCTTCTGAATAGTTACCTAGAGCATTAATTATGTGACCCCTCATGTAAAGAGAATAAGCATTACTTGGATCAATTTTTAGTGCCTTGTCAACCATTTTGATGGCTTCACTATCGTTACCAATCACATCTAATGTATATGCTTTTTCATCAAGTGCGTAATCATAAGTTGAATTTATCGAGAGAGCCTTGTCAAAGAATTGTAGTGCGTCAGTATAGTTGCCAGCATCACTAAGAGTAATACCTTTGACAGTTAGTGTATAAACATCATTGGGGTTGACTTGAAGTGCCTTGTCAAAGTATTTTATAGCTTCTGAATAGTTCCACATCATATATAGTGTCCAGCCTTTATTGGATAAGGCAATAACACTATTAGGGTCTATAGACAAGGCTTTATTTTCTGATTCAAGTGCTTCTGGAAAGTTATACATTGATGATAAAGCATTTCCTTTTTTTGATAGTGCTTCCACATTGTCTTTATCGATAGATAGAGCTTTATCATACCATTCTATTGCTTGTGGAAAGTTTCTGAATGTTTGATACTCATGATCTCCCTGTTTTATATAGTCATGTGTTTTATTGGATTCTGTATTGTGTTGAAAGGCAAATGAAAACTTTAAGATGTGTTTTGGAGTGGAATGAGAATATAAAACGAACAAAGTAATAAGTATAAAAGATATACCAAGGATAGTATTAATTTTGTATTTACTTGTCAACTTCTACAAATTATTCG
This sequence comes from Candidatus Nitrosocosmicus oleophilus, assembly GCF_000802205.1. NCBI lineage: Archaea > Thermoproteati > Nitrososphaerota > Nitrososphaeria > Nitrososphaerales > Nitrososphaeraceae > Candidatus Nitrosocosmicus > Candidatus Nitrosocosmicus oleophilus. The sequence goes on along the minus strand of NZ_CP012850.1, from coordinate 248,284 downwards.
CATTTAAGCGTAGATAAGTATTACTGTTGTTAACATACATTACAATATCTAATATTTTAAAACAGTAATCAATAAGCAAAGTAAAGTTATTCTATTAATAATCTACATATAAATAACTCAGTATTATGTTGCATCTTTTCAAAGCTTTAATGAATGAAATATTAGATTCATAGGAGAAGGATAAACAATATTTTATTTTTCAATAGTCAAATCCATTTTTAATGTCAAATTTGTGTCACAAACCTCTGGGTCCAGACCTTTGATTTTCCACAGGTTCCGAAAAGAAAAAAATGATAAGTACAACTATATTCGTGACTCTGGTAAAGATTCCGTATTGACGTTAACAATATGAATCCTATTTGTACCATACGACGATTAGACGATTTTACAGTTTTTGATATGTTGTCCATTTATCTTGTTGACCGTAGGTTGTATTCAACCTTGAACCGTGTCCCCACAGATGCTGTTTCTACATTTATAATAAATATTATTTCGGCTCATCTTTCGTATGTTGCAATTATTAAATTCTAGTATGGTTAATACCTTTTTCTATGCCGCGATTCTTATTTCAACCATATTCAATAGATGGTTATGAGTTTAATCCCATTCCTATAGACATACATTTAGGAATACTCAAAATCCCTACTGAAGAGATTCTTGATGATTTTGGAATAAATACCACTGAATCTGTGATTGTAGGAACTGATAGATTAGAGGTCCTAAATAGAATACAATCAGCATTTGCTCGAGAATTTGAGCATTATGGAAAACTTAAAGAATCAGATATTCGGCCTATGGATTATAAAACTAAACAAGCATGGTCAAGGATTAGAAGGCATATTAAGGATACAAATCCGGTTTAAGAATAGTCCAGGTTGTGGTCTAAAAACTGTGATATCCTCGAATTACTATAGAAACATACTCCCACAAGGACATTAATGGTAAAGCATCAAAAAAAGAGATGGTAATACGGATCTGATAATCGCAACTACTCATAGGTTTTTATTCTACTAACTTGTAAGCCACAAGTTTGTTATCCTGCATAAGAGGTATTATAATCGTACTTTGGCCTGGTATAGATCCCAAATCCGCAGCCCCTTGCGTGTGCAAATCTACTAACGTTTGATAACCTGTTTCGTCTGCGTTAACAACATATACCTTCCCCGCGGGGTTGTCAGTAACATAGTAATGTGTATTGCTAGTATCGGATTCTATTCCATCGAGACCACCAAAAGGAGATGTAGTTCCTTGTTCTCCTAAACTAGTTATTGTCTTATTTTTCATATCTATAACCTCAATGCCTCCGCCGGGTTTACTTAAAGGTCCAAAAGAAACAACAATTAATTTATTTTTGTTATTGTCTATATGCAAACCATTAGGACCGTTTAATTGTGGGTTTTGCAGCCAAGCTTGAATATCAGATGATGATGTATTATTACCAAGATTCGTATCTAGCTTGTAGATAGTATTGGTATCGGTATCTGATACATAGATATTTCCTTGATTGTCTGCTACAACATCATTAAGAAATGAGCTTCCTGGTGCATTGAAGCGCTTGATTATTTTTCCACTATCAATATCTATCTGTACTAGGTCGGTGATATCTGCAACATATAATATACTATTATCATTTGAGATAGCTATACCCTTTGGCGCATTCAGTGTTGTTATCCAATTTAATTCAATTATGCTCCCATTAGAAGGTGAAACCTTGGAAATGAATCCATTTTGATCTTTTTGATCTGGTTGTCCATTTATATTTGAAACAAACAAGACTTGTTGCTTGGATTCATAAGCTACTGATTCTGGATCCTTCAGATTGGCGGGTGTTTCCCATAATTTGTTAACCTGTGTTTGCTCTACTTGTTGCTGCTCTTGTGCTTGAGCATTAATGTTATTAGTTAAATTAATGCTTATTCCACTAAATGATAGTATTACTGATACTGCTACTATGAGCAAAAAGGTTGTAAATGATGATTTCTGAGAAAGCCTCCTATTTGGAATCATATATGAGATGTATGATCTACAATTAATAAATATAGCTTGTATCTTTCTAATGAATTTTCGATCAAAATAATGAAGCTTCTTTTTATATTTTTCGATATCATACATACAATTTAAGTCTATAAGGTTTTGCTTCGGTCATGTTACGATATGAACATGGTTATTTAAAATAATTCCAATATGACCCAATGAAAAGAATGAACCACCACCCACCATTTTGGGATGTGTCTAGATAATTCCATCCCGAACTTCCTATAAACAATTTGGAACTCATCCTACTGTGATCTATTGTAGTTTAATGCTGCTTTGTCGCCTAACTCAACATATTTAGCTGGAATGAACAGATTGATTATTTGTGATAGACTGGCCCTCTTACAATCGCTCATTAGTTCAACGCGGTGAGATCCTCTTCTCGTATGATTTCCTTGATGGTTGGGGTTCAGAGATAGAGAATATGAATATAAACAAAAAGGGTAAACCATTTGTATTTCCAGATTCTTTCATCTTGGCCATTGGTTACATTCGCTATTTATTTCACCTACCATACAGACAAACCCAAGGTATAATTAAGGCCACAGGAAAAAGGTTACCTGCTAATCCACCAAGTTATGGTCACATCTGTAAACGAATCAACAAGCTAAACATCGATATTAAAAGAGACAAGATGGATGACGATGATGACCTAATAATATCAATAGACAGTACAGGTATCAAGATTACTAACAGAGGTCAGTGGATGGATGAGAAATGGAATACACAAAATAGAAAAGGATATCTCAAGATCCACGTTGCTGTAGACATAAAGACCAGGAAAATCATTGCTTTGGAAGTGACAGATGAGAAGGTACATGATGGGAAAATGCTAAAGAAACTAGTCAATCATGTTTTGGATTCGAGAGAACCAAACACTGTAAAGATAAAATCGGTACTAGCTGATGGAGCCTATGATTCAAATCCAAACTTTGTGTATCTTGAGGACAAAAAGATCAATCCAGGTATAAAGGTAAGAAGGAACTCTATTGTTTCTCCTAAAAACAATAGGTTAAGGAACAACGAAGTAAAGTTACAAGCAAAGGATCTGTTGAAATGGAAGACAAAAAGAAAATACGGACAGAGATGGATATCTGAAACTGTGTTCTCAGCTATAAAGAGAATGTTTGGTGAATACACATCAGCAAACAGGTTTCAAAACATGGTAAAGGAGATCATGATAAAAGTATCATTGTATAACATTTTTAGAAGAATATAACATGATGATCATGATGATAACCGGAGAATAAGGAATTATGCAACAAAGCAGTTTAATGCTAAATAAAAAAATCGTCTGAGTATGTGTACCAGATAATGATCTTCCTTCCATGCTAACACAATCAATAATTTTCTCAAAAACAAAAGTACAAAATAAAACATAAAGAACTTAAACTCGAGTCTGCACGAATACCACTTATTGTAGACTTTATGACAGAATCAAAGAATAAGACAATAGTCAAATATAATTGGTTGATTAGTGGTCAATGTTTTATGCATCAAGGGCGCTAAAGCCTTCAAATCTAACCAATAGATACTTCAATTTGTTTTTCTAATGACAGATTACTAATCCTAATTGGAGTTAAGTAAAAGAAGTGGTTGCTTCTCCTTTCAGGTGATTAGCTTAGGGTAGTTAGCTTAACTCCCGCAGCGCCAAGAGCACCTGCTACACACGATGGTCCGGATTTGAATATATCCACAGCAGAATCTCCACTACTATTCAAACCTGTTCCACATACAAATTCAGCTCCCAAAGTTCCAAACTTTAGTATATCACTAAAATCTAGGCCATTTGGAACCACTGTTATGTTACGGCCGGCACCGTCAAAAAATGATCTTTTATCTAGAGCCTGCATAGCTACAGTGGCTATCTCTGTAAATCCGCCTGTAGAATTATTACTTTTCATTTGATTGTAAATGGATGTTAAACGCTCAATTGCAGGGGCCGTTAAGGTTCGATTTCCTGGGTGCGAGGAAGAATTCAAAGCAATAGAGTCAAGCTGAATAAACAGTTTGGCATTCTGAGGCGAATCAAACCCCATTTTTGCCAACTGGGTTACATTCTCGATGAAAGCAGATGATTCGACTCCGAATGGGAGGTTGATACCGAAAAAAGGGCCAGCATAATTTGCTTTGAGTGCTTCTGGAATATCCGAACGATCGACAGAAAACCCACTTGTAATTATGGTTGACATCCAAAAAATAGACATAAAAAAATAGATAATGCTATTATCATATTCTTATTTAGCATTGGGTTAATCTTCAATAGTGACTATAAAAGTTTTACAAGATTTTTTACCAGTAACGGACTCTACCTTTTGTACATGTATTAGATGTGAGGTATTAGCATTAGAAAATCTAATGGGCAATTAACGCTAAGTTCATCCACAATTAGAAAATAGTAATCTATAACTCCTCTTATTTGAAATATTCAACTACTGCTCAATATTGGTTTTGAAAAATATTAGAAGAGGCAAAAGAAGATAAGATAACCAAAGTCGACAAAAACAAACATACACACTAAATCAAGTATATTTTTCTTATTAGTCAAAGTAGTTCTTATTATACTATATTGCAATACTACAATAATGGCAGAACCAATAAAAAATGTAAATTCACAATATGAGAATATAATTGATTGGCTTAAAAAGGATCCAGTCTGCAATGTAGACGAAACAATAGATGACGATAATACAGTTTCTATTGTTAACACCAGTTATTTTGAAGATTTTAAAATAGGAGTATATGTTTATAAAAACGATGTTGGAAGGGTCGAAATTATATCAAGACCTCGTCTGTTAACTCAAGATGGTAAAACTTTACACAATGCAGATGACAAAATAGTTAATGATTTTCAAACACAACTGACCAAGGATTTGTTGAAAGTGGGTGTATTTTGTTCATTACAAACAAACAAGGAGGGTAACTCCATCGGACTCACGTTGATATTTCCTTTATTTTTTGATAATTTGACACGAGAATTATTTATGCATGCTGTTCATGTAGTTGCCAGAGCATGTCTGATTGCAGCAATAGAATTTGATAAATTCGCTTTGGATTATCAGCAGTAGAATCAAGCACCAGGATTCTATTCAGCCTTGAACCGTATCTCCACAAATAAGAACTGTTACTAATGAAAATTACGTACTATCAACTGTTGTCATTATAACAATAGTAGAATTTGAATTTCAAGGTCCGGTTGTAGATGTGGTAGTAGTAAAATGGAGCCGTCCAGTGGCAGTCATCTGCGACAATTGGCTCAGATTGGATGTTCAGTTTTGTGATAAGGTCAACTCTAAAATCATACCATATCTATATGTCCATTCATGGAATTTATTTCAGATTATATTCAAATTATTGTGGCCGCGATATATGCAATAGCATTATTTTTTACTATTGTCACTTTCCAACGTTCGAAGAGAATTGATCAAATCGCATCATTAGGTGATGTCATGAATGAGTTACGAGATGTGGATCGGGAACTGGCAAAAATATCTTCAGGACCTCAATATGATGAAGTTAGAAGTCAATGGTTTTCCCGTATGTTCAATAGCTTAGAATGGCTTTCGTTTATGATCAATGAAAAAATCATGACTGACAAAAAATTGGTTGAATTCATTAAACCTGTGATAATCAGATATTATGATGATACATTTCTGAAATCCGCTGCGGTAATTGAAAGAGATTCTGACAATTATCCACAATTTAAAAAACTCTATCAAGCCTTGAAGAGCAAGTCAAAGTGAACAAATTGGCTTATGTGAGTTTGGAATAATTTTTTTATAATAATAATTTAATCATTTCAATAATAATCAATTGTTAATACCTTTGAATCGAAGTTGGTCGTTAAGGTATTAGTTACAGTTTACTTAATTTGTCATTTCTGATAATAATCCACTCTAGGATAGGTTGATTTTGAAAAAATATCAAATTGGTGAGATTATTTTACTTGAACATCTCTTGATTTTATCGTGAACGTTTTTGATGCATTATTTGCTCACAGTTCATGTAAAATAGATTCAATGCCCATCAACTCATACCAACTATTGATCGAGTTCTTATTTGCATTAGAACCATACTACAACTGGGAACTTAATCCCCACGCGCCCATACTAAATGATCTTATAATGGATAATTATAATCGTTAGATCTCATTCAAAGACGACCCTGGTCAATTCAAAATCCGGTGAGCAACTATGTTGGTAATATTATTACCTAATTTAATCAAAGCAATTACCGGAGGCCTGGAAGCTTCGGATGCAAAATGTTTTGTTTTACATGAAGACGATAAATTATGAAAATTAGGTCTTGTCACATTGTCAAATCCGATCTTAACAATATTTTACGTGCCTTGATTGATTTGAATTATGATCTTGATTTTGTAATTTCATTTCTTTTATAGACAATCCAAGAAAGTTTGGTCTTTCTCTAGTCAGTATATGAATAACTATTTTCAAATTTCCAATATATCTGCATGTTTAGATGGATCAATGTTTTAATTCCATCATAATAAATTGTACGTATATCGGAATTTTCATTAATCTTATAAATCAAGATTTAGGGTCATAAGTATGACTTCATTAACTCCTGAAGAACTACTTACAACTACAAGAGCTGTAAGAAAGAGACTTGATCTTGAAAAACCTGTGGAAATTCAATTAGTTGAAAAATGCATAGAAATAGCGCAGCAGGCTCCTACTGCTTCTAATAGACAGAACTGGCACTTTATGATTATCACTGATCAATCAATAAAGAATTCATTATCTGATCTCTTTAGAAAAGGATGGCAATCCTACATAAATTCACCAACTTCTGTTGCCACTACTACAAGTTCTGATGACCCAAAGAAGAGTAAAACTCAGAGGAAAATATATGAATCTGCTAAATATTTGGTAGACAATTTAAGAAATGTCCCTGTATTTGTTATTCCCTGTATCGAAGGCAGAACCGACGGATCAAATGTTTCCGTGGTAGTCCAAAGTGCTATATGGGGATCCATTGCTCCTGCAGTTTGGAATTTTATGCTTGCTGCCAGGTTACACGGGTTGGGAACAACTTGGACTAGTTTTCACCTTTTGTTTGAAAAAGAGGCCGCTGAATTATTAAAGATCCCATATGAAAAAGTTATGCAAGTGGCATTGCTTCCTGTAGCATACTATAAGGGAACATCCTTTAAACCTGCACCAAGAGATCCTATAGAAAAAATAATACACATTAATTCATGGTAGGATTATCATCATTTATTAGACTTGGTTTAAGTCATTAATCAGTTTTTTTAGTTTGCATTATGATAGCACAATTGGCAAAAATCACCAGATAACTCATCTCTTCAATTTTCATATTGCTCCCTTATTGGACCATTCACCACCTTACCTGCTCTTACCTTTTTCGATCCACTTGTATTTTTGTTTTCAATGGGAAAAATTAAGTTGAATAGTTTTGGGATTACCAAGTGAGCCTCTCGGTGTTGGTGATAGATGTCTCTAGCTTTTTTACTTCATTTAAATAAATCCTCAATAAGAATCATGACAGACTAATTTTTTCTATCGAGTTCTTCTGTATCTTTAGAAGAATGGTTCCTGTAAACAGGATATCTAAAGCAAGTCACAATGTCACAATGAGAAATTAAAAATGAATTTTAGGATACCTTGTAAATTCAAGATGATGAAGGGTTACTAATTAGTATGGAAATACTTTGAATCGTATTGCCCATGGTTCCGGAGCATGTATAAGTGGAGGTTTGTTGACAATCACTTCCTGCAAAACTAACAGGCGGTAATTCTAATCCCGCAGGAAATATAACATCTACCGTATATGGATCACCTATTGGAATCACGAATTGATCACTTACGTCCGCGGGATCTTGTCCATCAAAATTCAGTTCATAGGTATTTGAATATTGGCTAGTAGAATCACTAACTACAATATTTACTTGAGTATCTTGAATAAGGCTATCTGCTCCAAACTCTATGTAATTCGTAGGGAATTTAGTGGTTTCTGGGTTAGGTGTGGTTGGAGGTTGATTGTTATCCCCCAAACACACCTTTAAGATGCCCGATACCAAACTTTGGATCAAATTTTTATATGTCAATGTGTGTTACAAAATACTGAAATCCTATTTAAAATACCGATATCGGCACGAATCCCCACGCGCCCAAACTCATCGATCTCTATTATAGTAATATCATTTATTTCTGTCTAACGTAAATTAATCGGTCGTGAAACTATGTAATTATTATATCTTTACCCATTATCTCTAGAATTTGGTGAATATTACATCAAGTACGACGTTTTCCAAAGGGGGAGCGCTGATCCCACAAAAGAGATTTATATAATACAGTACGTTAACACTCGTCTAAGGCAAAATCAGAATGTCGTTTTATGGTTAACCCCACAATGTTAAAACTAAGATGGGGGAATGAAGGTATACTCCATTCCATCCGCATTCAAATGTTTTTAAAGTATGTTGACAGGTGGCACCCGCAGAAGATTTCATGTCCTTAATCTCGAAATTATTGGTCGTTCCCTTAGCTATCAAAAATGAAGATGCTTGCCCGTCTATAGTGATACGTTTAGCAGTTGCGTCTATTATTGTTTGGTTAAAAACTATTCTTCCATCAAATATAATATTCAAATTGGTAGATGGGACCAATCCTGGGGAACCCGTAGTAACAGAAAATACAAAAAGAGTATTTCCATTTGGATTTTCTAATGATTCAGAATCACATACCTCGCTCAACTGAGTCAGATCCGAGTTATTTTGGTCTTGACATAATACATTGTTTCCTGATAATACATTGCTATCTCCTGAAACTACTTGATTATCTTGTTCGGATACTCGTGATTGTTCGGTGTCTTGTTCTGCTTCATTATTATTCCCTTTCTGAGATAAAACATTATTTTGCGCATTTGCAGGGGAAAGCGAGCAGTTAATTGAAATTAACCCGGTTGATAAAGTTAGCATAGTAAAAAATGCAGTCAAACATAATCTTTTACTATCCAATGGAAATTAGAATTGAATTATCAATATAATGACTATTGTTAATTATGACTTTTAGATTGAGTAGTAAAATATTAGAATAGTTTTGTCTGGTTGAATACTTTTTGATCGCATAATCTAATATATTTAGTGAAGAACCGTCCTAATAGTCAGACTGGCTCAGGAGACATAATAAAAGAACGAAACCAGTAAGGTCTGGCATAAGGTATTAAGTTATTTCAAAACTTGCAGAGATGGGAACTCAAATTGGACTAGAGATCTGAAATATGTGAAAAAAGTTTTTTACCAGAAAGGAACTTTTAATATACTTTTGATCCCATCTATGCTTATTAGGACCGCTACTGCCCTATATATCATGACTAATCCTAATTTTCAAGCATATATTTTTGAATCAACTGAATTTATCAGAAGGAGAAAACAGATCCTTAGATGAATTGGAGGAGGAGAAAATATAGATGGATGATAACAAAAAGGCTATGAGAAAATTAAGAATGCAGGTGCAAATTTCAGTTGACGGTTGCATCGCAGGACCCAACAATGAAATGGATTGGTTAGTTTGGGATAACGACTATATAAAATATATAAACGAAATAACTGAATCAGTTGATACTATTATTATGGGACGAAAAATGGTTGATGGCTTTATTCCGTTTTGGACAGAAGTTGCGAATAAACCTGATGACCCAATGAATGCAATCGCTACAAAGATGGTTGAAATTCCAAAAGTTGTGTTCACAAAGACATTAGACAAATCTGAGTGGACAAATACTGTTGTTGCGACAGGTGATCTGAATGACGAAATATTCAAGTTAAAGAGCCAACCAGGTAAAGATATCATAGTTTACGGTGGAGTTTCGTTCGATTCTTCCTTGATTAAAGAAAAACTAATTGACGAGTTTTATCTATTTGTTAATCCCCTTATAATAGGAAACGGAAAGACTATCTTCAGAGACTCAAAAGAGATCCAAAAACTTACATTGATCGAATCCAAGGTATTTGACTGCGGTCTGGATTTGCTCCACTATGAAGTAAAGAAAAATTGAAAGTAGGAAGTAATTTATTTTTACTGTATTATATGCTTGGATTCTATTCAATCTTGAATCGTATCCCCACGCGCCCGAACTAAATGATACTTTATATGGTAATGATATTAGGTCTAGCCGGGATTTTAATCTTTTTCAAACACTCGTATCAAGTTAATACTAGATTCTATTCAACCTTGAACCGTGTCCCCACAGATGCTGTTTCTACATTTATAATAAATATTATTTCGGCTCATCTTTCGTATGTTGCAATTATTAAATTCTAGTATGGTTAATACCTTTTTCTATGCCGCGATTCTTATTTCAACCATATTCAATAGATGGTTATGAGTTTAATCCCATTCCTATAGACATACATTTAGGAATACTCAAAATCCCTACTGAAGAGATTCTTGATGATTTTGGAATAAATACCACTGAATCTGTGATTGTAGGAACTGATAGATTAGAGGTCCTAAATAGAATACAATCAGCATTTGCTCGAGAATTTGAGCATTATGGAAAACTTAAAGAATCAGATATTCGGCCTATGGATTATAAAACTAAACAAGCATGGTCAAGGATTAGAAGGCATATTAAGGATACAAATCCGGTTTAAGAATAGTCCAGGTTGTGGTCTAAAAACTGTGATATCCTCGAATTACTATAGGACTCTATTACCACAGGGAACTTAATCCCCATGCGCTCGGACTAGTATATGTTGTGTACGACGCTTGCTCTAGTTAATTTCATGACCGAAACAATATACTTTATATGAAATTTAGCCCACTCACTTCCCATGAGGTTATAATAGCAACTAATTGTTCTAATAACCTATAGAAAAACATAATTTGTCTTAATGTTTTGCTATATCCATTTATTCCCAATAGCAATCAATATTTAAATAACTTCATAGAATGGTCTTCATGAAAAAAAATACAAATTATAGGTTTTTGATTGTCATAATTTTTATTCTTACAAGTTCAATTGTAGTATCTTACGCATTATCCTCTGTGTGGGGACAAACGTATTCAAATCCATTAATATTTACGCGCGGACATTATGATCTGGACACGGGTCAAATGCTTCAGGGACATAATTCAACGGACTATGATGCCTCAAACATTCCTAACTGTCCTCCCGAAATCGGCGTGTTTATTCACGGATGGGGACTTAATGAACCAATGGCTAATGAAAGATACAACAGAACTTGGATGTCTTTGCAAGCTAATAACTATAGTCTACCTTTGATTAGTTTTAGCTGGGATTCAAATACCACAAGTTCGCTATCTGATTCCGGTCTTTCAGGATGGAATCATGCAAAAAGTATTGCAAGGGATAATGGCCCCAAGCTTGCACAGTTTATTATCGATTATGCAGATAAATGCAATAGCGAAAACAAAGAGAGCAAAATTAGGCTTATTAGTCATTCTTTAGGAGCTAGAGTGATCCTTAGCAGTCTTGACAGCTTACACAAGAATGATAGTTGGAATAATAATAATTATACCGTAACTTCAGTTCACTTGCTAGGAGCTGCTGTGGATAACGAAGAGGTATCAAAAAATATTTTAGACATCACTAATGATTGGACAAACCTATGGACAGAAAAAACAATTGCTTATGGAAATGCAATAGAACAAGAAGTAACGGATTTTTACAACCTCTATAGTCCTAATGACAACTATTTAGAACCAAAGGCATTGATGCAAATTTATCCCTCCTATGAATATGGAGATTGGGCCCTTGGACAAAACGGGTATCAGATTCTTCCATATCCTATAACAACATCGCTACCTCAAAATTATAAAGAATCAAATGTAGAAAATGAAATTGCCCCTACTTGTGATGCAGATGGAGATAAAAATATAGACTTTACATTTTCTAAAGGGGATATTATTAACAGAGGGGACAATCATCTAGGTTATATTGGCTCACGGAACGTAACAGATAATACCAAACTAATAGATGACGGAGCAATAAATATAGTTGTGGACAATTGGAAGAATGTTAAACCAGAATTTGATCAAGGTTTAGCCCTTACTGCTAGGTGCAACTGACATTGAATTCAAAACTAAGCCTCCCTTGCAAAATAATGATACCACAATTGAGTTAAAATACATCTTATTCTTCACAAAGTATATTATAATTGATAATCTTAATCTTAATATTTTCATCACTCTATACATCCTAGAGTCTCTATTAAAGAACCGGTATCGGCACTAATCCCCCGCTCCCAAACTTGCTGATCCTATAATGGTAATGATAATACTTTAGATTTGAACCTTTTTAGACACTTGTGACTAATGGATCTTGTATCGTTTTCAACCTTGAACCGTGTCTCCACGGTTGTAATCATCGAAAATCAATGAGTTCGCCACTTGAACGTACTTAATCCTTATTTTGAGCCGGGTTCCCCTTTTCTATAGTGTAACATAAATAAGTCAATATCAGAGCGGATTCTATCTACAATAGGGATTTTAAATTTGATGGCTACTACAATGTACCACAATCTATAAGATTCCAAACATTTGTTCCAAAATTTTTTCAGAGATTTCATCTCTAAATCAGTTGGTCATTTGTATTATTTGACGACGATGAGTTCTTAAATGTTGGTTCCATACTACTGGCATTAAAGTTGATAACGGTAGCATTTCCTGAAAATCCCGAATGATCTGAAAGCCATGAGAAAAGGTCCGCCAATACGTATGACTGTATGCCTTCTAAAACAGGCATCCATTCAGATTGTCGATGGAATCCATGACCTAGATTTGGATAGGTTATCAAAGTGTGATCAGGATGTTTTGCATCTATTAGTGCTTGTTGCAACAAAAAGGCCTGCTGAAGTGGTGTTGCAGTATCATTGCCACCTTGCAGTATTAGAATACTAATAGAGTGAGGGACATTGCCGATTATGTCCATATTTGGTTGTAATACATACTGTGAATTAAGCCATACAGGACATCCACCTGTTTCAATACATTTTTTACCGGGAATTATAGTTGAGAGTGCTTTAGCTTGTTCTATCAGTTTCTGTTTTAGTTCATTGGTGATACTCATATATCCATCTTCAATAGCATTGTTTTGTTGTTTGTGTGAATTTAATTGCATATTGGTCTCATTTGTAGTAAGAGTATTTAAAAGCATTGTGAAATTTCTAGTCAGGAAATTGAATATGGGATCCACAATTCCTTCTGATATTGATATTAATCCAGTATTATTGCGATCTAAAACCTTTTGAGCATATAGTAGAGGTACAGTTACTTCGCGAAAGTAAACTAGATCCTGGGTATTGTTAGCAGCTGCTCCCATCAAAACTATATTTTTTACTTTTGAGGGATTATCAATTGCAACCCTTGGTGTTATGGTAGTGCCCTCGCTATGGCCTATTATTGTTATTTTGTTTGGATCTACTTCTGGTTGCTTAACTAAAACATCTAATGCCCTCTCTGCGTCTTGTTTTAGATCATCAAAAGTTACATTTCCCCATACATTAGCATCTGCAACAGTAAAGTTTGGACCTACTCCTCTCTTATCATACTTTAATACCGCAAATCCACGTTCGGAAAGATACTGGGATATTTGTTTAAATGGTGCAATTTTGCTATTTACATAATAATCCTTGTCTGCTACGCCAGAACCATGGACAAGGAGGACACCAGGAAATGGACCCTCTCCTATTAAAGGAAGTGTAAGCTGGGCTTCAGTCTTTAATCCATTTCCTAGATCAATTACTAAATCCCTGCTTTCGAACGTCTTTAGACCGTAATTACCTTGTGCGTAAGCGGATGTCGTTATGGAAGGAGAAAGAAAGAAACAAAGACAAAAAACGGCTGTAACAAGAATAATCAACATTGTCATTACCACTATCTTTACATACATTCTTTTAGATGATGAAGAGTCTAAATTCGTATACTTTCTTGCATGAGAATTAATAGCATGGATTTTCATTATTGAACCAGGGCTTCAAGTTCATATTTAAGGATACCTATCAATTGGATTGGGCATCGAATGTAAGATTTTTGCAAATGTTACTAGACAATAATATTAGAATCCTATAACCACCCGGAACAATCCTCACACGCCCCCAAATTGTATGCCCTGGTTGTTGTTGGTTGCTGATATTCAGATCGGATTAAATGGGTTTGGTTTCAAACAAGATGTCAACATCAAAATCCCTTTCCAATAGACCTTCTTTGGATTGACCAGTACAATCCACTAGCCCTGGATTCGTTCCACTTTGAAACTCATTACATTTTAGTAACAAATTGGGAGGTCCTGTACCTTTAACTGTCGTCTCGAATGATTGACCTGCAACAGATACAGATTTGTTATAGAAGATGTGAATGGTAAAGAGATAATCTCCACTGCGAATATTCTCTGCAATGTATCCAGGTAAATAAAATGTCGTTCTCATATCTTCGTCATAAGCGATCTGTTGATTTACAATTATGGGATGAGTTTCTTGTGTCATTGGTATCATGCCGACAAATCCTAAATTAGTATTGCAAAGTAGAGTAACTTCCAAACAAGATGGTGACACTGTCGATTGAATATTAAAAGTATAATGAAGATCTGAAATCGTACTCACAGGATCGTCATTATCATTAAAGCATGAACCGATCTGATAGTCCATAATTTCATTTTGGCTTATGTTTCGACAAAAGACGTTATTTCCTGATAATATACTGCTATAGCCAGAACCAACCTGACTATTCTGTTCAGAAGATTGTAATTGTTCGGTTTGCTGGTCGGAGTTCCCATTCCCTCTTTGAGATAAGGCGTTGTTCTGTGCATTTGCTGTAACTGGTAAATTCACAGAAACTAGACCTGTGGAAAATGTCAAAATCATAAAAAAAACAGTTAAACTTGATCTTTTAGAGTTCAATATCCATCACCATTGAATTATCAATATAATGGCTATTGTTAATTTTGACTTTTAGATTAAACAGAATAATATTTTAGAATAGTTTTGGCTGTTTAAGATTCTCTTCATTTACATTTGAAATAATGAAAATCCATTCATTTTTTATGACTTCATATTGCTTTGTTGCATAATTCCTTATTCTCCGGTTATCATCATGATCATCATGTTATATTCTTCTAAAAATGTTATACAATGATACTTTTATCATGATCTCCTTTACCATGTTTTGAAACCTGTTTGCTGATGTGTATTCACCAAACATTCTCTTTATAGCTGAGAACACAGTTTCAGATATCCATCTCTGTCCGTATTTTCTTTTTGTCTTCCATTTCAACAGATCCTTTGCTTGTAACTTTACTTCGTTGTTCCTTAACCTATTGTTTTTAGGAGAAACAATAGAGTTCCTTCTTACCTTTATACCTGGATTGATCTTTTTGTCCTCAAGATACACAAAGTTTGGATTTGAATCATAGGCTCCATCAGCTAGTACCGATTTTATCTTTACAGTGTTTGGTTCTCTCGAATCCAAAACATGATTGACTAGTTTCTTTAGCATTTTCCCATCATGTACCTTCTCATCTGTCACTTCCAAAGCAATGATTTTCCTGGTCTTTATGTCTACAGCAACGTGGATCTTGAGATATCCTTTTCTATTTTGTGTATTCCATTTCTCATCCATCCACTGACCTCTGTTAGTAATCTTGATACCTGTACTGTCTATTGATATTATTAGGTCATCATCGTCATCCATCTTGTCTCTTTTAATATCGATGTTTAGCTTGTTGATTCGTTTACAGATGTGACCATAACTTGGTGGATTAGCAGGTAACCTTTTTCCTGTGGCCTTAATTATACCTTGGGTTTGTCTGTATGGTAGGTGAAATAAATAGCGAATGTAACCAATGGCCAAGATGAAAGAATCTGGAAATACAAATGGTTTACCCTTTTTGTTTATATTCATATTCTCTATCTCTGAACCCCAACCATCAAGGAAATCATACGAGAAGAGGATCTCACCGCGTTGAACTAATGAGCGATTGTAAGAGGGCCAGTCTATCACAAATAATCAATCTGTTCATTCCAGCTAAATATGTTGAGTTAGGCGACAAAGCAACTTCATATTATAGATTCTATTCAACCTTGAATCGTGTCCCTACGGGTGTAACCAGCAACAGTATTTCGACTTCGCATAAGGATTAGACGGTTCTAATTTTGATTATCTATTGATATACTAGATCTGATCCACAGTGTATCAAATATTGTAGCATACGATGAAACAGTTGATTTGCTATTTAAGTTGCCAATCCAAGCGAGTCAAACAGGTCGTCACCGGTAACTAATCTATTGTTAACAGGTTTGTTTGATTCTATGATGGCTAGGGTTTCTCCATCTGAAATGAAAACATTTAGTCTATCGTAAACTACGCTGGTAATAATTTGTGTCTCTAACTGACTGGGATTATCGCTGCAACTGGTAAAGATTTCCAAACTCATCTTCAGGACTACAGTCCTCTGTATTTTCCTCTCCATGAATTATTACCTGTATATGGTTTCCTTCCCTAAGTTGTTCTCTTAGTAAACTTGTCAGTTTAATTTCATTTTCAAATAGTTGGTATGTTTCTTTATTGGAAATTATCAATTGAATCTCTTCAATGGAGGATGAAAGTAGTTTAGGGGTCAAATCAAGAGTTTCCCTAGGATCTTGAACTGTTTCTATAAATTCTTTTTTTAGTCCTTCTTCTATTTCTTTTATCCTTTTCTTAGCGGGAATTGCTTTCCTCCAAAGCATATCAAAGAAATATTGTTGCTGTTCTACAAGTGCTCTTAACGTACTAGATATAAGCAATGGAGGTGGTGATGATTCAGTAGTTTTAGCACTTGCTCTATAATATACGCCATCACCCAAACCAAAATTTCCTTTTATTTCATCTAAATGTCGTAATTCAGAAATTTTCATAAGTTCCTTGCAATACTGGATATTATCCTTGTTGATTTCTGCAATAAACCTTAGTTTTATTCCTCTATCCCCAGCTATTACTTAGCTAAATAATGGATCCTGGGGAACAATGTTACCTTTGTATGATGCTGACTGGGGATTGGTACTACTGCCATCATCATTTCCCTCTTACCTATCATAACACGATCCTTCCTCATTTATATCACAGTATACATTGTCTTCACACCCATCTGATCCTATAGAGCAATCATACGATACAACACTAAGATAAGGTTGAGACATTCCATTTGCAGATGCTATATTGTTTGATGGAACTACAATTGTTATTACAACAGCAGTTGTTATTAATAGCGCAATAATGCCAATTAATGACAATGATTGGTATAACACATACTAAATATATAACAAAGATGTATATAAATATTTTATAACATTTGATGTGGCAAAGTCAGGGGGACAGCGTATACCGGTTCTAATTTCGGACCAGAACTATCGGTAGTAGCACCAGGTATTATGATATCCACCACCGATATGACAGGGTCATTGTGGTATGACCCATCAAATGATTATATTACAGGTTTTTTTGGAACCTCGGCAGCAGTTCCTCATCTGTCAGGCCTAGCCGGATTAATTTTTAGCGTATATCCAGACATAAATCCAGAGGAGGCCCGAAACATCATAGAAAGGACCGCAGATAAAGTTGGTACTTTACCTTACAGTAAAGATCCAGATCATTCTAATGGTACCTGGAATATAGAAATGGGCTATGGAGGTATAAATGATCTTCGGGCTATACTGGCAGCTGCATCCTTAAACCCTGACTCACCATGGTATCGTGAAGTTATAATTGAAGGGCCTATGGTATTGCACGATTATGAAGACTTCGGTGATGATGAAGAAAAAACTGCTTCATTTAATGGTGGCGTCCCTGCAACCTATCAATTAGGACCATTTGATACACATGTAGACATACCTGTTTGGATTGAGAAGGTGGGAGGAGAAGTAAGAGGAGAGATACGTTTAACCTTAGATTGGAAAACTAATTCGTCTATTGATGTTAATTATAATATCAGATTGTATGAGGGAACTTCTGAAGATACGACCGATTTAGATGGAGAGAAATCTGGATTATTGAATGTTCCTAAAGATGGCGTTGGTAACCTAAACGAAACAGTATTGAATGACGATGAAGGAGATAATGACTTTATTAAACTAGATCTAAAAATTACTAATAATAAGAGGATATAATCATCCTTCTACTCTAATTTCCAAAATTTTTTTAGACCCAGTTGGATCCTTTAACCGCAGTTATTAGTCAAATTTGTTACTAATCCCCACGTATGAAAACTGTAATTTATATTAAACATTTGTCTATGCTAATAACAATTTTTGCTACGAGAATCATTTTTTACAGCATTAGCATATTAATTGGATATTGTATGGAAAAAATACAGGATTTGACTATATGGAAAAAAAGGATTTGAGTGTAATTGATGATTTATCGATTCAAGCAATAAAAAATAGTTTAAGATTATAGACTTAGTTAGATGTTACACCTACTCTTATTTGATTATTAAGCGGTATTACGCTGGTACCAACCTCGCCTATGCATTCAAAGACATTTCTGTCAGTAATTTCGCAATTTATAGGTCTGTCAGGTCCAAAAGTGGGGATTAATTTTCCCTCCACTGCTACGATGTCCTTGGTGATAGCCGTACCATTTGTATATGTACCTTTGATAAATAAGGGACCCGCAATAGGATTAGGATCAAAAAATTCAATTACATTGCCGTTCCGATCAGTTTGCCTTAAAATTTCCTGTCCACTGCTATCCGTCACGGTTACTAGTATATTGGAAGGTCTTAGACCCTGATCGTCAAAAGTACGTATATCAACAGCAGTCAAAATTCTAGGACCACCTAATCCTTCATTTTGACAATTAGTATCTATGATGGAGTTTACATCTATATTATTCATTGTCTGACACAAAATGTTATTGCCAGATGCGATGGACCCATCTGCAGATACTACTTGATTATTTTGCTTCGATACTTGTAATTGTTCAATGTCTTGATCTGCTTCGCCATTACTACCGTCTTGTGCTAATCCTTCATTTTGGGCCATGGTATAATATGGCAAATTGGCCGAGACTAGTCCAATTGCTAAAATCAGAATTATATTAAAGACTGTTAAACCTATTCTTTTGATTTTCACAAAATAGAGGATGAATTAGAATATATAATGACTATTGTTAATTATGACTTTTAGATTAAGCAGTAAAATATTAGAATAATTTTGTCTGTTTGTAAACGTTTGACTCTTTCTTTTACCTCATATCATTTCTAAAGATAACATTATTGCTTTACAATTGATTTCATAAAGTAGACCAAAGGTTCTATTCAACCTTGAACCGTATTCCCAAGGATGTATTCAATCACAGATGATATAGTTGGGAAATTCTTAGAAAAAAAGTCATTATAATCAACCTAGATAGATCAATATATCGGATATACGATAGATTTATAAGTAAAATTATGTTGTCTTACTTAATGAACGGTGAAAGTGACTATGTCAAAGTTGCACTGGCAAATGAAATACCTCCTAGATCAATGAAACATGTTGACATAGGTGGGAAAGAAATAGTAGTTGTAAATATTGATGGCCAATTCTATGCAATTGATGAGCGATGTGGTCACATGAATGCTCCACTGTCTATGGGACAGATTCGTGTCAACACCGAAAAGAAAATAATATCTTGTCCTTTACATCATGCCACATTCGATATTATTACTGGTCAAAAACTCAGTGAACCGATAATGTCTGGGATGGATATGAGTTCCTTACCAAAGAATGTACAAGACTATTTCAAAAAAGCAGGAGAAATTTTGTCATACGTAAAGACAAACAATATGCAAACATATCAAGTCATCAACGACAACAATGAGATTAAAGTCAAAATTCCTGCATGATAATCTTATTACCGGCAAAACCAAAATTCTTGTTTCAGTCAGATCTCATTTGAATTGATTTGGTTGATGGTAATGACTTGTTTATCAAATCAATTTGTTTCATTAAGTATCTATCTACACTATCTATGAAAATTTTGATTGAAGATAGATAATTAATCATCAATAAAGTGAATATATAGTTATCTAACAATTTTTGATGGATATCTTGTATCAATACTTGACCAAATCATTCCAAAGATCTATAATTGATTTATGTTTTAGATAGGTTCTGTTTTTGCTCTAGATTCTATTCAACCTTGAACCGTATCCCCACGCTCTAGATACTTATTCATAGTAACCATTTACCTTCACATGCTTAAAATCTGTCAATTATTTTGAATGTGAAAGAAAATACTTTTTCTTGGCCATCCATTGTAGCATTGAAAGTAGTACAACTTATAGCTTCTAATAGACCAACATGTCTTTGCGTACAGTCATATCCATTTGGCTTGCTATCAATTTGACTGGAGACAACTTCATACCCATTAGGGTTTAAAAATGGGTTTGAAGCAGATATCGTAACTCCCATACAGCGGTTATATGGCAAAGACACTTCAACAGTCTTTCCCGATTGTCCTTCTCCTACAGTGACATCCCTAAATATATTGTTTGTTCCAGCACCAGAATATATCATATAGTGTCCTCCATGACCATTACAACCATGATTCGTAGCACGGCCTGGTACACATTCCGGGTCGACATCAAATTTTATTATTAATTTTATTTTTACCTTGTCTTCATTTGGATCAGGTATATTTAAGCCACCAATAGCACATAAATCGTCAGAAATACCGGATGTAGTCTTTGAATTAATCTGACTATTACATTGTATATTATTTCCAGATAAGATACTACTATCACCTGATACTACTTGATTATCTTGTCCAGATGTTAGAGATTGCTCTTTTTCTTGATCATCTTGACTATTTCCTTCTTGTGATAACGTGTTATTTCACGCGTAAACTGATTTGGCTACAGGGTTTGTAGACACAACTCCAATGGACAGAGTTAAAAATATGAAAAATGCAATTGTAATATTTCTATATAGTTTCAATAACAATAACCATTAAATAAATAATATAATGGATATTGTTAATTATGACTATTAGATTGAACAGTAAAATATTATGATTATTTTATTTGTCTAGTATTTTCTCTTGATTTGATATGCTATCATTTATTGATGCTGCATCAATCTTAGCCTTTAGGATTCAAAGATTTTCTTTATCAATTGCAAA
Organism: Candidatus Nitrosocosmicus oleophilus; assembly: GCF_000802205.1. Classification (NCBI taxonomy): domain Archaea; kingdom Thermoproteati; phylum Nitrososphaerota; class Nitrososphaeria; order Nitrososphaerales; family Nitrososphaeraceae; genus Candidatus Nitrosocosmicus; species Candidatus Nitrosocosmicus oleophilus. Next base: position 227,105 of record NZ_CP012850.1, on the reverse strand, counting down.
ACCGACCATATCTACTTTCCCATCATCCATATAGATATGTTTAACCACTGAGTACATGTTCTCATATCCTGTTTTACCCTTATGCTTTTTTTCTAAATTTGTAACTGTTACCTCTACTTTATCAACCATTTGTTAGAAAAGAGAGCCCCATTATCAAATATATCAATTCTTAATCCTATAATTATCTTGATTCACTGAATTGGATAAGGTACAATACAAACTACTTGAGTGAAAAAGAGTAAAAACAAGGAATTGAAGAGGCCGAACTAACCACGAATCTCAAACGACCAAAACATTCTAAACTCTGGCTTTAACTGGATCTTCTATGATCATATATTGACGAATATGTACCTCCATAAATTATATTCCTAATTGCATCAGTGAATAGGAAATCATGCGGAAAGCCTAGTTCAATCTTACTTACCTCATTTAACCTTTGTATCTGGTCATCAGATAGTACAAATTCCATACATGCCAAGTTATCATTTATCTGTACAAGGTTTTTTGCTCCTATTATTGGTATTATCTTATTTCGAAATATCTTTTTCGATTGTCTTATCCAATTCAGTGCAACCTGCGAAGGCGTGCGCTTAATTTCCTGAGCAATCTTTACAACTTCTTCAGCAATTCTCAAATTTCTTGCTTTGAGTAAAGTATTTGATATTTCTGAAAAACTTGCTACGTTTAGTCTATTATCATTCTGCTCATCAGAAATTGATGATGATGAAATAGTCCTAGTTTTAGAATCGTTAGTTGTACTCTCTTTCTGATTGTAATCTTTGTTTACTATATTGTTTAAAAGTGCTTTGTTACTTGATTTGTTATATTTTCCTGTAAGTACTCCGCTTCCTAACGGAGACCATGCTGTTATTCCAATATCAAGGGCATTTGCCATGGGAAGTAGTTCCCGCTCTGAAGTCCTTTCAATTAAATTATATTCAATCTGAATACTCGCAAACTCAGTCCAACCTTTAAGATTTGCGAGAGTATTAGCCTGTGAGACTATCCATGCTGGCGCATCTGAAATTCCGATGTACAGTATCTTTCCTGATTTGATCATGTCGTCTAGTGCACGCATCATCTCTTCTATCGGCGTTGTTTGATCCCATGCGTGCACCCAATAAAGATCAATGTAGTCTGTATTTAGCCTTCTCAAACTTGCCTCCAACGATTGTACCATGTTCTTTCGATGATTTCCACCTGCATTGGGATCACCTGCTCTTGTATTAGAAGTATATTTAGTAGCAATAACAAATCTCTCTCTATCATAAGAAGCAAAATCGCCAACATATTTTTCACTGGTTCCGTTTGTGTATATATTAGCAGTATCGATAAAATTACCTCCTGCATCTACGTAAGCATCAAAGATCTTGCGAGATTCCTCTTTGGAAGCGCCCCATCCCCATTCTTTACCAAATGTCATTGTACCAAGACAAATCTCTGAAACTCTAAGGCCGCTCTTGCCTAAAAGATAATATTTCATTCTGTAATAGTATAATTCATCAATTTAAATAAACTCTGTTTTCTAAAGAATATTCGGAGTTAGAGTTCAAATACCTTATCCCAAGCGGATAAATTCTTAGATACTATTATATAATATTAAATTTGTTCATATTTTACAGAAATAAAACCTCTAAACAGGTTGTAAATCATAGATGTGCTTTGCCATCTTCAAATATTATTGTAATTACTGTGTACTTAATGAGCTCTGATATGGTCGTATTGAAATTTGAAATCTCTTAATACCGTTGAAATATCTGAGTCATCTTTTAAATAGTAGACTATCCACTTTGTTCCAGGATAAATATGATAATCTGATGATTTGATATTATTGTTATTTTTTTCTTTTAATAAAGAAATCTTTAGCTGGATATGTGAGGAAAGAGGAAGATCAACAATCTTATCTCCATGTATATGCCCTATATCCATTCCATTCATTTTAAATTGAAATCCTCCCAAATGTATGAGGTCTAATTTCTATACCTTCCCATATTTGTATTTCATTGATTAATTTATTAGCAATATTACCAATCTCCCCCCGTTCTTCACAAGAATAATTTTGACATTTTGGTGAGAATTTATTGGCTATAACAGCAATAAAAATAATGATAATGGCTACAGTGGTGCAATATAGAAATACAAACTGATACGATTTAGAAGAAGGAAATAATTGTAGCATCCCGTTAGTATTATTGTTACTAATAGTAAATACAGGAGAGAGGTGGGTCCCCATATATATTCCGCATATGGCAGGGCCAGCAGCAGCACCGATATATTTCAAAAATATTGCAACACTGACAGATGCACCAATCATTTTTATTGGAACACATAACATAATTAGATTTATAGCCGCAATGTGCATTAACACATATCCTATTGAAATAACAAAAATAGATACTAGAACGTATTGTTCGTTTAAATAAAAATTAGTAATGACTATAAAACTGCATGTAATAACTATAGCACCAATAATTATTGATTTTGGATCACCTATTTTAGATACAAAAAATCCAATTGCAGTTGCTCCCACGACTGAAGCCATGGGTATTGGTAACATTATGTAAGAAGTTTCTATGGCATTATTACCAAATCCCAATGGAGTGGGACCTTTAGAAAGAATGGGAATTATATGTATTACAGTATACATTAAAAAACCTGCCATGATTAACATAAATATAGACAGCAAAATAGCTCGATGACTATGTAAAATACTGAAATCAACTATTGGATGATTAGAATTTGATGTATTGGATTTAGTATTTTTATATTGACATTCAAAATTAATGAATAACAAAATTGGTGCTATACTAATTGAGAGTAAAATAATTTGAAAGTCTGTTGAATGAAATGAAAAATTAGTAGATCCTTCTTCAAAATTAGTAATTACGACTAAAAAAATACAGAAGAAATACTTAATGTGATAATACCTCCAATGTCGATACCAATTCGTAATTTTTGATTTTTTTTATAATTTAAAATTTTTGATCTTTGTTCTCTAGGTTTATTACGTTGTTTAAAATTTTTTATGATGTCTAGAAGTAATAGAGTACGGTTTGGACTTGGTACAAAACTAGTCTTTTTGGTCGTAATCGATTTATTATTTCTATCTTCTCCTTTTTACTACTATCTTGAGGAATGAATATCCAAATTAAAATAATAAAAATGATAGGTATCGGTGTGATTACAAAAAATGTGGATTTCCATCCAAAATAATGAATTAAGTATCCACCAACAATCAATCCTACTACACCACCAAAGGCAGTAATTGTGCGTAACAACCCTTGTCCAATTGCTATTTTATCTTTTGGAAACAAATCTGCCATAATGGCAAGACCTATAGGAATGATAGACAGCCCTACTCCTTGAAGAGCTCTGGAGATAATAAGTGAATTATAATCTTGTCCAACTATTCCCACTATATTTCCAATACTACATAGTATCATCAATATTGTCAAGGTGTTAATCTTGCCAAAAATAACTGATATTTGACTACTTACTGGAGTCATTATGGCGCCACTTATGATGAAAACACCTATTATCCAAGCAGAGTCGTTAAGTTCTAAATTATAACTTTGGATAATGTTTGGTATGGCAGGTATTATTATGCTTTCTGCACATATACTCATCGCAGAAATTGAACTTAGAATTATAACAGAAGATCATGGAGACAAAGGAATTGGATTTCCAAACATCTTTAATAACGCTATAAATTTAACCTATATCAACTTTATATAGAGGAGACTCAAATAGTCCCCACGCATCCAACCTTAATGATATATTATTTGGTAATGCTATTATGACTCAACGGAACAAAACTTTTTTCCTGTTACATATGTCAAATTATCCCTAGATTCTATTCAAACCTGAATCGTATCCCCACGCGCCCCAAACCACGTGATCTCTATAATAGTAATGATATGATATGAATTCGACTCTTCCTCCTAACCCTCCAGTTAACTTAATACAAAATAGTTTTGAAAACATAAGGTTTTCTTGAATAAAGGAATTCAGTTTGATAGAAACTATTTTGGATATTCCTATATTGTCATCAATAAAATCTAACAAATCAATTCTTGGCTTTTTATCCCTTCGAGTTTTTCTAGTTGTCGTTTTTGTTTTGTTATTACTATTACCACGGATAGGCAATTATATCGAGCGAAATAATACACAGATCTTTAGGGATTATTATAGAATAGCATCGGAATATTCTTTATCATGATTAGTTTGACATCAAAAGTATACTTTATTGTGCTGGAATTATATATCATGATTACATACATCTAACTCATGTTAGAAACATTAGTTGAATTTACAGATTCAAACAAACCATATAATTATTTCTCCTTTAGTAATACAACACACGAATTAGTTATAGATATGGTGGGTATGAATTTATCATTGCATCCTCATGTCGATAAGTTTGACGAAAGGGCAGAAACTAATTTGATATTTATCAGAAAGGGTATTAAATTCCCACAATATAGAATAATTCAGTTATCGGATGAAAAGATAGTATATATTTATCATGAAGATTCTGAAATCATTAAATTCAATTATGCAAATTACTTTCAAATTAAGAGAGCAGCTTTAGGTGATGTAGATATTAATCTCGGATAAATTCAAGTAATAAATTTATCAGTTCTACATTAGATACAGATAACATCATCACCTATTCTATTTTTGGCTATTGAGATGAATGTAACGTAATTACAACAAAATATAAAATCTACTGGAAATCCGTTTTTATCTATTCTCTCTTTTAGATCTTCAGTTATCTTCCTATTCATTAAAGATAGCCAATTACGGCAAAAAAATTATTTACCCGTATTATATAGAACCCAACTTATATGGATAGGTTGAATAGAAAATACAAACACAATGAAAAAATGATTTTCGTGATAGCTATCGCATCGACCCTTGGTCTAATTCCAATTATATTGGATAATATTCCCAATGCTTCATCCCAAAATACCTTTATGACTCGATCAACAAAGTAGATTAGGTCAACAAGATACAAATGGTGATTACCTTCATCAATGTCCAGGTAATGGAAAAGCAATTACAATATCAGGAGATATTAAATTCACTGCAGAATCATTTTCAAGATACGAAATAGCATTTTGTGCTTAATCCGTTATTGTAATATTTCTGTAAGCTTTTCTAATAGTAGTTTTTCTCAAAGAATTGCTTTCTCTTAAATTATCTCTACAGAAGATTGGTATATTGAGCATAAATGATAGATTAGAATTGACGCACTAATGATGTAATCGATAAGTGATTGAATGACAATTTCTCAAACAGCGTCAAATAATAAAGATAGTTCCATACTGGATTTTGAGAGAACATTACCAAATGGATGGGTTATATTCAACCTTGAATCATACCCTCGCATATTCAACCCAAGATAAATATTTTGATACCCGGGGTGATAGTAACTTTGTTAATTTTGAATAATTGATTAAACTTAATATTTCTATTGTAAATTCTCAAATCCTAGTGAAAGGCAACAACAAACGACTCGACTTTATCAAAATTACTTTGTATCATTACTATCACTATTAGTATGTCGGACTTTGATAAATCCATTATTTTCAAAATTGAGATCTATATCTTAACCATCTGATTATATTATGTACTGTGTAAATTGTATTCGAGATATAACAATGCGGAAGGTTCAGAAATTACTTATTGTCAATGATCTAGCGATATTTGCATTGTTAATTTTATTAGTTATTGGTTTTTTGTCCTATGATTATGAATTGTTTGGAATGAGTGAATCTATTGTACCTATACCAAAGGAATACAAAGTTTACTTTGAGTTTGTCCCCTGGCTCCTGTTTTTATTGCTATCAGTAGATCTCTTTATTAAATATCTATATGTAGATAAAGATTTGAGTTATTTTTTAAAAAAGTATTGGTTAGATATTCTTTTGACTATTCTTATACCCGTCTTATTTCCTTTAAAATTTTTCAAACCATCTGTAAAAATTTACAAATCAACTAAATTTGTAAAATCTGGTTATAAGATATTTCAGAAATATGATAAAATTTTTAAGTTAAAAAAACAAGGATTGTAACAGTCTCCCCATTGAAGATAATATTATAACTTAAAGAAGCATTATTTCTTTATCGATTACCGGAAATAAAATGCCACATGCAGATTACATTAGAATCCTACTACCACTGGGACCCTAATCCCCACGCGTCCAAACTCACTGTTCTTTTATCTGGTAATGATTATCAATTCAGATCGTATTTTGTATAGGCTTGTCATCATCCACTGCTCAGAAAGAATATGACAATCAATAAAAAACTATTATACTTCTAGAATTTGAGAGGCATCAAAATAATAGTTAAAGATAAATAAAATCCTTTATAGATTTTGATCCAAGTATTCTATTTTAAGAATGCACCTAATGCATCGGTTGCTCTCTGTGTTAATGAGGAGTCAGATGAGGTAGAATTATCGGATGCTGATTCTGACATATTATCTGTTCTCTGACTATTGTCATTTCCCGTGAGTAACTTTGTTGCATGATCTTTAAGACTGGACAGGTCTTGGGCTAATGCCATCTGGCCCAATGAAATGCTTGTTAACGAGGCTGTCAACACAAATGACAGCACCAAACTTGTAAAAACAAAAATTTCCTTCATTTTCTTTCAAATTGTAATGTTCATAATATTATATAATGGGTATAAGATTGTGGCTCGTTGGTAGTAAGGAACCTTCGATTGTAATGGATTTCAATATTTTATTTATCGGATCATATTCAACCTTGAACCGTATCCCCTCGTGTCCATATCAAAAAGTTTATTCATACTCCTCATATCACAAATTTTGAGATAAATTATCAAGTGATCATTATTTATTATGTTTTAATGAGGTTTACAGACAAACATGCTCCACATCCAAAACCGACCCATACTAACGATTAAGAAATATTAATTCATTATGCTGTCAATCAATTTGTAGAAAATAGATTATATTCAATCTTGCATTGTATATCCCCGTATTTGAAAAGTAATCAAGTTAAGCAGGAGGACTAGGATGAGTAAATTATAGACATATACCAAAACGTGCAAAACCGTTGTGAGTAAATCAAGGTTTATCAGTTTCAAAGTGGTATCCATAAAGTCTCGCATCTTTTTTATTATAATTATATATACGATGTTTTCTAATTCATTTCATGTGCTGTGATTATGAACTGCCCCTAGAAGAAGAACAAGAGAATACGATAGAAAAAGAAAAGAAAACAATCCAACAACAATCAGAATTTAGAAAGGCAGAAGAAAAACCCTTAACAGCCTAAATTTTTAAATTTTTTTTTGTTTTGAAGTGTATTATGTGATAATACATAGATTCATGCTATAGGATCCCACATTCACTGGGAACTTAATCCCCACGCACCCAGATTGTTACTCTGAATCAGACTGAAGATAACGCTTTGTATCTAAATTTAACTTTTAATCGATCAGTGTACTATAGGGGGATATTTTTCATTAATTAATGCAGTATCGTCGTTCTTTGATGCTCATTAGTTATTCTCCAATAAAGCTTGTGGATGAATTTATCAAAAATAACACAAGGAACATCATTTATTTTAAAAAAATATGTTATTTTATACTTTCCATCTGTTTTCTAAAGTCCGCAATGTCTGTATCTCGTGGCACTGCTCCAATGTTTATGAGATGTTGTAAATGATGAAAAGTACAATAGTCAAGTCCGCAGCAATTACAAGAGGCTCTTTTGATTATCAGTGAATTGCAAACATTGCAATAGATTATTGGATATTGTTGTTGTTCGACATTGATTGCCTTTTGTGTGTCTTGCATCATGTAGATAATCACAAAACACTAGTATATAACTTTATATGTCAAAGGTTTGATGTGAAAACGCAAAAAAGAAGAAAAATTGATTGGCGAGGGTAGATTATAGTAAGTTTAATATTTCAATCCTAAATAGTTCGATCAAAACAATCTATGTCTGAGTCATCTAACACTTTCACAAACATCTTTCATTCATAGGTAAGCCTGCAATCCCTTCATGAAATATAACCCCGGTTTGATACTCAATTTTTCTATCCGTGTATTAGGCTAGAATTGAGTACAAAATCTTTTCATGTAGATATCGTTATCGATTTCTTTATCCCACATTGGTTATTGTTATTCAATGAGTTTCTGAAATTTTCCTTTAGTGTTGATTTATAAGGTCTCGATCTTAGCTGTACACCACAGCAAAAACATTTCATGTTACTAGGATTTAATGATTTTATAAAAACTTCACAAATAGAACATCGTTTATATCCGTTTAAGTAACCATATCGAATATATTTTCTAACTTCTATGTCCAAATCGTCGTTGTACTCTAAGAGTTGTTGACAAGTACCTTTACATCTTTGTGGCATTTTTTATATGTTATCTCCAATTAACATTTTCGATTCACTTTGTTGATAACTTAATTTATTATATCTTTCTTTTAAACTTTTAGATTTTGGATTTCTTCTCAAAACAAATCCAAAACAAAGGCTGATAAGGAAATAGTTCATCAGAAGTGTAAAGACATCTGATGATTTTTTTACCTATGAGAAATTTTTGAAAAATAAGCCGGCATCGTATTTGTTCTTGAATCTAATCATAAACCAATCTGAAGAGATTCTTGATGATTTTGGAATAAATACCACTGAATCTGTGATTGTAGGAACTGATCGACTAGAGGTTCTAAATAGAATACAATCAGCACTTGCTCGAGAATTTGATCATTATGGGAAACTTAAAGAATCAGATATTCGACCTATGGATAATACAACTAAACAAGCATGGTCAAGGATTAGAAAGCATATTAAGGATACAAATCAGGTTTAAGTCCAGTTATCGTTTAAAAAATGTGATATCCTCAAATTACTATAAAAAACTCCACTACCACTGGGATCTTAATCCCCAAGTGCCCAAACTGATCCTTTAAAGAATATATTGACTAAATATTAATATAAAAATATTGATCGTGGAGTATTAATCAATAGGAAATTCAGACCCGGAGCATTATTCAAGTGTTATATTGTAGAAGCGGAATGAACCCATAGGTTTTCAAATATTGTCGTATGTGTCCAAACACTGGATACACTATTTGAATAAATGCCTAAACCATTTGCTTCTCTGAAGATGTTTTTGCTGTCATCTTTGAGTTCTATGACAAGAGATGACTTGTTATCTGATACTATGATGGTTGAATTAATTCCTTGTTGAGATGCGACCGAATTAATTTCAATTAGATCAAACATTGTATTGGCTAATTTTTTTATTTCTTTGTCCATTGGGGTGAGAATTTTGATTTGAACTCCTCTATTCGCAATCTTCTTTAGTGACGAAATCAGTTCCCTTCTTTCTATACGATGGAATGCGTTCACAGTTGGGAACAGCAAGAGTAATTCCTTGGTTGAAGTCATTACCATTTCCAGATAGATTTTTTCAATTTCCTCGTAGTCTCTCAAGGTCTCGATAAATTCGCGTGTTTTACCTTGTTCTATTTCTTTTATTCTCTCTTCTATTGGTATGGCACTTTTCCATAGAGTATTAAATAGGAATTGCTGTGCCTCAGCAGATCGAATATCATTGCTATAAATGATTTGACTTGGGGCCTCAGATTCTTTACTTATAAGATGAATTACATACTCTGATTCATCTATTATGCCAAAGTTTCCTTTGATTCCTTCGATGTGGCGTATTTCAGAGACCTTTAATAGCTCCTTGCAATACTCCACGTTCTCTTTTGTAATGTCGGTGATCAGTCGTATTTTGATACCCCTATTTATCAAATCCAATACCGCATTCATTATCCGCTTATCTGTAGATATGATACCTGGCCCCATTAGATCATAACAGGTGTCCATTATTGCTTTTGCTCTAGGATAGCTTTGTAACATAAAATTAGTGATGTTTTCAGAACCAGTTATTACTTTTATTAAATCAGAATCTTTGTTTGTATTTGCCATATCTCTGGACAATAATACTATACCTCCCTATGCAATTTCTATTGGATATTGTGATATAAAAACAAATAATGATATTGAATGTTAGTCAATATTTCATGGAATACTGAATTATAATAATGTTAAAAGTACGAACTAGTAAGTGAAAATTCGTATTGATCTAGTATTTAGGTATGTACAGGAGTTTCATTTCATGAGTCTGATTAATGTTCAAATCCATGATCATACATTTGTAATCTTACAAAGAATTGACCAAATACTTGTTTATCAATACACTGGTTCACTGAATATGGTAGAATCCTACTACCACTGGGAACTCAATCCCCAAATGTCCAAACTTACTGATACTTTACTAGGGAATATTATTATGACTCCTTTTGCATTGTAGTTGCGTAAAAGGCTATCCCTTGTTCAGCCTCATTAAATTTGAGCATTTCTCATAATTCATATGTTTAGTGTATAAAACAAAGATTGGATAGCCTTAAGAAGACAAAAATTTAAGAAATCAGAACTAAACCATTATAAAAGAAATTAAGCGTTTAGTAATATATGTCAGCCACAGAATCACTAAGAAGGGATCATGCTTTAATTGAAAAAATGATCAGCGCATTAAAGACTATTTCATTATTGTTAAAGAACGGGAAACAAATACCCGATTCAATTCTAAATCAAGCAATTGATTTTTCAATCAATTTTACAAATACCTGTCATCATGGCAAGGAGGAGGAATCACTGTTTCCAACCTTGGAAAAAAAAGGTATGCCCAGAGAAGGAGGTCCCATAGCAAGAATGTTATACGAACATGAGATAACTAAAGAGCTTGCAAACTCGATAATCAGTTCAACTAAAATTTATATCGCTTCAGGAGAACAAGCCGAACTTGTAAAAAACATTGATGAGTATGTTCAACATGTTTCCCTTCATATATCAAAGGAAAACCAAAGACTTTTTGTTATGGCTGATATGTTACTTAATGACCAAGAAACACTAGTAAATGACAATTTGACCAGACTGGAGAAAGAAAAATTTGATAAAATAGGAAACTCCCGCGAATACTATGAAAAATTAATAGATAATATTAATTTGAATGAATGATTGTCTCTTTGTTGTTAAATCCAGTCAGAATATCTTTTAAGTACAAGTATGGTAATTGAACCCTTTTACCTACCATGTTTAAATCCCCTGGGGCCATATCTTTGGTAATATAATAAAGTTTAAGAGATTTTGTAGTGTTTGCCTACTTATTTATACGAAATCATGACAGAATCGTCAAATTCCTTACATCTTTATATTTAATATCTGCATGAAGAGTTTGATTCCATGTTTTTATAATGGGTTGAAATCACACTCCTAGTGTTTCAAAACTGGGTTCTGCCTATGTTGTCATATTTTAAAACAGCAAATTTTGATTATTGAATCTCATTAAATGCTGTAATTCTATTCAACCTTGAATTATATCTCCCGAATAGTCACAAACAGCACTACGAACACATTTATTTTTCTCAATGATCATAGTAGTTACTTTACAATGGTAAATATTTATCATAAAACGAACCTATTACATAAATGTCGTATATATTTATGAAAGAAGATAAGACAAGTAGGTTAAATATCGCATATATTTAATAATTGGACTCTTAAGATTGATAACAATAAATGCGGATAACTGCGGAAATGTTGAAGGCCAGAGACAAGAATGGCATTCTAGTTAATTTTGTATTTTGTAGCAGATGTGTAAAATTCTACGTCCTCAATGACTGTAAAGAAGGAGATGATTGTTGTTGTCAATCATGTGGAACCGGGAAATATTTGATTGGGTGATTTTTGTCGTGAACTTCAGTCGTAAGGCGAGATGATTCTCCGGATAAACGTTATCTAATAGAAGGATAGATAATCATTAATCATTTACATTGAAAATAGTAATAAGAATTGGATTCTATTCAACCTTGAATTATATCCCACGTGCCAAAACTTAGTGATCTCTATAATGGTAAATATGCAATGACTCGATTGGGTTCGTGTTACATTTGTGCTGTTCAAATGAACTGTTAAATTTCTTTCTACCTGACTATTATTTTTTCAAAATCAAATCTTTATTTGCTCCGAAAAATTATATTTGAATCAAGAATAACAATAGGATGTATATGGCTCTTTCTGAATCATTTGTAAACCAACATGTGAAAAATTGGATTGATGGCTGGAATAAACATGATATAAAAACAGTTTTATCTATGTATTCGGAAAATATTGAATTCTCTAGTCCTAAAGTCAAAGTTGTATATCCAGAGCGCACCTCATCAAAAATATCTAACCAAAAAGAATTAGAGGAATATTGGTTAAAAGCCTTGAAAAATAACTTTCCTTCACTGAATTTTACGCCCAAAGAAGTATTGATACAAGAAAACAAGATTCTACTTGAATACTATGCAACATTGGATGGTAAACATAGAACATCTGTTATTGAGAAATTTGAATTTCAAGATGGATTGATTACAAAGTCCAGTGTATTTTATGGTTCCGAAGAAGCTATTTGATGGTGTAATAATAAGATCTAATCCTTTATTTGTCTCAATTAGATGATTCACCACAAGGGTCAGGTTTAAAGTTAAAAAATAACCCAGCATGGCAATAGAATATCAGCTATAGATATTTCCTACTCTGAGGTTTAGATCCCATTTAACTAGTTTTATTTCATCATCCTTTCCCCACAAATTCTTCAAGTCTTCTTTGACTACACTCAATGGGTCGTATTTATTTTCCGCATAGAATCTTTTTACTGCTGACCACGTTTGCATGTAATCAAGAAGATTGTTAAGATTCCAGTCTACTTCTATCTCAAATTTGGGAACAGCAATTTCCTTAAAAGGGAACGGTATTGTTTTATATTCTTCTTTTACAAATTTGACTTCTTTTGGCCAATAGTTTCCGAGAATATCTCCGCCAACATTAAGTCTTTCGCTTATTTTGTCAATTTCAGGTCTAATTTTTTGCATTCCATAGGCCCATAATGCTATTATCCCACTACTTCGGCTTACTCGTCTGGCTTCTCGATAAAACATCTCAAAGTCAAACCAGTGAACTGCCATCGCTACAGTGATTAGGTCAACAGAGTTGCTTTGGATATTGGGTTTCTCTGCAAGAAACACCTCATAGTTGATGTTGTCTCGATCAAATGCATTATCAATTTGATTCTTGCTTGCATCGCTTGCTATCACCTTTTTAAAGTATTTGCAAAGACTTATGGCGGCCTGTCCGTTTCCTGTCGCACAATCCCAAGCCAGATCCTTAACAGGAGTAATCTCATTTAGAAATTTAAAAAGATCCTCTGGATATTTTGGTCTGGCGTAAGAATATTCTCTGGATTTTGAGGAAAAATGGTTGGCTGTATCTGGTTTCATGCTTTTAATTTATTTTATTTATCAAAAAACCTTTTTGTATTGGATTGATCATTGTGAAATAGATTCCTTAGATATATGTCCTCCACAATTTTCAATAAATAACTGTCCCAATCGTCCAATCATCCTATAATACTTGACATAGTAAAGAAATGAGCACAATTTTCCTAAATAACTGAATATTTGCAATTGACGATAGTATTGAGTTCCCAAATAACCATCAATGATTTAATGGTGTCGGATTAGACAAGAGGTGCTCTGTATTGAAATTCGATGTATGTTGCTTTCTCTTAAATCATTAGATCTTTGTAATGGTTGACTTTGATTTTGTTTACATATAATGTACCGGTCATCACTTTTGACTTTTATTATATTCGACCTTGAATCGTATCCCCACGGATTTCCTTTTGGTTGATTAAGTAATGTTAAAAACGTTAAATAATCAATATCTATTTCTTGTCTCATTTTACATTTGATTGCAATTGTAATGAGAAGGTTTATACTTTTATTCTTAGATATCAGACTATTGTATTTATGTTATAAACTTATGCAATCGTTTTCAATCATTCTAATTTTGATATCATTTATGATTTCTTTAGTTTTCATGACAGTTTCTTACCCTGGAGGATCCGATTCTTGGATCACAGAATCTGCTTTTGCTCAACTTACAAATAACAATAATATTATCCAGATTGTTAGCACCTCTACCTATGTAGATGATTTTGGCAATTTCCATGTTGTAGGTGAGGTAAATAACACCTCAACAGATCCTCAAACAAATATCTTAGTTACTACATTTTTATCTGATACAAACAATAACATTTTAGTTGGCAACCACTCTGCTTTTTCATCTATTGGAACTCTTAGACAAGGCGAACTATCTCCGTTTGATATAGTAATACAGGATCCTCAAATATTAGGCAAATTTAACTTTATGGAATTTTCTACTACATCTAAACCTGCAATCGAAAAACCCTCTACACTGATATTAAACGGCAGTAGTTCATTTTTAGACAATGTTGGAAACCCTCACATTACAGGTAACATAATTAACCAAGGACCTTCACCAGAACAATTCTTAAATCTTGTTACAACATTTTATGATAATTCAAGTCTTGGAGTTATTGGAACACAAAGTTTTGGACTAAATGTAGGCAGTCTTGCAAATAACCAAATGGCACCTTTTGATATTACAATTACCGATAACAAGACTAAATCCCAAGCCAAGTTCTATTCACTTAACGTTGATTCGGTACAGAGTTCTATGAATTTCCCTTTGAATCCCAAGTTTCCACTTGAGCCTATTGGAGGATTTGTTGACAGTGGATTGTTCTTGGACTCTCCATTAAACGTTAATCCTTTATCTACGACAGGAAATAATTTTAATAGTGATAGCGATCAGTCATCCTCCTCGGGTTCCGATAATGACAATTCTGATGGATCTGACGCATCAAATAATGATTTAGAAATTGCTATAGCTGTTGAAAAAGATCCTATAGTTAGAGGGAACGTACAAACCATCGATGTAACTGTTAGTGATGCAAACACACGAGAAAAGATTGCAAGGGCCGATGTGGCATTCAGGATATTTTATGCTGGTGAACACGATGAAAGTGGCAATGGCCAGACAAATCAAGGTGGTGTAGCAACATTCAAAGATGAAATTGGTCCAAATTCAAAACCTGGGACATTTGATGTTACGATAAATGTCGATGCAGATGGATATGATACAGAAACTGACAAAACAACTTTTGAAGTAATTGAAAAATCTGAAGAAACTAATGATACCAGTAGCCAAAATAATTCCACGGATTCAGAAAACAATAACAGTACTTTGACTAATGGCAGTCAAAATGAAAGTAATGATGATATAAACTGTGGAGACGTCGGAGAAACAAATACATCAGTTGTAAGCGACGCTCCAAATAATCTAGATACTGATGGCGATGGCATAGGTTGCGAAAGCGATGATGCCAGCATAGATGAGATTACTGATAGCCAGGATAATCAAAATGAGCAAGAAAATGGAGGATCTTTGGATAATGACAATACCGATTCTACAAATAATGATAATAATGCAAACAATGGGGGATCGGAGGAAAATAACAATGCCAATGAAGACAATAACGAAGAACAAAATGCTGACTCAAAGGATAACAAAAACAATTAAAAATATCCTTGATATCAGCATCAATTAATTTGGTCAAAGTCGTACTGGGTAATCAATATCACTTATTGATATATACAAACCAATTTATCTTTTTTTGATCAATTATACAATCTATTCTACTTGTTTCTACATTTTTCCATGCCACTATAGTTTGTGACTATGTTCAACATTGAATCGTATCCCTACTCACCCAAAATCAATGATACTATATGTGGTAATGATAATATTATGAATCGCCGGATTTGAACTTTTTCCAAACATTCGTGTCAAATTAATTCTATATTCTATTCAACCTTGAAAGGTGTCCTACGGATTAATACTATTAAGGGATAAAAATTCCTATAGGTGAAATATCTTCTCAACAAGATGTTAGCCCTATTCTAGAAAGAGAAAGAAACAACATGATTTTAAAGGATTACATGGATTTAGAAAATATTTTAAGACTCATTGTGAACAAGTTATAAAACCTGTCAATGTTCTCATGATTTCAGTATAAAATAGATGGCATGTAGTATCCAACAGGTTCGTTATACATCCCAGTAGTCATGAGGGTAAGTTGATGAACTAATCTTAGATCATTGTTAAGACACCAGCGAAATAGCTCGGCATTTCGACTTGGAATAAGAATACCGGGTCCTCCATAACAATCAGTTTCTGAGGCTATGAGGGCCTTTAGGTCGTCATTAGTAAAACCCACCGAGTGGTTAAAATATGTCAATCCACTTGTATAGCCTGTAATTTTTTCCCCGTGCAATACTACTTTGACAATCCCTTGCTTTATACTGTCTTTGAGCTCACCATTTCTATCATGGCCATGAATCGATCTGCAGACTGCGTTACATGATTCCAAATCCGACTCGGTTGCTACACGGACAGATCTTCCAGGAATGACTGCTGAAATTGGTTTTCCCTGCAGCGTTGAGATTGGTTCTTTAACATCAAATCCTAATCTGGTATAAAGCGCTAATGATCGATTATGATATGAGGCTTGGAGCAAACGTATTGCTGGATAGTTTTTGTTTCTAGCCCTCTCTATTACATTGTTCATTAACTGTCGACCTGCTCCCTTATTCTGGAATTTTGGATCAATTGTTATTGGTCCTACTCCTGCTACCATATTTGACCGTTCATCTAAAAAGTTGCTTCCTATGACCTTGTTACCGTCTCCCTCAATATCTTCGGCAACTACCGAATAGAATCCAGGGTTAGAGAGAAAAGAACAAGCTACATTTATTCCGATATCCACAGTAGGGAACTCGCGAGGAAAACCATGTTTGTCTGCAATTTGTGAAAATGCATCAAAAATTATTTTTCCAACTTCCGGCGCATCATTTATGGTTCCGGGTCTTAATCTCAAAACATGTTCTATATTGGTCAATTTAATACAAAATTCCTTATTCTGATTTTTATTCTTTTATTTGCTTTTTGCATCTGTTCACTTTAGACTTAATTCGGTGTTGTGAACGATTACTATAGATTGTAATTTCATTACTATCTATTCCTGCAAAGTAACTACAATTGGCGTTGGGTTAGAAATTATGTCAAATACTGGTGATCGCTTTTGTGCAACTTCTATTAGTTCTTTTATCTTTTCCTTTGGCCCATTTTATTATTTTTGATATCTTGAATCAGAATACTTGGGGTGATACAGACAATAAAGTAATGTTAATTTGTAATAGGTAGATAAATAGTACTATTATGACCATAGTTATTCGCTCAGACCATGAATTTACGGATCTTTTAAAGGATTCTCTTAGGTCAAGGTATGAAAAAAGAAAGAGGTCTGAGGATGAGGTACATGTTTCTGATATCTTACCTTCTACATGTATTCGAAAACAGTATTACGGTCGTAAGTTTCCGGATTTTGAGCCCCTTTCTGATGAATCTATACATCATTTCATAAGGGGAGAGGCCAGTGAATTTGTAATCACAGATTTAGCTAATATGGGTGTGGCACAAGCTGATCTAGAACTGGACGGTTTAATTGCACATCCAGATATTTTGGACAGAGACGTAATTATAGAGTTAAAGGATACTCAAAGTACTCAAAGATTGGATATCACAGATGAACGATTCAAATCATATCTTAGACAGTTACTTTACTATATGACCATAACCGGAATAGAAAAAGGGATTATATCAATCAGGTATAGTAATAGGGAAATGCGGTGGATAAAATCAGATGAAAAGGGCGATTATTTTTTCCGGCCCTTTGATGGTAAGGGTCCAAGAATTGAGAGCTGGTCTGTTTTGTTGCCCAAGGACGACATAGCCAGGGAACTACTTAAGAACGAGATGGTACGCCGAAAAAAACTGTTTGTAAAGGCCATAAAGGAAAATGATGTATCTATACTTCCCAGGCTTAACATGAAAGTACGAAACAACAAGTGTCCCTACTGTGTATTTTACAATAAATGCATGAATGAGGATGGGGAAACTGAGCAAGCCGTTAAAATGGCAAGTGAAATCGACCTGTTGGATATTCCAGGATTAATAGATTTTAGACCGTTTTTACAATGACTAAAGTAGGATTTTCATTCAAAGTATTTTTAGTAATATCTTGAAATAGTGTCTCAATGTGGTGGATTACAAAGTATCATGATATTTTTCATAATTATTAAATTCAACTTTGTTCAATCTAATGTAAAGTCCTGATAAAGATGTCTATATCAGCACGCATTTGCCACAATGAGAACTGTTACTACATGTAGTAAATAACAAAATAATATTTATTTAATTAAATTTTTAGTAATTGTTTCAACAATTCCCTAAGAGTTATCATCTCCACCACTATCATCTAGTCCATTACTACTATCGCTGGTTTCATCGTTTGAGCCTTCATTGTCATTGTCGTTATCCTGTTCCTCTTGTTCTTGCTCTTCAAGTATCTCATCCATTTCCTCTATCGATAAGTTTTTTTCTGGATCATCATCCTGCCAGTCAATTGAATCATACTTGGGATCATTTCGTGGATCTTGAGATTTACCTTGTGCCTGTGGGTAAGAGTAGATTGTTGTTACCGTAACGTCTACGTAATATTTAATCTTCTTTTTACCATCCCCGTCATTACCCTCATCGCCTTTATCATTCTGTTCTGTAATCACACCTGATACGCCATCAAAAACAAAAGTTTGATTAAGCGCAAGGTAATAGTTTGCAATTAATCCATTGTCAAGTTCCATGATAAAGTTTTTGGTATTTGCTGGCAAATCGAATTCGTCTATCGCCTCTTCATATGCTATTGATGATTTTACATCGTCCAAGTCACATCCCAATAGTGGATTTGTAATTGTTGAAAAAAGCAGTATGAAACTGACTGTTGATACCGTAGTTAAAACATAATTACTATTACAAAACATACTACTCATTTTAGTCTTGCCTAATTTTGGAAAAGAAATTCATTATTTCTAGTATTTTGTTAAGAGTTAAGAGTTCGATAATATATATTTTATAATAGCAATTTATTGTTACTCTACAATCAGGTAATAGTAATATGGCATATCTAAGAGCCATTTAAAAGTCCATAGCAATCAACAAAAAGAATAGGTTCTTGATATACAGTTGTAAACTTTGTATATGGCTAATATTAAACCTTAAATCGTATCTCCACTCGCCAACTTAATGATCTTTTGTATGGTAATGATATTATAATTCGAGGATTTGTATTTTTTTCCATACGGTAATGTCCAATCAATTTCAGATGGGTTTCCATCTCGAATCCTGTCTAGCTAGTTGCAGTCAAACAAATATGAAATATTCAGAGGTTGACTAGAATTCAACTCATATCACTTAGCGACACCACAATGTAGACAAATGATCAAACAAGATGTACTATTTTTGTCTCTCATAATACTAGTTATTATGACAAGTATGATTTCATTTCATGAGTATTTCGCATTAGTCATAATACAAGACCAGCAATCAACAAAACATAAAAACCAATAGTTCTATTATAATACGTGTCTCACATTACCGATACAGGCCTAACGAATAGAGCTTATGATATATTGCGAACTTTGGGAAAAGATGCTGATTTTCTATACGATACTATAGGCAAGTATATACAAGATGCAGAAAAGGATGGACGACAAGATCTAGCAGATATGTGGAAAACAATAAAGCAAGATAGAGAAAAGCACGTCCGACTATTAAAAGATGCATTAGAAAAAGAAATTCACCAATCGGTTATAATACACAATATATCCACACACTTTTTTTAAAATATCTTAATATATAATCAATAATTCTCAGATTTAATCCGATTCAAAAATGAATCTCCAGTTGTAGTTGCTCTCTAACAGATGAATTATGACTGGATCAAATTGTATAGATTTTTTTGAATCCTCAATTTTGGATGTTCCTAATTCTCTAAAAAAGTCTTCCAATCCGGCAGGAGTATAAGTTACAAGCAGTTTGCCTTGATCTTTTCCAATTTTTCTGTAAGAATGACTTATGTCTTTTTCAAATCTTAACACAGTTTCTTGATTTCCCTCAAGAGTTTCTTTATCATATCTAAAGGAAAAATTGCCTTCAATGACGTGCATTACCAATGATTCATTTCCGTGCTTGTGTAATGGTATTTCTGACTCTTCACCTGGGGGAAACGTAATTTCAATTATGGAATACTTGTTCTCAGTTTGATTGCCTGATACAATAATTTTGTAACTTATTCCATTTAGGATATATTGTTCAATAGGTTTGTAATCTTGTGGAGGAACTTCATTATCGTTTTTATTGCTCATCTATGCTCAATACTTATTAGCGAGAACTTATTAGTATTTAAATAATTTCTAAATTTTATGTTTCCCATGATTTTTATCAAGATTGTGTTTATACATGTAAATAAATTTATTACAATTCTAATAAATTGTATTGGTCCGATTGACCGAAACAGTCAACAAAACACTAAGTCTTAAGATTGAAAAAATGATAATAGAAACATTTTCTTTATTTTACATAGAATCTTAGACAATTGTTCTTCCGAACTCGAACCTTAAAAATAAAGGAAATAATATGTAACTCTATTTTTATGTTCAACACTAAACATCATAAATGAACTTATTTCATCTTCTCCATTAATTCCATTGTCTTTAGCCATTTTATCATCCCGGGAATAGTATATTTGGTCAATCTATCATCTGGACTGACTATTCTTGCAATTTGATGTACTTTTTGTAAATTTAATCTGTCGTTTTGTATTTGGCTCATTTTCTTTCTTATCTTTGTAAATATTTTGTTATTTTTTTGTTGGTTCAGTGCCATTATAATACATCTACAGCAGGTTTGCTTATAAACAAAATAATTGATTAAATTAATTTTTACCTTTGATTGAAGATTGAATCAAAGGAGTTTGACTACGGTCTAGTTTTACTCTACTATGAGATAAAGAAAAATTAAAAGTAAGATGTCGTTTGCTTTTACAATCTTATTTACCCCGCTCAGATTTAACCTTGAACAATCTCCCTACGCGCCCAAACGCGATGATACCGTATTTGATAATGATATTATGTCAAGACAGGATTTGAATCTTTTTAAAGGCGTTCATGTCATAATAATTCTAGTTCTATTCAATCTTGAATCGTATTTTCACGGTTATAAAATATTATCAATCAATGATAACTGATTACCTATATTAATTAAAACAAAATCTACTTTGTGATACTAATTATTTGAGGATCTCTTTTACATCTTTTTCACCCTTTTTAATTAGGTTATTGATACTTTTGGAAGTAAACTCTGCTATTTTGCCAGAATACTGCCATCATAGTTTTCGATTCTATTCGAATTACTTTGGTTAATCTAAACTGCCCTGTTAAAATATCCTTGGCTTAAAGCTATACACCGACTGTACTGTCACCCTTTTCCACCCCTGTTCTCTTTTGCTCCAGTCTCCATAATTACAATCTCTAAATAACGTCTAATTTCTTTATCATCTAGCATTGTAGATGTTACTTGCGTTTTTTTTTCCAAAATGTCTGCGTGTTGACGGATTAATTTTACAACATTTCGTATCTTCTCTGCATTCTCCTCTGCATTACTTAAAGTATCTAAAAGAGCATACTCCTTTACATATTTTCTGACTAACTGACGCAATTCTGCATCTTGAGCCACTGACAACGCAACAGCGTATATTCCAATGGTAAAAAGAAAAGAAGCAAACACAATAAAAGCACGTTGGATTGCTCCAAAAGGCGGATATGAATTGTTTGTTATCCAGTTATTGGTCGTTGGAGAAATTAAAATGGTTGCTAATGCTGCTATAATTAAATAGTTAATAATAGGGGAAGAGGAAATCTGTCGTCTAAGACTTTTCGCTACTAAAATATATGCATAAGCTATTACAAAATCAGCTGCAATCCATCCTGCGGTACCTATTATCCTAAAAATAAGAAACCTCGACTCCATATATACGAATTCACTTCCAGTTGACTTTAAAAATTGAGGACCAAATACACCAGTTAAAAAAAGTGTAGGGGGTAAAATTATAAGTATCCAAAATATTTTTTTCCCTATTCGATCCTTAAAGTAACGAAGGAAAAATGCAACAGCAACTGTTTCTGCGATAGCAATTGCAGTAACTTGAGGGACAAGAAACCCGTAGAGGTGAATAACAAGTTCTATACTAGTTAATTGTCTGCTAGCCATGGAATTACTAGCGGGGAAATCTGAATCTATCGTGGGCGGTCTTGAAACGACTAATTGTTTTATATCGAGTGTGATAGCGACTATAGTGCTGATACAAAGGAGCATCGATGATATACCAAATGCCAATATCATGATATTATGTCGTTTTTTGACACTCAAACTGAACCATGATAAGAATTTGTATGTGCGAAAACCAAAGAACAAGATAGATACCGTACTTATTAGGAGAAGTAGAATTAGCAGGTAAGTACTATATTGTGAAAATAACACCATTTCAACAATTATGATTCCAAAGATGACTAAAAGAGCATAAATAAAAATAGGAGTTGCTTTGTATAGCCTATTAAAAAACGTAGGAGCTTCAAAGTTTTTGCGCAATGCAATCATATAATCTCTAAGGGCGTACAAACATGCAAAAAATACCAGAATACTCATTATCATAAATAATATTATACCAAAAGAAGAAGTGAGAGGCTTCCCTAAAACGTCAAAAAAGGTGCCAAAGATGACATCGGTTATTATTATTGCCCAAACAATAAATGTCATTAAGTACGTTTTTCTGTTAATAATACTTGTAGTGACAATCAATGGCAATTTCAATTCGATATTTCTTATTTATATATATTTAGTTTTAACCTTTTCGGAGGTTTCATAACTAGAATATGGGTTCTATTATCGAAAAATTTATTTTCATATTAAATCTATATATCGCTTTAGAACCACGCTACCCCTAGGAACTTAATCCCCACAAGGCCAAACTCATTGATTTATTATCAGGTAATATGATCAATAATTTGGCCAAAATTTAATCAATGTGTTTTATCTGATTTTATATAACTTTGGGATTGTATTCACCGAATCGTGCCTCACCGTTTTTGATAGTTATTGCAGACCTTAATAAATACATAAATTTTTTAGAAAAAAAATAGTTTGATGTTGTTTTATATACCTTTACAATTGTCTGTCAAATTCTCCGGTTATTACTTTTGAATTAGGGGAAAGAAGCCTTGCCCATTCTTCATAACCTTGTTGACATTCCTTATCGTTCGACATTTTCGCTACAAATTCATCTCTATGTTTCTTATCTTTATACGACATAATGGTTATCCACACGTCTTCATTATCTACACTAGCTGAAACTGATTTAGAAATGTTTTCAAATCCTTCCCAACTGGTCTTTACTGCAAGTCGAAATAACTCATAATGTACTTCCTCTTTTTCAAACATTTCGGATGACTTTTTTTTTCAAGTGCTGTTAATGCTTCGTAGTTACTTTTTGGTGATCGTGCGATCATAAATTCTGAATAACTGAAGTTTCTGTTATTACCTTGGTGATTGTTCATATTATGTTTCAAAATTACTCTAGAATAAATAAATAAAAAGGATAACTCCCCAAGGGGAGGTTTATTAATAAGAAAAAAAGTTGTTAATTGATCTGCCAAAACCAAAGCGTAATAAAATGGAATTATATCATGATATACTCAAAGGTATTTTAGATGAGCTAGTTGACAATGACAGTGGTGATGGTAATAGTAAAGTAAAGCCTACTCGAGTACAACTTAGGAGCAATCTTGCGTATGATAAACTTGCCAAGTATCTTAATGAATTAGAGAACAATAAAATGATAATAAAGAATCCACTTCAAATAACTCCCAAAGGAAGAGATTTTTTAAGGGATTTTGACCGAATTGCTTCCTTTTTGATAGAAATGGGTATAAGATACTTTGATTCATCGAAAGTAGTGGGGTTGAGAAATTAAAAATGGATATGCATGATGATAATAACGGTGAAATTTATTACCCACTGACATTTGTTGACCAATTAGAAAAAAACAAACATATCGTGTTATTATATGATGACCAAAAATATGCCTTTTGGATAATAGCTAGGTATTTTTTAAATGGGCTTAATAAGGGTGAATCATGTATTTTCTTTACTTCAGATAATCCAGATGAGATTGAAAATAAATTAAACAAGGAAGGTATTGATGTAAGATATTATAAAAATAATAACTTGTTACGTATCTATACCATTGAAAGATTGGATGATAATAAACTAGATACTTTAGGAGTGCTTAAGCATATAAGAAAAGATGCCACCATAGGAATGAAGCCACCATTTAGATTTGCAGGAAGAACGATAACAGATACAGAAACAGAGGAAGGAATGAAACTAGGCATTGTTTTGGAAGAAGTTGGGCATAATAATTTTGATAGTTTTAATAATTCGCAAATGTGTTTTTATGATATCTCTAAAATAGAAAAATCAATGAGACCAAGATGGATTCACGATCTGTTGAAAGTTCATCACTGTGTTATCTACGCATCAGAACCTTATAAAGCAGTAGCATTTGATACTAATCTGCTTGAGGATGAAGAATAATGAAGAAATTTGAGCTGAAGGACCACAGTCAAGGCCTTTTTTGAATTTTTTGTTGGATAAAATTGAATAAGTAATCTATAAAATGATGATTTTTGTATTTGTCCCGTCGAGTATTGCAACAGTGTTCAAATCACCCCTTGATGTGTTAACTGCAAAGATTCTCATTTTGATAACACGAAGGTAGGCATTTGAACAAGACTTGTCCCCATGGATGCATTCAATTAAGGGATAAAAATTGAACTTGACAAGCAAAAATATTTCCTATATAGCTAATATTCTGATGGGCCATTCCTTGATTACAAATCTTGCAGTGTTTACAACAAACTTTACCTGTTGGCTAGTTACATTACCTTCTCATTTTGGATATCATTATAAATAGGACCCATAGAATAAAAACATAAATAATAACTGATATATTAGTTCATGATGAAAAATAGGTTTCGTATAGAGACTTATCGAATCAGAGGTTTATCATATGAAATAGGATTAATATTGACCTTACTACCAATCCTCTTGATTACCGTCGGAGGTATAACCTCCGTGAATGCAAGTAGTAATGAAATCAGTTGTTTTGAACGAGGCATAGTCGATGGGGAGGATCATCCTTTTAATCAGAGAACTTACAACAATTGCGGAGATGACTATCATCAAGGATTTCTTGAAGGATGTATGTCTGTAGAAGGCAATACCAGGGAAGTCTGTGAAAGTGCAACGGACGCTTAATCTAAAAAGATTAAAGATTACATTCCATCTTAAATCGTATCCCCACGAGTCCAAACTCCATGTTCTGTTATCTAGCAATGATATTATGATTCACCGGGATTTGGACCCTCTTCCAAACGCTCACATCAAATTAGTTCTAGATTCTATTCAACCTCGAATGGTGTTTACACGGATATATTCATAAGGGGCTGAACATTTGGAAAAGTGTAAAAAATCTATATATTGATTTTATGAATTTTTGAAAATTGTAGAAAGAGAACGACTATTCAGGATATTTTTTCCAACTTACTAAAATCACCAAACACTATTGATCCAGGAGTAATGAGTTCCATGGCTTCCTTATACAATTCGTTTGCCCTTTTATCGCCTTCCATAGCCTTCATAACTTCTTCTACATGCTTGGCATCTCTGTAGGAAAGTATTTCTAAATTTACATCTTCGTCATCATTTGCAGAAATAATTTTTGATACATTTACAAAATCCATCATGTTTTCTCTTGCATTCAATCTATA
Source organism: Candidatus Nitrosocosmicus oleophilus (assembly GCF_000802205.1). Classification (NCBI taxonomy): domain Archaea; kingdom Thermoproteati; phylum Nitrososphaerota; class Nitrososphaeria; order Nitrososphaerales; family Nitrososphaeraceae; genus Candidatus Nitrosocosmicus; species Candidatus Nitrosocosmicus oleophilus. The sequence goes on along the minus strand of NZ_CP012850.1, from coordinate 201,292 downwards.
CACAAATTTTGACACGCCGTGTTTCCTAAAAAAATCATCCGTTTGCTTGCCAATCTTTGCTAAGGCATCATGATTCTTCTTTGGGGCGCGGATAAAAATAATTTGGATCAGACCGCCGGTATCCTTTTGGTGTTCAAAGTTATACGAACTACTCATATGAATAGATATGATTTGATATTATAAAAATAACAAAGGGATCAATAGTATATCATTGTTACATAATCGTTCACTAAGTCGGTTTTAGAAATGGTTATTGATTTAATTTGGTATAATATTTTTTGATGGTCCCAACCGAAGTAGGATCCATTTCCAATATTCAACTACGACCTGACAGTTAGTATGGTAAATCATCGGATAATTTCAAAATGTATGGATGTAACGTTGCTTTTTTTATTTGATTTCATAGAGTAGTCATAGATTCTATTCGACCTTGAATCGTATTCCATGGATGTATTCAAGCAAAGATGAGAAATTTCGAAATTGGCTAGAGTTCTACTTTGCTTTATTATTGACCATATATGATACATATGGTCTGATGCATTTCGTAGTTTTGAGTTATTAATTTTTCCAATTATGGGGAGTACTTTTCACAGTATTATGTACACTCATTTTGTCCATTATTTGACATAAAAAACAAATGTGGAATTAGGCTTTAATTGATCAATGGTAATTATTGTCTTATCTTGTTCGTCATAAACTATATCTTCTTTTACTGACTGTAGTACCTTGTCTACTTTAAAAGAGATTTCTTTAATCAACTCATTACCTGATTTTATAGTTATCTTTTGACCTGTAAATGCAATATTAATTTTTTTTATCTTTCTTATTCGTTGATATAAATCGAAGAAGGTTGTCTTCCATGAAAAGGGAATTTTACTGAGCAGCTGTAATATTTGATTCCATTGTTCAAACAAGTTTTTTCTAGTAATAGAATCATAATTCCAATCATAAAAATAATGATGATAGTGGTTTAGAATACCTAGAGGTGTTCTTTGAATTATGGAATAAGAGATGGTATTGGATATCCATTTTACACATGTTTGTGAAGATCCTTTCTTATTTTCTGCATTTTTATTGGAATTTGAAATAGGATTTATTTTTAGCCTTCTAGGGATATATAGCATTATTCCCTGATTATGCTTGTTATTATAGTAATCGACATTAGACATGATAAAGGGAATAATAAATCCCACATTGGCAAATTTTTTTAAAAGTTTACTTGCAAAATATTTTTTAAAATAATTGGGAACATATGATGATCTAAAAAATCTATGGTAGTTTGATTGCCCATAGATAGGAATCATGCTAAGACATGATAGGAGATTTAGATTGTGCGTAGAAAAGTCATCAAATGGAGGAACAAACAAAACTGGATTAATATCAAGGGATTTTTTTATTATATCCCTTCCAATATTTACATAGGATTCAAAACCCATCTTGCTGTTCTTTCCATTGTGATCTGTATTTAGTGACCTATAATAATGAGTAAATGTATCTTTTATAGTTCTGTTTATATCTTCATTCTTTCCGTCAATCTGTTGACTAAACTCTCCTCGACCATCAATTAAATCATGAGTTACACCATGTTGAACAATCTCAATCTTATTGTGTCTGATCTTTTCTTTTAAAAATGTGCATAATCCTTCATTGTTCTCAATGGAATGATGTTCTGGAAAGTTCCTGAAATCGGGTGGGACACAAACATCATTAATTGTCTTTTGATAAGGTATCACAGATAGACTTATTTTGAATTGATTATTCCATGCGTTAGAATATATTGATTCTAGCATATTGCCCTTCGTAAAAAAATTAGTATCATCATCTCGAATTAAAATAGGAATTTTACCGTTGGGTCCTAATAGTGGAGTAATCGTCATCTATTACTAAAGATATCATTAATGCTTTTAAATCGTCCATTATCGTCATACTCTAATGGACCATACTTATATCAGATAATCACTCCATATCATCTGTTTTTGAATGAGGGCTATCTATTTTTACATCTTACAAGTTGCTGAAATAAATTACAAATGAAAAGTTAAGGAAATTCCAAAATATTTTGTGATTTGGTCGGTACAGCAACTAACCACTTATCGAATTTACAATTTATTAATATTATGGCATATGATGGTTATTTTGCCTATTGAAAATCAAATCAATTTTTTAGTAGGTTATTATGGGATCGGAATGTTCATGTAGATCTTCGTCAATTGTTGAGATCTTTTTTATTAGTATTGAAAAGTATAATTGTATTGGTTTCTAATCTTATTTCAGGTCCCTTTAAACTAACAAAAAAAGGTAAATGTATTATATAATATTTTATTCCTTTTGAATAAACTGACCTTGAATCCAATTTATCAGGGAGTATCTTCTTTATCGTTTACGTCGATGTCACCTTGTTCATCAGCATCTTCACCAGGTCCTTCTTCTACTCCTTCCTCCTCTTCCGCGTCGTCATCTTCAACAGCCGCAGACCCTGTCAATATTTCCATTTGGTCATCGGCTAAGTCTAATTGTTGTTCTGCTTGTGTATTATTACCGCTGTCTAAGGCCTGGATGGCTCCATTAAGATAATTCTTGATTTGTTGTGGATCAGCAGTTTGATCAAGCGGTTGTTGTGATACCTGTGCTGTATTGTTTTGAGCATTTGCATCCATACTAGTAGCAACAGTCAAAAATAGTGTTGCTAAAATTAATGGTATTAGACCGAAACTAAAGATTAGTTTTGTTTTCATTGTAATCAGCTTTACATAATATAGATAATAAGTAAATTGATACAAGGACCTAACTGTGTTCACTGGTTTAGGATTGAGAATGTCGATTTACTTTGTCATTTGTACCATAAATGTTTTATAGCTAATAACCAAAACAAAGAACAGAAGTAAAAACAGAAGAGTATTAGGATAACTCACTTGGTAATTTCGAATTTTCATGACTTCTTGTTTGCTTAATAATACCTAATACTTCGTCTACATATTTGTTAATCCCCTCGTTTGATGGATTTATGTCCATTTCCGTTAGTTCTCTCATTTTATTTCTGTTATCGTTTACTATGGATAACATCTTTTTAAATAAACTTTCATTTTTTAATGCCGTGCTACTGCATAAAAGGAATCTGACTTGTAATATACTTTTGATCCCTTCTATACTTATTAGGACCCTTCATGTCCTATTACCAATGACTTATCCTAATTTTCAAGAAAGTTTTTTTGAGTCGGTGAAATTAAACAAGAAGGAGATAGCAAGATCCTTAGGGGAATTATAGTAGGAATGAATAAATGGACGATAACAAAAAGGAAATGAGAAAATTAAAGATACAAGTACAAATGTCCATGGATGGTTGTATCGCAGGACCGAACAATGAAATGGACTGGTTGGTCTGGAATTGGGATGAAAAACTCAAAGAATATGTAAACAAGTTGCATCTGCCAGTCGATACCATTCTTCTGGGAAGAAAAATGACAAGTGACTTCATATCCTATTGGTTTGATGTTATTAACAAACCTGACGACCCCGAATACTCTATCGCTAAAAAAATGGTAGAAACACCAAAGATTGTTTTTACGAAAACATTAAACAAATCCGAGTGGCCAAATACTGAAATAGCAACTGGCGATCTAAAGGAAGAAATTACAAACTTAAAGAGCCAAGAAGGTGGCGATATCATAGTTTATGGTGGTGCCTCATTTGATTCTTCCTTGATTAAAGAAAACTTGATTGATGAATACTATTTGTTTATCAATCCTGTGGCAATTGGGAATGGAAAGACTATATTTGGGGACTTGAAAGAGATTCGCAAATTATCCCTTGTTGAATCAATGACGTTTGACCCTGGAATAGTTTTGCTCCACTATGAAGTAAAGAGAAATTGAAAACATGAGATCTGAATAAATAGATGGAAAAATCTTTGGTTTTTCTGTGTATTATTCTATTCCATTTCATGAACGACCTGTGTAAAGACACCCTTCCGGATCACTCCTACGCTAATATCTCTTCAAGATCTTATCCAAATTCTACCTGATTCCGTGTCATTAAATGCTGTGATTACGTTCAACCTTGAATCGTATATCCAAGCGCCTAGATTGTTACTAAATATCATTTCAAATCCATTAGATATTAAGCACTAATATGAATAATCCGGTCAAAGAGCTCTGTGATATTAGATATTATAGAACCCTACTACCATCGTGACCTTAGTTCAAGGATGAGAACTGTTACTATAATGGAAGAATATATAAGTATTCCAATCTTTTCACCATGAACCTAGCCTGATCCTTTCTAATTTCTTTATGGAAAAATTGCCCTTACTAGAAAGTAAGAGTAAGTTTTTTAGAAGTTGGATGAGTTGTAATTTATTATTGGGCAATAAATATGGTTACCAAAATGATGATACTAGCTCATTAATCTGAATTATTCAAATATCATTATGATGAATATTTGAACTTGCAATAGAATCCGTTTTTGCCGGAATTATCCCATTTCATTCCGTAGTCATTATATGAATAATTACTAGATTTTGATATTACGAGATCCGACCCAGGTGCAGCCGAGAATGAAGGGTTGGTCACTAACGCTTCTCTATTGGGATCCGCACCTTCTGTTCCCTGAATTTGAAGTTCCAATAAATCTTTGATTTGTAACCAACGACGTCTGCCCTCCACACCAAATTCAATTGGTACTGATTTTATTCCTAACATCTTTTCAATCAAGTTGGTAGCTGCAGCAAAAAAGCCTCCTGCTTGGCCTGAATATATTGTTACGAGACTATCGGTTTGTTCTTTTGTTGCCTTCTCGTCGATATATAGGGCTGCAGTCCATTTTGGACCTGTAAACATATTTCCAGGTGCATGGAATAACGCTACCACATTAATTCCATCAAGACTAACTTTATCATCAAATGTTCCATTTTGTATATGCCATGCTACAGTTACATCACAATGACCTTCATCTGGGTCTCCCTTAAATATACAGGGACATATTGAGTCACAATTACAGCCTTCAAAGTAGTCGCCTTCCATCTTCCACTTTATATTTGTTGCTGTCATAAATAATAAAATATGTAAGTAGTATAAATAAACATCGATAATACCCTTACACCAATAATATTTATTGTATTATTATTGATTGTTCAATATTCCTAATTGTATTATAACCTTTTGCCACTCAGAACTTAATCAGCGAGGATGAGAACTGTTATTAATAAATGGTATTATTTATTTTAATAGATCTATATAAAAACGGTTGTCGTTGTGATATCCTATTACTAATTATTTTCATTATCCAATCGTCATGATATTGCCATTTTGTAAGTATATATACATCCGCACTTTTAACCCCTTCAAAGGAACTTACCTTATCCAAAACAGAATCGATTGTAAATACATTTTCGCTAAAGAGTACGAAAGTCAGCCTATCCTCTGAATCAATTACACTAGGGCTGTACAAAATGTTCGCCTGAAATTCCGAGTACATGCGTTCAAGTACACTCCGACGATGAAATTTTGTGGTGATAATCGGAATAACAAATTGAATATATCCTATCATCACAGATGGACTACACTGGATTGAGAAATCTAATATGTTTGCCTCCTTCATTCTAGTAAGGCGTCTAGTCGTGGTTTTTTCAGAAATAGCAACTTCCCTTGATATGTCCGATATCTCTGTCCTCGCACCTGAGAACAATAAACACTTTATTATTCTCAGATCCGTTTCACTTAAATTAATGGATTCAACGCGGCGTTCTAAAGTAGTGATACTTACAACAGTTGCAGGTTCTAAGCGATGATTCAATGATTGGACAAATAGATCATCTAATGGTTTTTCGATGATTAGGGCAGCCACACACGTTCTTCCCATATGATGTACATGGTATGCAATGTCACCAAGCTGTTTTACACGCTCAATGACATCATCTTTATCTATTCCATTACTAGTTTTTACAAGTATAATATCTACCTTATATCCAAAAGCTGCAGGATTAACTCTAACTACAAATTTTTCGATGACTCCCTGATGTATCATCTTCTTGACTCGTGCCTTTACACTCTTTGATGTTAAGTCTACTGTTGAACCTATGCTGTTATAAGACCATCTGCAGTTCCTAGCTAATGTGGAAAGAATAGTCAGATCAGTTTTATCAAGTACTACTGCCCCTTCGTCCGCAGTCATCACTCATTTATTGCAAAAGTGAGTTATAAAGTTGTCCAATGTTGGGAGTTTCGCTTCCCCTAAAGATAAGTATCTGTATAGGTATTATTAGGGTATGAAAGAGTTTGAAACAACAAATAAAAAAGTTATACAACAATTGTCTACAATTGAGAAACGCAGTGGAGAATCTCCTAATACCATATCTAAAGGAACAATAACAGTTGAAGAAAAGTATGGAACAATAAGGTTTGAACGACGACTTAAGCATCCAAAAGAAATAGTCTGGAAGGCAATTACAGAACAAAAAGAAATATTCAGATGGTTGCCAGATTACAAAGGAACATTCGATGGGTACAAGGACGGTACGATTGATCTTTTGAATGTTGTATCTGGATCTCATGTTACAGGGAATATTCTGGTCTTTGATCTTCATCGCGTTTTTGAACATGAGTGGTTTATCGCTCCCAATCAAATGTTTCCCAAAGGAGAACCTGAATCGATTATCCGATGGGAGCTCAAGCAGAATGGCGATTCAGATACGCTTCTTATTGTGACTCACAACCACCTCACGAAATCGACAGCTTTAACTTTCGCCCCTGGTTGGCATGCATACCTAGATCGACTAGAAGCCATTCTAAACAATCAAGTACCGCCCAATTGGGCACATCGGTTTGCCGAGGTCAAAGGATTGTATTCAACGTGAGAAGGCTATCGCATACTTAAGTAGCCTGACTCAAAAAAAACTTGGTAGTCAGATCATTTGCAACTGATAAGATATTGCTATTGGTCTTAGGACCCCATTGCCACAGGGAACAGACCATAGAACCTTTAATAGAATAATTGCATTGGCGATACCTGAGCCAACGATGTTTGTAATAACTTACGTTAAATTTCTTGAGCGTAATAAAGTGTTCACAATATACAACTTCTTACCTCATTAACAACAATAAATGCCTTTTACCACTGCTAATTGCACAAACTAGTATTTATTTTAAGAAAAATTAGTCATATCAAATTTAAGCTTTGTCGGCATATCAAAAGAGTCAACTTGGACGGAAGGAGGTATTAGAGTTTTGTGGGATCGATTTAATACAGATAGTGATGGGGATGTTCATAATCATAATCATAATAGAACGAAGACTAAATCATTAAAAACATTTGATTGGATAAAAGCAGCAAAAATAATAAAAGAAAACAACATTCAAAATGCAAGCATAGGATTAGCTAATACTTTAGATGATACTATCTCCATATTACAAAATGGAAAACCAATTAAAATTACTAATAATATGTTTTTGTCCTGTGACTCTAATCCTGTCCTGATAAACAATGACAGTGGAGAAATAATGAATTGTTTTTTTAAGATCAATAAACAAGATGTGGAATATAACAATCTCCAAATTCCAAGTCCAATGGAAGAAACATGGGTATCGGGGTGGCCGAAAGTAGCCCTTGATATTATTAAAGAAGCATTTTACTATAAGAACATACGGGAAAACAAATTTTTACAAGTTTATTTGTTAAGCCCACTTTTCTGCCTTTGGAAGATTTTAGAATGTGGTTGTTTTTGACAATTCTGAATGATCTCATTATACATAAATATCTTGACTGTTACCATGCATCCAATGAATTCAAAGCCCGACCAGCTGTTTGATTATTTAACCGTTATATAAATAGCCTTATTGATCAGTTTATTAACCCCTCTACCACTGGGAACTTAATCCCTGGCGCTCAGACTACTCATTAATTATCTGGCTAGGCTAATATAACACAGATCCTCACGGATGAGAACTGTTATTGGTATCCATGGTAATGGAACTAAGCATCAAGACTTGCCTATATATTTATGTCCCCAGAACTAGCGAAGAATGTCAAACAAATAAGAATAGAGTTGGGCGTTTGTCAAAGGGGTCAAATGATGATTTTTTTCCTCATTTTCCAGAAATAAAATCGACAAAGGATGTGTCTTTAGACTATGCATTTTTGTGGATGGATCTTGTTATTTTACTTAGACTGTTAAAGTCCCATTCACACACTTATCTAGAATAAGACAAATAATTTTCTATAAAATGTTTACTTTGATAACAAACTGTTTCTATTAACAATTTTACCGTTGTTGATTATCAGTTCAATACTTTTTGTGTTACTGATGTTCTCAACTGGATTTGATGAAAGCACTATTAGATCAGCCTCTTTTCCCTTCTCAATCGTCCCTGTATAATTTAATATTCCTAAGGCTTCTGCACCATTTTTGGTAGCTATCTGAATAATATTTGATGTGGGTATTCCTGCATTTGCAAGCAATTCCAGTTCATGATGAAGGCTTTTTCCTGGAGCAAGGTCAAAGTTTGGAATATCAGTGCCGGTCAAAAGCTTTACTCCATTATCATACATTTTTTTTGTTAACTGCAAGACTTTAGGCCATATATGTTGACCGTTTGTTGGATCATCCTTTGCCATTGACTCATAAACGCTCAACGTAGGATCGACATATACATTATTTTTTACTAAGGACTCTATCATTTCATTTATTTCTTTACCATTGACCGAGACTAGTTGTAACCAAAGGAAATGAGCAAAAGGACCATCACCGTATTTTAGAAAAGTTTCCCTATTCTGAGATGATAGTAAGTATGGGCTTACTGGTACACCATGAGTAAGGAAATCAATTTTGTCATTAGCTGCCTCTGTCCAACTTGTCAAATATAGATGGCCAATTACTTTGAGTCCTAGAGAGTGAGCTTTATCTATTGCCTCCTTCACTAGATCAGGTGTCAGACCAACATACAATTTGATAAAATCAACTCCTGCTTTTGCCTGATTATTAATCTCTTCATCAACTTCTGATACTGAATTAACTTTCTTTTCTACAAAAGGTATTGAAATATTAGGTGAATTTAATAATCTTCCGGCAGTAAATATTTGAGGGCCTGTTACTTTTTCAGAGGACACATTATTTTTCAAACCCCCAGATAACTCGGTAGGGCCACCAGGATTCCTGATGGTTGTAATCCCAAAAGCCAAAAGCCGCTGCAGGGCCTCATCTGAGTATGTTTGGTTGAAAGAGTTTTTCATAACCCCAGCTACATGTGCATGCATATCGAATAAGCCTGGGATAATGTATTTACCTGAAAGGTCGATTAGAATCGAATTGGTATTATTTTTATAAAAATAATATTTGTCAGGACTATCTTTATCGATTACATCTATAATCTTATTTCCACTTGTGATTATTGTGGAGTTAGATCTTACATTAGAGTCACCATCTATAGTATTAGTATTGTATAGAATCAATAGATTATGTGAGTAGTCTGTATCATTTTGTGTGGATTTTGCTTTATTTGACTTTAGAGGTGGTAGTTCTAGCAAGGATTCTCCTAGTGAATTATCTGTATTGGAGGGACTGATTCTTTCTGCTTTCACAAAAGTAAAAACATCAAAAATATTATAGCCAATGGAAAAAATTAATATGATTGTAATTGAGTTTGTTAATATCTTTTTATCGAGACTTGTCACAAATTTTGACATCAATAATAAATTGACACTCCGATTATAGTGATTGATTTCTAGTTATTAAGATGCCTTCTTTTAAATTATCTATTTTAGCCAGTGTTGTAGAACCTACTAGCACTAGGACACTAATTCCCACGCGCCCAAACTACCTTTCATCAATATTCGGGAGATATCAATTTCAAAACTGATCTGCATGTACGTAGTTTAATGACTAATATAGTACTTTCTGGTAAACAGGGCTTTAGTAAGTCATTTCTGTCTACTGATGATCACGGTGTTATTTGGTTAATGGGTTGAAGTATTTTTGATGATGACTCATCATAAAAGGTAAAATAACTAGATTTTGTGGAATGAAATCCATTCTTGGATTAATACTTTAAATATTGGCCAATTATAATCACGCTATTGAAAAGGTATCATTCCTTGGCTAAATCATTTGTAGCATTCTTTATAGTATCGATCATTTTATCAGCAAGTAGTCTTTCTCAATCTTGGAACATTCATGTATCAGCCCAAAACCCAAAAGAGAACAACCTGCAATCATCATCTTTGAATCAATCTGAAATAAATGATCTTTCAAAGGCAATTTTGGATAAATACAAACCAAGAGTTTTGGAACATTTGTTTGGCAACAAAACAATTGCTAGTAATATTTCTTCTAATTCCTCTATACCTGCAGCAATTGTAGTAGGGGTTATCACTCCAAACGGTACTCAAGTATCTGCATATGGTAATATATCTAAATCTAATCCTACACCAGTTGATGGAAATACGATATTTGACGTAGGTTCCGTTACAAAAACATTCGTTGCTACTGTTTTGGCTGATTTAGTCAATCAGGGTGTAGTGAAATTAAGCGATCCCTTGGAAATGTATCTTCCTTCCAATGTCACTGTTCCTTCATATAATGGATCCAAGATCACATTAGGCGATCTAGCTACACACACTTCTGGATTACCATATTGGCCCTCAGGGTGGATATGGAATAAATACTATACAACTCAACAAGTATATGAATTTCTATCTAATTCAACATTTGAAGATGAGCCAGGAACAGTAGCCAAGTATTCTAATATCGGAATGGGAATGGTTGGACAGGCCATCTCATTGAAGATGGGTGTTCCACTAATTCAACTCATCGAAGACAGAATATTGAATGTGTTAGGAATGAATAGTACTGGGTTTGCAATGAATAAAACTGGCATATTGATACCTCAAGATATTAAATCAAGATTTGCAGCAGGTCATATGGTTGGAAATGAAAGCAAATTGGTGTTCTTACCTCAAGAAGTTCAAGCTGCAGGTGCGATGTACTCTACAGCTAATGATCTGTTAAAATATGTTTCAGCTAACCTAGGATTAATAGATACAAAGATCAATTCGGCTATGGAGGAAACTCATTCAATTAGATATCCATTCTATGAGCTACAAGTACCATTTCCAGATCCATCAGGAAATGAATCAACACCATATGCATACGAAGGACTGTCATGGTTTAGTACAACTAATTTAGGCACTCAGGTAGTATGGCATAATGGAGGTATAGATGGCTATAGCTCATTTGTTGGATTTAATCCAGATAAACAAATAGGTTTGGTAATATTGTGTAGTTGTTTCTTCACAGACGTGCCCCCCATTGAAATGCTAAAAATTGCTGTACCTTTCCTTCTTTACTATCCTGACCAATAAAGTTCATTTTTTATCTTTTTTCATGATTCTCATTGTGTAACTTTTAATAGTTTACTTAAAAATTGGTTTTACTTAGAATATTTACGTTAGAATTCTATTATCAATAGGAACTTAATCCCCACGCGCCCAGATAGTTACTAAATATCACACCAAATTATCAGATATCAAGCACTTATACGCTTAATCGGATCAAAGAATTTGTTGTGCTATTCAATGTTATAGGACTAGTTTGAGATCTCATGAGCTAATTCTAAAACTGCTAGAATATTAGGGTATTGCATCTAGTTAGCAATCCCAATATATTTTTTCTATTGTATCAAAGATATGAATAAAACAAATATTCACAACAAAAATAAAAAACTCATTGTAGCATCAATCGCAATAGTGGTCGCATTAGCTCTTTTCGCAAGTCCCATTGTAGCGATGGATAATGATGCCTTTGCAACCAAAAAGAAAAAAGGCAATCATGCTGAGCAATCAATATCTCAATCACAAGCCTCAGTTCAAAATGCCTTGTGTGCTTCTGGTGGAACTACATTTCTATCATGTAATAATGTAAACTTCCAAAACCAAAAGAACAGTGGAAACAATGCATTAGCACAAGACGATGATGACGACAGTGGCGGAAACTCTGCAGACCAAAGCATCAGTCAATCTCAATCCTCTAGCCAAAACAGCCAGGTAGTATCTGGTGGAGACACAGTAGGCTCTGGTAACAACATCAACGTTCAAAACCAAGAAAACTCTGGTAGCAACGCAGCAGCTCAAAGCTAAGTCCAAAACAACCTATCTTTTTTTTAAGTTTATAATTCTAATTTAATATAAGATTAATTCAAGTACAATTAATTATTTCTATTAAAATGATTACTTCTGTATCACTAGGATTTGGATCTGTATTATTTATAGTTAGGTATCGATTAGATTTTGTGAAACTTCATCGCAGAATCTCATATATATCATGTAGTAAAGAATCCGACATACTTTTATTGGTCGGATTCGATCTAGTTTAGCTTAGTGTGAGATAATATGAATTCTTATTATAATAATGATGTAGATGCCGGATACGTCAAATTCACAGATAATAAAATAGTAAAAACCGAACCTATAAGCAAAAATATCTATGTTGATTTGGATAAAAACGACAAGCCAGTAGGAGTAGAGGTATTAGGCATGAAAAATGATGACAAACATAATGTCGTGGGTAGACAGATAGAAAATAGTTTATCTAATTTAGAATCTGACAAATTCAAAGAATTTGCCATCGATGAATATATTATAGAATTAAAGAATAAGTTTGGAAAGTTTTAGTAAAACAGGATAGAAATAATTTACATATTGATTGTCCCTCCAGGTTACTACATGTTATTTTGATATCTGAAGAAAGAACGCCTTTAAAGCCTGTTTCTATACGTATATCTAACCAATAAATAAAAAGTTGGATGAACCAAAGAACTAATCTTATATATCATCAAACACGCACTGCTAATTTTGACACATAAGAAAAATATCGTGGTATTAGAACTCTACTATCGGAGGGCACTTAATCCCTACGGATGAGAACTGTTAATGTCAATTCATTTTAAGGCGTTGGATAATAAACCTGAGTTAAAATTCGAATTAATTCCAGTAATTTGTAATGATTATGAATTTGATCAAAAAAACTATTGATTAAACGGTTAGGTTAGTAGTCTATGGAACTAAAATAAAAAAAGAAAAAGATTATTTGTATTTTATTCTAATCCACAAATTATGAATTCAATTGAATTCTCTCTTTCAAGATGGTCGGACTCCTATAGTTCTTCTTCCTTATTTCACCATAAGATCTCCTATTCTTTTCATTTCCAAAATGATAGGTTTTGAGATGGAAATAGAAAATACTGACTCTGCTATAATATAGCAGCATAGAATAATGAAATATCAAAAAATAATTAATAGTGAATTCTCATTAAATGGATATAACTTGGAAGTACATCAGATTTGAATGAAATTATTACATTAGGCATTTTTTTATTGGTTTACTTCCTGCTGATTGCAAGGATAAGACTAAACAATCTTCCATTCTGGATAATAATGTCAATTGGATCTATTCTTGTTTTAGGATTTGGAATAATTCCTATAGAATCTGCTTTAGAATCAATTAATTTTCAAGTCATAATATTTCTTTTTGGAATGTTTAGTATTACTTCTGCTCTCGAAAGATCTGGTGTACTTAATTACGTAGTTGGAACAGTCTTACTTAGGATCAAAAAGGCGAATCATATTATCATAGTAATTGTATTTTTGTCAGGCTTTTTGGCAGCTTTCGTGGTAAACGATACCGCAGCCATTCTTTTAATCCCCTTTGCTATATCCATTTCAAACCAATTAAAAATTAAACCATCGATAGTGTTAATTTCTATCGCTATTGGGATAAATATTGGGAGTACGATGACACCCATTGGAAGTCCTCAAAACCTACTTATTGCTAGTCAGAGCGGTATGGCTTTACCTTTTATGACATTTCTTTCAATATTGGGACCTCCTACTATCATAAATCTATTTTTAAGTGGTTTAGTTTTGCATCTTTATTATAAGAAGACTTTGATTACAAAATCTCCTCATTTAGAAGAGCTATATGTAAAAAATGATAGTAAGGATTTAAGTAATGAAAATCAAGATAACTGTGAAGTTTCAAATAAGTTAAAACCAATCCAATTTTCATTTACCAATAGATTTGCTAAAATTTCTGTATTGGTTTTCTTATCTACTATTGGAGCCATGATATTATCAGAGGTAACACATCTTTTATTTGAGGTTCATGTTGATATTGGCATAATATCCCTTATTGGTGCAGCTATATTATACATATTATGTAAAGAAAGAATTTGTATACTGAAAGATGTAAATTATTCTGTCTTGATCTTTTTTGTTGGTATGTTCATTTTCACGTCCGCATTATGGACATCCGGACTAATTCCCAGTATAATGGATTATTTTCCCCCATTTAACCTAGATAATACTTATAATGAAACTTATAACATGCTTCGTAATAACGCAATTATTTCTGTAGTAAGCATAACTATGAGTCAAATACTTAGCAATGTACCTTTTGTCGTTATCTACAATCATTTCATGATTGAGCATGGCTTTGATAAAGATGATGTATCTGCTTGGCTAATGTTAGCGTCAGCAAGTACTATTGCTGGTAATCTTACCATATTTGGAGCTGCAAGTAATATCATCATAATGCAAACTGCCGAATCTAGAGGAATGAAGGTGTTCTCATTTGTAGAATTCTTCAAAATAGGGTCCATAATAACGGTACTAAATATTACTGTATATTATTTATTTTTGGCTTTTTATATTCTTTATGGGGTTTAGAAAATTGTATTATTTTATGATTCCCATGAAAACAAGAAATCTCCATAAAGAAATGATACTGTGATTGAAATATTCTCTCAGTGCTGGTTGAACTCTACTACCACAGCGAACCTGAACCCACAGCTAACCTGAACCCAACGGCTGTATACAATCGGAAATAAATTACTTAGTGATAGGTGAGGGTTGCATTGCTTCCATTTAGTCAAGTAGAGATTATAAATCCAATGTATTTTGTAATATCAACATATTAGGATTTAGAAAACCAAAAAAAGAAAATCAAAAGGTAACAATGTGTATAAATAAAATTAAGGAGCTTTATACAATTATAATATACTTTTGATCCCTTGTATACTTATTAGGTATATGCATGTTCTATTTCTTATGACTAATCCTTATTTGCAAGAATGTCTTTTTGAATCAATTGAATTAATTAGAAGAGACTGTATGATCATCCAAATGAAAATGGTGAAGAATCATGCATGAATAACAGTAATAATGATGAAATGAGAAAATTAAAACTACAGGTGGAAATTTCTGTAGATGGTTGTATAACAGGCCCCAACAATGAAATGGACTGGTTAATTTGTGATGATGAATGTATGAAATATATTGATGATATAGTAGAATCAGTTGATACCATTATCATGGGACGAAAAATGGCCGATGAATTTATTTCACATTGGTCTAGCAGGATGAACAAACCTGATGATCCTTGGAATACATTCGCTAAAAAAATGATCGAGATTCCAAAGATTGTTTTTACGAAAACATTAAACAAATCAGAATGGCCAAATACTGAAATTGCAAAAGGTGATCTCAAAGACGAAATCAACAAGTTAAAAAACCAAGATGGGGAGGACGTACTTGTTTATGGTGGTGCCTCATTCGATTCTTCCTTGATTAAAGAAAAGCTAATTGATGAATTTTATCTATTAGTTGTCCCTATTGTAATTGGAAACGGAAAGACTATCTTTAGGGACTTGAAAGAGATCCAAAAACTTACATTGATCGAATCAAAGGTGTTTGACTGCGGTCTGGTTTTGCTTCATTATGAGGTAAAGAAAAATTAAAAGTAACATATACAAATAAATGAATCCATCCTTCTGCCACCCGATTTACTTTCTATCATTTTTATATCGTTATTTTTCTTTTTTATTGCAGGTATATGCGAGATAGGAGGCGGTTACCTTGTATGGTTATGGTTAAGGGAAAGCTATAGTTGGATATTTGGAGTATTAGGTGGTTTTGTTTTGTTTTTATATGGAATAATTCCTACATTTCAAAAAACTCATTTCCATCGAACATATGCCGCATACAGGGGAATTTTCATAATAATGGCTTTGGCCTAGGGTTATCTCTTTGAAGAAGTGGCCCCAGATATTTATGATATAGTTGGAACTATTGTTATTGGCATAGGCGTCATCATTATTTTTTACTATCCACGTAAAGAGGGAGAAAAAATTAGAATTAATACTTCCGAATAATTATGACCTGATCTTTATCATTTCAATTTTTGGATTGTTTTTGGTTGCTGCAATTGCTGAAATAGGAGGGGGATATCTTGTATGGCAATGGCTAAGGGAGAGAAAAAAAATAAACATCGGACTTGTTGGAGGTATTATACTATTCGTATATGGAGTGATTCCAACTCTTCAGCCATCAAATTTTGGTAGGGTATATGCTGCTTACGGAAGAATATTTGTTGTTATGGCAATCATTTGGGGTTTAACAATAGACAAAAAAAGACCCGACAGATTTGAAATATTTGGAGGTTTTATAGTTCTTATAGGCGCCTTTATAATATTTTATGCTCCTAGACAATAACTAAATATTGTAAAATCTGTTTGCTTTGAATAAAAGCATATTCCAAGTACCTTGATTATCATGATGAGGACGACTTTCATCCGTGCTGTGATTCACATCTTTCTGAGTGAATTTTTGTATTTCCACCAAAACTTGCATGGTCAGATCGGATGGATTACAGGTGGATCGATTTTAGCCCCAACTTGCATTTCGCTATCCAATTGGTGGAGGTGAAGTGGGATATGTTCAAACAGCTCACTCTATCACCAATTCAGAAAAGGAATAGATACATTTTATTTTCCAAATCCATTAGTCGGGGGTTATTATTGAAACATCTCCATTGCCTAGGGCCCATCCGCCGAAGAAAGTCCTAGAGCCTCGTTGCTCCATAGAACGGGGAAGCAAACCAGATGCAAATTATTGTCTTGATGGACGTATAATAACACCTGATTCTTATACTTACTCTGTCACACACTACACCACAATACATTGGCACCATCACCAAAGCCAAAGCTAAAGTAAAAGATTTTACAAACCATTAGTACTTCTTCAGCACTGCTTGCGTTTAATTCGAGTAAGAGGCAGAGAAAGTAGGAGGTTTAATGGGTTTATGGTTTTGATGTCTTTATGATATTTATAGCAAATAATCTCATTACCACTCAAAGACAATAGCCCATAGTTCTTCAAAGTTTAGATAACGTGCTGGATGGTGATCACAACCCCCAATCGTCAAAAGACGCTCCTTCAGTTATGCTACAATATGCAATGAATTAATATAAAAGACCATTCACATTTGATGATTTATTTCTATTAGTAGGGCAATTTACTTTGCATCAAATAACTCCTTAGAGTCACCTAAAGACCAGATTTGCTTTTACACCTAGTCACAAAATCCCCATACTGGTCATTTTTATTCAAAAATGAGATATTTAATGTCTATTTGAGCTTTCCAATTAGCAGCAGATATTGTTTCAAAATCGTCTTACAATAGAATTTAATACTAGAGCCATATTCAAAAAATTGGCTTATAGTAAATCAGATAGAAAAGATGGTGTCTCTGGTGTGAGATGCACCGAATACTTGATGACCCGAATACCTGATAAATTAGATATGTCCATTATATATTCCACTTAAATTCTACAAATTTTTGTTTAGATTAATCCTTTGTTGGTGGAACCTATGCCTGAGACTTTGATTCAGGATTCAAGTAGCACCCTTACTTTAACCCTTTTTTGTATCTCTACTGGCGGTTTCATTAACACCTATCTTCGCATTCATTATCCCATTGCATTAGAACCCCACTACCACTGAGACCTTGACCTCTACCAGTCCACTTCATAATTGCATCTTTTTTTAACCCATTGTGAAGTATATTATATCAGAGATGCAACAACAATCTTATCGTTCAGGGAATTTTGGTCCCAAGTTCGATTCTCTGAATTTATGATTGTCAATGTCCTAATGGCTTCAGAAACTAAAAGATAATATCCCAAAGAAAGACTTTGTTAATATTATTCCCTGTTACATAGAAGTTGTTTATGACAGAAAATACAAGGTCATTTCCTGACTGGGAAACTCTATATAAGAACCAAGAGGTAAAATCCATGCCGTGGTATAATGAATCTCTTGATCCTGATTTAGAATTGGAATTGAGTAAAATGAAAATCAAAAAAGGCTCCTTCCTAGATCTTGGGACTGGACCCGGGACACAAGCAATAAAACTTTTTGAAAGAGGTTTTGATGTTACTGCATCTGATCTGTCACCTACATCAATCCGTAAAGCATCATTTCGTTATAATAGCAAAAAGAACAATAAAATCAAGTTTATAGTTGATGATATTATAAATTCTCATCTATGTAGTAACGAATTTGACTTTATTTTTGATAGGGGATGTTTTCACGTAATTTCACCAGAAAAAAGATTAAAATATACAGAGGAAGTACACCGAATTTTAAAAGATGGAGGGTTATTATTCTTAAAGTGCTTTAGCGAAAAAGAACCAATGAGAGATACTGGACCTTACAGATTTTCATATGATATGATAAAAAAAACATTTGAGAATAATGGATTCAAAGTACAAAGCATTAGGGAAACCGTTTATCAGGGCACATTAAATCCATTACCCAAAGCACTTTTTGTTGTAATTTCAAAGTAAAAATTCCGAATTAAAAAAATATGCCTCTAGTCTACACATATGTCAGATATTGCCACCTTTTTAAACAAATGAGGCGACATCACAGTGTCTTCTGGCAGTTCATACATGGCTTTTTGGAATTCAGGACTATTAAAGGCCCGCTTAAAATGTGCAGCAGACTCCCAAACTCCGTAGTTAAAGAACGTATGACTTCCAGCAATACCCTGATGTAATTGTGCTGATATAAATCCGGGTTGTTGTTTCATTATTTTAGTAGTGTTCTCAAATACTTTAAGAAATATTTCTATATCCTCGGGTCTTACAATGAATTTGTTTAATAGGATCACTGGGTTGGTATTGCCTTCCTCTAACTGTGTTTTAATATTTACATTTGGGTCCAAATCCATCATTTTAACCATTACAGATAGTATTGAAAATTACTACCTTATAAGAAGATGGCATGAGCATAAACTCCATCAGTTGATTATGCACTCCTCGCATTCAAACCAGAAATAAAAGAAAATAATAATTATATCAAATTTATGACTGATTGGGATATAATAAGAGTATATGTATGGTAACTAAAAATTCTTCGTTCTACTTGGGCCTGTCTGTAACCATATAAAACTATCTTGATCCAAATAATCCACTTTGGAACTCAAATTTATTAATTCAGCTGTACTTGAACCAATGGAAGATCGTATTTGTCTTAAAGAAAAATATGATGATAGGGAAAATTAGGCTTTCTCTCTCAATTTTTTAGCTGTCAGACTCTTTGCAAATGACTTTACGTCGTTACCATCCTTTTTTGCCTGTTCTGCTTCCTTATCTAAAGCTTTGGAGCGATCATTTAATTTTTTTGAAGCAGGGTGGTCTGCGAATGATTCAGCCACTATAGCTGTTGAGGCTATAATTACTGAGAGAATAGTTATTGCTATCAAGCTAATTTTGTATATGTTATGCATAAGATTACAATAACGTACTATTATTTAATATTTATGTTATTGGGTTTGATTACCATGTAATATCAAATTTATAAAATCGCTTATAAAGAATGTGATGAATTTCCAAAATGACTTGAATAGAGTATCTGAATAATAGACTCAAAAGTCAAAATGAACCTAAAGGTTGTAAGACTTTTCTCTAATAGGGAGCTGGAAGTTCTAGCTCATATCTCTTTCATAATTTTAATAACACTCCATTGTGTTCGAATGAGAGTTGCAAAAGTCAATTTAAATGGTTAGTGTGATTAGAAGTACAAATAATTATGTTGCATAACCTATTTCGTCATTTACAGAGATTAATACGTAAACTTAATTCATTTGATATTTATCAAATCCTGCTGCCCATAGGAGTTTAATCTCGACCGAGAGCGACTTGGTTTGTATTTTAATTTCCAACGTTTGTTCCTATCATATAATAATATCTGATTAGTTTAGTTGTTCTCACTTTGCCAATCATTAACTATTTGTTTTATTGCCCCGCTATCATACACAGTTTGCCTGTCGATATCATCCCTATATCCTATGTATCCCATATAATTATCCCCGTTTTTAGAAATTGTACAGATATGAGTAACAGGATATAGTATATCACATTCGCCATCTTTATTTGAATCGGTATCAACAATGATTAGATTTGATACATCCGTTTCATCAAAATTAGAGGGTACACCTATGGTAGATGCAGCTCCGTAAGCTCCAAGGGCATTATGACCTTCACTTAATTCATAAGGGCTTTTTACTAAACCACATATCCAACAGAATGGATTTATTTCACCTGCTAACGTGTTATCTTCGGGATTAAACAAATTAGAAAAATATCCTACTTCGGACTGAATGGCCACTCCGGAACAGGGAAGATAAGGCGTGTAAGAAATACAATCATTTGGGTTTGTTGAGATTTGGTCATTGTTAACTGCAGCACCCATCAGATGTACTGATGTTATTTCCCTCGAAACATTGTTATTATTTTGATCTTTGATGTTCTCATGAATCCATTGGAGAGCCGATAGAGTTACTCTTGATCCAAGTGAATGCGCAATAATCCTTATCTTATCTTCGGGACACTCTGTCTTATAATCAGAAATAAATTTTCCTAATATTGGACCATTTTCATTAGCTATTTTTTTTGCTATCATCCATCCATGATAAGATAATGTTACGTTATCAAGAGAGAAAGCCGTATTTGAATCCCAACTAAATCCTATCAGTGGAATACTATAACCCGAATTCTGTAATGATAGGGATACTCTGTCCGTTTGCTCTTCTGCTTGCGAATCATTGGCCCATATGCCGTGAACATAGATTGCTAGTTCTCCTGGACAATCGTTTCTATCTAAAATTGAAAGGACCGAAGGCAATTCTACTTTTTGAGTATCATTCCCATTGGATACATCAAATGATCCACGAGTAGATGCGATAAAAGGATATAATTGTGCATGTGCATTACCTGTAGGATAGGCATTTGTTAAAACGAAAACTGTAGATAAAACAAATACAGAAATAATTGAGAATAATACACGTCTCTCGTAATTTTGTGCATGCTTTCTTAGGTTGATGTGACTCCAGGTTCTTAGATTGTTATTGTCAGGATTTGATTTGTTTACCATTTTTATACATTATCAACTCTACTATGTAATATAGTCTATCTCAACTCTAACATGTAATATAATCTATAGCAATTGATTTAGACCAAGATGTCAAAATATCTCAATTCCTTACATCGTCGATATCAATTTAAGATTCATGGTAAAGAATCCTGGCTATCTATATCTAGACGGAGGGTACTAATAATTTCAAAAGTATTGAGAAATAATTTAGGTCCATCCTAATAGAGACATTAAAATCACACTTCTTTTAGTTCGAATGGATGCAGCCTAGAACAATGTCCTATATGTTTTCTTTCATATTTAGATTGATACCCACTCTAAACATAATTGTTAACGTCTAAGTCCAGTCTACAGGAATATTGATCCTCAACGAAAAACTGATTCTCAGATTCTTGTTGAACAATTTATTCTCTTGCAAAACGACTGAATAATGTAAATCGCCAAGATCATATTGTTGATAACTCTTCCTGGTTTGGGTCCTGTCTCCTTTCCTACATCTCAATGGTTTACCAGTTTAGGACCAATTCCACAACATATTCTAACAAATCTATATATGCATGGCTTTAGGTTCATTCTGGACCTTTACATTCCTGTGTTAACCCAGTTGATTATGCTACTTTAGATAAAAAAATTTAAAGTTCTTCTAGTAACCTTTCAAACTCCAGATCGGTTCCGTAAGTATAAAAGTCAAAGTTAATGTCAAGGTAATTGAAACTAGTTTACGATTTCATATGTGAGGTGTGTCACAGATATTATCTTATCCTCCAAATACCATTTTTCTCATTAGTAATATTTTTCTATGGTCCACTAATTTCGGAGATATATAAGAAGTTGATGATGGAAAAATACAGGATATTGAAAGAGTTATTGGAGACTTACGCAACTCCTTTTCTTGAGGTGATTGAAATATTACTGAATTTCCCTTATTCCCGCAAGGAAATGAACCACCAGTGGCGCTCCAAATAGTGTCAAGAATCTTTAGAATGGGACAGTTCAATATTCTAAACTTTAAAGTTGATTTACCGTTGTTTTCAATCTCAAAAAAAGCAATTTCATAAACTTTCATGATATCAAATAAATTGGTAGAGAGATTAACGTACTCTGATGTAAAGAATCGATCACTATCTAAGTTTATTCTAACTTTATCAAGACTCGCGTTATGCCATAACTTGAGATTTAGCTTAATATTGCACATGATACAGCTTTTGGTGATATCATTACACGTAAAGCAGAGAGTGTTCTCATCTAATACCTTCATATAAGGGTAATGATCGATACAGGTCTCAGGTTCCGTTTGTGAGTAGACAGAAATCTCGCTATTTTCAAACTGTCCCTCATTAACCATACTTTTGCATTGCAGCTTTACTTCATACGAATTTCTGTTTCGAAATCCACACAATTTTTCAAGAAACATTTCCAAAAGATATTTGCGCTCCTGTTCAGAATCTAGAATGATCATGTTAGAAATATCGTCTGGTCTTGTTGACTCGGTTTTTATTGGATTCTTCGTTTTGTTCTCTAAAAATACAGGTTCAATTTTTAGACCTATCTGAATTTTGCGTGTTCCAATTGGATTCTTCATCTTGCCTCTTTGAGGAAAATAAATAGCACAATTGCTACCAATATAACTATCTGAGTATTTTGTATCCATCCCGCTGTTATGCTTAATAGCACCTATCGTAATTCCATCCATAATCCTCCATTCATAGGTCGACTCTATGGGAATTTTGATCATATTTATGACATTATGCTTGCATCTTATAGGAAAAATAAGAAAACTCTCTGTGAAAAGTGCTAGTGGAAATCCTTCTTCTATATGAAATGACACAGTCCCATACTCTTTGTTTGTCAGATTGTCAGATACGAATATTTTTTTAAGTTGATGCTCCATCTTGATAGGCATTATTTCTAATCCAAACTCCTCGCTTGTAATTTTGTAAGAAATCTCGTTAGAAATCATTAGTGATGATGGTAGATACTATTTCATTTATTAAAATTGATCACCAAATATTATTATCAAATATGAAAAACATCTAGCTTCTAATCGAATTCGTAATAGTTTTGACCAGTTTAATGGTATCCCAGAAATGGCTCAGAAAATTTTGAAATATTTATGATGATATTTTTTCCAAGAGAAATTCTGCAGATTTCTTTAATGCCTTTATTTGATTATTGTATTTGGTAAAGCCGTGTCCTTCGTCTTCAAAAATCATATATTCTACGTCCATTCCCTTTTCTCTTATTCTTTCAACTATCTGATCAGATTCGCTTTTAACTACTCGGGGATCATTAGCTCCTTGTATCACCAACAGACTAGTCAGTGGATTGATATTATCTACAAAAGTAATAGGGGACCTCTCCCTAAGAAAAATTTCCTCTTTGACTGGATCTCCTACCAGCTCATTAGTGAGACTTTTCCAATGTTCAGGTACTGTGTTGACAAATGTTACAAGATTGCTTGGACCAACAATATCCACTGCTGCTCTGAATCCATATTGGGGTAGACGAGTTATACAACTTAATGCTGCAAATCCTCCATAACTAGCACCAAATAACCCTATCCTTTTAGGATCGATCCAATCCTGAGACATGAGCCATTTAATTGCATATTCTAGATCCTTTAGTTCATTGCCACCCCAGTCATGATATATTTTTTTTTCAAAACTTTTACCATACCCGGTACTTCCTCTAAAGTTGGGTGCAATCACTGTTAATCCATTGTTAGAAAGATATTGATATAACCCGGAATAATCATAGTATGGCCTTTCTTGAGCTGTAGGACCACCATGAATTGACAAAATAGCACCATATTTTACCTTATCCTTTTCATTTATTTTTTTGAAATTAGTATTATTGGGAACATATAAGAATGCAGAAACCTCTAATTCATCAAAACTTTTGTATCTTATTAATTGTGGCTTGACTAGTATATCATCAGATAAATTACCATATAAAGATGTAGTAACGCGCGTACAATTGTTATCCTCCTCATTCTTTTCGAGATCTATCAAATAAATATTGGTTGGAGACGTAGGCATATCCATCATGATGCCGATTCTTTTTCCGTTTGTAGATAATTTGAGATCTTCAATAACGCCGTTCAAAGGAATACTCTTGTTATTTTTCTTAATGGTTGGAGTAATTTCCATAATTTCTTGATTCACCATGTCTTTCTTGTACAATTTACTATAACCATCCACATTTTCTGTCCATAGGAGCAGTTTTCCATCTAAACTAATGTCTATTAATTCTATATCGTAAGGAGAGGTTAATATCCATTCCAGTTTTGAGGTATCAATATTGTAGAATGCAAGACCCATGAACTCTCTATTTAAATCGGATAAAAGGTAAAAGCCATTTTGATTAACGGACCAGGGTCCAACAATAAATTTGCTTTTTTGTTCATACTCTAAATTAATTTTTTCCATACTTCTATTTTCTACATCGAGAATCCATATAGCATAATCAGTTAAAGTTATTAATTGAGAACAGTTTAGTTTTTTATTATTGGGAGACCAGTAGCCAGGAATATACCAACCCTCATTATCCGTAATGCAAAAATCTTTTTCACGATTCATATTTCTTATATATATAAGCATGTCTGAGGGATTCTTTCGATTCGAACCATAAGTAATGTATTTTCCATCATGACTAAAACATTCTGAACCCCACTCATGTCTTATCGTTGGATCCGATGTTATGGGTTCATACCATGAATTGAAAATATCATCAATTTTATATATCTGGAAATTTTCATCCCCTTGATGATCCGCGAAAAAGATTAAACTGTTATCTATCGGAGAAGAAAAAAAATGTCTTAAAGAATGATCAATAAAATTAGTTAATGGATAAGGAGAGCATTGTCCCTCATAAGTCAAACTAGAGTTATATCTCCATAAGTTAAACTGCCCATTGATGTCTGAAATATACATTATCCAATCATTATCTTTCTTGAAGAAGTCAAAATCAGTGTATCTAATACTTGATGCAAATCTTTCAAATGGGAGCTGGTGGTTAGGTTTATGCTGCTTACTGCTAATGAATTCAGCCATCTTTCTATTTCAAATGTCATAGATGATAGATATGCATTTAGTAAGAAATTTGACGGGCGAACATGATCAATATTTTTAGCTCGCAATCAATCTTGCCTTTTGACACTACATTATTATTTGTTTGAATATTTTCAAGTTTTTCAGGATTAATAATCCCAAAATCCTAGTGATACCATTAATATGTTAGCGGTAGAGTAATTATATATTGGATTGCCATGAATTTACTAATTGGTGTTTTTCTGGAAGAATTAAGAAATTTAGTGGGAAACTTTCACTTTATGAAAATAACGAAGGCACTTTGATTTTAAACGGAGATCCTTTTCTTATTGTTGAATTTGATGAATACAAAAAATTTCTAAATAAAGATCAGTCAAAGAATTATGTATGTTTATTGGGAACTACGTCGAGTATTTCATCTAATGATGTTATAACCATCATAGGTCATGAAAATCACAGGCATATTGATGATTACATTACCATTAATATTACGGTACAAAATTGTTTACCGGGATGTCAAGTATCAGGTTTTGCAAAAAAGAATTAGTCAATCATAATTCTGGTTTATCTATGGAAAGCGAAAGTATTTTTTTCTACTATTGATTTGAGAATCCTATTTAAAATATCAATACCAGAACTATTCCTAACAGACGTAAACTGTCATTAACTAATGATGCAATTTTGAACTTATTTTAAATATATTAGAGATGAAAAAATACGTTAGTATGATGGTATATTTCCACCTGTAATATTAAACATATTGACGATAGTACAAAGTAATTATGAATCATGTATTGTCCTAGATAACATGATTATAAAAGAGGAGGAGGAGGAGGTTAGTTAGTATGCCAGGTTGTTATTGCTTATTGGAGTTGCTTTTATGTGATATTTTAAAACATAATCAGGATCTTTGTTTATAATTGCAGTGTATTTGTAAATCACCAAATTAATATTAACAGTATCCTCTTTACCATCATCGGTAATTGCAATATGACTTCCATTTCCAAAATTATTAGTTTGATTATACTTTTCAGATATCCAATCAAGAATACCTATTTTTCCTGTTTTTTGAACATAATAAGGCTGAGAAAACAAATAAAGGGTATCTGATATTGGTATTACTAATGAGATATTTTTTCCGTTAAACCTGATTGTTTGTCCCTCGTCTACCTTTTCGTTAACAAGTAGATCTATTGATTTATCATTTATATCAACTGAAAAATTCCATAAACCTTTTCCGAATAGATTCTTATCATTGTTAATAAAAAGGGAATCAAAAGTTATATTGACTAAAACTTTGGAGGAGTTGGAGACATCATGAACTGTATCATTTTTTGTGACTGAAAATCCATCATACGAATAAGCTTTTATTGGAATTGTAGAAAAGATAATAAAAATAAGAGCTAAAGAGGGACCAAAAATTTTTTTGAATTGCATTTGATCATACATTTCCAAAATATATGGTAATGAGAGTATTTATGATTATGTTAATATCAAAGAATTCAAATTTCTTATTTGTTTATTGTCTTTTACCTTTAGCAGAACCTTAAAATTAATTTTAATAAATAATTTACTTTTAAATATGAATGAAAGAATATGTGTGGTGCGGATAGTGCAATTTCGGGTTCCGTAAATCAAGTCTTAAACATGTTAAAGCCATGGATTCTTTTACCTTTCTCTCTTTTTCATTTTTCTCTTTGCGCTTTACGGCAATTGCCTGTAAGGTAACTAATTCTACACCATTTGTTCGATGCCTTTTAGGTGGTATAATATGATAGCATGATGTTTAGTTTTATGATAATTATTACATAATGGATACTTGTATTACGCTGCGTAATATATATTAACATGTTATAACATATAGTAGTATGACAAATTCAAAAAAAATAATAAAATTGCCCATAGTTTGTACAACAAAGCCAATTCGAAAAATCTTCAAGCGCTCATCGTCTAGTGCAGAAACTATCTGAAATAACTTTACGTAGGTGTAAAAGGTTAATATGCAAGCGTCCCATTGTCTAGAGAACAATTACAATGTAGATAATAATTTTTGTACTGCCTTTGATGAATTTAATGATATAAACAGGAAATTATTTGGTGTACCTGAGATCGATAAACTCTTATCTTTTTCAGATAAGAAAAACATTTGTATCCAAAATCAATCCCGTCAAAGCAGTAATTTTTTGAATCGTGTTATTGCAAGAATTTGCATTGATTATCATTCATGTAAAACAAGTGATAAAGATAATAAGGTTGAAAAGAAAAGAACCATTCTAATAGATGCAGGAAGCGGTAATAATCTAGGAAGTTTCTATATCAATTTAGTTAATCAAACAATAAAGAAGGAAACAGACCTTAACAGTATCCTTGATGGGATTATCATTGCGAGAGCCTTCACATTTTCGCAATTGGCTAATATGTTAATTTATGAACTTCCCAAGATAGTAAAAGAAATAGGTAACAAATTACAGATCATTGTATTGGATCTGTTCGATACTTTGGTTTCTTCAAATGTAAAAAGTAGAATGAAAAAATTTGAGAATAATGGTTATTCAGAAACACCAAGAAATGCTATTCAAGAGAATATAAACATAATCAATGAAATGATTGATGTTTTGATCGGTCTTTCAGTAAAATATTTCGTAATTCTAACTTGCGATGATTGTGGGAATATTAAGGACAATTCTATAACATTCAAATTCAATAACGCTATCAACATAAAGTGCTCTACCGATAAAAATAAAAATAAAAATAAAACTGAACAGATTTTTAAAATAGAACAAATAGTAGCATGCCAGAACAACAATTCTATAAATATAGTTAATACCAAACAATTGGCATATCTAGACAGGGATAAAGTCTTCCCACCAACAAGATTAGTTAATTTGAGTGAAGCCTGATGGGTGGTCCTGTCTCCTCATTTAGAATGTTAATAGACCTTGAAAGATCAGAATGGATAGATTTTAAAAAAGAACTCTGTAAAGCAGACAGACAACGATTTGATAGATTGTTTTCAGTCCCTAAACTATATCATTATGCGTCATCTAATTTATCTAATCCAACAACTATTGAACCAATTATTCTAAGTCTTATTTTCAACAATTTCAAGATAGTTCATGGCACATTGACTACATCGATACAAATCGAAAACAACAATATCAAAGATGAAGATTTTCAAGTCTGTCAGTCAAGCAAAGAATCAGAAATTGAAATACAAATTGGATTTAACAAGATAATACAGGATTGGAATAAATTCATTGAATGTCTTAATGAAGATGATGAATTTATTTTCATAAAAATGATAAGTAATTGCTATGACCGCTACCATAAATCAATCAATTCAAGTATCAAAGAGAATTCAGATTCCATTCCTTCCAGACATTTTGCGTTTATTATGGCTCTGATTCTTTATCAACAAAAGCAGATCGATTCACATCTAACAAAATAATTTTTGATTGTAAATACCACTAATTTTTGAATTTCAGATTAAATTCCAAAGTTTATTGAGAATAGAGATAGGAAGCTCGTCAATATCTGTATAAGAAAATATGTATGTAAAATGGAAGCGTACTCTAAGTAAATGATATAGGAAAACGACGATCTTTTTTCTTTCTATATGATATTATATTGTTACAAGAAACATCGGAAGCACAAGCATAATAGTATACAAGATACACTAAGTACAGTAGAGACAGTAAACTAAAAGATCTAACTAATTGATACGTTTTGTATTTCTTTAAGCATTGTTTAGTTTTTTGTAGACCGACTGGGTACCCAACCGTACAAATGAGACTTATTATCTGCATTTTCAATCTTGATAATTGTTTCACCAGCCGAATTAGAATGATATGTATGAAAAGACAAACCTATTTGAGCCATTCTGTTTGTTATATAAATTAAGTATCATTATTATCAAAAAAGATGATATATTCTTGAATAATTGATTAAATGATTATTTCATAATTCTCAAATGAATTAAGTATATCATTTATTAACTTTAGTTACCAATTTCTTACCATGTCCTAGAGAAATAGTATTGAAGGCTACATTCATGTGATAAGTATCTATCGTCAAAAACAATAGATTCGCAACTACTTGTTCCATTGGTCATAGGCACAAAAGCATGAGACTTGAAAACTCTAATCATGGTGTTGACGGCGCCATATCATATTGATGCCTTTAATACTTCTCAACTAGGATTTTGTTATTAAACATGTTGGTGTATGTACTAATCCTCATAGAATATCCTTGTCTTCACACGGGATGATTAGACCAATCTAAAACCCTAGCACCACTAGGAACTTTAACAATGCATGACGACTTGATCATATTGATGTATTATGATTTCATGAATGGTAAAATAATTCAAGGTATAAAAAGTAATGACAAAAAAATAGTTAATTATTAACTATAAGGTAATTCAGAGGAAAGTCCACTGAAGAATGAAAGTGTTTCACCTAAATCTTTGCCACCTGTAGTCCATACAATTAATGTTTGCGTATCGCCTGTTCCTTCTTGCCCACCTCTCAAGTCTTTAAAGTCATACGTATTGTCAACAGTAATTCCTGCACCTGTTATCTGTTGGATGTAGTCATCAATATTTTGTGTTGGTACCATCAAAATTCCTACTGTGTCAATATTGCTAGAGTTTGAACTTGAGGAGATGGCTGTACTAGACGGTGTTACTGATGATTGAATATTTCCAACTGTTACGGAACCGGTCATTGTTACACCGGGGTCACCTTCTGCTTCATAGTTATACGCACCTGGATTACTAAATGTAATATGATTTGATGCTTGACTATCGACTATCTCTCCAGTATTAAAAAATGTAGTGCTCCCATCAGTGTCCTTAACTTCTATTGTACGTTCATGACCTACATCACCATTAAACCATTGTACGGTAGTACCGGTGTTAATTACAGCATTTTCTGGTACAAAGTGTTGATCCAAAAATCTGGCTTCGTTATCTTCGCCAGCAGCATGATGACCTTCATCAGGAATAAGGATAACAAGATTTTTTATATTATTACCTAGCGTCATTGTTTTGGTGTTAAAAATGTTTTCTGCATTAATATTTGGCTGCAAATCAATACTACCAGTAGAATTTGTTTGCGCAAATACATTATTAGAGAAAACATACAAGATGGGTCCCGATAAAACCAACATGCCGGCAATAGCTAAAAGTAGACGTATATTCGATAAATTATTTTTATTATCCATTAGTAAGAAGGGAGCTTGAAGTTACATAAAAGCTACTCTCATTCTAGAGAATGAGAATTAGACCGTCATTTCACCTTGTTAGCGAATGAGGAAGGGTGAGATTTGATAGTAAGTTACATTGGAACCATATTATCACGAGGGAGGGACTTTCCCCACAGGATGAGCAAGGCTACCTGGTCATACAATTTGTTCAACAATGGACAAGACTACAAGACTGCCTGCCTTATTATGGAATTGCCTCTTTTATAGGCAAAGGAATCTCATTGGTATTTCCTTCAGATGTTATGTTAATCGGATTAAGGCCTTGACTTTTAAGTTTCTGTGAACCATTCTTAGAAAGCATAAAGTCTACAAAAGAGATTGCACCGTCCATATTCTTCACCGTCTCTGGTATGGTGATTGAGAACTCGACTGGTTCACCGTAAATTGTTTTTTGATCGGATTGCAGTGTATAATTTGCAAGTTTATACAAATCAGAATATGTGGGATCACCTAGATTAATTTCCTTAGGTAAAGTGATGTAGGGAAGATCTCTTGATATAGCCTCATGCTTGTATGCTATGACTGCATCCAATGAACCAGTTTCTAACACAGTCTTGAGTGTTTCTTCTGGAAATATCTGTTTGGGGTTTCTATCCTCTCCAAATGTTCTATTCTTGATAGATGAATCATTGTAATAGGAATTTGCTAATTCAGCGGTAATTATTCCATAGTATCCTTTTGGATCTAACTCAGGATCTGTTCTGCCAAATTTGAAACCATCTTGAGAAACAACTTCGTACCAAGGGATTTCACCCATTCTTGCTCTCTCTAAGTCACCAAAGTGTGGACTATTGGGCGAGTAAGCAATTACAATTTCAGCTGATCCAAACTTTAAAAGCCAATCTACTAAGGGGGGAGTAGTGTTCATTAGCCTTGTCATTGGTACCGTTCCAGCACTAACAAATACATCAGGTGCCCTGAATCCATCCTTAATCAAATTTGAAACTTGAACAGAGCCTTTTCCTTCTCCGATGTATGGATATCCAGATTCACTTTGAAACGCAGGTCCAATTACGTCTTCAAATATCTTTACAAGCGACCCAGCATACATCACAAGAACTTTATCTTGATTATTGCCAACTACAGTTCCTTTTGCACTTGAAAATTCACCTAGTAAATGTGCCGAATATAATCCAATGATAACAAAGAGTATTAAGGATAGACTATTCTGCTTCTTGTCCATAACTAAACAGCTAATTACGATATTTAATATAAGAATCCTGTTATCATCAGGAACTTAATCCATATAGATGAGAACTAACCGATAAGTAAGGTTTCTTTTAATGTCTAACAAATTAGTCATAGATCCGTAGAGTTACGATGTATATCATTATGACTAATCAACCCAAAAATGATCATAGAACTAACTCTCTCAACATAGATCATACGATGTTTTTATTATGTTGGCAAGATCTCAAATATTGTGAAGATCCTTAATGCAAGTCCTGAGATTCCTGGCATGACTAAGGAGGAGGCTGATCGATTCCTCGAAAGCAAATTAAACTTACAGTTTGCTACCATTGATGATAAGGGCGATCCCAACATTCAACCTGTATGGTTCTACTACAATAAAGATGAGAAAAAACTATTCATTATGACAGGTAAATCAACTAATAAGAGTCGGAATGTCCGAGAAAGACCCAATATTTATTTTTGTGTTGAAGATGGAAACAGTCCATATAAAGGTGTAAAAGGCAAAGGTGTAGCTACCATTTTCGAAGACCCCAAGATCATCATACCTACAGTAGAAATGATAATTTTGAAATATTTAGGATCATTAGATCATCCGGTAGCAAAAATTATTATGGATCGTTCAAAGAGCGAAGAAGGTGTAGTCATCGAAATAAATCCCAAGTTCTTCTCTACATGGGATTTTGGCAAAACCAAATCATAACCAATAATACCATTCTAATGCCCATCTCTGGTATAGTCTCTGGTATATCATGTTACATTGACAAAATTTATGGAAATGTTCTCCAATTCAAACTGATTAGAGTTTAGCCACCCTGTTTCAATACACGTCTTCTCACTTCTTTTTTTATCTGAAGTGACGATAATAATCTCTGACAAATTGGTCAAAAGATATGTTTTCGTCCTGTAATCTGTTCAATCACATCGCTAGTTTGTGACCCATATACACCTCTAATAATAAAGTTCAAACTATCCATGATAACATCAATCAGCCAATCGCTCACACCATTCTGCTTCATTCCGTTGCGGGCGTATCTCCAGTGATATCTATGTAAGATATTTTCCTTCCAATTTCTTTGGACAAGATTTCTGCAGCTTGACTATAAGAAAGCATATCTTGACTAGTAACATTAAATGATTTATAATCATAAGTATATTGGTCCTAGTCGAAAGTAAGTATCTTTACTGCCACAGTCGCAATGTCTCAAGCATTTACAAAACCAATTTTTACGTCATATCAGTGAAAGTAGAAAACATTTTGATTTCTTTTGGTTTGACCAAATAATTTACAAAATTCTGCATGAATGAAGTTGGACGTAAAAAGGTGTGTGGTTTTTTTGATTCTTCTATAATCTTTTTTTCTTGTCTGTGTAATTTTCCCATTGCATACCCAGGTTGAGCATCAGAATTCATTACTGATAATTTTACTATATACTTTATTCCATTATTCTTGGCTTCTTTTACTAATTTAGATACTATATCTACGGAATTAGGCAAAGGTGTTGTTACTAGAAAAATCTTTTGAACGTTAGCAAGAGCTTGAACTGTTTTTCATCCCAAATAGTCTAAATTTACAAATTCGATACTTTGATTAACAATTTGTTTGAGAGTATCAATTTTATTTGGAGAGTAAATTGCAGCTCTAACAATACCTTTCGTGACTTTGGAAAGTTGTCTTACAACTTCGCTTCCAACAGTTCCGATAGCACCAGTAACTAGAATAGTATCGACCATATTACGTATCCTTCTATCTAATTAAGATAGAATTGAATCAGTAGTTTAGTCTTCCAATGGAAAATATTTAGTAATACTGCATTCCTTACAATTCAATGAAACTTTAATCGAATGACGTCTTTATATCGGTTGTAATGGAACCCTGTTATCACAATAAACATGATCTCAATGGATGAGAGTTTGTAGAATTATTTCTGAGCCATTATGGATAGTTTAACGACATACTCTGATGGTGGTCCGCATCCAGGTGGACTTGTCGTTCCAGGATAGGTTTTTTCTATATTGTGTTGTTCGTTAAAGGCAGTTGAATTTCTTAAAAATTCCGACGATAAAGGTATCTCATCTATGAATACCAAACCATTACATCCTCCTGGAATTAATCCTGGTGATAGGGACCTAATGACGTTTGTCGCCTGAACCAAATCAGAAATATTGTATGATGGTTCCATTAGTTGATTAAGCGTATCTCTAAGATTGATTATTGTAAATGATATTGTACTGTCTGCCTTATTTAGTCCCAATATTTCTACTTTAAGGGAATCATTTTCATTATTCATTATAAAAGGTCCAATTCTTAGATTTGTTGTTATGTTTGAACCATCTCCTCTAGCTCCTAAATATTTAGTTGCGGTTAAAGGATTGTCATTATTCTTTTGACCACTTATGCCAACGTATAAAATATCGGAAGTAGGAGCACGTGCTTCATTGACCAATAAATTTTCCATTGACACATAAATTGTTAAAGGACCATGAAGACTGGGGTCATATTTGGTCAATATATTTGCTGGATAAACGTTGTTTGATCCTGATGTTGACAGGTTCTTAGTTAAAGTCATATTATTATTATTCGAATCGTCAATCAAAAGATCAAAATCAACATTACCACCATTAGATTTATTTGATAATGGAGAGTCTATCCATTTTCCGATTATTTTACTATTGTTATTTGCTAACGTTCCACTAAAAATGTCTGCAATGGTACTTGGCTTAACATTTGGAGCTGCAGTACCTAATATCCAAACCGTATTATTTGCTTGTTTAACATCATAAATTGTCTGCTTGTCTGACAAGTAAATACCACTGATGTCTATGCTATTATTAGTTGACGATTGTGCATCCGCATATATTACAAAAATCATACAAGAAATTGACACGAAAATAAGCATGGTGCAATAGGTACTACTCTTTCGCATATTTTATGACCTTTATATATTCCCTCTTGTAGGATTTAAAGTTAAATCGAAGGGAAAGGACTTTCGTTTCATTTATACATCAAAATCTCCACCAGTTTATATTCTCCAGATTTTAGATATTTATTATGGATTAATTTGCATTATTGTAAAATAGAGATTGTTTAACACTAATTTTAGATCATGATGATATGAACTGGATACCAAGTATTAATTTAAAGGAAATAATGACTTTTTAATAATAATCAAACTTCATAATTGAATCAAAGGATTTAGTTAGAAATACGTTATAGTGGTTAAACATTATTAATATGATCCCTAAGATTAATTTGTTTATATATTTCCAGGATCACACAGTACATCAATCACCATGACAAAAAATAAGGGAAATACACACAACTATCATTTAATTACAGCAATATCTTTAGGTTTAGGAATAGTCAGCATACTCTTGTTATCTTCAAATCATTTAAACTATGCATACAGTGAAACAACTTATTTCATAAAGAGTAAACTTAATGGCTTGGTTCTTGATATTCCAGGATCAGATCCACGTCCCGGTGCTTTTATACAAACTTGGACACAAAATAATGGCTTGGGTCAGCAGTGGACAATTACCGGTGATGGTTTCATAAAGAGTAAACTTAATGGCTTGGTTCTTGAAATTCGTGCATCAGATCCACGTCCAGGTGCTTATATACAAACCTGGCCACAAAATAATGGCTTGGGTCAGCAGTGGACAATTACCGGTGATGGTTTCATAAAGAGTAAACTTAATGGCATGGTTCTTGAAATTCGAGCATCAAACCCTCTTCCCGGTGCTTTTATACAAACTTGGACACAAAATAATGGCTTGGGTCAACAGTGGACTTTAGAAAAACTTCCCGAAAGTACATCTAATAACTCATTCAACGTGACCAATTGAATCGCGCCGGGTCACGGAATTGCAACACTGTAATTATCTCTTTCATGGTCAAGGGAGGAAGAGGAGGTGGTTTTTAGCATAATGTCCACAATAGAAATGCTAATTGTAATCCAGCCTATCATTATTAAGAGGTAGACTACAACAGTAACAAAATTGATAAGTCCTAATACTACGTAATGATGTTTGTTACTCCTTATTCGGACTCATTATTATGAATGGGTTTTGAATGATCTCTTATTACTTCTTTCAGGATACCTTTTACTTCTTTAACATTCTGTTTATATAGTATCATTTTTCCACCTACTTTGGTACAATAGATATTAACATGCCATACATCGTTATCGATATTTGGAAAATCAGAACGAAAGTGCGCACCTCTGCTTTCTTTTCGCATAAAAGCACTCCTTATTATCGACTCGCATACGACCAAAGATGATCTGACTTCCAAAGTCATAATGAAATTCTTGATGAGGTTTTCATTATTTAATTCATTTTTTTGAAATATCCGAATCTGAGAATAAAACCTATCCTTTAAAGCTAGAATTTTTTCTAACCCTTTTTGAAGACTTGATGCACTTCTTACTATTCCTGCAACTTGATCCATTATATCTTGTATTTCTTTGCGAAAACTTAATGGGTTATCCAATACAACAAAAAGATCTTTTTCAAACTTTTGTATGTCATTATATGCTTCCGACTCTGAAGGATTATCTTCTTGTGGGGTCGGTAACTGCTTTGCAAAAATCGAGG
Source organism: Candidatus Nitrosocosmicus oleophilus (assembly GCF_000802205.1). NCBI lineage: Archaea > Thermoproteati > Nitrososphaerota > Nitrososphaeria > Nitrososphaerales > Nitrososphaeraceae > Candidatus Nitrosocosmicus > Candidatus Nitrosocosmicus oleophilus. The sequence continues at coordinate 164,930 of NZ_CP012850.1, read as the reverse complement.
CTTCCCTCCCAGCTATTTTTCCAAAAACCAAGGTATCTAGTAGACTGTTACCACCTAACCTGTTGGCACCATGAATCTGACTTATTACCTCGCCTGCTGCGAATAAACCCTCAACTTTTGTTTTGCAATTTATGTCTACTGATAATCCGCCCATAGAATAATGTGCAGTAGGACCAACTTCCATTTTCTCTCTAGAAATATCGACTCCGGCTATGTCCTTGAATTGTTTATACATCGTGGGCAATCTGTCCAAAATTTTTTTTAAGGGAAGATGAGTGACGTCTAACCAAACTCCTTTATGGACAGTACCTCTTCCTTCTGCTATCTCGTTGTAAATAGCTCGTGCAACTACATCTCGAGGACCCAGTTCCATCCTTTCTGGATAATATTCTTTCATAAACCGTTCATTTTTTGAATTCAGTAAAATACCTCCTTCTCCTCGGATAGCTTCAGTAGCAAGTGTACCTAATGAATTTTCAGGCCATACCATACCCGTAGGGTGAAATTGAACCATTTCCATATCTACCAAGTCTACTCCTGCTTCATATGCCAGATCAATTCCTTCACCATAGTGTTCATAATTTCTAGAACTACTTATCGAATAAACTCTTGTATATCCACCTGAAGCAAGTATTAAAGATTTGCAATTAAACTTTACAAGTTGTTTGTCTTTGATGTCCATGCCGATTGCTCCTTTTATTTTGGATGATGAAGAATTTGGATGTCCATCCACGTTTTCTATGTTGTCTTTAAATAGCAACTTTGTAATATAGACATTATCCATGAGATCGATTTTTCTTTCCTTGACTTGTTGCATTAGTACACGGATTATCTCATCGCCAGTCCAATCTTCATAAAAAACAGTTCTTCTGTATGTATGAGCTCCAAAGAAACGTTGTGTTAGTCTACCATCTTCCTCCATATGAAATCTAGCACCCCAGTTAACTAATTCAGAGACAGCTTCAGGAGCACTCTTGCAAAGAATTTCAACTCTCTCATAATCCGCAATATGTTCGCCTTCTATTAAGGTATCAGAGGCATGTATCATCCAGTTATCTTTGGGGTCCATAATACCAAGTGCAGCATTGATTCCTCCTCTTGCAAGTACCGTATGAGGATCACCTTGTTTACTCTTGCTAATTAGAAGAACAACTGATCCATTGTCGTGAGCCTCAATCGCAGCTCTTAAACCGGCAGAACCACCACCAATAACTATGACATCATAAAAATAATTAGTCTTACTACCATTATTTTCAATCATAATTGTGTTTTATGATAAAGATATTTAACAAATATTATGAATTTAATGCAAACTATATTCAATGAGTAGTAGCAAAAGTTTTTAATATAACATAATGGTTGAAACTAAAAGTTTAGATAACAAATTAAGAATTAACAAATCCCTTAATCTATGACGATAAAGTTAGATAAAATAAAACTAAGGATATTTATCGACATCCATGGACAATGATCAAGATTTGTCTAGTTTGAATACTTTCAAACTCTAAACCTAATTATGCCTGCAATTACCCTTGGTAGAGAATTTAAGTTATTACTATACCAATTATCATTTTTAGAAATAATATTATGCCTATATGTTCTTGTTTTGAGATATATGCTTTATCTCATTCTCGAGATAATATTTATATTAAATTCAAGATTTCAAACAATGATTATTTTCATGCAGAATAGTATATAATTTACAACTCTGATTACTATTTGTAATATTAGAACCCCAATTATCGCAGGAAACTTTATCCCTATGACTGAGAATTGTTACTTATAAGTAGTCATTGAATGATTGGTTAGTGCAAAAAGAAACAAAATATTTGAGAAGATTGATTATATATAAAAAAGATTTAGAATACTATTAAGAAAAGTATTAAAGAAAAATAAAAAAATAGTAAAAATACTGTTAGCCAACTATAAGATATTGACTAATTGTCAAAGCAAAATTGTGGGACTAAAAAATAATACTTTGTTTCTTACCTCCCAAATAATCTGTCACAATTATTCTTGCCCATTATCTCGACACATTGATTATAGATGCCCTCATCACCAAAATCATTAAATGGATTGAAAGGTTGTAATGGAGAAGAATCTCCAGGATTCTGTGGTAAAGTATAAGGAGGGAGTAGAGGCGTGGTATTTTTTACCAAATCCTGATGTGATTCCTTCTTTAATACTACCGGAACATTTAGTGTACTGTTATCTCGATAAATAGTGAGTTGTGCACTATCTCCTATCTGTTTTGTAGAAAGTGCTTTTTTAATATCATCTACCGATCCTACAGTGGTATTATCAATTCCAATTATTATGTCTCCTCCAAGCTCTACTTGGTTGCCATCAATATTTGAGGCGATATATCCTCCCCTAACCCCCGCGCTCTCTGCTGAACTATTCCTAAGGACGTCAATTACTAAGAATCCTTTACCTCCATTAGTAATATTAGAAGGTACGTTCATCTGTAAGGCTACTTCAGGTGTAACGTTAATACCATTAATACCAAGGGCTGGTCTATCCTCTTGTGTTTCTTGTACAAGTTCGCTGCCTAAAACTGTAGATGCAGGTCTATCTGCCAAGGTTAAAACTTTTTCTTCTATTTGCCCGTTTCTTACAATTGAAAGAGTGACATTTTCTCCAACCTTCTTTTCTTTATCTAGATAAGAAAGTAGATCATCTATTTTTCTAATAGGCTTGTCATCAATTCCTACTATTACATCTCCTCCAAGCTCTACATCTCTTCCGTCTATTTTTGTTAATATCGATCCTCCATGTATGCTGGCCTTATCCGCAGGACTACCAGCGGTAACCTGTATAACGAGAAACCCGGTAGTATTCTTAAGGTCCATTATTTCCGCAATGTCTGCATCAATGTCTGTTCCCGATATCCCTAAATAGGGGTGTTGATATTCCCCTGTAGTAATAAGGGATGGTACTACCTTCTGTATTAGGTAAGAAGGAATTGCAAAACCTACTCCAGAGTACACACCTGTAGCAGAGAATATAGCTGTATTGATTCCTATTACTTCACCATTCATATTTAGTAGCGGTCCACCGGAATTTCCAGGGTTTATTGCAGCATCTGTTTGTATAATATTTGGAATTGAAAAAGCAGGTGAATCTTCAACTAGGGGTATTTGATCCATTTCAGGAGATAAAGCAGGAAGTAGTCTTCCCAAGCCACTTACAATTCCTTCAGTAATAGATGCTGACAATCCAAATGGATTACCAACAGCGGCTACCCTTTGTCCTACACTAACATCAGAAAAGTTTCCTACCTGTAATGGTACTAGCTTCTCACTCACTTGGGTATTATTTTCTACTGGGATCTTTAAAACAGCTATCTCGGAGTAAGGGTCCGTACCTACAACTTTTGCTTTATATGTGGAACCATCAGTCAACGTTATGTCAAACTCTTTACTAATATTGTCTCCCGCCACGACGTGGTAATTGGTAACTATGTGTCCTTCCTTATCATATACAAAACCCGAACCAAGCCTAGACTTGCCCGGTATATCTGATTTTTGTGTCACTTGAACTACAGACTGATCCACCTTATCGTACAGTTTAATTAAATCCTCTTCTGCAGGTTGACCCGAACTATTACTTGACGATAGAGTATTATTATTTATATCTACATTTGTAAAACTGTCATCAGTATTAGGCATATCTGGCGATACTTGTTGAGCAAAAGCGCTAACAAAGATCTGACCGCTCGTAACCATCGTATCAATTGTATTCGGTACTAGATAGAAACCTAAAGACAATGCTACAACTATGGTAGAAAAAGATAGAACTTTCCTTCTATCATTTGTTATTTTATCAAATAGCATTTAGATGTATTATTGTTAATTATCATATTTAAAAAGTACATATTCACGTGATGTGTCTCATTTATTGAATTCAAAGCTCGAAGATACTATATAAAAACGAGACTAGGGATTACTAGTTTAATCGATAAATTATCGTTTGACTTACATCTAGGCAAAAATGTAGAATCGGAAATGCTTTACATGATCTTAATCAACAATTTCGTTGTTCCTAGGCAATCAAAATTTGCTAATCTTTTGAATTATGGAGTGTATTGCCCGCAATGATTATTTAATATATCATAGCATTTAATGCATCGAAATGTTGGGAGACAAAAACCTTACAGTAAATATTGCTGCTAAGGATCTGAGTATAGCCAAAAAATTTTATGAAGAAATACTGGGTCTGAAACAGGTTGGGGCCGAAGGATTGAGCTCGATATTGCTCAGGAGCGGTACTACTGACCTCCTCATTTATCAGTCACAATATGCTGGAACCAATCAGGCTACAGCAGTAACTTGGTATGTAGGTGAGAATATAGAAGATATTGTACCAACACTGAAATCAAAGAATGTCACCTTCGAACACTATAGCCGCCAGAACGTAACAATAGAAGGGGATATTCATATTGATGGTAAGATGAAGCTTGCCTGGTTTAGAGATCCCGATGGCAATATTCTAAGTATTGTTAATGAAAGATGACACACAAACATGAGCGGGAGCATAGGTGTGTGTTAAAAACTCTAATTTATCAGTAAACTGTAATAATATAAATCCAATTGCTACTAGGAACTTAATTACCACCGATGGAAGCTGTTGCTAATACACAAAACGATCCAAGTCTAAAAAATAATATTATTTAAAAAATTAATGTATTTGTTTGATATGAAAGTTTGGGTCTCCTCAAGGGGTGTTAACATGAACTATATTTGGTAACGTTATGCCTGTAACGCTGTTTGCAACTAATTGAAGTGTTATTGCAGTATAATTGCCTCTAGCTACATCCCCGCCCGTTGCCAACATAGGAATATCTGGTTTTTTCTCCATATTCTCTATTCTGTTGAGCTTTTTCTAAAATACCTTACATTAATTCCATTAGCTTTATTTTTTTGAAAAAGTGATTTGTTCAGTCGTATCTACCATGTTGCTATATAGTGATGCGTTACTATTAATAGATAATGTATTCAATCTTGAATCATGTTTACGCAAACCGTTATAGAAAATTATTTTCTTTTCTCTATCTCAAATTAATCATTGATAATAAATCTATTCAAAAGATTAAATTTGAATACATGGATACCTATTCTATGAATAAGCTGGAATTTGGAGTACTAATATTCAACAAAAAAAGGTTTGGAGAATATCTTAAATGTCCATAGGTGGAGATAATTATTTTCAGAGAGCTCTTGTTTTTCAGGGTGGAGGAGCATTAGGCGCTTATGAAGCGGGTACTTATCAACAAATCTATAGGAAAGCGAGAAAGGAAAGCTTGGATGGAAGATTGTTTGATATAGTAGCAGGCACTTCGATAGGTGCGATAAACTCAACTGTTTTGATTGGGCACTATCTAGAAAATAATAGTTGGGATGGCTCAGATGAGAAACTTTTAGAATTTTGGGAAGGACTTATGTGTTCATCAATAGCAGACAGCTTATTTCACAGGAATTCATTAGTTCGAATCTACTGGGATAATATGAAAATACTCAATCAGGATTTGGCTGATGCAGAAAATGCTAGAAGGTTTTGGTCCATTTTTGAATTTGCTTTTAGTCCGCGTGGAGTTCCAAATATGTTTAAATCTATTCCTCATTTAGGTTCAAAATTTCTAAATCCGTTTACCGATTTCTTACCATGGTGGAAATATGATTTTACCCCATTAAAAGATTACTTATCAAAGTTTGTAGATTTTCCTATAAAGACTCGATTAGAAGATGGACAACCAAGACTATTACTTACTAGCGTTGATATTCAAGATTTTAGTTCTACTGTAGTGTTCGATAGCTATGAGAAATTACATGATGCACCTGAAAAAAATGATCATAGATTGGATGATAAAGGTATAGATAATAGTACTCTTGGTTATGACTCCGAATTAGACAATAATGAAAATAGTAGCAAGAATATCAAAAAAGGTAGATGGTATTCTGAATACGGAAACTCTGAGAATAGACACTTGATTTTCTATGACGGTATAGGAGTAGATCAGGTACTAGCCAGTGCTCTGGGTAAATACGCCATGAATCATTCTCATATTGAAGATTCTCATACTGGAACTACACGACAACTTTGGGATGGGGGTTATCTTAGTAACACTCCATTAAGAGAACTTTTATCAGCACATCGAAATTATTGGATGGAATATACAAAAATTAATCAAAATAAGATAGAAGCCAAGGAGAGCTGCACCGCCTTGATAGCCCGCATTCCAGAACTCGAAGTATTTATAGTCAACTTGCATCCTCTTACACCTAGAGATATTCCCACAGACAAGGATCTAGTAGATGATAGGGAGAACGATATTTTCTTCCACGATAGAACTGCATATGATGAGCAGGTAGCATATGCTTTTACAGACTTTGTCAACATGACACGAGATCTTATAAACCTTGCAAGGTCCAAAGGTCTCTCTACCGAAATTGATGAGATCTTAAACAAAAAAGCAAAAACGATTGCACGAATAGGTGAATACAAATTCACAACTAACAGAGATCTCTTTTTGGGAAAACCTAGAATATCCAAGGTATGGAGAATTGATAGGCTTGAAACTCCTGAGGCAACATTTGGCAAAGTTACAGACTTTACTCCAAATAGTGTTAGAAAATTGATACAAGCAGGTCAATTTGATGCCCGGATTTCAATTGACAGGATGGAACTAATATTTGGAATAGAAGATTTAATTTCAGAAGGTATTATGTCCATGGAAGAAGGCGATGAGATCATTAATGAAGCTAGAGAAGTTATTACAACTGAACAATTACTCTATAGAATGAAAAAAGATGAGGTAGTTCATGCTTACAATAAATACAAAGAAAAGATTTTAGCCAAGGATTTACCAGTCGAATGTAAGGAGATATTGTTAAATCCTGGAAGAGACATTGTTAACTTAGTTTCTGAAACACATGGCCAACTATAAAGTAATTATATTTTTTTATAGATAGGGAAGATCCATGAATGTACTTTCATTCATTAAAGTTGAAATGCAACTCTATTTGAAGATAACATAATAATTCAAACTATTTACTATCGAATCGATATCAATACCGTAACTCATACTAGAATCAACAACAAGAAATAATCTTTTTGTATGAGACAAGTATGAAATTTTCTTTGAATGATGAACTTTAATTGTGGTATCTGTCAAAAAGAAAATTCCTTTAATTGTGAATCTATCTCCAATTGGAAAGACTATGCCCATGATCGTTATTCACTGACAGAGCGAGATGAATTTCAACTATACTTTTGATCCCTTCTATAGTTATTAGGGCCCTTCATGTCCTAATACCAATGGTTAATCCTAATTTGCAAGAATATTTTGAGTCAATGAAATTTGACACGTACAATACAGCATCTTCAAATTAAAAATTTTGGGGGAATATAGATGAGTGATAATAACAAGGCTATGAGAAAATTAAAACTACATGTAGGAATGTCCATTGATGGCTGTATTGCAGGACCCAATAATGAAATGGACTGGATAGACTTTACTTGGGATGAAAAATTCCGAGAATATGAAGACAGGTTACACGAACCAGTTGATACCATTCTCTTGGGAAGGAAAATGACTGATGACTTTATAACAACTTGGTCTAATTTTGTGAAAAAACCCGATGACCCCTGGTATCCATTTGCTAAAAAAATGATAGAAACACCAAAGATTGTTTTTACTAAATCACTAACCAAATCTGAGTGGCCAAATACTGAAATAGCAACTGGCGATCTAAAGGAAGAAATTACAAACTTAAAGAGCCAAGAAGGTGGCGATATCATAGTTTATGGTGGTGCTTCATTTGATTCTTCCTTGATTAAAGAAAACTTGATTGATGAGTATTATTTGTTTATCAATCCTGTTGCAATTGGGAATGGAAAGACCATATTTGGGGACTTGAAAGAGGTTCGTAAACTATCCCTTGTTGAATCAATAGCATTTGACTCTGGGACAGTTTTGCTCCACTATGAAGTAAAGAGAAATTAAAACCAAAAGGATTGGGAAAATAAATGGAAGCATTAGTTGTTGCTTATATCTAATATCCTGATTAACCTTTCTATTTATGTTTGAAAATTTCAGATCTTTGTATCCAATGTATTTTAAAACATTTTAATAATATGTTGGGACACCTAACAACTAAAAACTTACACTGAGTATTACTGCTATACACATTTAATCACAATAGTTAACAAACTGTCAACAAACTTAAACAAGCTATCATAAATTTAAGCAATTTATAAAATAATCAATGAACGAAGTGAAAAAAATTCCAGATGGGTATCATTCCATCACACCTATGTTAATAGTAAAGGATGGACTAAAGGCAATTGAATATTATAAAAAAGTGTTTGGAGCAATTGACAAGGGAACCATGATGATGCCGGATAACAAATCCGTAGCTCATGCAGAATTACTGATCGGTGATTCAAAGATTATGCTATCAGATGAATTTCCAGAAATGAAAAGTTTATCGCCTACAACCATTGGTGGAAGTCCAGTATCGCTGTATCTATATGTTGAAGATGTGGACAAAACATTTAATCTTGCAGTAACTGAAGGGGGAAAATCGTTATTCCCGGTTCAAGATCGGTTCTATGGTGATAGACATGGAACTATCCAGGATCCGTTTGGACATATCTGGTCAATAGCGACACACATCAAGGATCTAACAAAAGAGGAAATGAAAAAGGCAGCTGAAGAAGCATTTTCAAAAATGTGCAACTAATTTGGTTAAGGAATACAGTCTGATACTATCTAAATTTGTACATAGAATCTAATCATACGAAACGCGTTGTTAAACATCTAATATCAAATATTAAAAATAGAGGACAGGTCTAAATCAATAATATTGACCAGATTGTTTACATAAACGGTATCTCATAATAATTCATTTTGAATATTCAGTATTTGAAAAGTGTAAATAAATCTTGAAATATCCTGTTTGGACCTCCTTTATGCGGAAAATTGCAACGGAAACCCGCACACTCCTCATCGGATGTCATATCAGAATAAATTTTGTTGATTCTTTTCTGTGACCGATTACAGCAAATTATCAGAATTTCCAAAAACTTCTTTGTAAGCCAATTCGTTTAATGGTTTGCGATTTTTCCTCTTCCCTGTAATGGACTTTTTAGGATACCCAAAACCTACCACCGCAGAGATGCTCAAACTAGATGGGATATTGAAATCGTTTCTCATTTTATCTTCTCTTATCCCAGTATATAATCCTGAACCAACAGCGTTGTCCCAGGCAGATAATTGTATATTTTGTATAACTCTTCCTGCATCCAGTACATGAAAACCGTATTTTGGATCTGTTAATATTATGATAGCAAAATTTGCTCCAATTATCCATTGCCCGCTAATACTATCTTCAGACAATTTCTTTAGGTTATTTTTTTCCTTTGTTACTATGAATCTCTAATGTTGAGTATTTAGGCCACTGCCACTATACCTGGCAGAATCAAGAATTGTAGATATTATGCTTGACGAGACATTCTCATCATTAAATTCTCTTATATCCAGTTTTGTGGCAATACAATCTATAGTATTCATACTCTGAAATATATTAAGAATCATACATATTTAAGAAATTTCAGTTTCTTTTTAGATATTTATGAATTCGTAAAGAAAAACAGATCAAGATAATTGAATTCTGATTTTTCAAAAGTCTTCAATATATGTGAGGTTTATATATTGTGCCTATGTAGATTTGGGATTTTAGTTTGTACACAAGATTCTCAAAACTTCTGTGATAAAACAGGAAATATTTAGATGGAGGAATTGCATCAAGGGGGAGATCAATCTTTTTCTCCACAGAGGGACTAGTATGATAGTTAAAATTCAAGTAGTAAATGATTTCATCTTACCTCCAATTTCGTTACGGTTTGAAGTAACCATAATTTTTCAAACGTTGTTATGTATGCATAGGCTATTCTTTCGTTATCCGAATATGATACAAAATATGCTGGTTCCTTGTCGTCTTTGATAGGATCTGCGGTAGAAGTCGAAGTCAGTAATACTTTATTATAGTCAGGTACTATGATAATATTATCATCATCTATTTTTCTTTCAAAGATCCGTACATTGGCAATCTCGCTATAACTATCAATAATTCTGTCGTCGACACCTGACGGAAAAAGAATCCTTACTAAATATTCGACCTTGTTTTTTCCTTTAGAAATTCTAGGATACTATGGGTTTCGCTTATTCTCAAAGAGGTTAAATTACAAAATAAAATAGCGATCTCGTATTTTGCACCTTTTATTATTTCATTAATACGATTTTCAACCAATTTGAAATCTTGCATATTATCAGTATGCAATTGATCCTCCTTGAGAAGTTCTCCTTTGGTTTCAACTGAAATATTGTTATCATATTTTGCTGCATAGCCTGACATTTCCAGCAATCGGCTGTAGTACTCTGCAGAGTTTTCGCTTAATATTTGAATCAGTTTATAATACCAAAATAATGAAGCTAGAATGCATAGATAGGCCAACGCCCACATCGCTTTCCATGTCCATTCAGTCTTTGAAAGAAATTCTTCATCAACAATCGCTGCGGTTAAGTAGATGAGATCTGTGATGGTTGCTAATATCAGGAAAGAGGTAAATAATATCCAATGATAGATATATGGGTTACTTCTGGGTAACTTGGTTAGAATGAGTATTGAAAGAGAGAGTAAAACGATATCACCATAGTTAGTTATGGTACTAATCACTATGTCGGGCAATTGGATTTGAAAATTTACTTCTTGACTAAAAATTTGGATAGTTGATATTACAGGCAAAATAGATGCTAGTGTTACTACAATTACTATCGAACTATGTTTTATAATGCCGTTTCTGTTTATAGTCTTAAATGATCTGTAGGTAAAAAGAATTAGAGGCACATATCCTGCAACATAGAAAATTTCTCCGATACCCGGGTATGGAGCATCTATACCCAAGACAATTTGATAATACGTGTAGGAGAATTCACCAAGGAACCAGAGGGATACTCCTACGAAAACGAGTTTAAATTTCTGAACTTCTATATTTCTGGGATTTGAAAGTATTATAAACAGTGCCATACAGGTGGATGATCCCAACAAAACTGCTGAAGTTGTGCCTATGTATCTATCATCGTTAGTATTATATAGTATTATATGTATAATTACGATAGCTGCAGCTATTGCAATAATAAATCCGAAGAGCAAATACTTCGTTTTATACTTGATTTGAAAAGCAGATTCAATATTTTTTGCTCTGCTCAATTGAATGTCAATCTTCTACAAATTATTTAAATTCATCGACAATTTATTGTACAATGCAGTTTAATTTGATGTGTCCTGATCCTTTGTACTGTCATATCATTTTCATTTTGTCTCTTGCCGATATTAGTTTGACTCTAGTGTTCGTATGATTTCCTTAGCACAATGCTCATCTACAGGGTTGGTAGTTTAGTTTTTTTCGTAATGGTATTAAAAAAATTTCAAGGTATTATGTATCTATATTAATACAAATATAGAATGATTTTACAGCAGTAATATCAAAAACATTCTAAAAGTCCAGCCCAATCAAAGATAACCATGAGTATTACACAAATAAAACGAGGCCGTCGTTATTCTGAGTACGAGTTCCTATCTCATATATCTTCACATCTTCACATTTCTATCTTGTAAATTTCCGTGTGTCTCTCCTAACTGGATTTAATTTCACTGTGATCATCCTTTGCGATATTTTTCATCTTACATGGGAATATTGAAGGAATCTTCTGCTTTGTCGCCTAACTCAACATATTTAGCTGGAATGAACAGATTGATTATTTGTGATAGACTGGCCCTCTTACAATCGCTCATTAGTTCAACGCGGTGAGATCCTCTTCTCGTATGATTTCCTTGATGGTTGGGGTTCAGAGATAGAGAATATGAATATAAACAAAAAGGGTAAACCATTTGTATTTCCAGATTCTTTCATCTTGGCCATTGGTTACATTCGCTATTTATTTCACCTACCATACAGACAAACCCAAGGTATAATTAAGGCCACAGGAAAAAGGTTACCTGCTAATCCACCAAGTTATGGTCACATCTGTAAACGAATCAACAAGCTAAACATCGATATTAAAAGAGACAAGATGGATGACGATGATGACCTAATAATATCAATAGACAGTACAGGTATCAAGATTACTAACAGAGGTCAGTGGATGGATGAGAAATGGAATACACAAAATAGAAAAGGATATCTCAAGATCCACGTTGCTGTAGACATAAAGACCAGGAAAATCATTGCTTTGGAAGTGACAGATGAGAAGGTACATGATGGGAAAATGCTAAAGAAACTAGTCAATCATGTTTTGGATTCGAGAGAACCAAACACTGTAAAGATAAAATCGGTACTAGCTGATGGAGCCTATGATTCAAATCCAAACTTTGTGTATCTTGAGGACAAAAAGATCAATCCAGGTATAAAGGTAAGAAGGAACTCTATTGTTTCTCCTAAAAACAATAGGTTAAGGAACAACGAAGTAAAGTTACAAGCAAAGGATCTGTTGAAATGGAAGACAAAAAGAAAATACGGACAGAGATGGATATCTGAAACTGTGTTCTCAGCTATAAAGAGAATGTTTGGTGAATACACATCAGCAAACAGGTTTCAAAACATGGTAAAGGAGATCATGATAAAAGTATCATTGTATAACATTTTTAGAAGAATATAACATGATGATCATGATGATAACCGGAGAATAAGGAATTATGCAACAAAGCAGAATCTTCCCATTATTCTCCTCTAGATTAGCAAGTATACTAGATCATTTGAGGTATTCAGAAATAAAGTCTCTATACTTTAGTTTTAATTCTGCAGATAAATGCATGTAAGATCTAACGATGCGTCTGCAATTCTTATTTTTACAATGACACTTCAAATACCATCCATTTTCACTTTCCGAAGTCGAATAATCAAAAGTCACTTCTTCACCTTCTTCGATATTTTTCATTGCAACAATATTTACGGAATTTCTGATCCCAGAGTTTGGATTGCAAGAATGATTTATGTACAGCCAGGATTACTTCTAAGCGGAGCGATCCACTGGTATTTTTCTATTTGTAACCACCTGGAGCCTACATAGTAAGGATATCTACCCTTTTTCAATGTTCCTTCCCAGGTGAAAATATGATCTCCTTTCTTAAAGTTTACCTTTGTAAAAAGCCCTTCACCTGTGCCACTCGTTTTCCCAACATATAGCTTCTTCCATGTCAAAGTCTTTTTCACCAATTCTTAGTAACTATAGCATAAAGAAATGTCATAAGCCAAACTTGATAATATTGATGATTAGATCTATTACAGTATCGCCTCTACTTTATAGCCTCTTCTATTTGTCAGCCTATCAAGTCTTTTTAGTACAAAAACAGCAGTTTCTTTAACTGCATCGCTAGGATCATCTAACATCTTTCTCAAATCCTCCTTACATTCGTGGGCTCGCATCAAACCCAAAGCTTCTATAGCTTCGTGTCTTACAAGTTCATTTTTATCATTTAGAGCAGAGTTAACTAGGTAAGGAATCTTCGCTCTCATGTTTCGCACGCCAATTTGAAAAGCAGCCTCATGTTTTACAATCCCATTATCGTCATTAAGCAAGACCCAAACCATCAGGTCGGCTATTTCAGCAAAAATAGGATCACTTGTGTCAATCACTTCAGTAATCTCTCCTGCAAGCCAAACAGAATCCCATCGAATGGATTCGTCTCTTTCGTTTCTTAAAATATATGTAATTTTGTCTAGTCGCTCTCTAGGTGGCAATTTTCTCATGTCATACTCATCGAAGATAATTTCCATTAATGGGTCAGTTGTTTGAGAAGAATTATTTAAGGTTTTTCGCTTGTTCTTGGCTCTCCCATCGTGAGAATGTATCAATAAATAGAAGAACTCAAAGGAAAAGTAATGAATCTATGGGATGTATGAGGTAGATGTTGCTCTTTGAACTATGTTTTCAAATCATAGACAAAACCACTCTTTGTTCCAATATTGACATTCATCCTATCCAATCCGGATTATCGGAATCTTCTTAATTGTATTTAATGTTGGAAATGCATTCCTTGTCTTTCTCAAATAAAAGGTATTAACAAGACAACTAAAAAAATACGTATTGTATTGACTGATAGATGGAGTTTCGATCACTCTTAATTTTAGGTTGAATCGATATTTTACCATTGGCTTGATAGTGAAAATTCTTTATTTGGTATGTTCGTGACAATCCTAAATTGTTACTTTATCGGCATTTTATTTCAACCTACCTTTATAATCAAGTTTGTTACTATTTCCAATGGATGCGAACTAACAGAGTTGTGAGGATGATTGTCCTGGGTATCTACTCGTCGTCAGGTTGGCATTTCATATACCTTCTAAATTAATTCTCAAATAATGTTATCTAGGAGTAAAAATGATTATTATAGTTGACTACTATCTTAGCTTCACTACAAAACTCACTTTTGGTAGTGGATTCTTCAAAAGATGGGTGGAGAGTTCGAGAACACTTAAAAGGGTTGAGTCCGAGCAGCCTGGCATTGGATTCTCAAAACTCTAAGAGAGCGTATTGTGGTACTTTTGATAATGGACTTTGGAAAACTGATGATGGCGGTGATACATGGGAGAAAACCTCGTTAAATACCTCTGGTTGTAACATTATGTCTCTTGCTACAAGCCCTATGGAAAAAGGTGAAAAGGAGTTTGACAAGTTATTTGTAGGAATGGAACCAAGTATAATTTATTCGTCAATTGATGGAAGTAGCATATGGGAAAAAATCGATGAATTTAACAAATTACCTTCATCTTCGGCATGGTCATTTCCTCCCAGACCATGGACTCATCACGTTCGTTGGATAGAACCTGATGTAAATAATAAAGACTATATTTTCGTTGCAATTGAGGCAGGAGCACTAATCAAGAGTACTGATGGAGGTAAGTCGTGGAAAGACAAAGTAAAAGACGGACCATATGATACTCACACGTTAAGAACTCATAAGAAGGTTCCACAAAGACTTTACTCTGCAGCAGGCGATGGATATTTTGAAAGCAGAGATTATGGAAATACATGGTATAGAGAAAATAAGGGATTAGGAAATCATACTTATCTTTATGGTGTTGCGGTAAATTCAGATGATCCTTCAAATATAGTAGTATCAGCAGCTAGTAATGCTTGGAAGTCACATGCTATTCAAGATCTAGAGACCTTTGTATATAGACGTGATTCTAACGGAGAAAATCAAGAATGGACGTTGTCTAATAATGGTTTACCTGAATCCAAGGGAACAGTAATTTCTATTCTTCAAGCTAATCCCAAGATCAAGGATGAATTCTATTGTTTGAATAACAGGGGAATATACAGCTCAGTAGATTCTGGAATATCGTGGAATGTATTGGATATTCCTTGGTCTAGGGAATATTGTTTACAACATCCTTGGGCTTTGGTGGTTAGAGGATAGATTGCCATCGTTAAAACTCGCTGGATTAGAACATTATGTATAATTAGCTTTAATCATAAGAATAAACATGAAAGACCCCCAGACCAAGAAACAGATTTTTAAAAATAGGGGGGACCAAGGAATACAGATTTTAAGGGAATACGTAGAAAAAAATCAAGATATTTAACAATCACAGAGATTTAGCTTTCATTCTTTTCTTTAGTATCAACATCAAACAATGGATTTAATATTTTATTAAAATAACTTATCAAGAGATTTTTAATAATTGAATCCATCTCTCTGTATCATACTATATAATCAATCCTAATAGGGGAATACCAGCTAATAAGATATAGAGATAACCATGCCATTTGTCAACATGGGATTGGGTAGGAATGGTTTTTACCATAATATCATTTCTCATCTATAATTTTTGGATAATTCAAAGTTAACAGTGAAATGACTTAGATACTCAAAATTTATGAATTCAATCCCCTTTCTATATATGATGACTTGTTTTTTATTGGGTTCGTGTTTTATCTCTAAATCATCAACCTGATTATCTTTTGATATAATTACATCAGGCCTAGTAGCGTTTTGACCATATAATGAAAGATATTCTCTACCTGAATTTATATGCAGATTATAGTGAGCACTTTCAAAGGTATGATAAGTATCTGGTGTTTTGTCAATGAATTCTTTGAGTTTTGTTCTCATAATTGCTCAATATGATTACCAAATATTAAGTATTTTAGATTAAATATAATTATCAATCAACCTACTACGTTTACGAGGTTAGGAGAGGTGAAATACAGTGGAAATTATACTTTACTCCAATTTTGAAAAATAAAGCAAAAGTCTAGATTTAAACTTGTGACACTGATAGAAGG
Organism: Candidatus Nitrosocosmicus oleophilus; assembly: GCF_000802205.1. Taxonomy (NCBI): domain Archaea; kingdom Thermoproteati; phylum Nitrososphaerota; class Nitrososphaeria; order Nitrososphaerales; family Nitrososphaeraceae; genus Candidatus Nitrosocosmicus; species Candidatus Nitrosocosmicus oleophilus. The sequence continues at coordinate 148,576 of NZ_CP012850.1, read as the reverse complement.
TTCTGTTCATTAATTGAAACTATTTTTGTATTCGACATATACCAAATTATAAAAAAATCAAAAAGACAATTGCATTTGTCATTCATTGTGCATAATAGTTTATAAAATTATCAAATTGAATTATTTCTGTTATTTGTTTTCAAAATTTATTTTGGTTACACATTCCTTAGAAGAGTTATAAATAAAATATCAATATCAAAAAATAGTTTGTAGATATCTAAGTCTAGAAAATCAAAAAATAATAAGGGGAGAAGATTCAATTTTATAAATGAAAATCTTTACTCAAAAATACTCAAAATTATTCTATTTGACAACTGCATTATTTATAACCCTTGGGATTGCAGGAATAAATTACAGTTATTCTCAACCAACTCCTCCTGCCACTTCAGAGGTAAATCAAACTGATCTCCAATCACAGAATCCATCCTCAACCAGTACATCAAATCAAGTTACGATTCCACAATATACTAGTTGGAATCAAACTTTGTTAAACGAACCTGCTAATGTTTTTTGTAATGATAATGGAGAGTGTGGAAGAATAGTTGAAGTTGTTTTTGAAAGTGCCAATACCCTAGCTCTAGAATCATTCAATAATTATCACATTTTTAGGCTTGCAGATTTGATAAAAAATGTAGATGAGTTTCAAATAATTGACGTATCTACAACACCACAAGAAGGAGGCATCAAATATCTAGTCGTAATGTCAAAATAAAAAAATATTTAGTCCTCTGAAAAACTCCGATGTTGTAACTTATCTTAATAGATAAATTCCTCTTATTTGTCAAAGCTTAACTCATTGCCAAACGCTCGGATTTCGAATTTATGGATGCTTTATTCAGTCATCGCTGCCGCAATCGGAATTCAGAAGTTGCGTTTGATCGTGTTGGACTTGCGGTGAGATGCTCCAGGATAAGTATAGTATGCGTCGGCAAAGGTCTCGTCTTGGCCTCTACAGTCCTCATTCAAGTTTGCGCCAGTAGCGGTATCAGTGAAGAAGAACATCTCGTCTGGACCGACTACTCAGCCGCCACTAGGAGCGCTGATAAAATCTTCAGACCCATGGTCCTCACCCCCCTAACCGCCAATACACCGTTCGATTTGGTACGAAGCCGGAACCGCTGACGTTCAGCCGGTAGCCCTAGGGAGACCGTTCAATCGGGGTAATGGAAAGTTCTACTACTTCCAACACCATAATACCCAATTTATACAGTCCATTTTTCTGTCATAAGTATTCTTATTCGTTGAACCATGTTTAATAATCAAATCTCTAGCGCCCCGTCGAACCATTTTGAATGCTTTAGTAAGTTGACATCCTCACCGAGAAATCAAAATAAAAAGTCCACATATGACACAAACTTATTGGTTCAGGGATTAAGTCAATTCATCAGAGCCATAAACATTTATGAAATTGTTATATATATCACCTGTAATAACACAATATAAAACATGTTCTCAATAGTTTTTGCAGGATTAATTTTTACGCTTATGATTCTAATTTCATCAAAAGGAGTGGACCATGTCTTTGGAGACAGTGTGATTTCGACCATTTCGGTAGAAAAATTTCCCCAAGCAATAGTATTTAATCCAGCTAACAACAACATTTACGTAGCTAATCGTGATTCAGGAACAGTTTCCATTATTGAAAGTACTAATAATACTGTAATTAAAAACATTGAGGTGGGTATGTCACCACAAGCAATAGTATTTAATCCAGCTAACAACAACATTTACGTAGTAAATAAGATTTCTAACTCTATTTCAATAATTGACAGTAATACTAATACTGTTATAACGGAAGTTGATGTTGGCCGTGATCCAGTTGCATTGGAATTTAATCCAGCTAACAACAACATTTACGTAGTAAATAAGATTTCTAACTCTATTTCAATAATTGACAGTAATACTAATACTGTTATAACGGAAGTTGATGTTGGCCGTGATCCAGTTGCATTGGAATTTAATCCAGCTAACAACAACATTTACGTAGCAAATTCCGGTTCCGGAACTGTTTCGGTAATTGGAGGATCAAATCAAACATTACTTGGCAATACTGTGGTCGGTACCGAACCTGTTGCATTGGAATTTAATCCAGCTAACAACAACATTTACGTAGCTAATCGTGATTCAGGAACAGTTTCCATTATTGAAAGTACTAATAATACTGTAATCAACAATCTTGAGATGGGCCTGTTACCGCAAGCAATAGTATTTAATCCTTCTAACGAAAATACCTATGTAGCAAATTACGGTTCCGGAACTGTTTCGGTAATTGGAGGATCAAATCAAACATTACTTGGCAATACTGTGGTCGGTACCGAACCTGTTGCATTGGAATTTAATCCAGCTAACAACAACATTTACGTAGCTAACGTGGTATCAAATTCTGTTTCTATTATAGACAGTATTAGTAATGATATATCAGAAACAGTAAATATTAATAATGTGCCATTAGCACTGACGTATAATCCTTCAAACAATGGGACTTACGTAACGGGTACGCTCACTGGGACGGAAGGTTTAGTAACCTTAATTCACTAATTTGCATGCGTTTCAGAATGCACTTTCAGAATCATGAATTTTTGATACATCGTTCTTCGATGTCTATGTAGTAAATGCCAAAACCTCTATCTGAAATTTGGATACAAATGAAAATTGGATGAACTTGGCATATTATGTAGCCGTCATAAAGTGAAAGACTACTTCTACAAAAAAAGTTTCATTCTTTTTACCCGTAACCTGCTAAAAACCCATGATTGAATAGTGAAATAAACTATTCAACTAAAATTATTTCTTTAAATTTCTATTTGGATCCCACTGAGCCATCAGGATTGGGAACAAACTTATCAATGCTTTGCATCTTATGATATCCTTCATTTATTTTAGCAGCATTAGATAGGTAATTATCTTTAATGAGGTCTAATTGACCGATCATTGATTTTTTTGATTCCTCATTTAGAGTTAAAAAATCTGATTCCATCTTTTCAATATTTTTCCCTATTTCGTTATTTCCAAACATGCTAGAATAGCTTTTCATTATAGATGCATTCGTTTTGATCATTTGTATATGCTGATTATATGCATTTTCAATCATGTTTTTCAATTGAGTATAATAAAGTTCAATGGATTGTATATGTTGAAGATATGCATTTTCAATCATGTTTTTGAATTGAGTATAATTTAGTTCCATGGTTTGTTTTTGCTGATTATATGCATTTTCATATATGTTTTTAAATTTTTCATTTTCAGTCATAAAATATTTTAACTTGGTAAGAATAATTATATAAGTATTGTTATTGTTATTTATTGATTAGGCACAGTGCACTCAAGCCTTTTCAATTCACGATCATAATAACCACAAATAGATTGGACCGGTTATCTAATTTCACCAAGTAAATTGGGTATTGTCGCTAGTCACTTCAGTTTATTAAAACACATTCTAATCAAGGTCATTCTCGCTTGGTTTCTTTATCTTTAATTGGGAGATATTTTTTAATATTTTTTCTAATTCGAATCCATGCTTGTTTAACTTCATAATTACGTAGCAAACTCTCAGGCTCTCTTAGTGTACCTGATTGCTTTTGCTAAATCATATTGTATTGTTGTATTTTACATAAAATTCGAAATAGTTGTAAAATTTGTTATAACAATACAAAATGTATAAATATTTCGCTATATTGCATTGAATAGTGAATTATCAATTCATTCCTGTTATTTTTATGCTTTTAGTATTAGCGATATCACCTTCAAGTCTAGCATTTTCATCTACGTCTTCTAATTCAGCTGGAGATAAGAATGACTTTCTCAATATCAGAGAAGCAACGATAGGTGCAGATTCAGACGAAATGAGTGCATTTCTTGAAACTCATGGACACATCCCAACGAATGGTGATGGAGGTGCCTTTGGATATGGTGTATTAACTGACTAGGGATTAGATGCTGTGGTAGTTAGTACAACTCATGCAGGAGTTCAAGATAGTGAAGAACAATCAAATGCCAGTGATCCAGTATGGCATAATCACTATGTAACATTGAGCCAAGATTCTGATAATTGCGGAAATGATTCAAAGGTAGAATCTATAACTTTTGAATCCCCCGGAGAGGTCGATATTAGAGATGACAATGCTGACCTGACAAAACTTCCATCTTCATTCTCAGGCACAGATGCCTTGAGTGGAGCTGACCTGACAATAAAACCTGGAACCAGCGTTAAAGACGTAGTGTCTTTTAAACTGGCACCACAATTTAACGATAATGGTGAGTTGGAAGCTGTATGTGTAACTAATCTCCAATCCGCCGAGAATATTGTATTCGATAATAACAATGGCAATAGTAATAGTGACAGTAGTAATAGTGACAGTAGTAATAGTGACAGTAGTAATAGTGACAGTAGTAATAGTGACAGTAGTAACGACGATAGTTCTAGTTCTAGTTCCAATGATGATAGTAACGAAGCATCTCAAGGAATACGCCAATCACAAATATCAACCCAACTCGGTGTTTGTGTATCAGGTGACGGCACCTTTTTTTCATGTAACAATCTAAGTGACCAAAGTCAAACAAACACTGGAAACAACGCAGCAGCACAAAGTGGTGGCAGCGATGACGATGACGATGATGACAACACAGCTAACCAAGGAATAGATCAAGCACAATCTTCTGACCAAAATGCTCTATGTGTATCAGGTTCGGGAACTTTTGATTCTTGTAACAATTTCAATGCACAAAACCAACAAAATAGCGGAAACAATGCACTGGCACAACAAGATGGTAGTGGTAGTGGTGGCAATTCAGCCAATCAAGGCATAGGCCAATCACAATCCTCTAACCAAGGTAGTGATGTAGTATCTGGTGGCAATACTGCTGGTTCTGGAAACAACGCAAACATACAAAGTCAAACAAACACTGGAAACAACGCAGCAGCACAAAAAGGCGGTAGATAGTGTTGGCAACACAGCCAATCAAGGCATATACCCATCACAATCCTCAGCACAATGATACCAGTAGTTTCCCATTGTAGATATATTTGTCAGTAAGTATCATTATAGAGATCAATTAACGGATTCTGTATCCAGTTTTTCATTTACATGGCATTGGTATATAGTGTCAAGTTAAATAGGAACAACTTTACTTTTTCAAGTCTGAGAAGATTCAATACATACTCCCAAATCAATACAAAGATGAATAAAATCGTTTTTGTATTAACTTCATTTGCATTGTTTAGTGGTTGAGTGCAATATCTATGATCACAGTCACAACTTATAGAACAAGTATCAGCACGACAAGCTAGGGGAGAGCAGCCCATTGCATTTGTTACCCGGGATACTACTAAAGAGTCCGATTTATGGTAGGATCGTCTGAATCGCTTTATTTGAACCCGATTTCATTAAAGAAGGTAGTAAAATCTTTCTTTTGATAATCAAAGTAAATAATCAATAGCATTTTCACATACCTAGTGCAATCCCGTTTGGTTAATAAATTATAATGATAAAGTTTATCCTGCGACTGCAACATAGATGGGAGTTCCTAATACAACTTTTCTGTCTTCACCACCTGCAACTAGTCTTTGGGCCAGAAATTCCAGATCTTGTAAAGGCCCCTCCATTTGATGTGTTGCAAGCGATACAGCCTCTAGATAAGATTCATCGTTGAGAGCAAATGCTCTACTCTGTCCCTCTATCTCATACTTATCTCCAGGAGTCAAAGGAATATTTAATTCCACACTTAATTTGTTTGCTAACGCAAAAGATAATGAATGCGATTGAGCATGAGAACCTCCTCTTTCTTTTTCTAAAACATGATGCATTGATCCACCGAGGCCCAATACTGTTCCAGTATCGGTAATACCGCCAAAATAAACCAATTGTGACTTTTCATCCCTACCATAAGAGCCCCAACGCATAGGAAGCATTCCCTTGAAATATTGTAGGGGGGAATCTACTGTCCCGACAGTACCTTCCTTTTCTATATAACTAGAAACTAAATCTAATTTGTCATAGAGCGTTTTTCCACTATCCGGAATTGCTGTTAAAGTAGAACCAAATCCAGTATTAATATTCGATTCATCATCAATGTTGTCCAAGATGGTTTTTAGTATTTGAGGATAAAGCATATCTATTTTAGTTTCAGAAACGTATAGATACTTCATATTAATTTCACGATTTTGTATATATCATACTAAAATGTAAACTTTTGGCGTCAAATCAAATTTTTTTTTGAGTTGATACCTGCTACATAGTCATCATACCATGACAAAATACCTTCAATAGATTTACATTTTAAGACAAATTGATTATCTAATTGTATTCATGCTGTCTACTGGAAAATAACAACTACGGCTACAAAACTGTGATCCATCTGTATGTAGTAAGGATTTGATTCGAACAGCCTTGTATGGTATTAAAGTAATTGCAACTATCAAGAAGTTATCCAAACTAAATCGACCGATAACTAAGGTCACGATTCATGGTTTATCAGATTAAATATCTTACAAGAAAAGCATATCGAAAACCCCAATATCCTATAATTGGTGAAACTGATAAATTAACAGAACATCAGAGAATGATAGGTTAGTAAAACTAAACATTACTTCAAAAATTCAGTATATTACAGTTTAAATCCCCTGGAGACATTTTTTGACAAAACGTGAATGGAACCAGTTCAGACTCGAAAAATTAAATGAGCAATATCAAATATTTATCCTGTTTTAAATTGCATCACGACTTTTTATCACAAGGAACTTAAGCCCCATAAATGAGAACTGCTTAATCTGGATCTTGATAATTCAATACCAAATATGTCAAACTTATTATATAGAGTATCTATTAAATGGTTAAACAAAAATAAGATGGATAATGGCCGACCCTAACGCTAAGAAACTGTTTTGGTTTTTATTTGCAGGGTCAAGGGGCGGCATGAATCGAATCTCTATAATAGAACTGCTATTTGAGCAACCATACAATATCAATCAATTATCTGATATTATCAAAATTGACTATAAGGCTATACAACACCATATACACGTGTTGGAAAAAAATAATTTAATTACAAAAGAAGGAGAAAAATATGGTATTTTGTACTTTATATCAACTTATTTAGAGGTAAACATGGAGGCATTTAAAGAAGTAAGAGATAAAATCCAAAAATCCAGACTAAACAAAACCTAGATTAGAATATGGAACAGATCTGGAAATAAATAAATAAATACATACACTGCAATTACATACGATTTAGTTAAATGGATGTTTGGATGGGTACAATCAATGCACTTATCAATTTGGTGAATTTGGGATTACTAGGTGCTTTGGTTTTTACATTTGCAAAAATTTACCGAAACAGCAGGGCCAACTTTACTTTAGGCTTGATCTTCTTTTGCAGCTTACTTATGATAAACAGCATAATATCTGTTTATTCATATATTATCATGTCCATGCTGTTTTCGGATGTACTTGTACCTTATCTGCTAACCATTTCCATTGCTGAAATGGCGGGCTTTATCATATTCCTAAAGATAACTCTGGAATAAAATCCAGAGTCAATCATCTATTCTCGTTTTCGAATTGTTGTTTTTTAGGAGCAGTGTATGACTCACCGGTCCTTTAAATAAAATCAAATATCCTTTTTGTCAATTAAGATCTGGTATAGATTTGGTATAGATCTGGAAATAACTATTAATGCATTTTTATGATTAATGTTTCCATGAACAAAAACCTTTTGATTTGTATTGCATTGACAATTGTAATTGCAACCACGGACCTTACAAAGAAAGGAGGTTGGTGATGTTATATTGGCATTAGAAACTAGCGTTTTACTCTCAGGTCTTGCAGGTCTTGGCTCATTTCTTTCTCCATGTATTCTGCCCATTATTCCTGGATTTTTGTCCTATCTGTCCAGCTCATCAATTAGAGAGGCAACAAATGATTACATTCAAAATGTCCAAGGTAACCACCAAGAAAATAAAAATCAAAATAGTAATCAAATAGTATTTATTTCAAAAAAGGCACGACTAAATATTTTTATCAACACAGTTTATTTCGTACTGGGATTTTCACTCGTATTTTCAGTATTGGGTGTCATTCTGAATAGTATTTTTGCTACTTCCATTGGAAATAATTTTCAACAATATTTGTCCTACATAGGAGGGATTGTTATTATCGCATTTGGTACAAATTTGATTTTATCTTTAAAAATAAGTCGACTTAATATGGAAAGAAAGTTTACTAAAATTCCTAAATTCAAGACAAGTTATATCACTTCCTTTGTATTTGGCATAGCTTTTGCCGCAGGATGGACCCCTTGTGTAGGACCCATCTTGGGCAGTACTTTTACATTAGCTGCCACAAACCCTGGAACGGCTTACAACTTGTTATTGGCATATTCATTAGGTTTGGGAATACCGTTCTTAATTACAGGAGCGTTTTTTTCACAAGCAACCGGAGTAATCAAGAAGCTGACAAAACATTTAAAATATTTCAATCTCATAATGGGGAGTATTCTAATAGTAATAGGATTGTTAATATTTTTCAACCAATTAACCCTTTTCGTTAATATTCCATTCATTGGACCGCTGATTGGCAATTGACGATTAGGAGATGAGATGATTAAATTATGAACAAAGATAATATCAGTGCAATTCTTACTGCCGTTGCGGTAATCTCGTTAATTACTGGATTTGGGATTTACTTTAACTTTTATGTAAATACCTCTCAAAGCTATTTACAACAAAAGCAATTAGAAGACATGGTCGACAAGTCATTAATTAAGAGTGGTGATCTGATAACCGTAAAGTTAAATAAAACAGCGTTTACTAGCATAGATAAAAGTGGGTTTGTAAAGGCTCCTGAATTGACTGGAATTGATTCTTACATAAATACAGCAAACAACCAACCTGTAAAACTGTCAGATATAAAAGGCAAGGTAGTACTTTTGGATTTTTGGACATATACCTGTATAAACTGTATCAGAACTATTCCATATCTTAACGATTGGTATGATAGATATTCAGACCAGGGTTTTGTTATTGTCGGGGTACATTCACCAGAGTTTGATTTTGAAAAAAATCTGGTGAATGTACAGGATGCTGTTAAAGAATTTGGTATCAAATATCCTGTAGTCCTCGACAGCGAACACAAGACATGGGATGCTTATAGCAACAATTACTGGCCAAGACATTATCTTATAGATTCTCAGGGATATATTAGAGACGATCACATTGGAGAAGGTGGATACAATGAATCCGAAAAAACTATTCAAACACTACTTGCAGAAAGGGCCTCATTAGAAAACCAGACCGAAATAACATTTAACCTAAACAAATCAATGCTGACTAATATGACATCAGATAGTCTTGATTATACAAACCTTAGTCAAAATCTCTCGCCTGAAATATATCTTGGATATTCTACGGCCAGATCCCCGTTGGGTAATATAGAGAGCTTCCAACCGGATGAATCAGTAGACTACAAATTTGATCCAAATAAAACGTCATTGGAACCTAATATCGTATACTTTGACGGAATTTGGAAGAACAATAAAGATAATATGGAATTAATTAGTGATGATGGTAAAATCATTCTGACCTATTACGCAAAAGCGATCAACATTGTTGCATCAGGTAATGGTCAGCAAGTGTCTATTTCGGAGAACAACAGGTCAAAAATAGACACTGATAATCACGCTATTGATATCGGAAAGGATGGAAACGTTACGGTGGACAAACAACGGCTATACAATGTAGGACTTTACGACGACTATGAACCAAGATCTATAATCATTGATGTTAAAGGCAAGGGATTTCAGATATATACTTTTACATTCGGATAAGACCGGAACGATCTGAAATTCGATACATATATCAAACCATTTAATTCAATTTTAGGATCTTATTTTGCATGATTACAACTAACTGTACTTTGCAAAAAAATATTCCAAAACCAAAACCAATATTTGGAATAGATTTGGGTCTAATAGGGAAGATCCCTTATTACCTTTCAATCTAATCTGTTCATTATGAAAAGTAATGGACATTACTCCCTATTTAAGAAAATTGCTTATCCAACACTTGGTATCGTCGGCTTGATGATAGCACTTTATCTAGCCTCGCCATTGTTCATATCAACAGAAATAAATGAGCAGTTTCCTTCCAATTCGGCTTCTTCAATTTCATTTGAGAAATATAACAAGATGAGTGAGGATGAGAGGGTCAGAGTCGCAGAGAACATGAGCAATTCTCAGAAAAACCAGCTGATGATTCAATATGCAAATTCAAATAATGACAACAGCCGCAAGATTGATGAAGTTATGAATAAAACTTTTATTTCATTTGAATCAAATCAACCACTAATTTCAGGTGCATTTGTCGGTGTTAATGATGGAATTCACAATGCAGAAGGTACAGCAAAAATTATTCCCCTCCAGGACAATACAAATGTACTGAGATTAGAAAATCTAAAAGTAACAAATGGACCTGATTTGTATGTTTATTTATCAACAGATAAAAGTGCAGTAGATTTTGTGAATCTTGGGAGACTAAAAGCTAATAATGGAAATCAAAATTACGATATACCTCCTGGTACTGATTTATCAAAGTACGATACCGCTCTAATATGGTGTAAGGCATTTTTCAGTTCTATTTGGTAGTGCTGAACTAAAAGTTTAATGACAAAGAAATTGGAAGAAATCAGTCGATCCACCTTACTGTGATTAATAGTAATAATCTGTGAAAAATTTTACTCATATCATCTTCATTCTTGTTTAAATTAAAGGTAAGATCGTACATCGATACTTCATGATATAACAGGAAATCATTCTGTGAAATACAAATAGTCGGAGTAATTCAAAAATCTGGAACGAATTTGGAACAGATATGGAATAATGCTTATAATCAAAGTAATACAAACCTACTTTTGATAATAAAGATGTCATCAACAAAAATACTAGCAAAAAGTTTCGACTCTCCTGATGAAGTAAGAACCTTTGCAAAGGGAAAGGTTGAAATTGTAAACCTGGGCAATGTCATAATTGGTCGAGCAACTCTCGAGCCCGGTTGGAGTTGGGGGGAATGTGTCAAACCACTAGTTAAAACAAACAGTTGTCAGGCTCCACATACTTCAGTAATAATCTCAGGAAGAATGAAAGTAAGGATGGATGATGGAACGGAAATTGAAGGGGGACCAGGAGATTCTGCCATAATCCCGCCAGGGCACGATGCTTGGGTGATTGGGGATGAACCATGTGTTTCTATTGACTTTACTGGTATGGGGGACTACGCAAAGAAACCAGAATAAGAGATATAAACCTCCACTGGTTATATAGCCAGAAATCTTTTTGGTTTTCAAAGACGATTTTTTTCTGAGTGTTTTTATATCATGATAATTCTTTCATTTTATTTGCAAGCAAATCTAAATACTTCCTAAACTAGGAATCAGCTTGCTTCAAAAATTTGTAGTTTTTTCTCTCATACATATGTAAATTAATCTATTCAGCTTGAAAAAAATACAAGTATAAGAATTAAGTTAGATTAAGGAAATTCATAAGTTTTAAACTAAGTTTATACTCCTACAAGAATTTTTATTTCCTACTACGATTTCGGGAATTTAAATTAAAACGATTTATCCGTCTAAATTCATACTAAATTAGAGTGAATGAACATAATGCAGAAAATAAAAACTATGATAAAATAAGGCATCTAGTAGAAGTTGATGATGACATTTTAGCTGTTTTTATTTTGGTATCCTCCCAAATGAAAGAACTGTATGTTGCAAAGAACTCCAACATCGATAAAAACTATGTTGATTCTATAATAGTCCCAGCTTTAGGTCTGAACATGAACCATATCCGAAATGATAAAAAATATCAAACAGATAAAGTAATGCATACAACAATGGTAAATAATAGTACTCTTGGAAGATTAAAATGGGTAGTTTTAGAATATGAAAACTTGCGAATACTAAAAATCTATGAATTTGAGAAAACTGTATTCGTTCTAATAAACAGTAATACTCAACTAGAACACACAGTTGATAATATATTAGGTTACTACTACGAATTAGATGACGTACCAAAAAGTTTGTTCTAAGATTGTTAAGCATAGTGTATGTAGAATTTGCTCGTTGGGTACAATCAAAAAAAAAAAACAATCTACTCTACTGTTATACTATTATAATGAAAATATTGAAGGAAACTTGTAGTCTATGGCTTCCGAATCTGTCTTTATTCATATTATCATTTCACTTTCTATTCTTCTATTTTCTGCCAAAATATTAGCAGAAATATTCCAACGGATAAAACAACCGGTGGTATTAGGTGAATTATTGGCAGGCATAATCGTCGGTCCTTATGCTTTGGGTGGACTCCCACTATTTGGTGGTGAACCTTTGGTGGTTCTTGATGAAACAGTCAAATATATCGGAGAATTAGCCGCCATCATAATCTTATTTATTGCTGGACTTGAGATTACACCAAGAGAATTTCTGAGAGGTGGAATAGCATCATTTACAGTTGGCGCAATCGGCGTAATCGTGCCATTCTCTGTTGGGTTCGCAGTTCTTTCAATATATGGACTCGGTTCATTTGAAACACTACTCATAGCCACAGCATTAACAGCTACAAGTATAGCAATTTCTATTCAGGTATTAACTGAATTAGGAAAGATGCAATCAAAAGAGGCACGACTTATACTTGGAGCAGCAATAGTCGATGATATACTTGCGATAGCCGTACTATCGGTTGTTGTTACTATGGTGCAATCAGGTGACACCGCACCTCAAATAATGGATATATTATTTATTATTCTCAAAATCCTTGGATTATTCGCAGTGTTACTCATTGGTGCTATCTTTCTTGTTCCAAGAATATTACATAGAGAAAAATTGTGGAAGTCAAAAGGTAGTATAGAGGGAATTACCACAGCTATTTTCTTTGGTATTGCAGGTGTTGCAGCCTATGTAGGTCTATCTCCAATTGTAGGTGCATTTGCTGCAGGAATGGCCGTGGCCAGCACCAAGTTAGTCAAACAAGTTGAAGAATATGCTCAAAAGTTGCAATTTATTTTTGCACCATTATTTTTTGCAATAATAGGTGCTCAGGTTGACCTGAGAGGTATTAATATGGATGTTTTGGTAATTTCTGGAATAATCATAGCAATAGCAATTTCCACAAAGTTAGTCGGGTGTGGGTTACCATCTCTAATATTTCTTAAGGACAAAACGAGCTCGATGAGAGTGGGGATAGGGATGATATCTCGTGGCGAAGTTGGATTGATTGTGGCCGGTGTAGGGGTGACATCGGGAGTACTCTCTACAGATATCTATACCTCAATAATTATTATGGTGGCTACTACTACTATAATTACTCCTATCTGGTTGAAAAAATCATTTAAGAATACTTTGGCAGAAAATTAGAGAGAGCAGTTGATTATAACACTGGGATTAGATGTTTTCATATAAGATTAACCTAGAAAGTATAAGTACAAACCATGGCCTATGGACTTAGATATTTTAACCAAGTTCGAGTTCATTTGATTTCGATACTGAGCTGCACCCCACTTAAGTTTGTATTCTTACGCATTCGCTGCTCGACAATGGCCACCAATGGAATAATCTATTTTTCGAGCATTCCTATCCCTTTTTATAGATTTTTTTATAAAGATTTAGCATATATTTGACCCTTTTTTTAATAAATCTTGATATTATGGTCAGATTATCATTTTGAAAAGGTTAAATCCATTGAATCCATGGTCACTATTTTCAGGGCTAACATTTTGATTGGTAAGAAGTCGAGAACTATTAAAAAAATGAAAAGCTTAAACGGATATTAGTTAGTGAATTCTTCATCCCTACCACAATTTCCTGTGATACTCATCAAGATTGGGAATATGATTTCAAAGTTAATGAGCCAATCTAGAGTTTATTCACATCGAATTATAAGACTCCAGTCATCAATATTTTAGATTAAAATATTCCTTAATAAATTCCTCAAGTTCTTTATCTGATAGATTTCATAAGAGATAGTGGAGAGTTTTTCAGTTAAATTCATTTTACATTATCATTGCGATATTATGAGTTTGGGTTCTGTATCATACTGAGATAAAAATGACCGTTTGATTTTGACCACATAATTAAAAATCTTTAGCGCATGATAAACCTAATTAAAAAAGATTTGGCATGAGTACGACGAGTGAGTATCAACTACTTTTATTAGGAACTACTACTTGGAACTTAATCCTCTCCCATGAGGAATCAACTGTAGATTTTTGAAACCATTCGCTTACTTTAAATTTGTATAAAAAAAGAATGAAATCTATAAGTCCTTTTATTTATTGAGAAAGAAGATGTTTCTTAACAAGGGTACCAAATTCTTGATCGGGCATTGCTTTTCTTGCTTCAATCATTTGGATTGCATCATTACCTACCAAATATCTTAGCTCGGGATCATCGATTGTAACCGCATTTAATATCACTTTCGCTACTTCTTCTGCAGGAGTACCTTGATTGATAAAACGAGTTGTAGATTTTAGTAATGTCTCAATCGATGATGCGTATGGTGAGCTAGGCTCTGTAGCCTTTTTTCCCACTATGGCATTACTTGCAAAATTACTCTTGATAGTACCGGGTTCTATGAGTACAATTTTTATTCCTAGTGGGTCCGTTTCAAGGCGCAAAGATTCTGATACACCTTCGAGAGCAAATTTAGTACTACTATATGCTGGAAAGAGCGGAAAGCCAACCCTGCCTGCCATAGAACTTACGTTTACAATTGTTCCTGCATGTTGTTCTCTCATAATAGGTAGTACTGCCTTTATTACCCGTATGGTACCAAACAGGTTAGTCTCAAACTGCTCCTTGATTTCATCCATCGAGAGATCCTCTAAGGCACCAATGAGTGAATACCCTGCATTGTTAACAACTACATCAATTCTATTAGCTTCATCCTTAATTTTATTGATGGCGGCATTTACCGATTTGTCACTGTTTACATCCAATTCAACCACTTGTATTGGCAGTTCACCTTTGTCAGAAACACCTATTATTGCTTTGGCCCTTTCGGGGTTCCTTACTGAGGCAAATGTATGAAATCCATTTCTTGCTAATAATAGCGATGTTTCAAATCCAATTCCGCTGGAGCTTCCAGTGACTAGAGCTACTTTTTCATGTTCTTTAGTCATCTTTTTCGTTGACATGGCAAATATTATGCTGTTCCTATTCTTATCCTTGGTGGTAGTATTGATCCCAATATAGGAAGTTAATCTTTTATTCATGTCTGATATTAGTATTATAAGGTATTGACAACAACTACATTGGACGAATTAGATGGAAAGATACTCCAGTCATTATCAAAAAACTGTAGGATGTCTTACAATGGATTGGGCAATGAGGTAGGCTTGACGTCAAAAAGTGTAAAGGCTAGAGTTAAGAAAATGCAAGCTTGCGGAGTAATAGATAGTTTTATTGTCAAGGTGAATCCACTGGTGCTCGGTTATAGCAAGTTTTGCCTATTAGTGATAAGGATGAATAGTAAAGCTGCCGACCAAGACCACACCAAACGCATTCTTAGCTTGTTAGGAGATATACTTTATACGGGACATGTTCTTGGTGGTATTTCCACCTTCAAATTCGCCATCAAAAAAGAGGCCGAAGAGAAAATTAAATTACTCGTCGATATGATTGGTCCAGATATTTTGCTACAAAACCAAACCTCTGTATTTCCGGATGTTAAAGAGCATCCTACTTTTATTGACTTTAGAATAATTAAATGTCTCTTGGACAATCCTAGGATGGAGATCTCAGATATTTCCGAAAAAATTTCCATGTCATCAAAAACAGTCGCTAGAAGGCTCGATAAGATGATCGAAAACCATGTACTTGATTTCACTTTACAATTTAACTTTACTGCTATACGAGGATATATCGTGTCTGTTGTCTCAACATATATCGAAAAAGGTTCCTATGCAAAGGTACTTGAAAGAAGTTATGAAGATCTTAAGGATTCTTTTTGTATCTACTCTCCTATGCTCAGTCAGCAAGATGTTGTTTATTGGCTCTATTTTAGCAAAGATGTATTTGCTTTAGACGCAAATGTCAAAAGAATAGAATCTTATCCTGGTGTTAGAAAGACAGATGTCTTTATTCCCATTAGTATAGAATACCACAAAGAGGTAATAATAAAAGAAATTGAGAGAAAACTTTCTGATAAAAGTCCTTGGGCTAAAGAAATTTCTAATGTAATTACCTAGATGGAAAACCTTGGGTATATAATAAAAAGAGATTAAAAAACTCGATTTAATATCCTTCAATAAGATCAGCATTTGTGATAGTGTCAATTTACCTGTCCATAATGCTACTTAACTACTTTATTCTCATTTGACTTGCAGTTTGTTAGTTAATGCATCCCAAACTATCCTCTGTATATATTAAATGAGCATTAGGCCACATTCTTGCTTGCTTAAATTAAAGTATTAATAAAATGTGAATAGAATGGAAAATATGAAATGTGTTTATTCTATGAATTTGAATTTGACTCAGAACTGGTTATCTCATAAGGTGTTTCAAAATGACATGACCGCTAGAATAAAGTATTTTTTCATCTTATGTATGGCATCTATAGTTCTAGTACCACTAGTTATTCCAGATAACGCCTTTGCTTTTCAAGTTATTTCGGGAAATCAGATTTCAATCCAAGAACCTGTACAAGATGAAGTGATAATCTTTGGAGAAACAGTATATGTCGACGCCCCTGTCAGAGGAGCGATAATATTTGCCAATACTATTGATGTCAATGCACCAATAGAGGGTGACCTTCTTTTAGCCGGAAGACAAGTAACGGTAAATGCAGATGTTTCAGGAAAAATCGTGGCTGCTGGTAATATAATAGATTTAGGGGGAGAATCAACAAATGTGATATTAGCAGCTAACAGCGTACATTTCGAACCTACCTCTGTGGTAAATAAAGACGCATATGTTGCAGGTGGATCTATTAACAACGAGGGCAACATATCAGGACAACTGGTAGCAATGACTGATGACTTCCAAAACAATGGCACTGTCGGAGACCTAGAGATAAGAAGCCAGGACTCAATGATGCCGGATATAGAGGGTTGGCTTAGTCTTTTTGGTATTTTGTTTGTTATAGGATTTGGTATCTTAGGTATTATACTTGTCAAGTTACTACCTAAACAGTTTGATTCAGTTCGATTGGTTATGAAAAAATCTATAATAAAAAACACGGTGGTGGGATTTCTCTTAATCATATTGTTCGTGGTTGTAATAGTACTATCGGCAATCACTGTGGTAGGGATGCCAGTATCGGTATTTGGTTTATTAGTTCTTCTTATTGGATTAATCCTCTCATCTTTGGTGATATCATTTGTTATCGGAAAAAAAATCCTCGAGTTATTGGGACGAAAGTCGTCAGGAGATCTCCACAATATTTCTTCTTTTTTGATTGGATTTGTCATACTTAATCTTTTGTACGCAGTTCCCATTCCCTACTTTGGTCAAATAGTCCAGGTGATCGTAACTAGTATGGGATTTGGAGCGATTTACTACGCAGTTCGCAAAAGTCGGTCTCCCGTTTCTGGTGAAAAGGTAAGCATATGAATGTTGTAATGCAGACATATAGAGTCGTTCTTATGTAGCATATTGATTCTTTTTTCCAATAATCTTGTACCAGATAACTTGCGAGATAAACTAGAATTGCAATAATAGCCAAGGATGTACTTTTCCATCTAGTCTAACCCTTCCCACTCTGTTTGAATTGAAGTCCATATTTGTATTAGAACCCAACCACCACAGAGAACATAATCCTAATAGATTAGAACTATTGTCAATAAGTTATCAACTAGACATTGTTCGTAATCATCATTTAGTGATATCAGTAAAGTCACATCAATTGACTCCTAAACTCTAGTTTGTCTGGTAATCGATATCCTAGTTGGAAGCTAAAAATGTTTATAATTAATGTCAATGGGGGTTAGACAAACAATGAAAATTGGAGTTAATTTTGACGGATTCAAGATCTCTGATTATCAAAATCGTTCAAAACTCATACCCCCACAACGATATATACAAGATTCCTTCAAAATTTTCCAGGAGCATGGTATAGATATTGTAAGAATTCCTGTTTATTGGGAGTCTTATGAAAAAGATCCAGAAGGTTTTATTCAAGAACTAAATCTTATTTCAGATGAGGCTGATAATAGCAATGTATCGTGTTTATATGATAACCACCAATGGGAATGCTCTTCGTTTCTTGGATATGGAATAGGTTTTCCAAATTCTATTGTATCTCAGCTATATCAAAACAACTCGTCTAAACCTAATTCCTTTAAACCCCCGTCTAGAGAAGATGTAGAAAAATTTTGGAATAATTGGTGGGATAAAACGATAAAGTCTTTGGATGGAAGGGATGGATGGAATTTACAGATAGAATACTTTCAGCAAGTAATTGAGACGGTAAATAACAAAACATCAACTATCGCATTTGAACTTTTAAATGAACCTCAGGTATTTAGGCACGGTGATTTTAAAAAGGTTTCAAGGTATTATGACCATTTGTTAAATAAGGTTGCCGAAATAACAGACAAGATCCTGCTATTTTGTTATACTTATGCTGGCCGTCTCAGTGCATTTAATTTTCCTTGGACACAGGCTAGAATTAAGCCCTCCCTTGCTGTGGGAAATAAAATCATGTTTGATATTCATCCATATCCTCCATACTACATAGTAATGTTGTATTTTAGATTAATAGTAAAACTAATGAAAATTGATACCTTCATAGCTGGTGAGTATAACTCAGGTACTGGAGATGGAATCGAAATAAGCTCAAGCCAGCATAGCAAATATTTGAAAACATTCAAGAAGTTTTTACCGCATGGCGTAATGTTTTGGCAGTGGTCCTACATATTGGATAATGGACACCCAGCATTTAATTTGGCTAAAACAGTTGATAACAAAATATCGTTGAATAATAACTTTGATAGTTTTGTCAAGGCTATAAAAGAAGTCTCAAATTAGCCTTACACTTGGAATTAATTACAATGTTGTGCTAACATCTCGACAAAAGATCTTATCTGAAATTATCAAATCTTATTCCCGACTAATCCTAAAGCAAAAGATAAGTATATCTTTACGTTGTAGGATTTATTGAGTCTTACAGAAAAATGTGATATTTATGCAGCTCTTCATGATGCAGGAATTAATAGAGTGGTTAAACATCTTATGCAACAGCGCCCGTCTCTTTTTAATTTTGGTACTTCCTTTTTAGCATCAAATCCAAATCTATTGTGTGAAAAAATTATAGCTGTGCAAGAAGTAAACAGACAACAGAATCCTCTTTTAACAATACTAGAACCAATTCCTGTCATTGGTCTACCATTAAGCCAATCTAGTTCAAACAATTTGGCAATAAATTTTGCAATTCAACTTTCTAAAGCTGAAATAGATTTCCATGAAGGGAATGTATTTCCTTTACCTTCAGAACTTGTCCCATTGGCAAATCAACGTTTGGCTACTCATTTCAAAGTTTGTGCCGGCTTGGATTGTCTCGGGGACTTGCCTGTTCTTAGAAGGCCTCCAAATACCAGACCGTCTACTTCCAAACTAGAATGTTTTTGTCTAGATTTGTATGCTATAGGTGGATGCAAAATCTCTGGATTAGCAGAAAACCAAAAAATAGGGCTCAAAATTGATGGGATAGAGATAGTGGATTTAAAACCCCAAGGATTGGAAAATGCAATCGAATGTTATGCAAAATCTGTACTTAATCATGGAATTTTTCCCCATGTTGCTGAGATTATTTCCAAATTGACATTTGGGATAATTACTATTCCTCCATCCAATGGTAACTTCCAAGTATCAGGAAATTTGCAGCTTTCAGGAACTACGACCGTTCCTAGTAATCCTGCAATCGAAGATGATCAATTAAAAACATTTATCAATTTAGACAATTTGGACTTGGATATCGTATTCTCACCAAATGGTGGCGGTAGTGGCGGTAGTGGCGGTAGTGGCGGCAGTGGCGGCAGTGGCGGTAGTGGCGGCAGTGGAACAATAACAAGAACAGTGAGGCCGCGATCAAGAACAGGCACCTTTGATCTAACCGCTGCTATATCCGAAACTACATTTAAAAAAATATATGGTGCCCTTCTTGAAGGATTTAAATTTTCAGTATCAGACACGGGCGGCTCTGGTATATTCTCAGTAGGTTATACAGTTTCGGCTCATTTAGAGAATGGCACAATCGATCTGCGGAATAATGGTTCTATTCTAATAAGTGAATTAGACGTGAAATGGGACACATTGCAGCTTAACATAGGCATAGATATTCCAACACAAACTATTGGTGGCTTTTGCCTCGTTCCAAATCCATTTGGTGGATGTTTGATTCGTGCTCCGTCAATTGATCTTTTTGAAGCATCACCTGATATTTCTTTACCCTTGAACTTGGGTGGACTAATAACATCTGAAATTACTTTGAGTGTAATTCCAAAGGTGTTTTATGGAGTTGGCTCTGGAATTCCAAACAGATGGCAACTTACCTTAGTCCCTACGCTTCCAATCGACTTGGATATAATTGACGTAGCAGACACAATTGGAGATTTATTTCATAATCTGATTACAAATGCAATTGTCAGTCTTCTTAGTTCTTTGGGACTCCCTGATTGGGCTATATCTTTTATAGATACCGTGCTTGGTGGAATAGAAGGAATAATCCGAAACATTCTAGATATTGGAGACGATGTGGGTGAATTTATTTTAAGTTTGATTAGTAATGTTGGTCTATTCCAGGATTTGATTGATAAGCTGGCTCAATTCATAGCGCTTACGATTCTGGAACTCAAGGATCCCTTGGAAGTTCTTGAGGGAAATTCTGCCATACCTTTAATTCCAGTAAAGTTACCAATTGAATTTTTGGATGTTCGGATCGATGGTAATGGTAATGAGTTGATCCTTGAAGGGGATGTGGGTAATTAGATATGAACATTAAAATAAACCGATTTTTGTTTAGTCAAACCACTATCGATAGTGGGTCCCTCACACCACATTCTACCCTTGTTTGTAAATTTACAGATCCTGGAGAATATCAGGGTATAATAATGAAAGGTTCAGGTATAGTTAGCAGATTTAAATTAAATGTTCTTGATGAAAGACCATCTAGTAGGTTATCGTCTTTATCTACGATAAATTCTAAGGAGACCTCTCAACTCACTGATGTAAATAAGCAAGTAAGTGATACTTCTAATCAGATAAACATCGATTTAAGCAATATTATGAGCACTTATACACTAAGAAAAGGGGACTATGCGGTTTTTTATGTCTCTACAGGCGCCGGTGGTTATTCGATAGAGATTTATCGCTTCGAAAAGGGATCACAAATAAAAACATTTGATAGCAAAGAACTAAAGGATGGAGTGATTTTCTCTGCGATGGTAATTAGACCCGGTACTTATTTGATAACAAATACCCTAAATGGTGCTAAGGCAGAATTAGTTATAAACTATCCAGAACTTGGGAAGATGAAGAAAATCCTTATACCAATTAATATAGAAAGCAATACCAAAGAAATTGTCCCAAACAAAATAAACATCGATCCATCGCAAGGATTGATTTTTAGAATTAATACTCTATCAAGAATAAGAATTGAATTGACAAAACCTGAGGACCGACCACTAAAATTACATAGAGAGCAGTTTATTATAAGAACCAAAGGAGATGAAAAATTCCTCAAACGATTTAGGATGATACCTCGTAAATAAGAACATTGACCACCTTAATTTTGTTATTGTCTATAATCAATCCACCAAATCCTTTATGGTTATTTCCTTATCGATTCGCAAGATAAGATAGTTCTTATGAATAGTATGATGAAGAAACCTTTAGGTTGGTATGATGACTAAAAACTGAATTATGTTGTATTGTGGAATGGGATATTATAGTATCTAATTCATAGAACTCCGCTGTCTAAGGACACTTAATCTCACGACATGAAAACAATAACAGTCTTGTTATTATGTTTTAAGATGTTTCTAAAAAAATTGGGGTTGTGATCTTGGTATCGGTGCTTAAACCACAGTATATATCGTCTTTCTTCTTAGTATAAGCCCAAATCCAAGGGATACTGCCGACAGTAATACAGTGGTTGAAAAAACCAGATCATATGAGTGAGCTGATGGATATGATACTAAGGTTCCAATATTCTCATGATCAGCCATGTATACTCCAGCCAGAGCAGGACCTATTGCCATTCCTATGAATAACAATAGTGCACCAATTCCTACAGATATCCCAGTAAATTCTTTTGGAGAGGAGGACACTATTATATTCCAAGTTGTAGTCATTGTAAGTGATAGACCTATGGCGATTATGGCCAAGTCTACAGAAACTATGAACTCGGTAGCATGGAACATTAGTAATCCAAATGTTCCAAGTAGGCTAATGATTCCACCAATTATTATTGGCTTTATACTGCCAATCTTATTTATAAAAAATGGAGTGATACTTGCAAACACCAAGAAACTGATCATGAAGGGTAGTTGAACGTTTGCAGCGTCTATCGAATCACCTCCGAAACCTAATGGAGCTGGACTCCTCACTAACTGGACTATTGTGGGATAAATCATGAACATTGAGATTCCTGTAGCTATTAGTAAGATAAATGAAGGTAGAAGGATTTTATCTCGTAACAGTCTCAAGTTAACAAATGGAGGTTTTGCCCTTCTTTCTATGATAACAAAGATGGATAATGCAATTGCAGATATTATGAATGCTCCAGCAATTTGTAATACATTTTCATTGTTTACACCGATTTGAATAACTGTAAGTGCAATGAGAAATGAAGATATTGTAACCGAAAGAGCTACTATACCTTTAATATCCATAGATAATGACTTTTTCTTCTTCTCTGATATCTCCATTTGTATCTTTGAACCGTTAGATCGCTTTGGTGCTTCATATTCCTTTACAAATTTGGCAATCAATAATGTTACCAATACGGAAAAAGGTATTATGGCCAGAAAAGTAGCATGCCAACCTAAGGCTTGGATAATGCTAGCTCCAACTAATAGTCCAACTACTGAACCAGCTGAGTATGCAGAACCAAAGACTCCTACAGCAATAGATAATTTCGCAGGCGGAAATGTATCTCGAAGAAGACTAAATGCTGCTGGGACAGCTGCTAGCCCAAACCCTTGAATAATGCGACTAATAAGTAGAAATGTTATGTTATCTGCAAATCCGCCAGCAGCGAGTCCTATTACATATATTACAAGTAATGATAGTAACACTTTCCTTTTCCCATAAAGATCTGATAGTCTGCCAGCAACTGGGGTCATTACTGCAGCTACAATTAAGTATGCACTGAATATCCATGCAGCAGTTCCAAAAGATATATTCAAATCGTCTATTATTTCTGGTATTGCTGGAAGAAGCATGGTTTCTGAGAAAAAAACTGTTAATAGGGTACTACTAAGAATTGCTAAAGTTAACCACGCATGGCGACTAACAACCGTCGTTGGGTTAATCATATTATTTTTTTCACTCTTATCTTTGATCATATCAACTTACCTTATCTCATTAACTATAATAAAGTAAGTATTTAAAATAGTAGGTGACGATTTGGTAAGTAGATAGAAATTGTGAGATTATATAGTTATTAGGAAGGGATATAAAAAGTTGACCTATAGATTCTATACGAAGTAATGATTACAGAGGGATAATTGTTTTGACTCAGTCATACGAAATGAATAAATATTATCATCCCAAGTTATTCTTTTTAACTTCCGAATAATTTATTAAAATATACCAAATCGAGATACCAAAATAAAATATATAGGTATTCATTTTAATTGTTGCTTCTTATTGATGGGCTATACGGGGGCCTAAGAAAGTAAATAAAACATGTAATATATAATATCTTTTAGGAAAATAGTTAGTAATCTAATTATTAATTCTGCCAATAATTTCTGTTTTTCTCTTTCTATAAGCTTTTCAAATTAGAATCTAGATATAACGATTCCAAATCAAATACAAAAGGTTTGTTAATTTACAAATACTTTCTTATAGATTTGGCGGTTATCTTTTCAATTTTAATAGGATCGGGGTTGTCAAATATTTGATCGCAACAGTATTTGAGCGAAAACAACGCCATCTGTTCCATTATTGGTTGTAGTTCTTTACCTTTTTGAGTAAGATAGTATTCTATTCTAATTGGAGTTTCGTTGTATACATGACGTTTAATAAGACCATCTTTTTCCATTTCTTTTAGCCTTATTGACAAGGTTTTTGGGTTGATCTCCTCTATAGAATTCAAAAATTCGTTAAATCGTTTTTGTTTATCATAAAGCATATTGCGTAATATTAAGAGAGAAAATTTTTTACCAATTATATTAAAGGTATTAAATACAGGACAACATTTGCATTCCATATCCTCTATTAGCTTTTTATGATTTGCATTTTCTTTCTTTTCTTGATATTGCTCTGAGGTTTTGAGTTCTACCAACTTAACAATCCTCTATCTACTTACAAGTTAATCACTTACCAGTTTATATACTTACCTTATTATAGTTAATAACACTAAGTGATTTAGGAAATGATAGAGACTCTATGTGACTCGATGTGACTCAAGGTGACTCAAATTGTGCAACGTCCATTAGAATTGGAGAAGCGATAAGACGCCAAACGATACACAATGATAGCTACAGCTGTTCTATCTATAAAAGGGATCTAATCAAAACAACAAAGGAACTATTGGAAAACTCATATTTTACAGCACCAAAGAAAATCCATTTGGATAAAATTAAGAAAATAATTGAAAGAGAATGGGGAAGTACCATTAATAGAACAGCTGAATTAGCTGTTAAACCTATTGAAAAACAATGGCAAGCCTCTATATCATAGTCAATTGCAAACAAAGAATTCTACGAAGAACTAGGAAAGATATAACCTCTAATAAAAAACAATAACAGTATGGAATTTCATTTTAGTTCCATCATTTTTACGTTAATTAATGGAAATCTGCGTTAATGTTTTCTTTATTTAGAGATATATTTCATCTTGTTGTTTATAGAATACAAAAGATAAGCTACAAAGGATCTGCTAATGTAACAAGAATCAAATCGACTATCGACACTTTGAACTCTATCAAACACGTGGAAGCTACTTAACAAGAACGCCACATTCCTAGTCTGACGTTCCTTTACTTCAGTCATTTGGATTGCATCATTACCTATCAGATATCTTAATTCGGGATTCTTGTACGTAACCGTATTTAATATCACTTTCTATACCTCTTTTACCTGCTACCTTGATTGATAAAACGAATCGCATATTTTGAAATTTCTCTATCAATTATGTGTATTCTGAGTCAGGCTCTACAGACCTTTATCTCCCTATGGCATTACTTACGAAAATACTACTGATAGTACAAGTCATGTATTCTTTACTGACAATCTAGAAAGGACCACAACTAGTAAAAAGAAATACTTATTTCCCTATCGGGCTTATTTCAATCATCCTAAAAAACGCAAAAACATTACCCTTGTATACATAAGCTTGAAATATTCATAGTATCTATTAGTGAAAATGCCTAAAGTAGTTGAAATGGATGAAAGCGTATCGATTTTCTCTCAAATGAATGAAGATGTTGGTCCAGTTATATTGATAAACAAATTCAATGTAAATCCTTCCGAGTCCGATGAATTTGTAAAGGCATGGGCCGAAGAAGCAGAGAAATTTAAGGTACAGGCCGGGTTCATCTCCACACAATTACATAGAGGAATTGGTGGAAGCGGAATATTCATTAACTATGCAATTTGGGAATCGGCAGCTCAGTTCAAGAATGCAGTTAACAAAGTTATGAATCCAAACGACAGAATGTCTGGATATCCTCCAGGTACTGTTGCGTCACCCCACTTATTCAAAAAGGTCGCAGTAGCGGGAGTTTGTGTTGAATAAGACTTATCCGAATCTAGCCTGCATATCTTTTTACTTACAGCGTCTATTGTAATGGCTTATGACAATATCGATTGAGTGAGAATTTAATATGTTTAAGGATTTTTGAATAGATTGTTTATATAGCTTTAAAAATGATGACAAAATGAAAATCGTAAAGAATATGCCTAGTTATCTAACAAACTTTTTTAACTGCTACAATGCAAACATCCCTTTTCTGTTTTCCTCGTCGACGTATGATTGGTACACCCATACTCTACTTTTGAGGAATTCCAAATTTCTATGCCATCTTTTTTATAGTGTTATCCATTATTTCCTTTCTTTGTTGCTGTTACTGTTGCTGTGCCTGAACTACTTTCCAGGAAGAAAAAAGAAATAGTAAACATTGTTGTCAACATCAATAAAGAGTATAGGTGTGTTCTTACTAATAGAATCCGCAACTATGAACAAAGATCTTCACATTTGTACGCATTGACCTTCAAGATATTTTGTAATTACCCAACTTGCAATAAATTAACCTTATATCCATTGATCCACAATGAGGATGGGTCTTTTACATGGGTTTAATTATTAAGAGATGTAACAAGACGATAAAACCAAGAGTTTAAAAAAAGGAATAACGAGGATAGCTTGACAGTTCTCAATTCTGATCTTTGCTATCATCTTAGTTTCAAATGGTCACCTACATTTTTCATCTTCATTTTCCAGATTTCTCATAAAATTTTGCTATTTTCCCCGATATCAGAAACCAAGAATTGTTAATTACGTGTCATACTTGAATTTGACTTCGGCATTCTGCCTGCCTGATACTATCTTTTCTATTTTCTAATATCTTTTGTATTCCTTCAAGCATAAAGCTAGTTGAATCTGAAGAAATTTTTTCTCTTTCGTCCGAACTTAAGAAAGTGTTATTCTGTATTCCCAAATGGTAAAGAACGTTTTCATTCAAGACTCTTTTGGGTGAAGATAAATCCGCTATAACCTTTAGCAAATTTGTTTTTGATATTTCTCCTTTAATGATTGTTTTACCGATATAGTCATTAGTATAATACATTTCCCCACCAATTTCTTGGTTGTCGGTTACTTTGACATTATACATTGAGACAAACTCCTGCGCCTGATCTCTTGTTCCTGTATACACTATAGGGATAACTGAATTTGGTTCTTCTATAGCATTGTATTCATGTACTAAGACTCGTAATTCTCTTTCAGCTTCAAGTTCTTTATAGTCTCTGTAAGCAGGTCCTAAAATTTCATAACAGATACCGTCAACATTGACATTCACATTCTTCTTTGGGTAATAGGTGAACGCTAGTGAAAAGCTTAAAGCTCCTGCGATTATAAAAATGATAATTAGTGGTATTGCTAACTTTAACATACTCTATCTGCCTTTTATTTTGGATATTAGCTATAATCCGTGTAGTATGTATAACGTCTTTCTACTTCTTTATTGTTTCCACTATTTATGCTATGTATTGCTTTTCTTAGTCCACCTTTTACGTAATCTCTGAGATATTCTGTTTGCGTGTTTGAAGGATACAAATTGGCCAAAACATATTCGAAATGTTTCATAAATTCTACCACCTTTTTTCTATACTCTTCTTTTGTAGGATTTTTGTTGTTTGTTACCTTAAACCACG
The DNA here is from genome assembly GCF_000802205.1 of Candidatus Nitrosocosmicus oleophilus. Taxonomy (NCBI): domain Archaea; kingdom Thermoproteati; phylum Nitrososphaerota; class Nitrososphaeria; order Nitrososphaerales; family Nitrososphaeraceae; genus Candidatus Nitrosocosmicus; species Candidatus Nitrosocosmicus oleophilus. The sequence continues at coordinate 120,996 of NZ_CP012850.1, read as the reverse complement.
TTGTAGCACATGGAGCTGCATATCCCCTTGCCATATCATCAATTACTCTGTCAATTTCAAACAAATCTAGTTGCATGATATATTATACGAAAGTCAAAGTATTATTCTTCATTGAAACAAAAAATGTCCTAATATTTCTGAAACGGAAATGATGTTATGGAGCCTTCCTGATAGACATAAAATTAGATTTTCTATTTTTTCCGAAATAGAAATAAGCATCAATTTATCTTAGTTTGTCATAAAGATGATCGATGAAATTGACAAAGTAATCCTTTCAGATCTGAGTAAAAATGCTCGTATACCTGTGGCTGAAATTGCACACCATCTTCGTCAAATGGAACATAAAATAACGGAGAGAGCCATACGATATCGGTTAAAAAGGTTAGAGCAATCTAATACTATTTTGGGATATTCACCCATCTTCAATCCATCCCTTATCTCGGATAAAATAAGCAGAACCATTCTTTTAAAATTCAAAATTACCCGAAATACTTCTGACCTCATGGAAAAATTAAGCAAATACATTGACAATTCAGATTTCTGTTTGTTTTCTGCTAGAATGAGTGGGGACTTTGATTTCATCTGCCATTTTGTTTTTGATTCTATAGAACAATATGAATTGGAAAGTGACAATTTTATTAGCCGCTTTACAGAGTTAGTTTCAGAATACCGAACTTATGATTCTAAAATACTAAAAGCAACTCCTTATTCTATATTAGACGAACAAGAATCCAACGAAAAGAAATTTAGAATTTACAAAATAATAAATTCATTAAGGAAATCAGAAAATCTGAACACAAAGCTCCAACTCACAGTAGACAGCTTGGTCAAATATTTTGATGCCACATTTGCAAGAATGTGGTTGCTAGATAAAGATAGCACAAATCTTATCTTAAAATTCAGCTCTGGAAAATATAGAAACAACAACGGCGAGTTTTCCAAAGTATCGATAAGATTAACCAGTAAAATTGGCACCATTGTTAAAAGAAATAAACCCGTCATAACAAATGATGTAGTAAACGATCCAAGAATTAAGTATCCTATATGGGCGGAAAAAGAAAAGCTGAGATCATTTGCAGGTTATCCAATAACTCATGCGGGAAAACCTATAGGAGTACTGGCAATGTTTAGTAGAAAAACTCTATCACCTATCGAATTCGAATTACTTGGAATTTTCGCTGATCACATATCAAAAGAATTATCTGCTTTCTACGAAGCCAAGGAATTGTTAAACATGACATGATTTTGTATAACTGCTACAATTTGTTTTTCCTTCTATTGTGATACCAGTACAACAAGGAAGTTGATCTCTGCGGGTAAGTAAGAACTAAACCTGTTACAGAAACAACAATCATTTTAGAAGGTATATTCACCGAATTAAGCCAATCTAAGGGTCAGAATAAATCTTCATGATTGGAGTAGTATTGTTCGATTTTCTTTCTTTATGAGAAAAATAAGATGCCTTAAATCCGATAATGTAAATGAATGTCATGTGACTAAAATAGTCAAACTACAAGTCATATCGCCACCGAACACTGAAACGAAGACAATTTTTACACTGGATGATAAAGATATCTTTTTCAAAGGCATCGCACTCGAATCCCACATTTGTGGATATTGAGAATTTATCTTATTAGAAAATGTAATGGTATATAATTATCGCGACATAATATTGCAATGTCCTATTTGTAAATCTTATAATGGTGTACCAAAAAATGATGGTTTTTAGTATGCGGTTTGGATAAGCTTGTCATCTCTCTATACAATTTTCGTATTTCATTTACTTGCATGGTAATAGAAAATGGAATGATAGATTTGATCAAATGATAGCTCCTTGAGTCAATATATATTTTTGAATATTTTACTAAATATTGCTAATTTTTTCACACAAAAGAAATCATATGTTTGAATGTATTTATGTTTTGTGATAAAACATATATAAAATATATTCCTCAAATGTTTACGGGAATGATAAAAAGAACCAAACTCCAAGCCATGATTCCAATAAGGAAAAAGAACAAAGGCAATCCACAGTCTATGATGATATAATAGTAAACATAATATGACAAAATTTCATATTTTATATGTATAACTTTTACCTGTTCTAACAATAAACCCTTATCCTTGTAAGAATTAGACTGTCGTATTTGATGTCATAACCATAGATTTATGATGCTACAAAGATTTTATCGACATATTTATATCAGTATTTTAAAGTTTAATCATAATCACTTGTAGGGCGTAATTGTTCTCCATGTAAAATCTGCTGCGAATTATTTATTGTTTAAACTTTCATGTAGAAATATAAATCAAAGAACTTTTTTAGATTACTTTATTTGTTAATGGCAAACTAAACGAAACAGTGGCTCCGAATCTATCTTTATTATTTTCAGCCCAGATTTTACCTCCGTGCGCTTCTATGATATTTTTTGATAAATATAGTCCCAGCCCTGTACCTTGAAAAGACTTTGTCGCAAATTTGGTAAACAATCTAGGTAATATCTCATTATCTAATGCAATACCTGTATCTTTTATACTGACAATGATCATATGTTGAGGGTAATAGTCGCCTCCTAAATTGGGAATGGTACTAGTTATCCTTTCAATGCTCGTAGATATTGATATAACTCCTCTTCCTGTACCTTGTTCCAAAATTGATTTAATAGAATTATCAATTAAATTAGAAATTACTTGCCCTATTCTTCTACTATCCGCATCCACTAGATATTCGGTATCAAAATGGTATTCAAATTTTATTTTCTTTGCATCATCCAAGATATGTTCTAATTCTTTAATAACGTTCACTATTAATTCGTTAAGACTAAAAACCTCTTTATTTGGTTTAAACAATTTACTTTCAAATTTAGTTACATCCAAAATTTTTTCATTCAAATAAGATAATTTTTTTGCATCTTTTACTACTCTGTCTAGTAATTCCATATGATGTACATCTTTTGTCTTATCTCTCACATATTCAGTCAGTCCGATAATAGGAGTAAGAGGTGTTCTTAAATCGTGAGCCACTATATTTATGAATTCCTTTTGCATGTTGTCATGAATTTTTAATTTTTCATGTGCATCTTTTAGTTGTTGATAGATCTCTGTTTGTTTCCAAATACTATCAAATATTGCTACATAGGATAGTACTGTGGGTGGACTATTTGAATAAGTTACAAACCCAACCGCCTCTGATATGATTTGTTTTGTATCGTCTTTGGTTTCAGCAACGAGAGATTGCTTTCTATCTATTACCAAAATTGATACCTTGGATAATGGTTCAATACATCGAACTACAAAATTAGGCTTATTTAGTATTGTTATTAGTCTCTCTATTTCATTGTCTTTTGGGGTTAGAATTTTAATAATTATCCATGGTTTGGTGTTTCCTAGCTCTTTTAACAACTTAAAAGTACCAGATTCAGTTTGTCTGTGAAATGCTTTAGAAGTAGACATTATTACCAGAATTTCAGATTCAGCAGACTTTAAAAGATCAAAGACTTTATTTTGTATATCAACCGGACTATTCCTTGATTCCATAAATTCGGGGACGATTCCCTCTTCTATTTCTCTTAGTTTTTGTGTAAGAGGTTCAGCCTTTTTCCAAAATATTTCAAATATGTATTGTTGTTGTTCAATCACTTCTCTTTCATTGCTGTAAATAACAGGGTTCAAAAGTTTTGTCTCATTCCAAGTTGACATACCTAAAAATTCCGAATTATTTACACATACAGATCCCTTCACTCCATCAAGATGTCTGAGTTCACTTACAAATTCACCCAGCTTTTTGCAGTATTGGATATTGTCTTTTGTAATCTCTGTGATGAATCTGATTTTTGCACCTCGATTTTTTGCTTTAACATAATTACTCTTATAAATATCTGATTTTATGATTATAGAAGGCCCATTCTTATCCACACAAATGTCCATTCTCTCACTAACATTTTCTAAAAATCGAATTCCGTAACTCACTGCAGTATCCATGTCATATATCAAATCAGTTTTTCGATTATGAAGTGTAGTTTGTTCGGAGATATTCAACTACTATAGTAAATAGCGATGTTGTATATAAAAATAAAAACAAAGTCCTTTGATCTGAGACGTGCATTATTTAAGTAACAAATAGAAAGTTAATTTTTTTACTGAATCAATAAAATGGAAATGTTATCTGTAAACGCCGTTATAGCTAGATAATTAGAATTGAATAGTCAAACATTTTTTAAACCATTCAAGAAATCCAATATGATAGGAATAGTATGTCTTTTTTCTAATTGGTACACATCTCACTCCTTATGATTAGTGATATCTAACGATAACATCAAACCTTCAGCTGATTATGAGTTAACAGATTATATAAAATGTAGTCTCAAAGACAAGAAACAAACCGAGTTGTTTGATTCGATAATAGTTAGCGGACAAAAACGCAATTCCATGAGTGAAAATTTTCTACATGTTTATGTATTGAAGATCATATTTTTAACTAAAAAAAAAATTATTCAATGATAGTAACATTGATCAACAACAGATCTATTGGATTTTTTTCACACAAATATTACTACCATTGAAAAATTAATATTATATTGGATTTGGAACTCAAAATTTATAGTATGGCTTGTGCGAATTGGATTTGTTAATTTTACCTCTATCTAAGAATAAAATTCCTTTATTTTTTCTCTTTCAAGCCTAATTATATGAATCATGTTTCCAAAGATATTGTATGGGGTCTGTTTTGAATATATTATATGTCCGAAAGATTATCAAGAAAAAACAATAAAGAAGGAAAAGAAGATATCCAAGCAATTATCAGAAATTGAAAAGGTGGAAGAGAGGCCTATAGCTGCCTAGTTTCTTAATTCGAAAATTAATAATTAATCAAATATTATCATAATTATATAATTAGTTTAAAAAAATTTCACTAAGAGCCAATAATGAGATGTAAAAGTCGATGTTTTAAATATTTTCGTTTCTAGATGTTATGTGAAATGCCTAGTGAAGAAGCAAGGAGAAAATTTACCGATTGGTTTAAGAAAAATTATCCTCAGGAATATTATTTCTTTCATAAAATAGAGTCAAACCTTGACAAACTCTATTCAACTAAACATCTAGGTCTTCATGAGGGAGAATTTGCTGAAATTGCAATAAATGTACAAAAACGCGAAGGAGGTAAATATCATTTAGCCGCTGATCCATTTACATCAATTTTTCTTGGTTCAATATGCAAAACAATGATGGATGAATTTGCTAATAACATAGAATCGATTGCTTCTGATAGAGTTCAAAAGGAATTCGAAAATAGATTTAGTATTAAATGTCTAAATTGTAAAATTGTGAACCTTACACATTCGAAATATTGCAACATGTGTGGATCAGAACTCTTATCAAACTAACAAATTTATTGTTCATTTGAAGGTCATATATGCAATAGCCATAATTTTCTTTCAATATTAAATAGGGATAATATCTTCTAAATCTGTGAATGATGCAATGTTAATAGCTGACAATATACAAAAGAAAAAGAGTAAACTGTAACATGAGTAGACTAGACAATTTTAAAGGCAACTAGGGAACGATTGCCTTATACTGCTTATACTGCTTATCCTTTCTTTCTATCCTTATGGGATTTATTTTTACTGTCTATTGGTTAGTGGGCGCCTTCTATCTCTTGTTTTTCATGTTTGCAGGAATGATGTTGTTAGGATTTGGTGGATTTATTTTTTTAGTCTATACATGAATAGGTCAAACCATCAAAATAAATCCTATAGTTGACATATGGAAGAGGACGGATCTTTTCAAACCGAATCATAAAAATAGTTATTCAACTTCGGTAGGTTTTTCATTCTAACGTTTTGAGTCATGAAATCTATCTATATGTTTATTTTATAGTTTTCTGATTATTCAAGGATATTCGATTATAATGAATTGGACATGTTAGACGAGTACAAGAGGAAAAGAAATTTTAGGGCTTCTCCTGAGCCTAATGGAAACAATAGTCTGAATAAAGAAAATTTTGCAGATCCAGCTGCTGCAAGTATCTCAACCGACGATCATAGCCGATCAAAATCAAGACCTCGGTTTGTGATCCAAAAACATGAAGCGACAAGATTGCATTATGATTTTAGATTGGAATCTACTAAAGAGGATGTTCTCTTATCTTGGGTCATCCCTAAGGGGCCATCCTTGGATCCATCCATAAAGAGATTGGCAATACAAACTGAAGATCACCCTGTGGAATACTTGTCCTTTGAAGGAGTTATCCCTGAAGGAAACTACGGTGCTGGAACTGTAATCGTGTGGGATATTGGCGAATACAGCCTGGAAAAAAACTCCTCAACGAAATATCCTACGAAAGAACACCTAGAGGAAATACCGGAAGTTTCAGACGTGTCTGAACTAGAAAAAAAATATGGAAAGATTACATTTGTGCTATATGGGAAGAAATTAAGAGGCAAATTTTCTTTGGTGAAAACTAGGACTAAAAATCAATGGCTATTAATTAAATTAAAGGATGAATTTGCACGTGGCTCAAACAATAGCGACAAGAGTGATGAAAAAGATATAACAAAAAATAGACCTGAATCGGTGTTGACAGGCAAAAAAAATAGTGACTTAACGCAATACAAATCTGATAAGACTGTAAAAAAAGATTTGAAAACTGGTAACAATATCATAAAATACTCTGCAGAGATCCCAGAGAATCCAAATACGCTGGATACATTGGGAGATCATAATCTTGACACTGTGAACCTAGTGTCAACTAATCGATCGTTAAAACAAATTTCCTTTGAAGAAATAAGACCTATGTTACCATCTCTTACAGATGAACCATTTAACAATAAGGATTGGATATTTGAAATAAAGTGGGATGGGGTAAGGGCAATCACTCTTGTGGATAGGCTAACTAAAACTTGTACAATTAAATCCCGGAGAGGCGACACAATTACCCTACGCTATCCTGAACTTGTGCACACTTTTAAAAATGCCCTCAAAGAAGACATGTTCAAAGACTTTGTCATATTAGACGGGGAAATTGTTATTTTGGATAATGATGGTTCCCCTAATTTTCAAAACCATCAAAAGAGGATGAATATTGATTCTATCAAGAGCATTGAAATTTTGTCCGAACTTTACCCAGCAGTTTATTATGTGTTTGATATCTTATATTTAGACAACAATAACCTCATGCAGCTACCATTTACAGAAAGAAGAAAGATACTAGTCAAACTGGTTAAGAATTCAAACTCAAAAATACGAATATCTGACTTTGTCGAGGAATTCGGGATAGATGCTTTTGAGACCATAAGGAAGATGGGCTTGGAAGGAATAATTGGAAAGCAGAGGAACAGCAAATATCATTCTGGTAGCCGTACAAGAGACTGGCTTAAAATAAAGAATATCAAAACCCAGGACTGTTTGGTGATAGGCTATACATGGGGCGAGGGCAACCGAAAAAGTTACTTTGGATCTCTCCTGCTAGCGGCTATCGATAATACTCAAAACAATACCCAAACTAATACCAATAATAATAATAAGAATGTCAATTCCAAAAATGACATTGACAACTTAAGATTCATAGGTCATACGGGTAGTGGATTTAGTTTCGAAAACCTCTCATTAATTCATAAAAAACTAAGAGAAATAGAAATTCCCTATTGTCCTGTTGATTACATTCCATATCTTAACAGGGAAACAGTATGGGTAAGACCCATAGTAGTAATAGAAGTGAAATTTAACGGTTGGACCGGTAATAAGATAATGCGGGCACCGATATTTCTAAGACTAAGAGAAGACAAGCCGCCAGGCCAATGTGTCATTGAGTTTTCGAGTCCAATGCATTCACCAAAGTTTGCAGATATCATAAAGAAAGAAGAGCGTGGTGACTTAAAAATAACTAATAACAAGAACGGTGATCCTATAGCTGACCTTGACCAACAATATTCCAATTTGAAAAAGGAATTTTGGAGCGCAACAGAATATCGTTCAGCTATTACAAAAGGAGATTTAATGGAGTATTACGATAAAATAAGCGAACTTCTTCTACCTTACCTTCGAGACCGGCCCGTCTCTCTTAGTAGATACCCAGATGGCATATATGGAAAGGCGTTTTATCAAAAGGATTGGAAAAATATAAAACCATACTATGTTAGAACAGTCAAGGTATATTCAGAATCAAATAATGATGAGATCAACTATATAGTATGTAATAACAAGGAAACTTTACTATGGCTTGTAAATTTGGGATGCATTGAAATACATCCATGGAATAGTAGGGTTAATAATTATGATCAATGCAATAAGATGGATGTAATAGAAACGGAAGAATGTGGATTAAATTATCCTGATTTTATAGTTTTTGATTTGGATCCATACATAAATATTGATAATGAAAATGAATCTAAGGAACCAGCATATAGTTTAGGGGCCTTCAGAACGACAGTGGATATTGCTCTAAGTTTGCAGGGTATTTTTGATGAATTGAATATTAAATCATATCTTAAAACTTCGGGAAAAACAGGATTACACATCTTTGTTCCAATAATCAACAAGTACACACACAAGCAAACGAGGGAATTTGCTCAAATAATATCTCAAATCCTCAATAAACGCAATCCAGGTCAAATTACTACGGAATGGAAAACAACGAATAGAAAAGGAAAAGTGTTTTTAGATTATAATCAAAATTCTATTGGGAAAACACTAGCTTCTGTTTTTTCAACAAGACCCGTAGAAGATGCTATTGTTTCAGTTCCACTTACATGGGAAGAACTAGCAGATATTATACCCACTGATTTTACGATAAAGACCGTACCCGGCCTTTATAAGAGAAAAATAAATCCCTGGAAGGATATTTTATCACATAAACAAGATCTTGAAGAAATACTTGCACGCATTTCCTATTTCAAAGTTTAAGAAAAATAGAACCTATATGTCAATAACCAACTGTTTAAAAGATATGATATTATATCAATTCTTCTTTTAAGGCACACCGGGTAAGATTTTCTGTCTAAATTTTATGTTAGTTCTTTACAGTTTTACTTCTTTGAACACTTGCTTTCAAAGCTTCTAATAGGTTATTACTAGTATCCAATGAATCTTCTTTTTCCTCAGTTTTGTATGTGATCCCTTTAGATTTTGCAGTTACCATTTTTTCTAATTGTTTTGTGTATTCATCCGAATACTGTGTCGCGTCAAATTGTGAACTAGTCAAATTTCCTATTAACATTCTTCCAAGTTCCAATTCTTTCTCATCTATAGGTGCTGAAGAGACAGAAGATTCAGACCCCGGCATTCCATCTATTTCATCTATAGGTGTTATTTCTTCTTGATACATTAGTTGATGCATTACCATACCCCTTTGATATGGACGAATGGCGACTAAATGTTCTCTATCTTTTAGTACGACCTTTCCTATTGCGATTTTATCTGTTTCTTTAAGTGAACTAACAAATAATCTATAGGCCTTGGTGGATGCTGATAAAACACTTTCCTTTTGTTTGCTTTTTCTTTTCCCACTTGTTTTATCTGTAAAAGGGGAGACATAATAACTCTTTTCGATAAGAACAGTATCAAAATCTTTAATGTCAATAAATTCTTTAATATCAATTGTTTTGGTAGTTGCTGCTTTAATCTTATCCAAATCTTCTTTTTCTATTATTATATATTCGTCCTTTGCGATCTTATACCCTTTTTTTATCTCCTCATAAGGTATTTCTTTCTCCTCTATTGGACACCATCTTTTATACTGAATTTTGTGTCCTTTTTCATCCAATTGGTTAAATGAATATTCGTTACTGCTATCCGATACTGTAAATAACTTTATTGGAATGTTTACTAATCCAAATGAAATACTACCGTTCCAAACACTTCTGGTTCCCACAAGTAATCTAAAACAACATGACTATCTGTGTATTTATAGTAATACATACATTATCATTTTATTATTAACAAGAATTTTTTTACAAAAGATAGTATGTAAATTTTTGTTGCCTTTTTTAGATTGATAATTAGAACCGTCTGTATGTACAAGGGTAATATGATCAATAAACTATATGGATCGTTACAGGGACGAATTTCTGTTATCTTGTTATTCTATTTTCAATTGGGACTTTGTCGTTAAGATCTCAAATTGCATCTAAAGTCAAGGGAAATGGTACGTGACTCATTCATGAACATCTTTTTTCAAGTGATTGGATAAGGTATATTGTCAAGTAGTAGATGGATGTGAAACAAAAAACAAAGGATAGTATTTAATGGAAATAGATGAACAAGATATATCGTCTGGTGGTAACGACGGAGCAACCCACTATTTACTATCCTTTGTTATTGAAACTTGTTTCTCTAGTACTGTAGTAGCATTCATTCTAGTGGTAATGAGTGCAACAATACATAGATGCTGATTCACAAATACCTATCTTATGAAGAATTAATATTCTTATAGTCAGTTAGTATTATTTATCAAATTTCTTTACATCATTTATATATCCTGTGATAGTCTTTAACAGAAAATCCATTGGATAAAATATTAATGCGTTCAGACAATTTCCATACAATGGGTTCAAACAAGATGAGTAATGAAGTAATTAGAAGATATATGAAAATCCATAATATGAATGGTGATGTTCTCCAAACAAATTTTGTTATGTTGTTTAATACATTTGGCTGGACATTGTCACTTATTGGCAATATAATAAAAAGTATTTATATTATCTTAATCATAACAGATGGATATATGCGATTAGCCTCGTTCAATGTAGAAAATATGTTTGAAAGACCTTCGGTAATGAATTTGCCTTCCTGGGAAGATGGCAAAACAGTCCTAAAGGATTTTGATGATTTGGTTAATTTGATTCAAAATAAGATGTACTCTGAACAAATCAAAAAAGAGTTACTACAAATAATGAAACGAAATAATGGGTTACTAACCAAACGAGAAAGTAAATTCATTCGTCTTGTGGAAGTCAGAGAAAAGCTAGTTAAAAAACAACAAGGTGTTTACGTCATCTTAGCAAATGGGCGAGATGATTGGATAGGATGGTTTGAACTTAAAAAAGATACAATCAAAGAATTAGCCATTGAAAATACTGCGAGAGTTATTAACGAATTAAAAACAGATGTTTTATGTGTAATTGAAGCTGAAAATAGGATTGCTCTAAAGCGGTTCAATGAGATGGTGATCCCAAAGATGAAGGGACAGTCATACGATCACACCATGCTTATAGACGGTAATGATGAACGAGGTATTGATGTTGGCATTATCAGTAGAAAAGGATTTGAAATCAGATCGATGACCAGTCATGTGGATGATGTTGATCCAGATGGATTAATATTTAGTAGAGATTGTGCAGAATATCATTTAACTACTCCTTCAGGAAATGATCTGTTTTTGTTAATAAATCATTTTAAGAGTAAGGGCTTTGGTGCTCAACAAGACAATAACAAGAAGCGTACACGTCAAGCAAAGAAAGTGCGAAAGATTTATGATGAATTAAATAATAAATTTGATTTTATCGCTGTTATTGGCGACTTAAACGATACTCCTGATAGTACTCCTTTACGCGCTCTACTTGGCAGTAACTCCAATTTATTGGATATTATGAAGCATGAAAAATTTGTGGGAGATGGTAGACCAGGTACCCATGGTAATGGAACCAAATCAGGGAAATTAGATTATATATTGATGTCTCCAGAATTAGCTAAGAAGGCTAAGCTTGGCGGAATTGAGAGAAGAGGCGTTTGGGGAGGTAAAAACGGTGATCTTTTTCCCCATTTTCCTGAGGTAAAAACAGCTAAAGACGCAGCTTCAGATCACGCTGCATTATGGGTTGATCTTGATATTTAACATCCAAAATGACTTTATCTTAATTATTTTCCAAGATATCAAAAATTTTCATTTAAATCTTTGAAAAACTGGTATTACTTTTACTTTTATTTTGTTACAGAAACTATTACTAAGTGGTAGCACCATGATATTATGGTATTGGCTATTTACATATTATAATAAAATGATTCTGTTGTCATTGCTGGATTTACATCTACAATGTTTACCCGTTTTTAATATCAATTCTTAATTCTTTTGTGATTTCTTGCTATGTAGTGTCAAGAAATATTGGTAAATACTTTTTGTATTTGCTTCTTTACGTCATTTGGCATACTAGGATCTTCAATTATCATATGAAGGTCAGTCCTAGTAATACACAGTCCATTTTTATTAATTTTGTAAAACCATTTGATATCGTCAGGGCTTAGCATATCTATTTGTTTGTTACATCCTCGCATTCCGCAAATAGTTAGTTCATCTTTACTGAAACAAATGTGTCCAGATGGGCATTCAAAGATCATATATTGGTTATATTCGACTTGTATGTAAAATATTTGATTTGTCCTATGCTCAATATTGTTGTCTTTTATTATTTCTATGTTTGACTGTGTGAGGCAGTTCATCTAATATATTCCTAGTTTACAATTCCATCATTATATTACATTATCTTGAAGCAGAAAATAATAGCAGTGTTATCTTAACAAATTCAAATATTTATGATTTGCATTGTAGTATGTAAGTCAAATATTGTCTGCATGAAGATGCAAGTCGATTGTAGCAAGAGTTAGTTCGAACCGGGAGACATCGAGGTAAATGGTCAATATTTGTTATTCATTCACCATTTTTTATTACTATAATCCGTTTGAATTAGATAAAAAGTAGTATGTTATGGTGACCATGTCTTAAGCATTTTAAATGAAAAGTACTTCTCAGCAGACTTGAGTATATACTAAACTTTCGTATCCCATGCCAACCATAGTTACGTTAGAGGGTCGAATCGAAGGTAAAGGTAAAGGTAGTACAAGTACTAGGTTGTAGGAATTTTTCAGGTAGTTCTTGAATTATCCGGTTGGTAGCTTTCCATCCCGTGCAATGACATGGGATCAAAAATCTTGGATCTATTTTTCTTAATTCAGTTATTGTTGGTTCGATCGCATCCTCATAAATTCCTCCACCAGTTAGATGAAAACCCCCGATCACTGCATAGATCTTGTTAATTCCGGTAAGGGATTTAGCATATCTAATTGTATTAATGATACCAGCATGCGCACAACCGCTTATGACTATCAAACCTTTGTTCTTAATATTTGCGACAATAGCTTGGTCATCATTTACCAAAGGATCGGGAATAAGGTTATTTGTATTGATGTCTTCCTTGTACTGCAACGGAAATCCCTTTTCAAAAGTTGTCGTTCGTGGAATCCAACCAGTAATCAGTAATTTAGGTATTGAATTGTCGGCAACAATATTCTCGTTCATCTCGTATTGATATTCTTCTATGCTGTCTTGAGAAATTAAACTGGGGTCTTTCTTTGTCACTATGACTGCTCCTTGCCTTTGTAGTTCCCCTTTATCGAGAAAAGGCAATCTTGCCTTATCCTTGCCATTAGGGAATATTATCCATCTTTTCAAAAAGGCATCCGGGTGACAAATTAATTTAATAGGCTTATCTATTCTTTTGAGGATACTTGGGAGGCCAGTAAAGTGATCAAAATGTCCATGACTAAGTATGATGGAATCTATGGAATTGAAATTTATTCCTAATATTTCAGCGTTAGATAAAACGCCATTCTCACTGGTTCCACAATCGAATAATATCATGTTTTCTTTGAGTGATTGGCCTTTGTTTTGACCTGCCACATTGTCATTAGATGCAACTCTAATCAAAGTTGAAAAACCATGCTCTGCCACTGGTGGAGGGGGAGGAAGAAATTGTTCATTTTTCATCATTGGAGGGCGAATTGCTATTGATGTTGATGGTAACAGCCTGTCAGTATAATTATCCACTAATAAGGTAATCGATAAACTGTCAATTTCGGGGAGTGTCACACACACAAATGAGAGTTTAATTAAAAAAAAGTTTCCTATTAGAATTGAATCAAAAAAGTCCAGTATGTGATATTTGTATCGATCTTATTGTTTTGGTGTTAATAAATCGAATCTCTTGTTTCTATTATATGAAAAAACCTCTTAGATTCCTATTCAAATATTCTCTTTTTATTCAAATTCCAAATTCTAAAACGGCTAGAATTAATTAGTGCAATCCGATAGCGATTGTAATACATTTTTTATGTGATGTCAACGATATAAATGGACTGGTCCAAAACAATTACCAAAAATAGTGAAATAGAGAACTACACCGGTGACAATAACAACAGCGTATATTCTAAGTAATTTACTCAAAAAAGAACATAGCTATACTCTATATCATACTTGCATCTAATTACAGGAATAGATATGGTAAAATCCTGCTCATCATTCTTGATTTTTGAATTGTAGTCACATAAGTTTGGAAAGTTTTTGAATAAAAAGTGTTAGAATAGAAGGTAGTGTAGTTTATAAAAATGAAGAATTATGAATTCGTTCGGATGTGGATATTATTTCACTTAGGATATGTAAAATCGACAGAAAAGGCGTCAGAATCTGATGAGGTCTCTTCATTCACTTTGATTGACATCTGGCGATTGCTAAAGTTAAGTTTAGTTTATGACTATCCAACAATTCTTGAATTGTGGAATCTCTTAGAGGACTTACAGCATGATGGTCTAATTCATATCGAAGAGGATGCCGTGCTATCTAAATCACATCTGTCTGTTACCTCTGAGGGTTTGACATTTCTTATAAAAGTCTTAAAAGAATCAAAAACAAATAGTGATGTAAATAGAATCAAGGGAAGATTGTACGAATTGTGGGCTCGGGAGGCAAGACTAAAGAAACCTTTTGCGTCTTTTAGCCTTATTTCAAAAGAAGCCATTCAAGAAAGACTAGAAAAATATTTGCAAGAGGCTGAACAAGGGAAAAAATAATTGAATATATAATAAAAGAACATGATCACTGAATTTAACAAATTCCGATGATAATGGATATCGATCTAGTGGAAAACATCTCTATGTATTTGGTGCTCTTTCCATCTTTGCCTATTCTGTACCACTTTGTTGAGCCACCATGCCATAGCAGTACTTGTAGATGCCAAAAATACAGGACAAACCAAAATGAGATTTCTATCTTGTTATCATGATGATAGGATCGATCTATTTCTTGATATGAAAACTTATGTGAAGATGAATTACTATGATAGAGGAACGGAATTATAGAATAGCAACCATGAATAGAGGCTATACTCTTTCAAATAATATCTGAGAATTTTCTGCTCTTAGAGGAGTTTTTCTTTTGATGTGTCCTTCTTAATTGATACGTTGACTACCTCCTTAACTCTACCCGTTATTCCATCTTCTAAAATTACTTTGATTCTATGGGGATGAAATTTGGATTTGGTCAATATTTCTCTTACTACTCCTTCACTTATTTTTCCTGTCTTTTGGTCGCTTTTTTTTATCACTCTTACTGTTGACCCAATTTTGATAATTTCTCTGTTATTCCCTGACAATGGCATATTAATTATATGATCATATATAAAAGAAATTGAATGAGTCTATCTGTGGGATTAATGTAAACAGATTTTAGTTGATAAATTATTTTGTTCACCATATAGTCACTCAAGAGATTTAATCTGAATGATTCGAGTCATTTCTATAATATTCTAAAATATCCTCAGTTTTCTTATCTTCATTTGCATCTTTATCCGAATCCGTATCAGAGGTTAGACTAAATTTTATAAAATCTGTTGTAGTAATTATACCAACAGGTCTTATGAGATCTTTATTTTCTAGCGCCTCATCATTATCCATCGTTTGTTTTGAATCTTTAGATATGACGAGTAAATGTCTTACCTTGTTCTTTAACATCAAATCTGCTGCATCTGAAGATGATAAATCAGCATTCACAGTAATTAGAGGAAACGACATTACTTGGCTTGCTAATAATTGAGTACTATTCTTGTCAGTAACACATACTTTTCTTGCAAGGTCTCTCTCTGTGACAATTCCTAGAGGTATCCCAAATCTATCATCCATTACTACAATTGAACTAACCTGTTTATCCCTCATCTTTATGGCGACTTCCTGTGCAGACGAGGTAGATCCGACAGTTTCGAGTTTTTTAGTCATTATTTTGCTAATTTTTGTTGCTCCTTGGGTTGGCATTGGCATATACAAAGATAAAGCTGTATTCGTTGGTATAAATGCATTAACTTCATTTTCTTTACAAACTTGTACAATACTATGATTATTTCTTTTCATTCTATAATTAATTCCATCTTGATGTATTTGTCACATGAAGTTCTAATGATATATTCACTTCAAATCCAATGAACTATTGTCCCACTATCTATTATATATCAAAAATTGTTTTGTACATAAGGAACACTAAAGTAGAGATCTTTTTTTAATTCAAGCCAAAATCCAAAAGATACAAATAATTAAAAATAGTGATTAGAAAATCATAAAATTCTGCCTTGCTGAGCGGTAATATAAAAAATCCAAATACTTATTGATGGGCAAGTATTTCCAATTCTGACGTCAAAAGGTGGTACCAATTCCTACTTATTACTTTCCGAACATTCCCTTTTTGTTTATTTAGAATCATCCGCAATCTTGTTTAGTGCTTCATCTACAGATTTACTTATGCCGTCTTTTGCGAATCCCTTTCCAATGCCAGGTATTTTAGACAAGTCTAGATTCCAAACTATGCTAACTTCGGTCTTATTGGCATCATTTTCCGCCTGTAGTAAAGATATAGTTTTTACTCCCGTAACGGCGCCTTGAGTTTGATTTTCGATAATTGTAAATTGATCTGGAATAAGAGATATTATTTGGTGAGCCTTGTTGTCCATGAGGGGTGGTGCAGGAACAGTAACTTCTCTTTCCACAGTGTTGTCTGATTTGCTAATGTTTTTTACAATCGATATTGGCCAATAGTCTGGATTCTTATCCACATTTGAGATGATATTCCACACTTTATCTTTTGATGCATTGACTATCTTTGTGAGGTTGATAGTGTCTGTTTGCTCTGCGTAGGCTGTCATAGTGATGCTACTGCCGGTAGGTCCAGAGAACAAAACAAGTAGCGTTGAAAATGCAATAATTGCTACTGTTGTTACGGATGTTACAGTGGCAGTAGCTTTCATAGATTTTTCTATTCTTAATTTTTGTGATTCTATCACCCTGAAAATGTAATATTTGATTATATTAACCATGTCGGACCATTGAGACGTAACTTTGTTCCCCTATGGTTTTATACATAATCTGTATGTTGTACTATGTTTATTCGATGAATATCTGCATATCTATGAATATGTTTACAGAATGGTCAAACGATACCCTAATTGGACATATGAAAACATTTTGTTATCAAGAACTTTGCCCTCTTTAATTGATTCATTGTGGTTCATGAATACCGTGATCGAATATTTATCAGGAAGGATATTCTCTTGAAACTTTGTGAATATGGTGAAATCAATCAGAGTAAGCTTATGAGTTATTGTGGTTTGAATAATGTTAAACATAAAGAAATCTTGGATGATATGGTTAGAAAAGGACTGATCAGTAGAATGGAAGAAAATTGGGGTAGCAAGGTCATAATCAACTACAAGGTCTCAGAAAGAGGAAGATTAATTTTGAATGAAATTCTAGCACCTTATGAAGAACTATTTCCAAGAAATAATGAAAAGGAGGGGCGAGATTAATGAAAAAATCAAACGGCGATAACAACAAAGATAATTCTGATAACAACAAAGATAATTCTGATAACAACAATACAAGATCAGATTCAAGTATTTTTTACATAATGGATGGGATAATTGATCAACTAAATAAAACCAAGAAACTCTTCATTATTATGTTACTAACCATTATGATTATTCCACCGATAGCATTTATGTTAACATTTATGCTATTTGGGTTTCCGTTTCATGATGGTGGCTACAATAATTGGACAAGGAATGATTCTTGGGGGGATGGCTCCAGTTCTACTTCTAATTCTGGATTTCACTCTCCATTTAGATACTTGCCACTAATTCCTGTGATTGTATTTATCGTGTGGCTGGGTATAGGGATTAGGCAGTGGTTTATTCTTTCAAAATGGGACAAGAAATACAAGAAATACAGAGAATTACAGAAAAAAATTGACAAAGATTTGGGAAAAGATGATGCCTAACCGTCCAAATAACTTTATGTCATAGTTCTGGCGTCACCAGACTAACTTTTATCTATTCATAAAAACGATATTCTTTTTGCGATTGTGAATTAATCAATCGTTATATAGGTTGTCTTGACGTGTATAGTATTGGTAAACAAATTTAAATTACATACTATCACGTTATTTGACTTTATGCTAAATATCTAAATGAATAATTTAGATCCGATCAATCATATTTTCATATGGAGTGACATATCGGTTACTTTGTATTCATATCAAGATGTTTATTCTTTAGGCATTCATTACAAACCCAAACATTGTCAACATATTTTCCTTCTTTAATTTGGCCTTCTTTTTCTACTTCTGGTTCTATGTGATCACTGACGAAGCTACCACATTTACTACAAGTGGGTATTAAATTTCTGACCATGGTTATTTTTGAGATTTGATGCTTCTTAAAAGTTTTGGTAAAATCAGGAATTAACCGCTCTACTCAAGCCATGCGTTAAATAATCTATCAGTGTCATCAAACAGAACCATCGAACATAGTGTAATTAATTAAATTTGAGGGGTGGAAAAAACATAATAAACAGCTAGACAATAATCCACCAATCTAAGATTAGATAATTGTTCGCAATTTAGAAAAAATTGATTAATTATTTTCCATTGAGATGCTCCTTTTAGTCTAATTCTAAAACTGCTAGAATATTAGAGTATTGCAATCAGTTAGCAAATGCCATATATTTTTCTACAGTATCAAATCTATGAATAAAACAAATATTCACAACAAAAACAAAAACCAAAAACTCTTTGTCGCATCCATTGCAATAGTGGTAGCATTAGCCCTATTTGTCAGTCCAATGCTAAACGTAGATGATGCTTTAGCCACACACAACAAGAAAAATAAAGCAAAACAGTCCATAGATCAATCACAATCATCAAACCAAAATGCACAATGTGTATCAGGTGTAACAACCTTTATCTCATGCAACAATGTCAGCTTCCAACACCAAAAGAATAGTGGAAACAATGCATTAGCACAAGGTGGACAGGGTGGAAACTCTGCAGAACAAGGTATCAGTCAATCTCAGTCCTCTAACCAAAACAGCCAAGTAGTATCTGGTGGAGACACAATCGGCTCTGGTAACAACATTAACGTCCAGAGTCAAGAAAACACAGGAAGTAACGCATTAGCACAAAGCTAAATAATCTTCTCCTCCTCCTTTTGTTCTATATAGTCATTTGATACTTCAAATATAACAGATGTATCTTTATGAATCTAATACCCATAGAATTTTCTTTCAACTCTAGAAGATTATTATCAATTTTCCTATTTTATATGTAGCAACTGTTTTTTGAAATTTATACATAAACAAGATCTGATTCCATCTAATCAAAAATTATGCATAACCTAAAAAATAACTTCATGGTTTATGATCTAGATTGGCCAAAGGATCAAGATATGTAATAATAGATGCCCCTTCAATCCTTGGATTACGAAATTCGGGAGTACAAAATCTCCCAAAAGCATTGAAGAAAGCAGGGTTAATGGATAGATTGAATGCAACTTTTGCGGGCCGTGTTCAACCATCAATGTACTACGATCCTAAACGAGACCCAATCACACATTTGTTGAATGGTGCTTCTATTGCGTTATTTTCAAAAGATCTTTCTAAAATAGTAAATATTGAAACAGAAAAGAAGAATTTTACGATCGTTCTTGGAGGTGATTGCAGCATTCTCATTGGCGTCCTTTTAGGATTGAGAAAAATTGGAAGATATGGATTGTTTTTTATTGATGGACATTCTGATTTTTATCAACCTCTGGCCTCAACGACTGGGGAAGTTGCTGATATGGAATTATCTTTTGTGTCAGGCAGAGGACCAGATGTTCTTTCTAATATTGAAGGTCTAAAACCACTTGTTTTGGATAAGGATATCGTAGTATTTGGATATCGTGATGCTGAACAATCAAAGAGTTACGGAAGTAACGATATAAGAAATACCAATATGCGGGTATTAGATCTATCTGATGTACGAAATTTAGGAATTAAAAAAGCCGCCTCTCTGGCAGTTTCAAATTTTCTAACGAGAGAGAATTTGTCTGGTTTTTGGATTCACTTAGATGCCGATGTATTGGATGACAGAATAATGCCAGCCGTTGATTATAGATTGGGTAATGGCGGGTTAGAATTTTCCGAATTATCCTACCTTCTAAAAATCCTCATTTCGTCTCAAAAGGCAATTGGAATGACAATAACCATCTATAATCCAAATCTGGATCCTAGCGGATCTATTGCAAAAAATTTTGTATCCTGTATAGTGGCAGGTTTGTTATGAGGCAAACCGTATTTATGAAATTTTTCAAACATTTTTGCTTTGGTTCTGTAAACTCGCAGTCACATTTATCTTTGTAAAGACTTGTCAAATGGACTGATTTCCCTTTTTTGATTTATTACATCGATTGACCGGCGGGAATATTTATCTTGTACTCGTAATTGAAATTTATCAACGTCTTTTTTCCTGGCCTATAGTATGAAATTTTAATAAGGTCTTACATGTAGAACGCAAGACCTTATAGGGAGAAATTGTCGGTAGTTTGAATATAGTTGAACATATTAAAAAACTTTTTGAAATTTAATTTTTGATTTAACTCAATTCTTATGGATTTAATGGCATAATCTAGTAGAAAGAATGTTTTTGGTTAAACTATTCAAGGATAAAATCAAAATGTCAAAGAATTTACATAAAACTCAATTTCATAATGCCATAAATCAAACAAGGTAAAAATCTTCTCGTTCTTATATTCATTGGAGTTTATTGAGGCATTAAGATGGGAGTCAATGTGGGACTCAGTTATATTGTAGTTGAATCGCAGGAATAAAATAAAGTAAATTAAATAATTAGTCGTTACTCTAGGCTAATTTTATATCTTTAAATAAATGTAAATCAGACAGAGTTGGATATTGATTAGAGCCTTCCATGTTTAAAATAGCTAAGATAGTTAAAGTAAATAACTTCTATACCATTTTGATCTGTTATTGTAATCGACTTTTCTTTTGCATCATGTAAAAAATTAAGATACAAAAGGTTACCACCTGATTTTTCAAATTCATTACGATGGGCTTTTCTATCATCATTAGATGGACGAAGAACCAAGATCTCCTTGTCAAAATCGATTATTAATTCATGCGTTAAACCTTCAAAGAAAAAATAAATAAAAGGCGAATTGGCATCCATAAATTCCCTCATCCGCATGGGGTTATCAGACATACAGAGTAGTTAGAATCAAGCTAATTAATTATTTACTATAGTATAATGAATTCAGCATCAAATATTATTGGGAGGTAGGATTAGATTCTAGTAAAGAACTATCATCCACGTCAAGTCCGCTTTGTTGAGATATGGGTGAAGAGATTAGGGGCAAAAAATTAGCTACTTTACTGGTTTAATAGGATATCCTATTCCTTTAATGATGTTTTTAGAACGAATCCTATGTTAATATGGAACATAAATTGCATTCGTAATGCCTCTCTTTTTATGTCTTTAAAATAGAGCTGTGACTATACTTTTGATCCCTTGCACACTTTTATATTTTCAACTTATATCTTTCTTCATGAATGACTCAAATATATCAAAAACAGATGAAGAGAAACCAACCCATATACAGAAAATTACTCCGTTTCTTTGGTTTGATAATCAAGCTGAACAAGCAGCTAATTATTATGTCTCAATTTTTAGAAACTCAAAAATAGGTCAAGTTACCAGATATGGAAAAGAAGGATATGAAATTCACAGAATGGAAGAAGGTACTGTGATGACAGTAGACTTTGATATAGAAAATCAAAAATTTATGGCCCTTAATGGTGGTCCAGTGTTCAAATTCAACGAAGCCATTTCATTTCAAGTGCTATGTGACACTCAAGAAGAACTGGACTACTATTGGGATAAACTGTCGGAAGGCGGTGACAAGAACGCACAGCAATGTGGTTGGCTCAAGGACAAATATGGTGTTTCTTGGCAGATTGTACCCAAGGTTCTATTTAAAATGATACAAGATAAGGATCAAGTAAAATCACAAAGGGTGATGAAAGCAATGCTTCAAATGCATAAGCTCGATATACAAACTTTAATTCAAGCCTTTGAGAAATCTTAGGATCAATTTTGGTTTATGAAAAATTTTAAAATTCTGTTTCCTTTTTTTCTTTCGTATGAAACTATTGAAGCTAATTACCATTATAGATTTTGCAATCAGAGCTGGCGTACCTCATCGATAACCTTGAGATTATCTTTCTTTACACTTTTCTTATGATCATACATTAATTTATGGGGAGATTGTCAAGCTTTTGTTATGAATATATCTATTAAAAGTTATTAAAAGTTGATCAAGAAAAATACACGAGGTCGTATTATTAAGATCTGTATCCAATAGCAATCCATCTACAAGGTTTTGGTGTCTTGATTCAATAAGGGGCTGTCAATTTAACTAGTATTGAAGAATACAAAAACAAAATAATGATGCTAAGAAAAAGATCCTAGTATTTAATGTTTAATAAGTAAGAGGTCTTATGAGCACTGACAATAACGTTGACTTTGCCGACGTCATAAAAAAAGAAGCAAGAGGTATTAATGATGCTGATCTTGGAGAAGTACAAGAAGTACGACAAGACAATGTAATTACAAAGACCGGTGTTGTTGACAAAGAGGTATATTCAATCCCTAAGAATTTGGTAGAGAAATATGAAGGACATAACTTATGGTTTAGAGTAACAAAGGAAGAGGCTGAAAATCTGTATAAGGTAAAAGATTAGTTTAATCTCATACTTAAATCAATTCTTTCGAAAATCCTATTTGGAAAAGAAAGAAATACTCCAAATATGTTTCCAAGTAGTAATGAGTAATAGTAACTGTTTACTATAACCTATCAAAATAAACCCGTGTAGGTTCTACAAAAAAGTAAAGCCACAATCACAACATTGGATATCGCTGTTTAGTTATCGTTTTAAATACATATTCAACCCTTGACATTACTAGCAAATATTCGGAAGGTCGAAAACAAAACCAAATAGATCTGGTTGATGGTGATGGTAACAAATACATCTCTATGTCGATCAAATTCAATTATGACAGTGTGTGTAGAAAAATATTGTTTATTTATTAATTGATGTTTATTCAAATAATCTTGTCCCGACCATACTGCTATCTAACTCTATACCATGTTCTCTCATATCCCAGAAAGGTTCATAGATATCGATAAAGTTACATAATCGATCCTTATCAAGTCGAATTTATTGTTTTATTGATTATTCAAGGATATCGATTAGCATCGTGATTATTGGGAAATAAATTTCGATATCGATCAAATGGCCATCTGTTCAGCCCTTTGTTTTAGGGCCTCGTTCATTTTCGTAAAACTTTGATACATGTCTTTATCCAAACTATTTCCAATGATACTTACAAGAATTCCTGTAAAGATCTCCTTATGTACAAAGTGCACGTGATTTGTTTCAAACGAGTCAATCGTAAAAATGCGTTCCCCATTGAAAAATCCTGGTATGATTGATTTTCCATACCAACGAAGCTCACGATTAGGTTCCATCTTAGTTACTGTTGGTTGATAAGTTCTATTCTTTCCACCTGATGTATGAAGATGTATTTTGAGCTTTGTGCCAACTGTTGGTGTCCCATCTATTTGATGGATGAAAGGGTTCCACTGTGAAAAGTTTCCAAAATCTGTTAGTATTTCCCATGTCTTACTAGCAGATGCGTTAATATCGATCTCTGTAAGAATTTCTTTCAACTTATATCCTATTGATAAAAGTAGTCGTTTATACTTTCTTGATGATATGCCTTTTCCAGTAGAAATTAGTTGTTTGGCTTAAATATCATTTCATTCCAAAACAGAGATAGGTATGAATGGGTATGAGAAGGAATTTAAGTTATACAAGTTGTAACTGATTTTTTAGAGATTATTTATGACAACCAATAGATTTATCAACACAATCCGTAAGAAAAATCAAAACAAAACATAATGTAGTAGCATATTGACCGCATACCACTTTTTTTATTCAAATAAACTCATTGATTTACTCTAATATCGGCAATCTGCCTAAAATCACCTAAATATCTTTATAGAATATATTGTGGATACTTACTCGGATATAATTTGAATTAGGATTTCATTTAAGGATATTGATAAAAAAATAGAATGCCTGTAGAGTTTAATTTCATGAGTTTGTTCAAGTCTCAACCTAATCCAGGAGCAATTAACACATTTTTCACCAGTCGTGGAAGATTACTAAAGAATTTTTGGTCTGTATTAAATACAGCTACAAGTGCCTCGTCAGAAAATGAGCTGAGGCCTCCCACCAGCCCTATAAACTCTGGATTTTCATTACCAAAAAAGGAAGCTACTGTACCGTTATTTACATCATCTGAATTCTCTAGATAATGAAAATATCCTGCAGGAACAAAAAAGACTTGACCTTTGCCTATTTCAGATGTCTCTATCTCCTTGTTAGGACTATATACGGTAAATCGAACTTTCCCTTCTATGACGTAGTTCAGCTCTCCAGCATTCGGATGAGTGTGAGGTTCTACTATTCCTTTTGGTTTTAGATCCAGGAGAAATACTGATAGACCTTTGAGTATTGGAAAATAGGGTAAACTTCCCAAAACGGCAGTTCCACCAGGAGTCTGGACCTGGGGGGTAGTATCAATAAGATTCAAGGTATGCAAATTTGATGTTTCGATCTCGTTGTTACTACTGATTTTAGAATTATCAATTGTTTTCCTGCCAAATATTACATCCTTAGATGATGCGTTTTCTAATTCATCAAATAATCCGGGTGAGTTAATTCCAAAGATGCTATTCAAAATCCGTGAAGGTAAAGACCCAACCGATCCCGATATTCCCAAATCTTCAAAGCGTTCATTATCATAAACAATAACAATTTTTAACTCTTCTTCACCAATGTTTTCAATATCATGCCAGCATCCTGTAGGTATAAAAGTCAATTGTCCAGGATTTATCATGAATGTATCTTTTTGAGCATTATTACTATAGATAGTCATTTTAGCGTTTCCTGAAATGCAGTAATTCAACTCAACTGCATTCGGATGCCAGTGGGGTTCCCGAACTCCACCTTTTTCCAGGCGAAGTAAGACTGCTCCCATCCCTTTTAAAACTGGAAAGTTATCCGCATTCATTATCGTCCTGTTACCATATGGCGTAGAAAATTGAGGTTTTGTTCCATCCAAATCAAAAATGATAGGAGAAGATTTGTGATCGTTCATTTTCTTTTTTTATTGATAATGTTAATAAATTTTGTGATGAGATCTTTTAATATTAGCTGACAATTGTTGATGATCTTAATGACTCATGATAGGTTTATGAAGCAACCAATTTTTCAAAATAATATAGGATATAGATATCGTTCCTTCATCTTCTCAGAGACGAAGAAATAATCCAAATTAAACATGAATAACTATACAAGGTCACACACATTTGGCGCTATATAATTCCTACCCACTTTTGTTGATATTTTAAAAGTCTCACAATAACTGCCTACTACGGTACATTTACAGGATCCATGTTCTCTTTTAATCCATTTGGAGCTATACATGATAAAAAGAAAATAATTTACTAAAGATTATTGTACATTCTTCGATGCATTATTTTACATCCTCATCCTATAATGCAAATAAACACAATAAGAAAAATTGAATGGTCCGACTGAAACATTAAGCTGAGGTTAAAGTTAATATTTTTGTCCTAATCGAATAAAACTATTAATAAATAATTCATGTTACTCTGATGTTATTTGACAGGAAAAATCATAAAAGAATTCATTTTCCAATAATTTTCACATATGTGGTTCGGGCAATATTGGCTAAAAAAAACAAAACAAAACCAATGCTTAATGATACTTGTTTGGGTAATGTTTGTTGGATACATTCGATCTTATAACCAAAGTTCCTTACTATAGAGACCAAGAAATGAGGTTATTGTCTATGGCAATAAACCCCTAATCCTCATTTCTATTGGACTATACGGATGCAGTTAACACCTTAGCCGTATAGATAAAATTCTTCTAACTTGGTATAAATAGGATATTCAATAATGTTATAATAAAAGATAAATAAAATATTTATATACATACTATATTATACATAGTCTTTAATCCTAGTCTAAAAAATTGTCCATATTTCCTTGATTTAATTGATTGATATTGGGGAAGTCTGCTTAACATTTCAAGTTTTAAGTGTAGGCGTATTATTATAATTATACTGTTACCTACATGCAAGCGCTGCATTAACCTTTGGCTAATTAATCTGTTTCTTCTATGGGAGATACGTTCAATATTGAATTTAATCACAGGTTTTAATGATAAATAAGATGGAATTTGGATAATATGATGAAATAAGTGAGTCAGGAGTGATCCGAACCGGTATCTTTACACTGTGGTTTGCGGAATGGAATGGAATAATACATAAAAAAACCAAAGATTTTTTCCATTTATTTATTTAGATCTCATGTTTTCAATTTCTCTTTACTTCATAGTGGAGCAAAACTATTCCAGAGTCAAACGTTATTGATTCAATAAGGGATAGTTTACGAATCTCTTTCAAATCCCCAAATATGGTCTTCCCATTCCCAATTACAACGGGA
Source organism: Candidatus Nitrosocosmicus oleophilus (assembly GCF_000802205.1). Classification (NCBI taxonomy): domain Archaea; kingdom Thermoproteati; phylum Nitrososphaerota; class Nitrososphaeria; order Nitrososphaerales; family Nitrososphaeraceae; genus Candidatus Nitrosocosmicus; species Candidatus Nitrosocosmicus oleophilus. The sequence goes on along the minus strand of NZ_CP012850.1, from coordinate 94,258 downwards.
TTGATAAACAAATAATATTCATCAATCAAGTTTTCTCTAATCAATGAGGAATCAAATGAAGCACCACCATAAACTATGATATCTCCACCTTCTTGGCTCTTTAACTTTGTAATTTCTTCCTTTAGGTCGCCAGTTGCTATTTCAGTATTTGGCCACTCTGATTTGGTTAGAGATTTAGTAAAAACAATCTTTGATGTTTCTATCATTTTTTTAGCAAATGTATATTCCCGGTCTTCAGGTTTGTTAATAACATTCGACCAATAGGAAATAAATTCATTAGTCATTTTTCTTCCCAAGAGAATGGTATCAACTGGATCATGCAACCTGTCTTCAAATTCTCTGAGTTTTTCATTCCAAGAAAAGTCTATCCAGTCCATTTCATTATTTGGTCCAGCTATACAACCGTCTATAGATATTTCTACATGTAATTTTAATTTTCTCATTGCCTTTTTGTTATCGTTCATTCTTTCTCTCTCCTATAATTCATCTAAGGATCCTGCTTTCCAATTCTAATTAATTTCATCGATCCAAAAAAAAAAAAACGTTTTTGAAAATTAGGATTAATCATTGATAGTAGGACATGAAGGGTCCTAATAAGTATACAGGGGATCAAAAGTATATTAAAAGTCCTTTTTGTTCAATAATTTCTTCACATATTGTTGTCTCTAATTCAATTTTAGTCTCCATATCTACAAGTTTTGAAATAACGCAAAAGTCAGATCAGGTGTATCTCCAGATGGTCAAGAATAAAGCAGAGTAGAATCCTAACCAAGTTCTGAATATTTGAAAATCTTATCTCAGGTTGAATATATCCATGGGGATTAGTAACAAATCTGATTATGTAATGGGTTCAACCTAACAACCAGTGCTCCTGTTACTTTTGATTGACATATCCTTCCACAATTCCTACATGTTAGAACAATTGTTGTGATTAATTAATCTAAAATACGAAGATATAATATTTGTAAAATCGTTTTTAAGAAAATAAAAAAATATGGTATAGGTTTGTTAATTGCTGTTTCTAGAAAAACTTACTGTTGTCCTAATGCATTGTTTCCTTCATTAAGATTAAAAAGGAATCCCAAATTATTTCCTGATAGTAGGGTATCCCCTCCCGAGCTCACACTAGATGCTTGTTTCAATGCTTGAAGTTGTGATATTCCCTGTTGTGCTTCATTAGATTTTTTATGTTTTCCACCTGCAAATGCTAAATTGTCCTGGCTAGTTACTATTGACCCTATCAAGACGGTTGTAACAAATACTGCAACTAACCATGTTTTTTTCATGTTGTTTGATTTGTTGTTTTGATTTATTCATATTGTAGAATTAATAGTTAAAATAAGAGATTTGACTGTTGTGACAAATGTTACTGCAATTCAAATTTAAATAAATACTTGGTAACATATAACATGAAAGAAAAGAGATACATATGAAAATATAGCATAATAATTACGTCAAGTATTCTTATTATAGAACACCAGTTAGAAGATCAACATGAACATCCAAAGCGAAAAATCATGGGAATAATCTGTTAAATATTGTGGATAGATTATTAGTATGCCGCTACTTTTCCAGATTTCTCTGTCCACAATATTACAGTTTTCAGGGGTTGTGAAATACGGGTTGTGTAAATATGAATACAACGATACACTATTTAGAAATTATCATACATGCAATACGGATATTATTTTGGTGTTATTTGCGCTTAACTCTGCAAATTTGCAGCCGTATTTGAATAATTTTGGTAATACAATGAGAACCTGAGTGAGATGTCAAATAGCGTTTAATGAATCCATTGATACATGAACAAGTCATATCCCTTCGGCAAACAACAATACAGCATTTGTTTACACAAATTTGTAAAAAGAGGATGTGTGATTCACAATCATCACTGCAAGTAAAGAATATTGGTAATATTCCTATTGAATCAGAATAAAGTAATCATAAAAGGTTTAGAAATAAAGTGGGAGAGATTTGTTTTTTTAGTAGTGATCATAATGAGCCAAATCTCCATTGGGTAATCCCACAGTATTTCCTTTGTTTCAAGTTTAGTGCTTATATGTTTAGGACTGATTGGTAAATAACATATAGTAAAATTAGATACTTAGTACTTGTTAAATATGCAATTTTTATATGATTTATATGAAAATTGCATCTATTCCTTCTGTTTGTCCAAAATCATAATTATTATTTAATCTTGTGTACAGCCTTAGCCTTCATGAAAAGTGGGGTCATTCAAATTTAAATAAAGTCATCTTACACTATAATTAGATATTCTTCACAATTCTAATATTCTTGATTTTAGCAAATGGCAGAATGCCTAATTATATTTGAAAATTTGTACTAACACTTTCTAAAATAAATCATTACCAAATAAGAAAGCAATTAACACATATAATTAGCTGATATATCATATTTCACAATTCTTATTATTTGGAAAATTGTTATTACGAAACCATTATTCTACGATTGCAGCAAATAGTAAATAATGACAGGATTGCGTAGATCTGTTGCCACTATTTACTATCGCAAAGAGACACTAGTATTTGCTTTTGTACTTGTTCCTATAATGGGTCGGTCATACATGATTCGACACCCTAACTTAAATAACTTCTAGTACATTCGTTGAATGTACTAGAAACCCTATAAAATAAACTAATGATGAAAAGCTCGATTTTGAAAAATAAAATATTATCAAACAAACCTAGTTTCATGTTTGTACCAATCTCTTTTTAAACTATTTATTAAATTATAAATTCATTGCTGAACGGAGAATATAATTCTTATTTTTATGGGTATATAAAGAACTTCCTTAGCAATAAAACCAACCTCTTTTTAGTTTTATCATTATCTTTTAGTTCCATTATTGCATATCCATTCCTGATTCCTCACATAACGCATCCAACGATGTCCTATCATATTCTAATTCATATTCTAATTCATATGTTCAGTCTAGATATTGCAATATTCCTAACAACAATATCACTTATTTCATATCGCAAGTTAAAGAGCAAGAAATTATTACTAACCTTCTTTAGTTTCATATTTTTTTAATTCTAGAAATATTTTATTTGTTACAAGCTAGTCATTTTGCTACAACGTTTTATGTGCCTATGATTGAGGTAGATTTTTCACACATATTGCTATTGTGTATGCTCGTTCTGTTTACTTGTGGTGTCCTAAGATCTGATAAAAAATGATGGATTTGTCCACTATAGAAAAATCCCATTTACAGAAATTAAAAGTAAATAATACCAAAAAGAAGGTAATAAACTTTTAATCTTTAACATCATATCACACATTCCAGGAATAAGATATCGAGAGTCATTGAGGCTCACGAGATCTAATAATGGAACTTTGTCCTATCATCTTTTGACTTTAGAAAAGAATTTAATGATAAAAGTACTGAGGTCCGAGAAGGGTAATATTACTAGGTACTATCCATTTTTAACACCTGTAGAGGAAGCGGTGATGCTTGGATATTTAAGAATAAAACTTCAAGACAAATACTAATCCTACTACATACCAAAAGAAGAACATCTTTTTCTGAAATAACATTACATATCAATAAGGCACCTTCTACGACTTCATGGAATCTAAAAAGATTGCTTGAATCAAACATCGTTTTAAAAAAGAAAAGAGATGAATTATTTGAATTTTCTCTAAAGAATCCAAAATTAGTTGAGAAATTGCTATACAGAGCCGCTGATACTTTATTAGACCGCAGTGTTGATAACTACATTTCATTAATTGACAATCTGTGAATTACTTTCAAATAAAAGAAGAAAACTATCTCGCATTGTTGCTTGTGTGTAGATCATCTATTCTGTTTCTAAAAAATTATTAGTTTTATTCCTGCTAGCGTCTATACTGAACTTCGATGATTGAACAAGATTGGTTATATACTCTTTAAGCATATTAGAGGTAACATTGACCAATAAAATTCTCATGAATATGGTCCTTTGTTTTGGAATTTCTGCACTTTTACTGGTAGTTCCCGCCTTACAATCCTCCTTTGCGCATCAGATAGCTCTGTACTCTATAAATGGAAAAGATTATCTCATGGAGGTAGAATGGGCCAATGAACCTGTGGCTGTTGATGACAAAACAAACGTAGTATTAACAGTAGCCTCACCAAATATGACAGATCCAACTAATCCAGAAGCGGATGGTACACAACCAATTACGGGACTTGAAAATTCATTAAAGGTAGACATAATGGCTGGAAATAAAACCCTGTCATCAAACCTAGATCCAGCATTTGGAGAACTGGGTGTATATGAATCAGAGACTTTTTATCCCACCATTCCAACAACATTTAGTTTTAGAGTATATGGAGACATAAATGGAACAAGTTTCGATAACACAGTTAGTTGTAATCCAATTTTAGGCGAAGATGTACCTCCGGATAATTCTACTGTTACGATCTCAAATGGAGTTGACAGGAAAGCTTTGATTGGCGGATTAGAATGTCCAGAAGATAGAACCGGATTGCCAGAACCCTACACATCTCAATTTGAAATTGCTCAAATGCTAAATGGAACCAAAACATAATCTATCTATTTTTTGATGTAGGTCTAATGAAGTCGAATACGAGTGCGAATATGTAAGAGAATTAGCGATTTCTATATCTAATATATCAGATAACAAAAACCCTTATGAATGATCACACCAATTCTAATTCATTATAACAGTTATCAACTCCTAAATGATAGTTAATCAAATATCAGAGATTTTTAAAAAAAATATCAATCTTGTAATGTTTTTAAAAAAATTAGAGCACCGGTAAGGTAGCCAGTTTAACATCGTCACCGTCCATCCATGAAATCAACATTAGGTCATCAGATCCAGTAGTAAAGGGGTAATGTTTTGTAATGTCGCCAGGAGCAAAGTTACCATTTTTTACTATGATCCCATTCTTATCTACAACTGCCAAGTGTACAGTACCGTGACCTTCAAAACTATAATCTTCACTATAAGTATCGCTCTTTTTTAGACCTTCAGAATTTACAAATACTATCCATGAGTTTCCGTACTTATCGGTCTTTAGATACTGGGTGGTAGGTGGAATCCATTGTTCTGAAAGCAAATGGATTGGAATTGGATTATTGAAAGTAGCACCATCATCATTAGATTTTGTGTAATAGAATCCTGGTCCCTCTGGTGCAAACTCACTTCCTGTGAACCATGCTATATGCATATTACCGCTTTTATCAAAATCCATTCCAGGTCCTGCATCTGGACATCCATTCATAAACCAACGATCATTTCCTACTTGTACTGGAGTGGTGAAATTCTGTCCTATTGGTCCATCTGTAGAATGTGATACCGTAATGTCTCTAATTATAGTTTGATTTTGACCTCCATCTATTTGATAATCCGTTTTAGTATCGTTGGTTAAGGCAATTGAATTGTTTTGAAATGTAGATCTGGATGTAACGTAAATGTCATTTTGGGGTCCAAATTTAACAACCGTAGAACAACACTGACATGCAGAGTGATCAGCTACTGTACTATTCAAAAATGTCTTACCGCCATCTTGAGAACTTACCACTCTCAATACCGTAGGAGTTCCAGACATATCTGTGGGTTTATCATAGTCTAAATTGAGATATGAAATGTATACTTTATCATCTGGTAATACAGCCAAAAATGGATAATATTGTTCACCTTTTGGATCATTTGGTGCCGGATTTACAGCGGGCGTAAAGGTTATACCACCATCCACAGACTTGCTGTATTGGAGCGTAACCTGACCATATGGATATTTATCAGGATTGCTATGATCAGCTTTGTACCATACCACATGAATGTCATTACTAGGTCCAATAGACAATGCTGGGGCACTCCATTGCTCCTCTACTTTGATAGAATCCTTGACATCATTTACTCTAATTGGTTGAGAAAATGTTTTTCCCATATCAGTTGATTTTTGAATATATAAATTTGCACCGCCTGTTTCGTTCTTAAAATAGACCACATATATGTTATTATTTGTAGGATCAATACCAACGGCTGGCGTTGAAGCATTATTAAAAGTAGTATAAGAAGCCTGACTTAAACTGCTATTGATAATTTGACTCATATCGCCTCCATTCGTACTATTAATGGATTAGATAAATCCATTAATAGCAGCGATGATCGAACTAGACATATTTGATGATGTTGTAGTAGAATTTTGACTTGATGCTAAGGCTGTGCTGTGATATTGTAAATTATTACTAAATACAAAAGTAGTAATGAGTACAATTATTCCTAAAATCTTAAAATTATTTATGGATATTTCTTCGTTAAGGTGATGATTTACAATTGCATTAATAGCCTTTCTTGTACATTTATCGAATTCAAAATCCACCATGGCAAACTCAGATGGTTAACTAAAAAGACTAGACTAGGAATCAGCCAGTCTTGTAATACAAAAGAAAAACTATTCCGGTTCTACACATGATTCTTATTTCTTATTTTACATACTACAGTACATTCGTCTAACTCATAATCTAATTCATAGAGCACTTGAAAAATAATTCTCATAAATTAAAAATAAACTCAACAATGTCCGCTTCCATGTCTATTTCTAATTGTTGGAATCTTGACCCAAATAACAATACAAGTTACTAACTATGGGAATAAGCACTAATATTTGGATTTTGTAATCTGATTAAACTCAAATAATGATAATATTGGAGCAAATATTATCATTATTTAAAGTTGAAGAGTACACTAGCATTGTATTTTTTTTCCTGCCATTTGAATGCAGGTCAAAGTTAGAAATGAAATCATACTTAAAATATTTTCTTGTACATTCGTTGAATGTAATACTCCAATTCATTCGACTTTTAGTTTCATAATCCACAAACCATGTCAATTTCATTTTCTTGTACTTGGGGCTGATAAAGTGCAGATTGTCCCTGGGAATTGAGATAATAATACTAGTCTCCGTTATAATCGCCTGAATTTCCTTTTTTCAGATTGGTAAGATATAGTATTAGGAACCATTAATGAATTCCATCTTGTTGTGAACACCAAATTAAATTCTCACGTATCTATCATGGTTTGTAAACCGAATTGTTATACAAAAGAACAAAATTTGGTCATGACTTCAAAAACTACGTTAATCAGATATTGATACGAGTTGAGAATAAGATGGTGTATTAGTACATTCTACGAATGTCCTGTTGTGTTTAAATTATGATCTATCTTAAATTGTCTGAACAAACATTGTGTTTGTTTTTGGTTTTCGTCAAAGGAAAAATGGAATTTCTCCATTTATCCTTAATGATGTCAATTAGTTTGAATGTTCAAACTGCAATGTTTCCGCCGAAATAATTTGATTTTTGATCACCAATCTATTTCTGTTAGCTGTGGTGTATGTTTGCATCAATATCTTATTCCAATATTTGTTGATTATTTGACCTGAATATCCAATTTCTGATTGATATCATATTCACCAATTCTTTGAACGGTTATTTTTATCTGCCAGTTGCCTTCTTGACTGATAAAACTCCCAGATTTGGAATAGTTTCCTGCTCCTACTTTGTCCATGGTTTCAGCAATTGGTCCCAAATTCTTTTCTGGGTTATTGAATTCCAAAAATACATTTCTGATATTTTCAACTGCTGTTCCATTTACATGCGAGATTCCAAGCGTAAAGTTGTTTTGACCTACACTAAAGGGAATCATGTTAAATTTAAGAACTATATTATCGGCGGTTGTAAAATTCTTAGAATAACTTGTAGAGCTATTCGCATTCGACATTATTTGAGAATTTTGGGCTTGTTGAGTGTTTTTATTATCGAAAGAAAATACATAGGAGCCTTTGGTAATGTGTCCATCATCTTTAGATAATGCCGCCCAGTTTACCGTATATATTCCTGGTGTAATTTTTGATTTATCTATCGATACTGACAACGCCCTATCGGAATCGGTTATCTTCAAATCGTTGTTATCAATTCTTTCATTATTTGAATTTAAAACCTTTATACTACTTGCCTTTACTTCAGGTTTTTCCGAAAAGGTTATTGTAACTTTGTCTGGTAAAGACTGAGATGAATCAAATACTTTGTTTGGAGACGGATCATATGTGACCGGGTTTGCATGGCCATATACAGGAAAAAAAGACATTCCTGTGCCTACAACGTATAAAAGAGCAAAAAAGACAATAAAAAGTATCTTCATATCTTATATTGGGCAGCAGAATTAAAAACGATTGTTGTACAACGTTCGAAGTGATATAAGATATTTATTACAATATCATCTTCTCGCAAATAGATTATTTCTTTTTTTTTGAGAGATAACATAGAAAATTTCTGTAAACCTTGTTCGTTTCCTTTCATATTGATCTGATTATTCGATTCTTGTACAACAAACATTATAATGTTATTTATAGTAAAAGGGACGATGAATAAGATTCATTTAATGTTTGTTGGAGTTATAATTACATTATCTATGATAATGTCTCCAATATTGCAAATGTCATATGCTCACCAAAGAGCACTCTATGAGATTAATGGGAAAGATTACTTGTTTGTTATTGGTTCTGCAAATGAACCATTATATGTAGATGATAAAACTGCAGCAACACTAGATGCCTATTGGCCAAATGCTTCAGATCCAACCAATAGTAGAGCAAACGGGACCCAACCAATTACTGGGCTAGAAAACATGTTAAAAGTGGAAATATTAGCAGGTGACAAGAACATGACATCTAATTTGGATCCTGCATTTGGTGAAGTAGGAAAATATGAGTCAGAGACATTTTATCCAACAGTTGCAACAACATTTGACTATAGGATTTATGGAAACATCAATGGAACAAACTTTGATGTAACATTCTCATGTCAACCATCAGGAGGAGAATCTGCACCTTCTGATAACTCTACAGTTGACATTTCCGAAAATGTGGTAAGAAAGGCACTGCAAGGAGGTTTCGGATGTCCTGAGGATAGAACAGGATTCCCCGAACCATATATTTCACAACTTGAGATAGCTCAAGAACTGAACAAAACTGAATAATAGTAAGAAGCTGCTTTGATTTTTTTTAATGCAGGAACATACGGGGATTAACATGATTTCCCAAAAATCTTTTATTTCTTTTTTTCTAATTATTGCTGTACAATATACATTATCGTTTGTATCGCCTCTTGCTTTAGCACAATAAGCATTGGATGACACTTCTGTACATACTTCTGTACATAGTAACAACATTGTCAATAATGATATTGATATTTGGTATTATGCATTTTAGAAAGAATCAAAAACAAATTAAGAAAGTCACGTCTCTTTCTATTACTCAAAGGGATAAGGATAAATCATGATATTCAGATCATAGATAGAGAAGTGAGACGATGAAAGATTCAATAGCAATCACGAGGACTTTAAAAATAATGCTTCAATTACAAATAAAGATATCTTGAACGTTAGGATTTTTGGTTTGTTATCTACTTTTGCGATTTCCATAATTTTGTTTTCAAATTATCGGTCTTACTTGATGTCTTCATCAATTCATTCCTAGGGTATCACAGTGGATGATATTGAGTGCGGTCCAATGGAACAATTTGGATATCATATTCATGTTCATCTTGATATTCTAGTGAACGGTAAAAATTATACTGTGCCTGCCCTTAAAGGAATAACAGATAATTGCTTCTATTGGCTACATACTCATGACCAATCCGGTATCATTCATATTGAATCACATGTCCACAGAGATTTCAATTTAGGTCAATTTTTTGATTTGTGGAACCAGAAATTTGCAATTAATAGCGATATCAATCAAACAGTTGCTGACAATAAGAATTTAACTGCATACGTTAATGGCAATATGATAAAAAATGGTACTCAAATCAGGGATATTGTACTACATCCTCATCATGAAATAACTCTAATTTATGGGAAATCACCAAATAATATACCAAAAACGTTTGTTTTTCTACCGGGATTGTGATCATGTATTCTATCTATTATCATGGAAAGTTCTCCAATGATGATTTTCTAATTTCGTAGAAAGATATACTCTTCCTTTCTTCGACTAATGTACAAGAAATATTATATATTTTTTAAAGAGTATAATTTTGTGAGACCTTCAATCGCCGTTTTGCAGTCACTATCTGTTATGATTTTGTGTATTGGACTAGGTCAATTTTCTAATTCACAATCTCAATTAACAAATAAGATTCAACAATCAGTTTCTATCCCTGTTACAGATAGCGGTTCACAAGGAGCCGATTTATTTGTAGATCCTCAAACTAATCAAATTTATAGTACAAATATAAAAACTCAAAATGGCATGTGAGGTAATCGAACATGTTTAAACGAATAACTTCAAACTGTACAACTGTCATTCCATCAATGATGATTTTTTCATTCTTGATTTTTTTTACTATTACTTTGAATTTAGACAAAGAAATAGAAAATTATTATATTTTTGGACAGACAACTGCATCAGAAAATTTAGAACAATCAATTCCCGCGAATAAGGTAAAATCTTACCAAGCGCTATCCCTTGAAAATGGAAAACCACTAACTGTTGTAAATGCTACTGGTGATCTTATCATATTGAACTCTTGGGCTACATGGTGTATTCCCTGCAGGGAAGAAATGCCTGGACTTGAACAATTGTATGAAGAGTACAAGGATACAGGACTAGAAGTTATTGGAGTAAGTGTTGATAGTTTTGGAATGGATGACCGAATAAAACTATTTACTGACAGAATGAATATAACATATCCTATTTGGCATGATCCTAATGATGCTTTTACCAGGACCTTTAAAGCTATAGGTGTCCCTGATTCCTATCTAATAGATAAGAACGGAACTATATATCATACCTGGAAAGGTCAGTTTAATCCAATGTCTGCTAGTACCAAATCCTTAGTAGAGGATGCTATTATGAAGGTCTCACCAGCTTTCGCATCTTCTAATGCATTGTCTAATTCTACTTTATCTGCTAGTACTGCTACCGCAGCTAATCAAGATTCCAATACCGATATCAGAACAGGTAGTGATATTACTACGATAGGGATACCCATAGCATTTGCGGCTGGTATCTTGAGTTTTCTGTCACCATGCATTTTACCAATAATCCCTAGTTTTGTTGCCTTCATAACTGGGATGAGCTCTGACGAATTACTAAATAAGAATAACAAAAGAAAATCGATTTCCGAAAACGATGAAAAGTCTTCTTCGACAGGAGGTTCCAACGTCGATATAAAAGCAGATGTTTCAGGGATAGAAACAGCAGCGGAAGAAGAATTCAAAAACCAAGAATCTATACAGAAAATATCTATTATAAAATCAACAACCTTTATCAGAGGATGCCTATTCATATTGGGATTTTCACTAGTCTTTGTTGCTTTAGGAGCTTCTATTACTGCAATTGGATCTGTATTTCACGAATATAGTCGCTGGATTGAAATCATTGGTGGAATCATGATAATAATCTTTGGTCTTAATCTCCTTGGTATATTAAAGATCCCAGGAGCTCAGAGAGATAGAGGATATAAATTCACACAGAGACCCGCAGGACATGTAGGTTCGCTGTTAATAGGCATGGGATTTGGAGCTGGTTGGACTCCTTGTATTGGACCAATACTTGCTAGTATCCTGACAGTAGCTGCAGTAACCACCTCTCTATATGATGGTATACTGCTACTAGTAGTCTATTCTTGCGGACTGGCAATTCCATTCATATTATCAGCACTTGCCATTGACAAATATTTAGTAACATACAAGAAATTAAACAAGTATATGCCATGGATTCACAGGATAAGTGTTGCATTGTTGATGGTTATGGGTGTTCTATTACTCACGGGATACTTGACTATTATTACAGCCTCTTTGGGAGGAACATTCCCTATGCTAGGGTAGAATTTTTTTTAGCAAATCCAATCCTTAATTTCTTTTCTATTTAGTTTAGCTTGGGCCATCTAGAGAAACATGATGGATTGCGAATACTTGTACTACGTTATTTTCAATTTTTCTTCTTAATTCAAAAGCATTAGTTCTATGATTGTACTATACACCTTATTTAAAAAATATCTTTGATTAACAATTGTAAATCATTTATGAAAATATTAAAACAGACACATTTTATGACATCTGATTATGTACATTTATTTTCAATATTTATATCAACATTGTTCCTTGCTATCTTTAGTGTTGATTTTGACTATGAATCAGTAACAGCACAAAACCAAGGAAGGAGATGCTGATCCTGCATACATTTCTCCTCCGATTCGATTTGGGCCCAACAATGAAATTTTTGTATCTTGGGGTAAGATAGTTCCTCACGAGACATTCTGGGGTATTGGTGATATACCACTAGCTAAATCAATTGATGATGGTAAAATCTTTGAGCCTACTAGCTACCCGGCAAAGAATGAACCCATCAGTGAGAAGCTGTATGCTGACTTGGCTATTTCAAAGAATGGTACAATATTGATACCCTATGTAAATAACGAATTGGTAGCGGTAAATGAAAGCTCGGTAGCATATGATATGGACAAACTAGATTACATTACCCAAATAAACATACTGCGATCTACTGACGATGGAAATACTTTTAAAAAATTAACCTTGGATAAAGAAGGCTGCCAATGCTGTGATACTGCAACTACACCTGGACCAGACGGGGAGATATACTTCTCATGGCGTGATAGCAAAAGAACGAACGCTCTATTAAGTGACTATTCTGATAAATATATCTCGAACCAATCTGATTCTGAGTATGTAGATAAGACTGCCTTGCAACAAGGTCTAATAGAGGTTCCTATTTATTCTACTACGAGAGATATAGTAGTTTCACATACTCTTGATAATGGTTCAGGCCTAAAATATTCAGAACCTGTCAAAGTCCAAAAACTTGAGTGATATATGAATGGTTGTCCATCGGTTGGACCTGGACTGCAGTTCGACTCTGAAGGAACACTACATGTTGGATATTTTACAGGGAATGGAACTGATGGACCTGGTTACTACGCCGTAAATTCTAATGATTTGGGCAAAACCTTTAGTGATCCAATTCCAGTGCACACATCAGACTTTGTATCATCCTCCCATACGAACATGGATCTAGTTGTAGATAAGAACAATAATATCTGGATGGCTTTTGTCACCCTCCCTGAATCTGAAGAAGGTGGGGAATCTGGTCATGGAGACTCTGGAAAAATTCTAAATGTTGTGGTACTAAACAAAACGGGTACTAAACTAGGCGAATTATCTTTTCCATCCAAACAAAACGAAGAAATCTCCAATCCAAGTTTGATACCTATATTAGATGGTACTATGATGGGCTTTTCTACCGGTGATAAATTTAATATCCTTGCAATGAGATCATAAAATTAGAATAAGGTAAGTATGTTCCACTGGAGGATATTCTTACCACCTCGTGTTAACTAGTCACTACAATGTAAATTTATAGAATATAACATGAGAGTCCTATCGAGTAGATATTACCATTGTTCTGAATCTGGAAACTGATCACGTTGTTACTCTATTTGATGATTATATGAGGCTACTGAACCTCGACAAGTTCATCACTATTTACAAGACTCAGAGAGGGTACTTACCTACCTGACTACTTGTTTGATCAAATAAAGTGAAAAGTGATCGCTACCAAAAATGCAATGTCAATGTTCATGACAATGGCTCGCGGATTAACAAGACTCGCTGAGGAGGAGTTAAAGATCTGTGTGCAGATAAGAAGATTAAATTCTAAAAAATGAGATAGAAACAGAAATTGAAGATGTCATAACGTAATTAGATGAATATGATGTCTGCCTAATGGAGAATCATCAATACAACTAACTTATCGGCTATAGCCATGCCCTTAACGGGCTGCTTCCTCTCAGCACTAATACTTGGTATTTTTAGCAAAAAAGATCTATTGAATACCTCTGCTACTGCTGTTGTTATTGCTAAAAGCTGTGTCATTAAGAATATAGGAGCCTGTGTATATGTCGCTAGAAGTACTGTGGGCTAGTATGCCGCTTCCATTAAAGTCAATAGATCCATCAGTTACATTTTTTAAAAGTGTGGTCGGTACGAATTTTTTGTCTCCGACCTCCCAAATCTTTTTGGTTGCATTTGCAGGTTGTCCATCTGTGATTTCTTCGAATGATATGACGTCTGCAGGCTTTGAAAGATCAAATGTCACTGTTCCTGAATATTTTAGACCGTCACTCGAATTTTGAAAAATAATGACTTGATGAGACTCATGGCCTTTTGCATCATGTTGTATTGATGTTTGATTTTTTTGTTCTTGTTGAGCCAATACGTAGTTGTCATTTTCCACTAATAATTGACCTATAGTAAATGTTAAACCAGCTAATATTGCAATGGATAAACCATAAACCATTACTTTTTTTTCAAATCTTAGATGCATATTCACCTCATTAACATTTATTTTGGTAATTAAAGCATTTCCTTGCAGATTCTAAAACCAGTCGCATCTGTTTTTTCGTTGAATAGCTTTGTACTAATGTGGCAATTTATCAAAACTGGCTTTTCAGATTACTTCAAACATTTTGGTTTTCTTTTCATCTATTATTTCGTTGCTTTGACAGTCTATTCTGTTATTGTTATAAAATGGTGTTTAAAAACTAAAAGCTATAAGAAAATATTAGTTTTATATAATTGGTCAATCAATAATTGAATATCAAAATGTTTTTTAATATGTTTGAAATATATTTAATTACCATAGTCGAAACACTTCCATTACGGTCTTACACCATCTCTTGTGTAGGACCTTTTATTATTTACTCAACTAAAAAATTACTAATAAATACTAGAGCAATGGCCGTGAATAAAGAAGATGAACTTGAAATACCTTTTAAATAGATTAATCCTTTTGAATCAAACTAATGACACAAAAAAATATTAATTGTGGTCATTTCGACAACAACTCTATTATTCTTTGTCTTAATTCTGAGAGCCTTGTAGGCTTTTGAATTAGTCCAGTTAGTTTGGCTTCCCTATATTCTTCGGTATCTGGCATTTCATTGAAATAAAATGCTGTATTTAATAGTATCTTTATTTTGGTATCAAATTCTCTTATCCTTTTAGCGAATCTTATTCCGTCAAGGCTAGGCATGCATAAATCCGTGATAATAAGAGAGTATCGATTAGGGTTTTGGTTGTAGTGCTCAAGTGCAAGTAGCGGGTCGATGAAACAAGTCGAAATAAAACCAGACTTTCGTAGAAATTCTTCATACAGATTTGCGATCTCCGGTTCATCGTCCACCACCATGACCGAATGGGGTAAGGACATTTCTTATAATTCATTATTATGTCATGCCCATTAAAAAAGATTTAAGGTTGTAATAATATTTGGAATCTATATGTTAGAACTTGAAATTAGAGAATGATAAAAGGCAAGCAATAATATATTCCTAGAAAATAGTAAGAAGGCATCAGTAAACTTGTGATCACGTCATCATCCAGATTGATCTCAGGCCTCATGTTTTTGATAGGTTTTGATAAGGAATCAATGAAAGTAGTTTGCGACTTACCCTTCGTTGTCATAACTCTTATTACAACACTATCTATGACATGAATGTAGCCTATTACTATTTTCTAGGTTGTTAACTTCTAATCAACTAAGTAATTAAACATATCACATCTTTCTGATAATGGGAATAAAATATTCATTTATCTTTATATTTGTGTATATAACATAAATACATCTAATAGTAACATGAAGGCCGAGATATATAATAAGGATGATTATTTCTTTAGATAATTAGTCGCTATTACGTATATCATGTATAAGACATTTTAAGCTTTGAGTTTCGATTGTCTGCTCTTTAAAAGACTAGCATTTACCCATGAGAAGGGGCTTAGTATAACTTCTCACAGGTGAGAGAGACACTGGCTAGAATTCCTCAAATAAAGGAATGTAGATTTAGAATTTAAGCTTTAAGGGAATTAAGTTCTATGCTATTATAACATAAATAGGTATTAATAAGGAGAACATATTAAACACCCTGAGAATTGTGGGGATCTTACCCCTTTTAATATTCTGACGGCTAAAAACAGTCCAAGACCAGCACCTAAAAATAAAATATCTTTCAGGATTAGCTAGTCCTCTAATTTATCAAGGGCATAGGTGACTGACTATTGATCTGTGTATATTTTACAGTCTGTTTTATTAAAATGTCCTTCATTGGTCTGGAGGACTATAGTATTCTTATTCTTAGTAATAAAACTATTTGTTGAAAAAGAAAAGTCTGCATTCGATCTTTTGACAAGATTAGAGAACCTTATCATACTAGGTATTCTCCAGTTACTGGAGTTTAAACTATCTCTAGAATGGCGCAGAAATAAAAGATAAACCTGCATTAGTAACAATATAGAAACTTGATTAAAAAAAATAGTTTATTGTTGACCTAAAGCCAAGTCGCCTAATTGTTCTTGTAATTGTATTCCTACGTTATTGCATGAAGCAAAGGTAATTTCTCCTGATACACATTGTGCATTTTGTTCGCTATCCTGATCTTGTTCAATTTCTTGTTCTGCGTCGTTGTGTTTTTTGGTTGCAAATGCAATGTTGTCACCAATTGTAAGAACTGAACCAATCAAGTCTGCTGCGATAAACATCACTGCAAAAATACCAATCTTACTAGTTTTTGTTATGTTACTCATTATAGTCGAAATGTATAAGTTAAATTAATCATATCATAGTTTGGATACTCGTTACTGCGAGATTTTAATGAAATTTATTCTTAGAATATAAAACTGCAAGAAATTTTTGCGATAGTATTCTTTTCATATACTAGATGGTATTTGGGTTCGACTTGTGGACGGGGAAGGCCTTTTGAAACTTTATGAAAGGACTTAAGAGACAAATAAAATGTATCTGGCAGCTATAAAATTATGTCAATATGACGTTTTTAATCTTCAATAAAAATAGATCGAGATCGAGCCTAATGACTAAAGCACCATTTATTTCTTGAAAGCGTAGCTGTAACTCGGGCTTACCACGCCACCTTTATCGACAATAAGGTATTGTTGTTCAAGAGGACGGTTTTCTAGAAACCGCATAAGACAATCCTTTATTCCATTCGCATATCTGTTTTGTGCTTCGAGGGTTGTTCCAGAATAATGAGGGACCATCGCATGATTAGGCATATGTCTCCAAGGATGATCTCCTGTGGCCGGTTGTGGATACCAAACATCGCCAGCATATCCTGCTAAATGACCTTCCTCCAAAGATTCTACAAGAGCATGAGTATCTACGATCTTTCCTCGAGCTGTATTAACAAGATATGCACCTTTTTTCATTTTAAAAAGTAGATCTCGATTAAACATACCATCGGTCTCTGGCGTTAAAGGCGTATTTATTGTAATCACATCAGCCTGTTCTACGATCTGATCTCTAGGGGTGTATCTGACACCCAACACAAATTCTTCTGCAGTCCGTAGAGGAATTTGATCATGATAAAGCATTTTAACATCAAATGCTTTCAACCTTTCACAAACCCTTTGTCCAATTCTTCCCATTCCGATAATTCCAACAACCTTGTCTTCTAGATCATGCGCGTTTGATGCTATCTCTGCTATATCCCATCTACCTTCTATAACCTGTTTATAAGCTGGTATGTAGTTTCGCACTAAAGCCAAGATATGCATCACAACCTGTTCAGCTACACTTACCACATTACTACCTGTAATTTCTGCAACAGTTATTTTACTACTTGCTGCTGCAGCCAAATCTATGTGATCTGATCCTACGCCTGCAGTTAAGATGAGCTTGAGGTTAGAAGCTTTGGAAATTCTTTCTTTGGTAACATAGGCCGGCCAAAAGGGGGTAGTGATCAGAATATCAGTAGTAGAAATGTGTTTATCAAGTTCCTCCTCTTTATCTGTTAATACAATAAATTCATGTCCTTTATCTTTCAGAAAATTTGTCAAGCCAAGAGCATTCTCTGCCGAACCAAGAATCGCCGGTGTCCTTTTTGCTATTTCTCCTCCAGGATATAACACTGCAACAATTTTCATAATTTCTAAAACTAGAAAAGTGATTTAAGTTTTTAATATATTTAATAATCCTTATCAAGTTAGCCGGAAAATACAATAGTGCACCTTATATGGCTAAGGAAAATCTATCTTTATCTAAGGATAAGTTAAACTATGTGCAACCTGAATCATAATTTATACTAAGATCTAAAAATGATCTCTAAAAGACTGGGAATTTCTCTATAGGTACAAATTCCGAAACATATTCCATTGCCTTTTGCAACCAACGAAATATTAGTTAATAATTTATTTATTTACAACAAACCAATAATGGCAAACCTATTAGTTTGAAATTTAACTTCTAAGCTTCACCATAATCACCATGTTAAACAAATATTCTATGCGTACTATGGCCAATTTTCATCTATCTGTTTGCATTATTGATTAAACTCTTGTGCTGAAATCTTGTGATATCTTATTTTATCTATTATTAAAAGTATATCAGACCTATAATTCTTGTAGGTCTTGTACATAGTTTCAAAAGATCTAATTCTTTGAAGACTCAAATATTCATCATAAGCTTTCATTACTTCTTCATATTTTAGATCAAGTCTTATAGCAACTTGAATCTGAGATTTGCCTTTCAAAAATAGATCGTAAGCTTTCGAAGTACTAGATTTGGTGTAAATGGTTGTCCTTTCTCCAGAATATTCATTAATTATTCTTCCAATATCTCTTGGAGAAATTCTTACGATCTCTGCTATTTCTTTGTACGTTTAACCTTCTTTGTATAATACTATGACAAGTGCTTTCTTTTCAGTCTTTGATAATATTTCCATTAAACGTGCACCTATTCAAATAAAAAGTATAAAAGACTGTTATCAAAAATTTATCATTACTATCAAATTATTATCGTATTTCCTTCAGGCTTGCAAGGCTTATCCTTATGAACACTTTTTATTCTCTAATATTATTGACTTCGGCTTCCTTGGACTATCGGTCTGTTTAGGTTCCTCACCTTTTTTATCCTTCGCCGATCTTTTGGTTACGAGGTCAATGGCTCCGAACTATTGAACTAATAGGAGAAGTTAGTTTAGAAAATGGCTTTTGTTTAGATGGAATGTCTTCGCTTGAACAGTCCTGTATAGGTTATCTCTTGAAGATCATAAGAATCCAATTTCAAAATAACAAGTAATTCTGAAAAGTAAATCTGTTGCTCTGCTAATAGTATTTTGAAATCCTTTTTTAATAGTGATAACACCAAGAAAACCTCTACCCCACTTCAATATTCAATTAAGTTTTATTGTTTTCAAAGACACTTCTTTGATCATAATATTTACGAATTGGAATCGTTCTGGTTAAATAAAAAATAAATCTTACCAGTATAATCAAAACATTAATGGATTTACAAAATAGTTAAAAGCAATAATATGTTTTTATTCTTGATGAAAAAATCTACCATAATTACATTACTAGCAATTTTTATATTTCCTGCCTACTTGATAGCATCTACACCGACAATCCATGCTCAACAAACTACGGGTTTATCTGCTATGACTCTGGTGAGTTTTGGAGACAATAGTTCATCTACCGGTGCAAATCTTCAATCAATAGAAAACAAGACGGTAACGTATTTTGGAGGAAATACAACGGGCTATTTGGTTTACCCAAACCAAAACCAAAGCAGCGAAAAAGCAAAACTTCCTGCCGTCATTCTTATTCATGAAAACAAGGGATTGAATGATTATATCAAAGAATCAGCTAACCTACTTGCCAAAAATGGATATGTGGTACTAGCCGTGGATCTATTTAACGGCGAAGTCGTCACCAACAATTCAGAACGCTCAGGAGAACTAACTGGGAAGATAAGAGAAAACCCGAACATTGCGATAGAAAACATGAAAGGAGCTGTAAGTTATTTGAGATCCCTTGATAATGTCGACCCATCAAAAATAGCATCATTGGGTTGGTGCTTTGGAGGTCAACAGTCATTGCAATTAGCCATCAACAGCAAGGATGACCCTATTGCCGCCACAATTATCTATTACGGTAGACTAACCAACGATTCTCAAGCGATTTCGAATATTACAGCACCAGTTCTAGGAATATTCGGAGGTAAGGATCAATCAATTTCGGTTGACTCTGTAAAACAATTCCAAAAGGCTTTAAATGATACTGGAGTGCCAAACGAGATCTATGTTTATCCTAATGTTGGTCATGCTTTTGCAAATCCATCTAACGATAATTACGCTCCTACTGAGACAGCAGATGCATGGAAAAAAACTCTAGACTTTTTAGGTAAATATTTACAAAGCTAGTTGGGTGATGAGACAAAATTATTGAATAATTCAATAATTTATATCCTATCTTTTTTGTTCCGATAATTATTAATGGTAATATTTCTTCTAATATTCTGAAGCATTTTCAAGCAGAGCATCAATTTTTCTTTTTGTTTGGGTGATGGAGCATGTCAATTACTAGTGCGGCTGTCCATAAAAAATCTTTACCTCCTAATCCTTTACCTTGATAAGGATTATAGTACTCTCTAACTCCATGTCTTTGCACTAGTTCAAATACTCCTTGTCTTATCGCCTCAGCTTCTTTCTCGTACCCATAGTCTAATAATCCTAACCAGAAGAACCAATTCATGTTTATCCAAACAGGTCCCCGCCAATAAGTAAGGGAACTAAAATATTCTTCCCGAAGGACAGTGCTAGGCAACACGGGTTCGTGAGAATATTTTCCAGGACCATAATGATAAGCATGTTTTAAAAACTTGACCATCGTTTCGGCCTCTTCCGGTAATAATAATCCAGTTGATAATGGAATGAGTGATGAGACTGTTCGGTCTTAATCCAGTATTTTGCTATTAAGTCATAATCTAGAAATAGACAAGTTCACTTTTCCCTACTTTAGAATAATAAGGTGGCAAAAAGTATCGATAGAAATTTCGTTCAGTTCTTGCTATCCAATGTAGTATTTCCACCTTGTATTTGTTATATTTACTAATTTCATCTTTAGAATTTGATTTTAAATTTTGAACCTCTCCTGCTGATCCCAGTCCTTCAGCTTCCTCCAGTATGCCTATAATTTTTAATAAATACTTGTTGGCCATATACAGAATGCTACTAAATAATAAATCCTTTATTTTAAATGGCATTTTTTCATGATTTCTATCATATAGATGAATTTGTTATATTCGTCATCACTGGGAATCGTTTCGGAAGCTCCTACTGCAATAATATCTAGTCTTTTGAAATCTGGAAGATCCGATTTCGTAAAAGAAATTCGAGATAAAGTCTGGTCCCAGATTGGAGAATCATCTTCTCCAGATTCCCAGGGGTGTAAAATAGTGACAAGACCTGACTCCTCCGGATCTCTATCAGTTAAAAGATACCTGTGAAAATTCATTAATTTTGGAAGAATATTTTTGAGAAAGGTTGTTGTTTCTAATTTATGTTCGGAGTTCTGATGTATATAGTAGCATGAAAGAGCGTGCACGGGTGGTTGTGTCATTCCGGATGTGCCTATATGTTCTGGGGCATTTGGTGAACGAGTAATTTCGTAAAAATCTGCTGCAGGAAAATATGTTTTTTTTCTCGTTGAATACAATATGAGGTACCATGCAGTTTTTCCATTGGGCATCAAACAAAAATTGCATTTCCTTGATTGTTCTTTCAGTATGGGTATAGGAATTGCCTAGTGCTATAAAGGCAGCATCCCAGCTCCATTGATGAGGATATAGTGTTGCAGAAGGTATGGTAAATGATCCGTTACAATTCTTGTCTAATACTTCTTCACATTTTTGTAGCAGCCTTTTTAGATCTGTCATTTATAATCTGACTTTTCATTAATACGCATTCTAATATTGTCTTCCTTATTACATTCTTTCACATTGAACCTTTTGGAAAAATATGGATGGAATTATGATCGTAATCAAGAATAAATGAGGGATATAGGGTCATTCCTCCATCAACTATAACAGTGCTTCCTGTTATGTAACTAGCCTTATGGGATGCAAGAAATTCCACTACGTTTGCTACTTCTTCGTCCTTTCCTATTCTACCCATGGGTATTTTTCTTAAAGTGTTTTCACGTTCCTCAACATTAGTACGCAAATTAATATTCATATCCGTGTCTATTGCGCCCGGAGCAACGATATTTACCCGGATGTTGTCGGTAGCCAACTCTAGTGCCATGGTTTTTGTCATCATCTCGATTCCACCTTTTGAGGTTGCGTATGCTACATAGTGGGGTCTTGGAATAATCTGGTGAACAGAGGATATGTTAATTATGCATCCGCCGCAAGGATTATTTTGGACCTTCATTTGTTTTACAGCTTCTCTGCTGCAGATGAATGGACCAGTAAGATCTACTGATATAATATTATACCAATCCTGAAGAGTTGTTTCGGTTAGTGGAATGTCCTTTTGAATCCCAGCATTATTGACTAATACATCCAATCTTTGAAATTTATCTACTGTTTCATCAATCAATCTTATGCAGTCTTTCTCTTGTGAAACATCTCCGGGGATAGCAATCGAATCACAACTAGTGTTTTTTTATTTCTTGTACTACTAGCTCGGCTTCATCTATCCTTCTTGAATTAATTACTATGGATGAATATTCCTTTGATTTTGCAAAATTTAAAGCAATTGCTCTGCCTATTCCCCTACTAGAACCTGTTATTACTGCTACCCTTTCTCCCGACTTTGGTACACCTTCATTATCTTGATTATTGTTATTCATGTTATGTTGTGTGATATTAATGAAAGGTATTTTAAAAAGATCAGGCTGAAACCTAGATCATGATAATTTATAAGATTATAAAGGAACAAAATTATCAATACGTGCGAGTAGACTAAATTTTTTGATCATACTATCAACTGTCATTCTCCTACCCTTGAACTCGATCAGTATTGACATAATAAATCACGGACTGTCTAGAAATGTTCTCACAGTACCTAATATTGAGGTAAAATTCTCTCTAATCATAGGTTGATTGGGGACGATTAACTTGACAAATGATATTCATTACAAGGTATCTTACTTTTCTGCCTTGGTTGAGTCGTGTGAATCAATAAGGAGTACGACAAGCAAGAATAAAAAAGTCGATTTAATCGTACAATATATTTCAGGTTTGGATGACGATTCTCTACCTATCGCGGTTCTATTTTTGTCTGGAAAGATTTTCCCAAAGGGATCAATTTATAATCTAAATGTAGGGTTTAGAACAATACTACAGTCTCTGTTAGAAATCTCTCGATTAGATCAGACAGATGTTATGCGGCTTCATTTAGAACATGGTGATATGGGTACTATTGCCGAGTATGCAATTTCTAATAAAAAGATAGTAACACTTTTCAATAGCGTAGAAACTCTAGAAGAAAAACCAACTTTAAAGGAAATATATGATCAGTTTAAAAAGATAGCCAATCTTAGAGGTCCCAGGTCTAACAACGACAAAAAAAATATCTTAAAAGGATTGCTTTTAAGATGCTCACCTTTGGAGGCTAAATACCTTGTAAAAATAATATCCAATGAAATGCGTATAGGTTCCTATGACGGTCTTATAGAAATAGCCATTGCAAAAGCATTTGAAAAAAATGTCGAGAGTATACGAGAAGCGATGTTGATGTCAGGAGACATTGCAAATGTTGCTTTATTGTCAAAAAGAGATGAGTTAAACTTAGTAACGATTAAACCATATGTCCCTATGAGTTTCATGTTGGCTGATGTCATGTTTACTGCAGAAGAGATTGTCAAATATTTTGACAGGCCGCTCCTTTGTGAATATAAATATGATGGTATTAGAGTACAAATGCACAAATTCGGAAATGTTTGTAAACTCTACTCTCGAAATCTTGCCGATATTTCATATGCATTTCCAGAATTAACTCACTCTGCCTTGGATGTAAGAATAAAAAAAGCAAAAACAAGACCAAAAAAGCATGATGTACATCCTGATAAGAGTGATGCCGATAACATCGATCGGGACGATATTAATTTCATTTTAGATGGTGAACTAATAGCTTTCAAGGATGACAGACCACTACCATTTCAAGAACTACAAAAGCGGTTGAGAAGAAAAAGCATGACAAACACCATTTTATCTGAAATACCAATTTGTTATGTTGTATATGACATAATGCTCTATGATCAAAGACAGGTAATCAAAGATACTCTTAAATCTAGAAAGAGATTGTTAACAAATTTTCAATTTAAAGACTCTATAATTTCTATTGCTCAAAGCAAGGCGGTTTCATCTGTGGATGAAATAACTAATAGATTTCAAAAAAGTAGAAATGAAGGACATGAGGGATTGGTCATTAAGGATCCTTTATCACAGTATTATCCTGGTAAGAGAGGAAAATATTGGATAAAATTGAAGGAGGAGTTAGATACTATTGATGCGGTAGTAGTAATTGCTGAATATGGTCATGGAAAACGAGCAGGAACACTTTCAGATTATACTTTGGCAGTAAAAGATTACGCCACTAGTATTGTCGACAATCAATTAGCATCGGAAAACGGGGAGAATGTTTTTGGTGATCTGAAAATAATAGGTAAGGCATATTCAGGTCTATCCAATAAAGAAATTGATTACATGACCAGAAAATTAAGGTCCATCATAATAAGAGATGAAGGTAGTAAGATTATTGTAAAGCCCGAAATTGTTCTAGAAATCTCCTTTGATACTATTCAACAA
Source organism: Candidatus Nitrosocosmicus oleophilus (assembly GCF_000802205.1). Taxonomy (NCBI): domain Archaea; kingdom Thermoproteati; phylum Nitrososphaerota; class Nitrososphaeria; order Nitrososphaerales; family Nitrososphaeraceae; genus Candidatus Nitrosocosmicus; species Candidatus Nitrosocosmicus oleophilus. Next base: position 69,597 of record NZ_CP012850.1, on the reverse strand, counting down.
AGCGATCGACACAACAGTGGATATGCTTTACGTTTTCCTAGGATAAAAAACATCAGATATGACAAAGAACTAAAAGACATTGATGAATTAGAAAAAATTGATACAATATATCAAAATCAATTTCATATAAAAAACAAAAGTAAACCATGAAACAGTTTAAAGTTACCTGATGTAACTGATGTGATTAAAAGACTCGGCCTATTTGTCAATGTTAGTGGACTTTGATTGGTTGACAATTAGGACACCAAAAAGTTGGCCTTGCTGTTAATTTTCTTTCTGATACAATTTTGGAACCACATATCCAACAAGGTTTTCCAGATCTTCTAAATACCCAATGTGTGGTATCCCATGAGATCTTTTCTTTATCCGTGGTCTTGGGCCTTCTTGTTCTACCGCTATTTTGATATCCAAATTTTAATATTCTGGGTACATCCATCACAAGTCTATTCAATTCATCATTAGAGAATGTTGTCACTTTTTCAAAAGGATAGGTATTATTTAAGAATAAAATTTCTGACTTATACTTGTTTCCGATTCCGCTCAAAATTTTCTGATCTAATAAGGCATTTGAGATTATCATTCCTGTATTTTTAGATTTTGATTTCATAATATCCATTACTGTATCTTTGTCATAATTAGGGCTCATTGCATCAGGGCCTAATGATGCGATAGGTTCCATAGTTGCAGGATCATTCAATGAAAATTGCAATACGGGGCCATTAAACTGAACCAAAACCTTGTCCAATGTAATAATGGTTAATCTAGTCCGAGAGTCTTTTCTTACATCCGATACCTCTTCTCTCTTTACCTGGATTTTATCTGTGTTTTTGTGCTTGAGTTTTGTATAGGAGGAACGAGGTGGTGATTTTGCAGTCCCACTTTCATATTCATCTCTTTCATAAATTCGCCATTTTCCCCACATCATCATGTGATTCCTTAGATAAACCCCAGATGAAAATTTAATGACAATATTTTTTCCAAATGTCTTCACATATTCTGTAGAGGATCCAATTATTTTATCTTCCAGACTACTGTCAATTTTGTTATGCAAAATATTAGCAATTCTTTTTCCCGATAGCGCATTCCATATCTTGTCTGCAGTAATCTTTACCTCGGGCCCCTCTGACATACTTACTAAAAGAATGTCTACATCATACTTTTTATTCTGCTATTATTTTTTTTACTATTTATCGCTACTAGCTGTGGTATGTAATGTAGTAATCTTTTACTGTTTTGCTGTATTAAAACCAAGTGAGTTGAAAAACACAACCTCTTATTATTTGTAAATCCAATCCAACCAATAATGATAATTCTAAAACTGCTAGAATATTAGAGTATTGCACCTAGTTAGCAAATCCAATATATTTTTTCTACAGTATTAAAGCTATGAATAAAACAAATATTCACAACAAAAACAAGAACAAAAACAACAAGCTCTTTGTCGCATCCATTGCAATAGTGGTAGCATTAGCCCTATTTGTCAGTCCAATGCTCAATGTAGATGATGCTTTAGCCACACACAACAAGAAAAATAAAGCAAAACAGTCCATAGACCAATCACAATCATCAAACCAAAATGCACAATGTGTATCAGGTGTAACAACCTTTATCTCATGCAACAATGTCAGCTTCCAACACCAAAAGAACAGTGGAAACAATGCATTAGCACAAGGTGGACAGGGTGGAAACTCTGCAGAACAAGGTATCAGTCAATCTCAATCTTCTAGCCAAAACAGCCAAGTAGTATCTGGTGGAGACACAATCGGTTCTGGTAACAACATTAACGTCCAAAGTCAAGAAAACACAGGAAGTAACGCATTAGCACAAAGCTAAGCATCTTATTTCTTGTGATTTTCTTAAAAATCAAGAGTATCATGGAGGGGGAGGGTAATCAGGTAATGAATTGGCTGGTAGTTGATATCATAATCTGCTTGCTTTATTATTTATTTTGTATTTCATAATTATCTGGATCCGTCAATGGAAACAGAGACAGAAACAGAAACAGGACTAGAGATCCTAATCAAACACAATCAGCTATCAATCACTATTTGACCCATTTCCATGAATTGTGAAATTTATTGCAACTAGAATAAAGAAAATATATGATATCATCAATAAAAGTAGAATTTATTTTAGGATCCACATTTATCAAATCAAAACTATAAAGATTAATAGTAACCTTAAATGACCTTATCTCATATGATTGAGACCAGTCTAGGCGCAATTAAATTCAAATTTAATTCATCTATTTCCATGCTTCTTATCTTTGGATTTGTGATCTCTTTTTATACAACCGCTAGCGTGATTTTTTTTAACGATGTACGTTCTTTCTCTAATCCCTCTGTGCCTTCTGTATTTGCACAGGAAGCTAATAAAACCAAGCTTGTTTACCATCTAAGTAGTGATGAACCTTGGAGGTCTACTATTGCTATATTGGATTCTCAAACCATGTTAAAAATGGGTTATAATGTGACTTTGATGCTCAGTATAGAGGGTGTACAAATAGGAGTAAAGAATCCCCACCATTATCTGGGATTAGAACCTTTGACAAAAAATGTATCTGATTTTATTAATAATGGGGGAAACGTTGTGATTTGTGAAGTATGCTTGAAAATAGCCGGATATAATAATTCTGACATAATAAAAGGATCCATAATCGGATCCCCTGCTTTAATGGCTAATTTGCTAAATAAAACTACTGTAGTCGATTATTAGTAAATCCAAATTTTATTTATTTTTATATTCATATTCTAGGAGTGAACATACCTACATAACAAAATCCATTTCAAATTCGAGTAATATTAACAAACCCAAGTCCACACGTAGTCTATTTATTACTAGTATATGGAAAGGAAAAAAAGAAACTTGTATATCTTATCAAAGCTTTAACCGATTATTACAATTCGGCTTCTATAAAAATGATCACGACTTTTTCTAACATTAAACCTACCCAATCCAACTATCTAATAATACCCATATCCGAAGATCTTACTGGTCCAAATTTATCATCTTTAAATGAGGTTTCTAACACAGAAGAAAAAAATGAATTCAAATCCGGCTCGAGTTAATTTAAGTGAGTCTTTCTCTTAAAAAATATCTGTGATGGGATAATTAGAATCCACATATATTGTGCAAGTTGCAAATTTATAAACGCAATTCCAATAGAACTAGCAAATATTAGCGTAGGGATAATTCCTTGAATTATGTATAATTTTTTCTGACGGTTTGTCATATTATCGTCTTTCAATAAATTATATCTGGTTGCGTGAATCCATATTAGCGAAAGTAAACTGCTGGTAGCAGTCAAGATGAGTGCATAAAGGACAAAAGTTGATGTGTATTGATTTTCAAATCTAAGTGAAGTTCCAAATGATATCAAAGTAACAAAGAACAATAGGATAAGGTTGAGCCACAACATTATACTTTGAGAATCTTTTATCTTGTTGAAAATCAAATGATATTTTATCCAAAAAATTCCTATAACAACAAAGCTTGTGAAATACATTTCAAACTGAGGGATAAGCTGAAGCATCCTGCTTACAACTTCCAGTTCAGAAAGATTGTCTGGCAAAGGCGGTATTTGTATGGAAATTGCTATGAAAGTAATTGAAAAAGCAAATACAGCGTCTCCAAATGATGTTACGTGATCTAGTTTAACATTATTGAGCATAACCATTATTATCTGCACTTGATAGTTAACTTCAAATAAAAATGATATGATCACTCAATTTGGTCTCTGTAAAAAATCTCAATAATCCATTGAATGTTAATATCTTTTCAATTCTTGTCTCTAGCAACCAATATCAGGTATCCTAGCGGCTACTACTACCAATATACTGTATGTTGGTTATTTCTTTTTATGTAAATGGACCAACTAAACAAGTACAAAAAGAACAGGAATCCGATTGAATTAGCCCATACATCTAGACTATACCACCACTTTTCTTGTTGCCTTGTTCCAATAAAAATTAAAAAGATCAAAACACCATTTATGAAATAACGGGTCGTTACTCCTAAACCCACTATTAAAATCTAATTTTCCTGTCATATCTGGAAAAGACACTCCGGCTCTTTTTTCGTTTAACACGATGCCTGCTTTAATATCATTTGAATCTGCGATCAATGCATATTCAATTCTTCCCTTGTGCTTTGTCAATAGTGGTGGGGATCGGAGAGTTGTTTCATCAAAATCGGTTCCCCTTGGGATAATTACTCTCCATTTTACGTTACTAATCTCTAGTTTCTTTCCTCCTACGTATTCGTCACCTCCAATAGGGTGGTCTGCCATTAACCAGATGTATTCTTCCGCTTCGGTTACTGTTTGTTGTATATATGATAAAAGAGGTCCTACTCTGTCTGTAAATTCTGAATCACATAACTCCCCAAGTCGTTCATTGAACTCCAATGGAAGAAGTGACAAATCATGGTACAAGAAATATTCCCGATTGTTACTTGCAAATTCTAGTCCGGGTAGTAACCTTAATATTATTTTACCAAATGATGTAAGATTAAAAAATCCCTCTGAGTCCTTTTCTATTATTTCTGCATTGCGTAATCTCATGAGATGTTTGGAAGCCTCTTGGGGGGTAGCAGAAATTTTGGAATTAATTTGCGAAAGTCTTTGTTTGTTCATATCTATTTCAGAAAGCAGGGTTAATCTGTCCAAACTTGCAAGAATGAATAAAAGATCAGCTAATTGCTGCATTTCGAATCTATCAATACATTCATTGATATTAAACGATGCCGTTGAAAACATCTAATCTAGTTCAAATTCCAATAGTTAGGTATGGAAAAAAAAGTAAAAAAAAATTACAACAAATATTTGTCTTCGACAAATCATGTAAAGAATTTCATACGGTATCTAAATCACTTGGGAATGAGGTCACATATATTGGTAATAAATGAGGATCGTTGTTAGAAATGACTACTTTAAAGAACATGTCACAATTGGGATTTACCAATTTAGAGGAAGAAGTTATGCTTGATGATCTACACGTGCAGGGAAAAATCCCTGAATGGCTGTCAGGATCTCTTATTAGAAATGGGCCAGCCAAATTTGACTTGGATAAACAATCTCTAAAACATTGGTTTGATGGATTGGCTATGCTCCACAAATTTTCCTTCAATGCTGGAAAAGTAGCATACTAACCAATTCATAAAAAGCAATGCTTTTATCAAGACAAAAGAAAAGGGAAAAATATCATTTCGTGAATTTGCAACCGATCCTTGCCGTTCAATATTTAGCAAGGTCTCTTCGATGTTCTCATATGATACTACAGATAACACTAACGTCAACATAACAAAAATTGATAATAAATTTATAGCTATGACAGAAACTCCAATTCCAATCGAATACGACCCTGAAACACTTGATACGATTGGGGTATTGAGATATGATGACAAACTATTAGGGAACCTTACTACTGCTCATCCCCACTACGATCATAATACTAACGAATCATTCAATTATCTTACTCATTTTTCTCGTAATAGCAAGTATAATGTATATAGCATTACAGCTGGAAAGACTCGTAATTTGATAGCATCTATTGAAGCCAAGACACCTTCATACATGCATAGTTTTGGTTTAACTGAACATTATATAGTCTTGGTAGAATTTCCGCTTGTAGTTAATTCCCTTGATTTGCTTTTATCAGGCAGACCATTTATTGAGAATTTTAAATGGAGACCAGAACAGGGAACAAAATTTACATTAATAAATAGACTGGATGGGAAGGTAGTTGGGATCTACTCCTCTGAACCTTTCTTTGCGTTTCATCACATAAACGCATTTGAAGTAGATAATAAGGTAGTCATTGATATGATAACGTACAAAGACAATAACATTATAAATTCTCTCTATCTTGATGTATTGAGAGGAAACGACCCCATGGATATTCCGGTTAGTCAATATCGTCGTTTTACGATTGGTCTAGACGACGGGTCTGTGGGATACAAAATAATGCATGAGGGTCTGGAGTTACCAAGGATAAATTATCAGCTTAATACGAGGAATTATAACTTTTTATACGCTGTAGGGATGTCATCAGTTACCAGTTTTACATATCGATTAGTCAAGATAGATGTACAAACTGGAGACTCTGTTAGTTGGACTGAACAGAATTGTCAACCCGGAGAACCAGTTTTTGTGCCTCGACATGGTGCCAAAGTGGAAGATGATGGGGTGGTTTTGTCTGTCGTTCTTGATCCAAATAGTGGTAAATCCTTTTTACTAGTTCTAGATTCAAAATCATTTAAGGAAATTGCAAGAGCATCAGTACCACATCACATTCCATTTGGAATTCACGGTCAGTATTATGGAGATGAGGTAACATAGGATCTATAGCAAATAATACAAGGTGTAGAATGAGTGGTTCTACGCTTGTTCCATTAACCCACTGGTTTACCATATTTTTTGATTTCTTTACTTTTTTCTCATAGATTAATATTTTTATTTAAATTTAGAGTTTTTGCGGTGTCGTGATAGTTTTACCTATTTGATCTCCTCTAGCCATCATCAGGTGTCCTTTTACCATTTCACTAAATGGTAGCACTGCGTTTATCAATGGTTTAATTTTCTTCTTTGAAGTCCAAAACAAAACCTCCTCAAGCTCCGCTTTGGTACCTTGTGTTGCACCCACTATGTTTATTCCTCTAAAGAAAAGATACCTCAGATCTATCGTGGAATCATAACCTGTAGTAGCCCCTGTAGATACCAATGTTCCTCCCATTTTTAAAAGGGATACCTCTTGTGGAAATACGGTTTTACCTATGTGTTCAAACACAATATCAACTCCCTTTTTTTGAGTCATGTCTCTTACTTTCTTATACCAATCTTCTTGTCTGTGGTTTACGACAAAATCTGCGCCGAGTTCTAAACATTTATCCATTTTCTGTTGGTTGCCTGCACTTGCAATGACAGTGCAATCGTATAGTTTTGCAATTTGAATACCTACCATTCCTACGCCACTTGTTCCACCCATTATCAAAACTGTCTGCCCTGGTTTCATTCTGGCTCTATCAACTAGCATGTGCCAGGAGGTCATTCCTACCATCGAGACCGCTGCTGCGTCCTCAAATGATATGTTGTCGCTTATTTTTGCTACATTGACTTCTGGTAGATGAGCATATTGACAGTATCCTCCCCATAGAGGACCAGTTTGAAAACCCCAAACTAATCTTTTTTCACAATCATATTCTCTACCTGATGTACACATACTACAAATTCTGCAACTTAGGTTTCCGTGGGATACGACCCTGTCTCCCTTCTCAAGAGATGTAACTTGTTCACCTAATTCCACCACAGTCCCCGAAATATCCGTCCCCGAAACATGGGGCATTGGAACTTTAATTGGCCTCCCCCAGATAGCCCACAAGTCATTATAATTGTATGAAGTTGCTTCAACTTTTATCAAGACTTCATCAGGTTTTAATTTTGGGACTTCAATGTCCTCTATTTTTACAACCTTCTCGGGGTCTTTATCATGTTCGCGAAAAACTGCCGCCTTCATTTATTTGCCTCCATTTCTATTGAATCGGCGTTAAAGAAATAGAAAAATCTTTTCACAACTATATGGAAAAATGGAAGATCAAAATATATCTTGTTGTCTTATGTTGTTAAATTTATTAATTTTGTCATAACTTTTTGGAATTTTCTCCCTTTTTCCCACATATGAATTTCTAGGAGGAATCTTTGTTATTCATATTAATTTTGGATTCTTTGATAATCACAACTTTTGACTTGAGAAAGAATCAAAAAGTTCATCTTATGCGATTTTTTGAGGCATTACATACGATTTTATAGTTGTCTTTAGAACGATAAAATTGATAAAACAATAAATTCATTTTCAAGGCTTAATTTATTACTTTTTAATATTCCTATAGACAATTTGATTTTAGTAATCTTTTCCCTGCTACTATATAAAAAATATCCTATCCAAACACAAATTTTCCACCATATTTTTTTTCCAATACATGTAATAGAACCTGATCCTCTTCGCGAGACTGTTTCATTTTGCTTTGGTTAAGTCCTAAATCTAGGAAAAAGTTTTCAAAGCCTGCAGGAAAAAATAATATTAACAATCGTCCTGGAGTTTTTCCAGTTTTTCTATATGAATGTGGGATATCTTTTTCAAATTTTAAAAGAGTTCCTTGATTTCCATCTATTTTCTCGTTACCATATTTAAAGGAAAAGTTTCCTTCAAGGATATAAATTACTAGGGTTTCTCTACTATGCAGATGCAAGGGGACTTCGTTTTCTTTTTCTGTCGAGAAGTGCAATTCAAGCAATGAATATTTTCCACCTGTTTTATTTCCTGATAATACTATGTTAAAATCTATACCATCTAAATCAAACTGTTGAAATGACTTATCATCGTCATTTGAAGAATGTGATAAATTATTGGAATTATTTACATTCATAACCAATATATGACAATATTATGATATAAATATTTGCAAAACCTAAAAGTCCAATATTAAGAGTGCTTATTACATTTCATCTGCAGACCCTTATTGTCAAATATTGAGCAAATTTTATTAAGAAATCACATCCTTGCATAGGAGAAGGGATCATTGGAGTGAAATATTATTCTCGTTCCAATATTTGAATGAATTTGTTAAATCACGATTGTTATTTCAAGAAGATTCCATAATTCTATATTAAAATGCTGGCGTCTCAACAAGGAAAACGGGGATACAAAAACAAGAGCTGTTCTTCTTGCCTTTGTTACAATCCCTTCTTTAAATCATCAAGAGTCATTACCATATTCCAGTGCACTTTTCCACCCAACATAAACAAGGGTTCGCAAACTTTTGGCATTTGATCTGCTGAGATAACTTCAATTGTGAAAATTGCTGTTCTGTCCCCTTCGTAAACAGTAAAATATGCTGATTCAGCATTTGTACTTTTGATATAGTCCTCCATATTTTTTAAAAATTTGGATCCTTTACCATTTCATTACCTTGTGTAGTTGGAATTGAAACTCTAATTAGAAATTTCATTAACAATAACTTTAAACATTATATTTCTAAATTTTTTAGAATTCTAAATCATCTGGATGAGCGGGGGACTACTTTCATTACAACTATTTGGTATCTTGGGGAAAAATCATATCTGGTAGCATCAGGGTTGTAACACTATTGTTTCTTTTTTCCCGTATTTTGCGAATAAATTTTCATATCTTGTTAAACTTTCCTTAATTACCTCATTTTCTGCATTATACATTTTCGTAAAATTCACACGCATGACTAATCTATTTTCAGAGTTAAAGAATCTAATACTGTATCTTTTTCGACCATCTTCGCTTGATTCAATGATGAACTTGGCCTCTTTTGTTTCTTGGATATTGACGTGAACATGCCATGCCCCCTTTTCATCTCCTATAGTAGCCCATGGTTCCTTAATTCGAAATGGAGTATTTTTTTCCAGTCTGACCTCTGCTATTGCACCATCACTTCTTATCGATAACATAATGTCATCAAGTAAAATTACATCTTTTACTAATTCCTCGAAAATGGTACTCACAGGATTATTCATATATGTTGTAAAAAAGCCACATTAATAAGAATTGGTAATATTGATCGGGATGTGTTCTATTTACATTTGATGCACGTTACGAAGGAAAGGGCCTTTTACTATGTTTCATTATTTATTGATCATCATTGACATTTAATTTGCGTTATGTGAATAATACATTTACTGATCCTTGTTTTTCATTATTTATTATTATGTTATAAATTATCTAATGATAAATTCTAATCCCTTATGATCTTCATGATTTTCGAGCGTTTGAAGTGCAGCAGATTTAGATGCAAGCTCAGCAGTTATGTAGCTATTGTCATCGCTTCCAATCACGATGATATCGTTTTCTATGGGCTTTAGATTGTCTTTCAACAACTTCTCTATAGCTTTTTCTTCTTTTAGAGCGTTAAATTTAGAACCCGGGATAAGAAATTTCCCATTGTTATACAGGAGTGTCGTAGCTCCTTTTGCTCCTACTTTAATTGCTGCATCCCTTTGCTCAACGCCTCGCTTAATAGCAAATTTCAAATTTCTTAAAAGAATGGCATGATTATATTCAGCAATCGATATCGAGCTTTTGGGTACTTGTGTTTCAGAGCAAATATATTGTGACATCTCTTCAAAAATCTTTTCCCCCCTTTCAGTCATCGTCGTTCCCTTTTGAGTTGTAAGAATTAATTTTTCCATTTTAAGATGCTTTATCAAAGTCTTTATGGAGCCTTCTCCTAAACCCAGCTCATTAATCAATAAAAGTCTACTAACGTGCCCATCCCTTTTTAATAGTTGTAGTGTCTTGAATACATGGGCAGAGTTGAAAGAAAGAATTCTACTAGGTGCGTATCTACTAGATATGGCTTTTAGGGTATTGACCACAAGATGCACATTATAAATTAGTATCTTGCAAATTTAATTTTATCTCTTCTTTTATTTGGTTCTCATGATTGACGCGATAATTAATGTCGATACCAGATTCTGAATACTCAACTCCAAATTACTATCTATTACCAAAGATCATAATCTATGTTTCAAAAATTTTATCTATTACATAATGTGGTATTAAACTAGTAAAAAATTCAGATTTTTGTGGATTCAAGCGTCACTTTATTCTCTTTGACTTCTCCTTTAGTCTCAATCATGAATTGTTGGATAAACCATACAATACTTTATATATCTCGAAAATGGTAAATGCATCATGAGTCTACATCATGATCAAAGAGTTGTAGAAAAAGATGGAATTCCAAAGGTTTCAATCGCAGTTTTAGCCATTATTGCAATTTTTAGTATATATATAGTCGGATATGATCAAGGCCAATTATTTAGTTTGGTGCAGGGAAGTGAAGCTTATGACACAATGTGGCTTCATGAATTTACTCATGATATAAGACATGCAGCAGGATTCCCGTGCCATTAATTTTTGTTATTTCATATACATTAGTGAAGTAGATTATAGATCATGAAATCTTTAACATTTATTTTTATATCTCTTTTGTCTGGTATTATAGCTGGAGTAATTTTAGCAGGCGTTAATTACTTTGTTGCAGAGCCATTTATAGATCAAGCTATAGGAATTGAGGTGGATAACAGTATTGCATCTGGCGAGGTAGTTGATTTTGATGAATTGAGTTCATACAGGGTGTGGCAAAAGGAAGGAACTTTTGCGGCAGGAGCATTTTTGGGGTTAACATATGGTGCGATTTTAGGGATTGTTTATGTAATATCAAGAAAGTATTTGCCGTCCTCGGACGATAGGAAAAAAGCACTTATTTTAGCAGCCATAATGTGTTTATCATTATATGTTGTTCCATTCATCAAGTATCCTGCAAACCCACCTGCCGTAGGAGATCCGGAGACTATTGGATTAAGGGATAGTTTGTATACTAACTATCAACTGGCATCTGGATTAATAGCTTTGGGTGTCAGTATTCTCATGTATAAATTACGAAGAATTGGTTACAGCAAGTATGTAATTATTGTAATTTACTTGGGTCTGGTTGCTTCTATTTATGCAATATTTCCAGCAAATCCTGATGAAATAACTGCTCCAATGGAATTAGTCAACGCATTTAGAGCCGTTACTTTTGGTACCATGGTTATGTTCTATTTAGTTCTAGGTACTATATTTGGAATTATGTGGAATAAATTTAAGCCCCATGAAACAGCCAGAATAACTGCCTAACAACATCTTTTTTTACCATTATCAAGAACTTTAATGGATCACTGAGTATTCTCAATCACCTACTATAGTATCGATTACAACTTGACATAAAAGATGTGTGTATTTGATAGTCTCGATCTTGATATTCAAGTAGTTAGTTAATTATAAAACGATTATTTTGTAAATACAACTAAAATTTAGTTTCTTAATCAGATCGAACATGGACCAATGGTTACTCGATCCGTCTAACTCCTAGAAACTCATTATATAATTCCTTATTGTGTCTATTTATTCTTGGTTTTTTGCGTAATTGAGTTCCACAACAAGGACAGTCAATGGGGGTGTCTACTTTTTGAAGAAATTTTCTACAAACTGAGCACCATTTTAGTCCTTGTTTATATGGACTAATGCCCTTGATCCTTCTTGTGTTTCCTAGGGCGCTAGAACATATATCTTTACATTGTTGAACCAATTCGTATAGTATTGGATAAACTATCCGACTATATAAATTATGAACCGATAAAAGGATAAATTTGAGATTCAATTTGCTTTGTAGATGTAGTTTATTTTTTGGATCACTGTAACAAAAAGGCGATTACATATAATATTGTTGAGAGGTTACCATGAATATGCCACAGATCGGTATACCTTTATTTCGCTTTAGGCATATGATATTGAATGTTAATATATGGTGATAACGATGTACAAAAATACAAAGCACTACCAATGTATTAAGATGTCATGCTTTCTATATTTGACATGTAAGAGATAGATTTCTTCAAAATATTCCATTTCTTAAGTTAACAGGGTAAAAAATCTATATGAAATATTGTTATATTCAATGATCACATAAATGAACTTATATACTCTTATTAGTTATAATCATTAGATGAATGATTTCATTACTGTAAACAAAGCTTTAATGACTTTCGCCGTATTAGCAGTATCATTTGTACTACTTGTAGGTCCAACTTCAATGACCGTGAATGTATTTGCTACAATCAATACAGCTAACCAAGGCATAGGCCAATCACAATCCTCTAACCAAAACGCACTATGTGTATCAGGTACCGGAACTTTAGTTTCTTGTAATAACTTGAATGCACAAAACCAAGCAAACAGCGGAAACAATGCAGCCGCACAACAAGGAGGTACTGGTAAAGGCGGTAACAAGGCTAACCAAGGCATAGGCCAATCACAATCCTCTAACCAAAACGCAGCATGTTTGTCAGGTACCGGAACTATAGTTTCTTGTAATAACTTGAATGCACAAAACCAACAAAACACCGGAAATAACGCATTAGCACAACAAGGTGGCAGTGGAAGCGGAAAAGGTAAAAGTGGTGGCAACACAGCTAACCAAGCAATCGGTCAATCACAATCCTCTAACCAAAACGCACTATGTGTATCAGGTACCGGAACTTTAGTTTCTTGTAATAACTTGAATGCACAAAACCAACAAAACACCGGAAATAACGCATTAGCACAACAAGGTGGCAGTGGAAGCGGAAAAGGTAAAAGTGGTGGTAACACAGCTAACCAAGCAATCGGTCAATCACAATCCTCTAACCAAAAAAGCGGTGTAGTATCTGGTGGCAACACTGCTGGTTCAGGAAACAACGCAAACACACAAAGTCAAAATAACACCGGTAGTAACGCAGCAGCACAGAGCGGTGGTAGTGGAAAAGGTGGCAACACAGCTAACCAAGGCATAGGCCAATCACAATCCTCTAACCAAGGTAGTGGTGTAGTATCTGGTGGCAACACTGCTGGTTCAGGAAACAACGCAAACACACAAAGTCAAACAAACACTGGAAACAATGCAGCAGCACAACAAGGTGGTAGTGGTAGTGGTGGCAACACAGCTAACCAAGGCATAGGCCAATCACAATCCTCTAACCAAGGTAGTGGTGTAGTATCTGGTGGCAACACTGCTGGTTCAGGAAACAACGCAAACACACAAAGTCAAACAAACACCGGTAGTAACGCTGTCGGACAACAATAAATCCTATATTTTTTTATTTATCTTTTATAATAGTCTCACTTGCGGCTAACACAAGATAGTAGTCACTTATTCATAAAAAACAATTTCATCATCTGCATTTAAGGATACACAGTTGATTGGGTTTTATAATGCACAGTTTATCCCGATTGGAGCCAGAGAAGAAGAAGATATTATTAAACAAGACCTCGGAATTGATATAGATAATTATAACAAAAGAAGATCTCTCTCATATGAATTCTAAATCAAAAACCCCGCAATATCCTCTTTTTGGGAATAATAAGACTACCGGAATAACTCTTAAAATCTAACATGGCATTGATTCAGTAGCTATTGCGATCGATCGACTTGAGATGTTAGTTTGTATTATTAATATTACCAAGGGACATATCAACAGTCGTTGAAGGATCGGTTGTGTTTTTGTTTCCCAAAAGGCCACTAGTCAAATTATCAAATACTTTGCTTATTTCATCGACAATGCTTTGTGCATATATGACTTGGTTTATTGGTATTATTAATACTAAAAGCAATATTAAGAGTAGGTATTTCATACATTAACATGACCACATGGTGTATTAAAATACAGTACATAGATGTCCTGCCTGATAATCGCTAGCTTATACTTTTGAATAGAAAAAAGTGGTTAATCCGAAAGGAGGCCGTAGTTCAGATCCTCCATAAGACCCGGCAGCATTTGGATCAGGGTCAATGATTGGTTCTTTAGTCATGATGAATTATAATATGCGTAAGGGTTGACTAGATCCGATGTTTACTACTTTATAACTAGACATGAAGAAGAGAAAATTAGACTAAAGAAATAATGAGAAGATAGAAATGAGGTAGGAAAGCGTTGCTGATGGGATATATGGAATCGTTATAACATACCTCATTAATGAATTGACAGTTCACTACTCAGATGGATATTTGAGCAATATTGAATATTTAAGATATTACATAATGATAATAGAAAATGAGGTAGGAAACTCGTATCTATGGGAATACATGCCGAAGTAACCTACCTCATTATGAGACGACATCACACTAATGTCAAATCGTCATTTGAGGTAAATTCATGAGCATAAAATAGTATTTAATGATAGTAAAAGAGGAGGATTAAACACCTAATTGGCCTTTGGTACATCTATTTCAGGAATTAATCCAGCTAGCCTTTCATAATCTTTAATGAATTGACATCCTTTCTCGGTTATAGGATATTTTTGAGTATCATCGTTATAATTCATAAGTTCATGTTCTATAAGCATTAGAAAGTAAACCCAGTTGTACATAGGATAGGAAAGAACAATACATTTTTTTTCTAGCTAATCCTCTATAACTTGACTCTGCTACTTTTAGTATAGTGTTTGCTATTTACATTCAATTTCTATATTTCTTTACTCTTGGATGTTTGTAATATTGTTGTAGACATAAATCTAGTAACAGTCTCTTAATATATAACATTTTTCTAGTATAATATTGTATCTCAAAGTAGCAATATATACTGGATGGAAAGGGGAAAAGATCTCGAGAAGAATACCTCTCCATCCAGATAATTGGGTTTTAGTTACGTGAAAGTTATTATGCAATGTGGCTACATATTCTTATACTAAAGAATCTAAATGAATCATATCGCAAAATGGTTTATAAACCTCAATAGCAATTTTACTCGGTATGAGATGCCCGTACTGCGATATAGTATTTAGTCCAATGTTCTAAAATGCAATAGTTAAGTGGACCACAATGTAGGTATTTTCTCAAAACATACTGCAAAACCATAAGAAACTGATTCAGAGATCGATTCATCTCCATACTGTCCAAATACTTTAGCATAGAATTCATTGCTTCTATTTGGATTAGTCAGAAAATTCTTCTTTGTATAATTGCTCTGCAGGTTTATGGCTTCTGCTATAGCGAGATAATAAGACTCCCATGTCTATTTCATCTTAAAATGAATTGGCATTGCTAGAGAATATATTTTTTGGGATGAATCATTGAGCAAATAAATTCTAGAGTCATTGTAAAGAAATTATCTTATTTTTGAGTACATCCTGTTTTCGAACCCTTTTTATAAACGACTTTAGCTTTACCATTTCTAGGTTTTATTCTTAGTCTCATATTACAGCAAGGGCAGAATAAACTAACGTCCCATATTATGAAGATGCTACATGTTTGACAACGTTTCTGGCCTTCAAGATATCTATTCTTACTAAAACCATCAATTTTTGCCTTATGTCTAATACATATCCCTTTACATGACATTCGCGATACTGATAAAAGATAATAGACAAAGTATATAAAAAATGATTATCATTCCAATTGAGGATCTCTTATGAAATCCGCCTCTTTAATTCTGGGTAGCTGGATTATACCAGTTATTGTTACATAACTCCACATTGTCATTTTAAGACTGACTTTTCATAAAACACTGGATTTAGCGCCGCCCGCTAAGAGCGGCTCTGACTGGCTTTATAATTACTAGATATACAACTTCTGGACAACCTACAAATCAAACTCATAATGCTTTGTATGTCTTGACTTTTTATTCCAAGCGCTAAATAATATTGAGCAAAGGAAACTTTAGTCATAATTACCTCATCTTTATAAATTATAATTCTACTTAGTCAATATGGCAAATCATTCAATTGTAAAAGGACATATTGTTTTTATTAGTATGATAGCATTATTTGGAATATTGAGTTTGGAAGGTGCGTCAGTTAATGTTGTAAGCGGCCAAAACGTAACAACGACTACGACAACTACCACGATGCAATCTTCGGACTTTGTGGTAGTGCCTATCCAACAACACCTTGGAGACAATAAAAACGATATATTTGCACCAGGTTATCCATATAGAGGTGATGTGTCAGACACTTTTAATTTCACAATTGACAGTACCCCAAGTGGAAGCGGATATCTACTGGTACAAATATACGGATCATACTTTGAGGGACATACAATAGTAATTAATGGACAACATGTAACTAGCGCCGGGGGTAACTTTGGAAATTCTGGAACCGAAAACTGGGCAACCTTAACAGTCTTGCTAGATGAAGATGTTCTAAAACAAGGTGAGAACAGTATACAGTTCTTAAGGAACCCTAACACAGATGACAACTTTCTTATAGACAATGTAGTGGTTAATTGGAAGTATCAGTTGCCTCAATAGTAACTAATACACCATTTAGCTTTTCTTATTGTAAACTGGTGTCAATACAAAATCTTTTCTTTATCAGAATAATCTTCATCTTCATTGGGTCTTCCTCTGACTTAACCGATCCATTCAAAGAATTTGGTCCATCAGAACTACAGATGAATATATGACAACCCAGATATTCCCGGTTGGTAACCCTTTGTCCACACCAATCCACGGCAAGTAGTGAAAGAAAAATCACTAGGGGCAAAAATAATCACATAGACACTATTCCGTATTTAGTTTAATGACTTGAAATAAAAACGTGTATTAGGAAGAAGGGGAGAAGGATATGCCAGCGGTGTTATTATTATTGAATTGAGTAGTATTTGCTGAAAGGGTTATTTTATCACCAAATGTTTGGCCTCCATCATCACTGATTCTCATTAGCGGTTCATCTGAGCCATCCATTTTTTTGTCCCACCATGTCACGTACACCTTATCGTTCATTGCTTCTAATTGAATTCTATCAGAGGCAATTCCTGGTGATTGGCTCAAGTTAATGTCTTTTCCAAAAGTTTTGCCGCTGTCATTTGAGACTTTTAAAAAGACGTCTGTTTCATAAGTTGTACTGCTCTTTTCCCCCCCCGTTGCTATTATATATACGTTATTACCTTCAGCTGCTACCTTGGGCTCATATGGAGATGCTTTTACATCGTATGAATTCATTTGAGACAAGAGTGTATTGTTTTTCAAAGACGAATTAGAATTGTCAGTTAGTTTTATATCTTGATTGAATGTTTTCCCATTATCGTTTGAGGTTACGATATATAAATTAGCATTACCTGTCTTGTTATCTGCAAAGATAACATATACGTTACTCCCTGATGTAGCAATATCTGCCTCCACAGATGTTCCATTGGTAGAATTGCTTAAGTTAATTTTGTCGCCAAATGTCTGACCACCGTTATTTGATGACTTAAACATGACCTCATAATTTCCTGAGCTATTTCCCCACCAAGCCACATACACATTGTTTCCAGAAACTGCTATTGGCGCCTTTCCTTGCCTTGCATCTAGACATGTGTAAGGAAAACCAAAAGATGATTGAAATTGATATGCAGTGGTAAGTAGTGCTGTAAGAATAAATAATGATATAATTATTGCGCCTTTTGAATTATTTTTCATATATACTTCATAGCAATGAAGTATAAAAATAAATATTTATTGAAAATCTGTTATCTGATTAAAATTTTATTATTATGGTAAATCATGTCTTTTACCTTATATCTACAAAATATGAATTAGTATTAATTATTGTGGATAGGCACTTTAGAACTAGGCGGTAGCGGGCATGCAACATTTTTTCATTGATGACTAAAATAAAGATAGTCACCAATTATCCTAATACATATGATTGGTCGGGATTTGAACCCGTTTCTTGCATCCACGGGTTTAGATTTTGATTGTTAGAAGCAAGATTATACTTCAATTTTGAACCTAGACTGGGACTCGAATCTGGTCCAGCAGACATGGTTTCTGGAATGGAATTATTTTTAAAAATAAAAATCAAAAAGTTATGTCAGCGCCTTCCTCATAAAAAACTATATAATTCACTCCAGTGAGTTCAGTATCAAAATCTTTCACCACTTGAATATTAACAATCTTTCTATTTCCTCTATCTAGAAAATTATTGATCTCACTCATGATGGTGTTGCTCCATCGAAATATTTCCTGTTTTAACACAAGTGTTTTGAGAATTTATTATATAAAACAATTGCAAACTTATTTGACAAATAAAGCATCAATATGGTATACCAATCAAAATCTCTGACTGAAGAAGATCGAACAATTAATCATTTCACTGGTGTAATTTTTTATTTAATTTGGTAAATAACCCCAACAATTGTTATTAATATGGAACAGTGATGGTTTTATTTTATTGCCTCCAATGATGTTAGTTGGTATTAAACACTCCTTCATGTGTCGGGGGTTGTCAAGGATGTCAAGGATTTTCTTACTGTTGTTTTTGGCAACAACCCTAATCTTATAAAAAGCAACAATAGGAAACACCCTGACAACGTTGAAACCAGATAGATTGAAAGGGTATTAATCAATCTATAGTGGACAAAGGATCGGCGGCGCCCTAAAGGCGGCACATAACGGTCATATACCTTGATGCAATCAAAGTAGTCATTCCCAATACACTGCTTACTGAATTGAAAGATTGGCCTTGCTGAGAAGATAAAAATGCTGATTATTTATTACATCTCATTAATAATTGATCATACAGCTTTGTGAAATGCGAAAATAAATCTCGGTTGAGTATTCAATTTATATTCAAGAATTGTAATTGAATTTGAAGTTTATAACTGTTGTTGAACTAACTAGAATATGCTTAACTCGTGTTCGTTTAGGAAACTAAAGGAATCTAATTACAAATTTCCCCTAATAACTACAATTGTTAACAATCCAGATATACTATTGGCTATTTATTTAGATTCGTTAATCCTACCTTTAAGTGAACTTACTATCATTTGGGATAAGAGGATGCTTGGACATATTTTGAAAGGCTACAGAGAAATAATTTATCATGTTGAAAAACTGTCTAAACAAAAAGGCATCAAATTTCGTGTAATAACAGAATCAAGTGAGAATAGCGTTTGTTTTCTAAAATCTTTGAGATATTGTGATATAAGGTGTTTAAACAACATCCAAGATAATTTTCAAATATCTGATAATAGGATATGTATAAAACCATTGTTCAACCCACTTAACAAGGACCCCGACCGAATTCTATGGAGCAACTCTGAATATATGATTAATAGAAAACAAAGTTTATTTCATAGTCTGTGGGAAAAGGCTAAACCACTATCAAGAGAAAAAAATTAATCAAGTTAATAATTATCATCAATTTTTAAAAATGATCGAATGTCTTCTGATTTACCAAGATTGTGAATCGGGCATCATCCGGATCAGCTGTATTCTATCATATGTGAACATGGATCACCTCACTTCATAGGCGGCTTGAAACAATTTCATGAACCAAGGAGTATCAGCCTATCCGTTCTTTGTGTCGTGAATCTAAAACCGGCCTTATCTTATTTGATATTAAATCTTCATCTTTGGTCCATAATACTGATTAACAAGCACAGAACCGCTGATCCTATATTGCCATAAATTTGTTATTTCGGGCCCTATTCTTTAAAATGAATATCATATTATTCTAATTCGATTGACATATACATCATTACTATGTACTAGTACCTTATTAGTGAGGTTGTTATACTAATAACAATGAACATAGTTAAAAATGAAATACCATATCTAGTGGAAGCAAAAACCTGTGGCGGTATTGAAAGAGGAAAAAGTGTTTCATATCATTTTCTTGACTCTGCTCATAGTCTTTGTCTAAATAGAGGTGAATTGATGCTGGGTCAGATTCAAGCCTGTGAAAGATTATTAAAATATACAAAGGATAACAATGAAATTTCGGTTTTGAAAGACGAGATATCAAAATTGAAATTAGTTGTGGATTTGATGAGATATTAAGATTTAATGACCTTTCTGAATTCAAGAAGTAATACTTATAGAGTAATCAGTTTTAAAGACCATCAAGTTAATATGCGATTATAAAATCTGCTCAACCTCATCCAGGACCACAATTTTTAGATACGATTGTCAGTTAGAGATGAATTTTATAATTTCTATAAAAAACTACTTTCATGATTTGATGATTTCTGAGCAAAGTAAACTTCTTCATCAACTCATCCAACAACTGTCTTATTCTCTTTGTAATTATCTCGTTTATGTGCGGTCAATCGTAACACACATACTCTCAATTTTACATTCTAGCTTTATAATCTTCTATCAAATATGAAAGTCACAATTAGCAATAGCTATCATATTTGGAATTCTAACTATCATTTTACTTTTTGCTGTACTTGGAAATTAATCTATTAAGATGACCATCTGGATTATTTCTATCCTTGCTGTTATTATACGTCTGAGGTACCGGTATGTACGAATTTAATAGACCAATTATAAATAAAACATAATAAACTTTGTTAAAATATTGCGATTATTGGAATATAATAAGAGTGCTATCATTTTACCTATAGTTTGCATCTTCAATCATGTTGGCTATATTTTCTTACAACTATTTTACTCAAACAGCGAATCAAATTCAAGAACTTGCTATAAATGAATTGCAAACAAACGCCGAGATAGAAGCCTATAGTATTTACAATAGTTTAACAAATGCAATTTCTGCTATAACGTCCAATTTATTAATAATTGCTAATTCCCCTTCAACAATGGAAGGAAACATTTCTAAAATTCAAACCTTGTTAAATTTTGGACTAGAGTCCACAAGTAATCTGACAGATGGTTATTATTACTTGGATAGCACTGGAAGATTGAAAACTTTCACCGGAATTGAAAAGGGCCAAAATGCGAACTACAGAGATATCGACTTGAGTTACAGGGAGTATTTCCAGATTCCAAAACAGAGTAAAATTCCATACATCAGTAAGGTTATAGACCCTAATGATAATGTGCCTAGAATGTTTATTTCATTTCCAATTCTCAAAATTAATCAAACAGGATTGTTAGAATCACAATCACAAACCAATAATAATATGACTTCCTTTGAAGGTGTAATAGTTGCATCAGTTGCAGCAAAAACGTTGAAGTGAATCGATCATGCTTCTAATATTGAGGTTACTCAAATTTATAACATAATATCTATACTCAAACAACTTCATCTAAGATTGAATAGTTCGAGAAAAAGTAATAGAGTTCAGGTTTAATGCGTGCTTTCTAAGTCATCAAACCTGGTTCTCCAATTGGTCAATTTGGGAGCCAATTTATCTTGCTTATGGTTAGTAACTAAAGTCTCTTCCAAACCCTATTTATTTTTGATCTAGATTATTATTTTTGGTAATGTTGAAAGTGGGATCGATAAGCGGATTTAGGTCCAATTAGTGAAAAAAATATTTGATCTCCGAATAAATATCTAGGTCAAAAATCAACTCCTAAGAATGTTCATATATATCTAGTTCGATCAGTAGCTAAATATGAGATTTAGAGACAAGAGACTATTACACTGTAACTCGACTTACCTATTTGTTACTATGTTTATGACATCGTTGACATATATGATTACTGCTAACCAAATTGCTCTTGGTCAGGATGAGTCGTCACCTCTTAAGGGTATGAATTTCTCAAAGCCTTCAGACATGTACAGCAATAAGCAAGGAATATTGGAAGTTTCACTCATCATTGAAGAGAAGCAGGGTTTGGTTGGAAACGAATCAGTCACAGCGCTGGTTTATAATGGATCGCTAATGGGACCAACTTTACACATCAAACCTGGTGAACGACTGGTGGTAAACCTTGTTAACGAGGTAGATCAAACTAATATACATTTTCATGGTCTGCATGTGTCACCGACCGGTAGCTCAGACAATATCTTTCGTGTCGTGGAACCCGGAGAAACTGCAAAGTACGTGCTTGACATCCCGATCAATCATCCCACAGGAACTTTTTGGTATCACCCGCACCTCCACGGTCTCGCTACTACTCAAGTGGGTGGCGGGATGTCGGGTTTGATCAAAATCGAGGGCTTAGAAGACTTACTACCTAGTGCTTTGAACAATATCACTCAGCAGACGTTTGTCTTGAAGGCTTTTCCATGGAGCCTGAACGGAAGTTCAACTAATCCAATATATAAGTGGGCAAATTATTTTACCGTCAATGGTCAAATTAATCCTGTTATAAATATTTCATCTGGGGAGACTCAGCTATGGCAATTTGCAAATATTGATCCTGCAACATTTTACAATATAACATTGCCCGGTCACACCTTCCATATAATCGCAGAAGACGGTAACCCTGTTTGGGAAGTCTGGGATGGAAAAAACCTTGTGCTTCCCGCTGGCAAGAGATTTGAAGTACTGGTTACTGGTGGAGAAAATGGAACTTATCCTCTTAAATCGCTCCCATACAACCGCTCGGGATTCTCTCCTACCTCTGAGGTAACCCTAGCAACGGTAAACGTACAAGGCAAAGATGGAGCTCAGACAACAGAGGTCACTCCTTCGAGTTTAGTACCAAGACATGACCTAGGAGATGCTCAGATCCAGACTCAACGTACGCTAGTCTTCAATGGCTCCCCAGACAACCAAACAGCAACCCGATTTGGCGACGTGGGAACTAACCAGATAAACGGCAAAGTTTTTGATCATAACCGGGTCGACTATATAGTGAAACTTGGAGACGTGGAGGAGTGGACACTTAAAAATAGCGATAATGAAGATCATACATTCCACATTCATGTCAATGACTTTCAGGTGATGTCAGTGAATGGCCAACCATATAATGCACATGGCTTGCAGGATACAGTAGTGCTTCCACAGGGTGGTGAGGTGGTGGTTCGTATCCCATTCACAGATTTTGTTGGAAAATTCGTCTTTCACTGTCACATTCTTCCACATGAGGATACCGGTATGATGGGCATCGTTGAGGTGGTCGATCCATTCACACCACAGGAGTGATGAAGTGACTCGAACTTATGTTGAAAGTATACAGCAAGAATCAATATTTCTCAATGCAACACTGGAAGGCAAACTAGTTGGTTCAGTCTGAGGAATTCAACTTGTTACTGCCTCGCATTGCTGTATTGTCATTCAAATCTTCTATTTGAAAATGTGTTATTGCAGGTTGGGATAATATGCCTTATCTCATTAGTTATGGAAAGTATATTATTTCTTCACAGTAAATTACTTAAATCTGGTAAAGACATATATCAATCCATGAAATTTGGTAAGACTATAGAAGTTATTAGGAGATTAGACCGAAAAACCTTGAATCATGCCATCAAAAATATAAGCATCCATCATAATTGGAGTTTATGAGACGAGTCAAGATTAAATTGTATGGCATCGTGCTAATATTTACAGGAATTCTATATGGTTCAATATTCTATCCAGTAGATACAAATGCTACCATATTGTCGGGTATAGATGAACCTACAGGGAATGCATATGAAGATGTTTACATTGCTGAAGAAGAAACAGCCACAATAACGTCAGGATCAAATCAAACAACTAATACCAATACCACCCAAGTCCCATAGTAATAGTGGAATTTTTAGGTTTCTGTTACTACATATAATATGCTTGTTTTGAGAATCAGGTGTAAAAAACAAGTACGTTTGATAAATCTATTCTAATGGTGAAAGTGATATAGGCAGTATTATTGGTGTATCTGATTAAATTCTAATTTAAAAAGTTGTCCTTTATTAAATTCAAATTTGGAAAGAAACTTCATTATAGTTAGTGCGACCAACAGTGAGGAATTCCAAAATATTTGATATTATTATCTATTTCTTCTGATTGTTTGTCTATATTCAAAAGGAAAAAGTGTATCTGTCCATGAGGAAATTGGTAACCGATCAACTTTTGCAAAACTTCCCTTCTTATATCAAGATAGTTTCTGAATTCGTATACACTAATATCGCATTCACTGAATTCAGGTTGAAACCCCATATGAAAAATATCTTGAGTTTGTATTATTTCTAATAAGATGCTTGTCAATGTAGGAAGTATAGGAATATTTCTAATAGGGTCATTCTCTGCTATATTGTCTTCACTCTTCTTACTATCACTATATGACGTCAATAAAATTCACCTCTGTAAAAATTTGTATTTCTGAGACGAATTAATCTATATCGCTCTAACTTTTCTTTATACTTAGAACAAAAGTGTCCTATCATGTTAGTCTATATCAATTATACTGTTGATATGTCTATTTAATTTTTTGAGATTTATTATATTTTTGACAGGTTTGTAATTATTCTGTTATGTTTTGACTTTTAATACTCTAAAGGTCTTTTCCTCTGTTACACTTTTTGATGCATTATGGATCAGATAAAAAAACAGACAGACGATTAATCTAAAATGTCCTTGTCTTTTAAGAGGTAATATATTTCGTCTCGTGTTGGATTCATCCGTGGAAATTCAATTCAATATTAAAGATAATCTAACAAAAAAAAAACTATGCTTATCTAAAGCATGAATCAACTATAGATCTTTTGCAAGGGGTAGTCGCGCAATCAATGTAGAATTTCTCTATTAAAAAAATTGCTAGATATCCATACTGTTCACATTACTGTAGGCAAATTACCTATCTTCTAATTCCATGTTTGTAATCTTATCAGCGTATTTTTTGTACAACTGATCAATAACTCTAATCCTTTGAGTGTGTTTGCATTTCTTGGGGTTTCCAGCCGAATATAAATATCCTTTACATGTGCAAAACCAATGGTTATTATCTTTTAATTTATTAATTTTATATTTCTCTCCTGTAGTAACTGATTTCACATAATAAACATCTTCCTTATCGTCATATTCTACTGATTTAGTGAAATCAATTCGCTTTATATGATTAGAATTCATTTTTCTAAAAATTCCTTAATATAAATTCGCATACTAGACATATTAATTTATGAGGTATGTCATTTCCTTAACTATTCATTTGTGATTTATTTCAGCAACTTGTGATGAAGTAAAAATAGATGGCCCTCTATCAAAAACTGATGAGAATGCATCCATTAGGATTGAGGTCCTCTTGATAGTTGGATTTTTTCAAAGATTTACACGACCATGGTCAGGAGAAACCCTGGAGCAAATAATCCATCATCATGTCTTGATGATAAATCAACAATTATCCAAAAGTCCGCCAAGTCATTTAAGTAACGTGTCTACAAATAAGAGCCCATGCATCTACATTATTAGTAAATATTTAATAATTAACCTAATGCTTCTTACGTTGGAATATGTGTGCCGCACTAATATTATCAATTACGATAATCGCATCATTGTATTTTATTATCCAGCTAACTGGAACAGTTGTATCGTTTGAATCAAAGCTATTGCAACCGACACAACAAAATCAATCGTATGTAGCAAACTTAGCTGGTGTGAACAACATACCTCCCGTAAACACAAATGCAACTGGTATTGTTAAATTTATCACCAATGATCATTACTACAACAATAATGAGGTATATTACGAAATAAATCTCACAAATCTAAATAGTGACGTGGGAAAAGTTGAAGTTCACTTGGGCCAAAAGAACGAAAATGGACCTGCTGTGACTACTTTGTATCAAACAACTACGTCCCTACCTTCAGAAATTTGTTGTACATCTGCCGATTCAGAAAATGAAAGGACCAAACTCTTCTTCAATGGAACAGTTTTTCCACAAACCTTTGAATTTGGACCATTAGCAGATAGCAAAAATATAACAGATTTAGTCAATCTTTTTAATAATGGTAGTGCCTATGTACAAGTTTATGCCTATCATCCTGACTCTCTAAGCCTGTTTGGTTTGGATGACGAAATTCGTGGTCAAATTGCAAAACAATAACTTGTAGTAGTTTCATAATAACAAATTTTTTCTTCCAAAAATTAGAAAAAGGATTTGTAGATACTTTAGATACATTGTTCAATTTATTCATATCCAAGGATTAGGTTTCTTGTGGTAGTGGTATTAGGATTCTATTAAACTAATACAAAATCAGATCCTACAAAAATAATAGAGTTAGTTACGCTATTTCACGAAATAAAGATTTTCTCAATCTATCCAAAACGTCCTAGATCCAACATTACATAACCCATTAGGTATGTTAGTAAAAAATAAAGAAAAAATAATTAAGAGAATTATTTTAGTACGGCAATACCGTTTTCCCATCAATCTATTCTAAGAGCCACATATAGTCTGCAAGAATGGGACCTGACTGACTTTTTGTTAAAGCGATACTGTTATTTAAAATCGACAAAGAATCTCCTTGAGTATTATTGAACAGAGTTATGCCGTTAAATACCCATTTATCATCAATCTGTCTTCCAATGTCTGAAGAAATCCAGGTGATATTTTGTCCATCCATAGTTTCAATAGTTCCATTTCCTTTTCCCAGGAGTATATCATCTGATATATGTGTGTTTAAATATGTCTGAGTATTGGTCACATTTTCGACACCATTTAATAATCCGTTCTCGACATACTTTTGTTCTGTTACAAATAGGGTATCAATGATATATTTTATTGTTCAATAATTTTTCACCATTCCCCTCGTATATGACGTTCGATGCATTAAAAAAACTCATTTATTTACCATCCCGGACAGGCAATGCTTGAATATTACTAATATATGGAATGAGAAGTAAACTTGTGAGTAGAACAGATGTGCTTACTACTGATAATAAATATTTTGACAAACAGATTTACCTTATTTTGTGTGTATATATACTTCATTCAATTTGGAATAATTAAGATATAGACTCTGCCTTTTTTTGCTAAGATGTTTTAGAAATATCATGTCTGGCTGTAAACATGTTATTATATCTTATACACAATTAATCATTCCACCATAATTTCACCTACCATAGATGGATGATAAATGCAATAATACTGATAGTCCCCAGTATTATCAAAAGTTATACTATAGTGCTGATTTGGTATTATTGCATCCGAATCAAACATCTTTCCCGCATCCGTGTCACCATCTATACCAGATGTAACAGTATGGGAAATAGCATCCCCATTATACCAAGTTACAGTTTGACCTTTTTGTATTTTTACAGGATTTGGTGAATAAGAATTATATCCATTTATTCCTACAATGGATACGGGTACAGAGTTATCATTCTGGGTATCGTTAGTTCCTGTCTTATCCGCGAGTTGACTCTCTTCTCCAGCCAAGCCGTCTGAAGACGGAAGAATTCTAAACAATGATCCCGTATAGCTTAATACATATAGATATCCATCCGGACCTACCTGAATATCGGTTATCCCGCCAAAGCCTTGTCCAAAAACTACGGGTTGATTTTCCTTAGGATCATTAACCTCATAATCTGCTAATGATTTGATATTTCCTAAGGAAGTATCGTTTATGAGTATGCCATCTCTAGCCTGATTAAGGATAAAACGATATAAAAGACCGTTGTTAATATCACCCACAAACATATTATTTTGATATTCTTGTCCTAACTTAGCAGAATTTAAGAATTTTAATGCAGTGATCCCGATTGGATTTACCCAGTCGAACTTAGGTTCAGCATATGATCCTTTGCCAAAATATACCAGATCATCCGAGGTTGTACCCGTACCAAGAAAATCATTCTTTGAAAATCCTTGAATTAATGACCAACCGCTATTAAACCCCGGAAATACCAAATTGATTTCATCGCCAGCAGTAGGTCCATTTTCTGTGTCCCATAGGTTTCCAGTCAACGGATCAAAATCCATACCAAAGCTATTCCTAATACCCATGGCATAGTAAACATTCAGTGGCAATCCTTTGCCAAATATGGAACCATCATCTACTACATTGCCGTCCTGTGTAATTCTTAGAATACCTCCAAGACCATTAGGTGCTGGACCGTCCACTATATTTTGAGCCTGTGTTCTGTGACCACCGACCTCCCCAATTACATAGTAAATGTTATTATCTGGCCCTATCAAGATCTTACCTCCATTGTGTTCACCTCTACCATTATCGGGAATAGCGGTTAAATCTAACAAGAGAACAGGATTTATTAATCGACCATCAACAAATTCATAACGATATAGTCTATTCCCCAATGGATCTGTCTGATCCGTAAAATCACTACCATCTACTCCATTTCCAGATTCCGTATAAGACAAGAAAACATACGTTTTTCCATCAACTTGTTTAGATACGGCAATACCCAGTAGACCACGTTCAATGGAATTAGCCACAGGTACATCCAGGACCGGCTCGTTTTGTATTTGACCACCCAGTACCCTCATGACTTTTCCTGTTACTTTCTCGGTTACTAATATATCGTTGGGTCCTAAAAATGCCATACTAGTGGGAAAGTCTAAACCGTCAGTAATTTTTTCAACAACGAGATTGTCATCTTTAATAGTAGGTCCACGAGGAGCCACAGGTGCTTTTGCGTAAGCGCCAAAGGATAAATGGACGCTGTATGGAATGATTGCTAAGGAAAGTAATATAACTGATGAAATAAAAAAGGAAAATAAAAGTTTAGTTTTATACATAGTGTATCTCTATTTATAGTAGATTAAAGTTTACCGATCAGTATTTTTATCCCAATTTGAATAAGTTTTATTAGCAAGTTCTGCAATTTCAAAAAATAGGTATTAAACATTATTGTCATATAGTACAGCAAATCATAGAACTAATTAGTACAAGTGTATAAATGAAATTGCTTTATAATATAATAAAGGCGACGATAATCAAAGTGGTAAAAAAACATAATCAGCATAAGTATTGGAATAAGATCAAACAGGGTTGATACTAGTTTGATGGCCGATTACTTTAAAGTATACACCTTGTACGGATCCCCTGTTTTTATGTCAATATATTTCCAATCGCTATTATCAAAATTGACTTGCTTAAAATTCGTTTGAATCTGTGGATGTAGTAACTTATAAACATTTTCTCCAACAGATATTTCGTTGGGTGATGTAATAGATGTAATTTTCGAAGTTACATTCATTGTGTATCCCAAAATATCAACCTGAGAACTCCTATCATAACCGTATTGGAATACTATGTTTTCTCCCTCGTCGATACCAATTTTTACGGAAAGACTCGGGTAATCATGTTTACTTAGGATAGGATTGATACCATCCTTAAGGATATTAATCATGGACTCAGCACATCTGAATGCGTTATCACATGTTAGATATTTGTTGAATCCGGAAGGAAAAAAAGCGATAACCGCGTCACCTGCATATTTTAGAACATATCCATTAAGGCTCTCTATGGCTGAGGACATTTCATGGGAAAACGCCCTTACAACCGTCACTAATTTTTCTACCGGCAAGGTCATGCTCATCTTAGTGGAGCCGACCAAGTCAGCATACATAACTACTAATGATACTTTAGAATCTACATGTCTTAGCAAATAGTCTTGGCCTCTTTTAATAGATGTGTTGTATCGATATCTTTCTTTTATTGCCCCCCATAATCGATCTTGTCTCAAATTGACCAAAGTCTTCAGATCAAAAATTTCTGTTTCCTTTTCATTCTCGTTAGTCTTTTTGTAAATAATGTCTTCTAGAACCCTTCTGTCTTCATCATCTAGCTTATCTTTATCTATATGCTTATCCGAGTCCGTATTCTCTCCCTTCAAAGAGTAAATTCTAAAATCATGCTTTAAAAAGATTTATAGACCAACTTGTATTCTGCATAACTTTCTTACACCTGAAATCGTTTGCTGCATGAAGTCGATGTCGACTCATATAACAAACATATTCCTTCACGTTTGACCATTCTCAGCTTCTTAGTCCTTATAAAAGTAAAGTGCGGTAATGGAAGTCTTTATTATATTAATAAAAAGATTGTGGTTCAATCGCTAGGATGTATCGATTATAGGTACCGTCTTGTTTTTGATAAGACCTTGAATCGAATTTATATCAATGATCTAAAATGGATCTGCCTAGGATCCAAAAAAATAGATTGTTTCTTTTTATTCCTGGCTAACTAATTTGAGAGTTTTACTAATGATATTTCCGTGATCCGCATCAACTTCGGTAGTCACCACCAGGAGATGATCATCATCATCCAACGGAATGGTTATTCGTTTTAATTTTTCATATTCTGTCATTGCATATATTCCCCTTCCTGTTTTACTAGTTAGCGTTTTTCTCAGTCCCCATCTACCCAGTGCTTGTAAATTAGATTTTTGTGATTCTTGAGGCGAAAGTAGACTTGGTTTCCCATCTCTCATGCCGCCATACTTTGTTTCACCGGTTTCATCACAAATGCCTGCAAAACGAACTTTTGGATCGATGTCTAAAACTTTCTTACAAATCTGATCATAATCCATGGCTATATAGATAAATGGCTCGTATTAAACATATCATAAATATATAATTATATACAATTTTGAATGGGTATTATCCGAATTTTACCTTATTTGTTTAAAAGCCATTCAAAATTCATAATTTCATATGTAAATGATCTTCTATATTGTGCGACCATTTATATTGTGATGAGATGTAGTTAATAATGAAACTTCAATTTGGTTGAACTTATTTATCAGTATCAAATTTTAGTGATATAATGAGTTTAGATGAAATTTCCAAGTCTAGTCTTTACTCTTTAGTTGATATATTTTCTAATCTTTTTCTCAAATTCCTACCGGATTTTTTCTAATTTTTTAAACCGATTATCTGATTCTAAAACTGCTAGAATATTAGTTTATTGCAATCAGTTAGCAAATCCATTATATTTTTTCTATTGTATGACGGGTATGAATAAAACAAATATTCACTACAAAAACAACAAACTCTTTGTCGCATCCATTGCAATAGTGGTAGCATTAGCCCTATTTGTCAGTCCAATGCTCAATGTAGATGATGCTTTAGCCACACACAACAAGAAAAATAAAGCAAAACAGTCCATAGACCAATCACAATCATCAAACCAAAATGCACAATGTGTATCAGGCGTAACAACCTTTCTCTCATGCAACAATGTCAGCTTCCAACACCAAAAGAATAGTGGAAACAATGCATTAGCACAAGGTGGACAGGGTGGAAACTCTGCAGAACAAAGTATCAGCCAATCTCAATCTTCTAGCCAAAACAGCCAAGTAGTATCTGGTGGAGACACAATCGGTTCTGGTAACAACATTAACGTCCAAAGTCAAGAAAACACAGGAAGTAACGCATTAGCACAAGGATAGGTCCAAGTCTTTTTATTTTTTAGAAAACGTTGACCGAAAACAAAGGAGATAGAAAATGCACAATATAGATTCTCGTAAAAAATGCGGATCGATTTTGGAACCGTATCAAATATGCCTGAATGTATCCAATTCTTCATGCGAAGAAGTCATTACTTGGAGTTGTCTTAATTGTAATAATATAGAAGAACATTTTCATAGTAACCATAATTTCTTGTCTGACTCGATTGACAATTGTCTAACAAGAATTTGATAGCTATCTCCATAGGAGTTAATAAATAAAACTATAATCATTTATGGCTTGTTTTGATATCATGGTGAGTATCACTCTTCTAATTGATTCTACCCATAGTTTTTAATGCTACTTTGTTCGACCAAGTTCTACTTGCCAAAATGGTTAATAAATTGAAATTCCGATCTTGATCCCATTTGTAAAATTGCATGTTTGTACAGGTGTTTAATATTGTGGTTTTTCAGTCTATCATTTTGCTCTGATCAAATCACCGAATATTGTAAGGAAGTAGAACTAGCCGCTTTTATGATGGTTTTTCCTTCTTTATCCCATTTGTAACCATATAGTGCCGTGCCTTATTGCTGCTTTTTGAGAGAAAGGAGTCGAAGGCGTTATCGTCCTTCGGATCTTTACTCCTGCCTTCAGTTAATTCAGTAAATCAGAAAATGATATTGGACATACGATATATATAAATACGACCTATTCTTAATGTATCGTATGTCCGATGGAATGGATAGGGGGGTGAAATAATGGGTTACGGTTGCTATGGATCAAGCTATACAAGAAGTTTTCTAACCAAAGAAGAGAAAATTCAACTATTGAAGGCGTATCATCAAGATTTGAAAAGAGAGGTTCAAGGAGTAGAGGAGAGAATAAAAGAATTAGAGGTAAATTAATCTCTATTTTATGTTTCTTTTACGTTGGCTGATCCTATTAAAATGGTAAAGCGTTACTATTTTAGCCAAAGGCTATACAGATCAAGCCACCTAAATTGTCTATTGTTGTGATATGCTTATTTGATAAACATTTCTTTTTTTACAAACTTTGATTTTTTATTCATGTATTCTAATTTTTACTAAATAAATGGGTAAAGTAATTAGTATTTAATGTATGTTGCGTACTCTCTTGCATGAAAAATTGCGAATTATGGTTTGAAAAGGGAGGTACAGATGATCAGTGCTAAATGGAACAAGACTTAATCACCATGAAATTTCATGGAAAATATGGTTAAGGTGTAAATGAAATGCCTGAAAAAGACAAAAAGAAAAAAGTGGACGCCGTCGAATTATCTGATGCAACAGAGAAAAGAATAGATCAGCTGCCTGAACACGCTCAGCATATTTTTAAAGAAGCACATGCTAGCGCCCTGAAACAATATGAAAACCCCAAAAAGAGGAGAGGTGGTGCAAAGGAGGATGTGGAAGAAGTGGCTCACAAAGTAGCTTGGGCTGCTGTGAAGAAAGAATACAAGAAAAAAGGTGATGAATGGGTTAAGAAATAGACGCCTACATGGCTTCTTTATGAATTTCTTTTATGATTTTTGATCAACTCAGACGGATCGTCTAAACATGATACCCAAAATCTCGTTCCGATGTGAACTTGGTTTGTAATAAAGTTAAACAACCTAGTGGAACAGATTGCCAAAAAGGTTGGATATTAAATTATTATCCTTGGGGATCGATTGTGGTATTATTATATTAAATGAGCTTACAGTAAATGGCATAGAATTATTGTATAACCGTAAGATGACTTCATGTTCTCCTTCGACAGGGAAAAGATAATCCATAGAAACTTTTCCATTTATTATTGGAAAAAATTTATTTTCAAATTTATATAGTCTTCCATCTTGATCGGTTATTGTTATCTTTGCACTAGCATTGTTGAGAAAACTTTGGTTATCCAATTTTTTTACTTCAAAGTTGATTTTTGTCGTCTGATCAATTATTGGCATTGGAGGAGTTAATGACATTGTTATGTTGAGGTTATCACGTTTACTTATCCATGTACTGTTAACAATGGGATTAACGTTGATTTTATTATTTTGGGAAAAGACGAAATTTGGAAATTTGGCGTAATTAAGAATCAATAACATTACCAAGATAGTTAATGTAAGTTTGGAAAAAGAGTTCATATGGTAGATTGCAAAGACCCTGCTTATATGATGTTTGGTAATGAGGTAAGAATCAATCATATCATGATACATCTTTTTCATATGATACGAATACCACATATTGCGTTTATTCAAGTAATATGATTCAAATACTCTTTC
This sequence comes from Candidatus Nitrosocosmicus oleophilus, assembly GCF_000802205.1. Taxonomy (NCBI): domain Archaea; kingdom Thermoproteati; phylum Nitrososphaerota; class Nitrososphaeria; order Nitrososphaerales; family Nitrososphaeraceae; genus Candidatus Nitrosocosmicus; species Candidatus Nitrosocosmicus oleophilus. Next base: position 35,763 of record NZ_CP012850.1, on the reverse strand, counting down.
AAATACCATCTAATAATTAAGAGTAATTTCATGGATAAAGAAAATCCAAATTTAAATGATTCTCAATTTCTTGATATTTATTAAAAAATTATATATGTTTTTCAATATTAAAAGGAATTGATTGATGAATGAATATAATTATGCTAATCAATCAATCAACTCTCTGACTTTCAGTCATTATCCAACAATGACTCTCTGTAAATTGTTCTGCTCCTCCTAATCGATCTTTCCATTTTGCTAACATTGTATTAGTGCATTCATCAGTTACTGCATCAGCGTATTCAGAAAATGTAAGCCATGGATTTGTGAGTCCATATTTTGAAACAAAGTCCATAAAGTTAATTTTGCTATTTGCTGTCTTTGAAGCATTGATCAAATCCGTGATGAATTCCTTTTGAATTTTCACATCTTCCATAGTGCCTAACCTGGTGAGGTGACCACCCACAAGCGTATCAAAATCGTAACTTGATACTATGTCATGAGCCTGTACAAAACCAGATACATTCTTGGTTATAGCCAAATCCTTGAATGGAACCCAACCTGGAAAGATGACGTCTACAAACATCAACGTCTTTTGATTTGGAGCATAAATGTATGTATTACCAGGTTCATGATTGACACCCTTATAGTCAAGCTCTAGAGTTTGATTACCCAGGGTCAGATTATAATTGTCCTTGAAGGTGACGGTAGGGATTGGTCGATTCGAATCATTTGCAATTTTTAATAATTTGGCTGTTTCTTCTTGAGCTACAATAGTGACGTTGTCTGGATATATGTTTCCAGCAGCCCCGATATGGTCGATATGAGAATGACTATAAATCACATATTTTATTGGTTTGTCTGTCACTTCTCTAATTGCCTTGATGTAATTTTCATCCAGGGATGGCGGTGCATCAACAGCGATTACGCCATCATCACTCACAAGAAACATTGTATTATAAACTCCATCAGTAACCCAATAAAGACCGTCGCGTATTTCCTCGACTAAGTAACCCTTGGAAGGTATAGTAGGTCCCTTGGCATTTTCTGGTATTTGAGTAGCATTAACGGAAGTTGAATTGTTTGGGTCTTGTTGACTATTGGTTGACGTCGAAACTAGAACCAAATTTGGAACTCCCTCTTGTTCCTCCAATGTGATTGCTAGGGCTTGATTGGGAACCAGTGAATTGGAGATTAATAGGATTAACGCACTTAATATTGCTATAAAAGAGAATACGGGTAGATTTTTCTCTAAAAATTTTGATATCATTCCACTTATTATTATTTCATGGAGTATAAAGGCTTTTTAATTACTTAGGGGATAAGGATTAAGAGAACAGGACCCCTCTAAACCGAGTCAATATTGTCGGTATTAATCTAATTAAATCTTCGTTTGATTTTAATTTGAATTACCATTCAGTGTAAAAATATGTCTGTAATTAAAAACTGCTTTGTCGCCTAACTCAACATATTTAGCTGGAATGAACAGATTGATTATTTGTGATAGACTGGCCCTCTTACAATCGCTCATTAGTTCAACGCGGTGAGATCCTCTTCTCGTATGATTTCCTTGATGGTTGGGGTTCAGAGATAGAGAATATGAATATAAACAAAAAGGGTAAACCATTTGTATTTCCAGATTCTTTCATCTTGGCCATTGGTTACATTCGCTATTTATTTCACCTACCATACAGACAAACCCAAGGTATAATTAAGGCCACAGGAAAAAGGTTACCTGCTAATCCACCAAGTTATGGTCACATCTGTAAACGAATCAACAAGCTAAACATCGATATTAAAAGAGACAAGATGGATGACGATGATGACCTAATAATATCAATAGACAGTACAGGTATCAAGATTACTAACAGAGGTCAGTAGATGGATGAGAAATGGAATACACAAAATAGAAAAGGATATCTCAAGATCCACGTTGCTGTAGACATAAAGACCAGGAAAATCATTGCTTTGGAAGTGACAGATGAGAAGGTACATGATGGGAAAATGCTAAAGAAACTAGTCAATCATGTTTTGGATTCGAGAGAACCAAACACTGTAAAGATAAAATCGGTACTAGCTGATGGAGCCTATGATTCAAATCCAAACTTTGTGTATCTTGAGGACAAAAAGATCAATCCAGGTATAAAGGTAAGAAGGAACTCTATTGTTTCTCCTAAAAACAATAGGTTAAGGAACAACGAAGTAAAGTTACAAGCAAAGGATCTGTTGAAATGGAAGACAAAAAGAAAATACGGACAGAGATGGATATCTGAAACTGTGGTCTCAGCTATAAAGAGAATGTTTGGTGAATACACATCAGCAAACAGGTTTCAAAACATGGTAAAGGAGATCATGATAAAAGTATCATTGTATAACATTTTTAGAAGAATATAACATGATGATCATGATGATAACCGGAGAATAAGGAATTATGCAACAAAGCAATTAAAAACTGATCATTGCTAGCCTTTCTATGTATTGAAAATATGATACAAAATATCCAAATCCATGGGTATCCTTTAATGAGATTAGTGTATTATGTTGTGAATAGTAGACCTTAATGGTTCTATGATCGTCTCCAAAGGAGATATTTGTTGCCATCAAAAGGTAACTAATAAATAGCCAATCTGTGTCATTACTGATATGCGAGATGCAAACCTAATCAAAATAATGATAGAAGAACGAGCTTTGGTAAAATTGATCAAATCTATTGGTGAGAACGAATATTCTACTAGAGACTTGTTGAAAAAACTTGGTGCATACGGCTATGGACACAAGTTATTGCTTAAAGCCTCAGAGAGGGGGTTGGTAGAAAGAAACATTGTAAAGAACAGAACCTACAACAAACTAACAAAAGAGGGTAAGAAGATGTTAAAGTTAGCAGCAGAAATAGGTGTCTAATGGGATAACCAATTTCTTCTACTATTTTCATTTAAGTTCAAATAATGTTATGATATTCTAGTTCATACATAAACCATTTATGTTCTTATTCTGAAATAAGGTATAATACTGACTTTTAAACTAGTGACTTGTAAAACCTCATTGATTCTAACCCTTTTCTATTTTGGACTAGGTTCTTTCTAATTAATGAATCATATCAATACTTTGATAAAATGAATTGATCAGTCTTGAATCCTGATGACCAAAAGGGAAGTAACAAGAAATTCTCATTTTGTTCTTATTTGCTCTAGAGTTTAAGACATCTGTTAGACTTTCAAAATATATTTATCCAATACACATGTATAACAAATATGAACCGTGTAATCATATGGAAAAGTCATTAATTTGCATCAAGCCAATATAATACTAGTTACTTATCCTGAAGATTTTGCCATAGAAGAGGCTAAAAGTTTGGTTGAATCAATGCCAGAATATAAGGTAGTAAAGGTTTTTACTCAAAAGTACCTAAACCGCGCTAAATATGGTATGGGGTTTGGCAAAGCTGAAGAAATAAAACAATTTGTTTCACAAGCGGGTAATATAGAAAAAATATTTGTTGATGAACATTTAGGTGCAAAACAGATATTTAATTTAGAAGAACTCATAGAAATTCCAATAATTGATAGAGAAAGATTGATTCTTGATATTTTCTATTCTCGGGCTACAACGAATGAATCCAAACTGCAAATCCAATTAGCTGAGATTCAATACAAGATGCCTCGTGTAAGAGAAAACGCGAAGCTCATGAGTAAAAGTAATGAGAGAGTAGGAAAAGGAGGAATGGGTGAATATATCGTAGATGTTCAATTCCGTGATTTAAAACGACAGATGGGGTTTGTGAAAGAAAAATTAAAAGATGCAAATCTCAAGCGTCACGAATATCGCAAGCAAAGACTACGAAAAGGAATGTTCATCGTTTCCCTTGTTGGATATACAAGTTCAGGAAAAACAACTCTTTTCAATCTACTTACAAAAGAAAATAAAGAAACATCTGCTAATCTGTTCACAACACTTTCAACCACCACCAGATCACTTGACAATTCTAGTAATATTGACAATAAGGGTGACGTAGATGTCTTGGTTGTGGATACAGTAGGTTTTATCAGCAGACTTCCACATTACATGATAGACGCTTTCAAATCCACATTAGAAGAATCACTAGAAGCCGATTTGATCTTCTTTTTGATTGATTGTTCAGAGAATTTAGAGGATATTGGTAAAAAATATTCTAGTTGTTGGAATGTTCTTGAAGAACTCAAAATCGACAAGTCAAAATTACACATAGTTTTAACCAAAGTAGAGACTACCAAATCAGATAAAATACAAGAAATAATGAAATACATGGACGATTCAATCGACAAAATTGCCATTTCATCAAAATCAGGATATGGGATTCATAAGCTGAGAAATTTGATAGCGTCGAAAAAGGCCCACGTAAAGGATGAACACTCAAAACTCGCTCCTTCGTAATAGATCTAATGTTAGCTAAACCGTATCACAAATTATTTTCTGACAACGATGACCCCATATCGACGCAATATCTGTTATAATACCATCTTTGCTTTGATTTCTTATAGAATAGAATGGTATAGATATGGATTCAATTGCTTTGACTAAAGTATACCTCTCAACTAATCATTTAAATACTATTGATTAGTATACTACTTATTAGTGTATAATATATGATTAAATATGATTTTCAAAATAGCATTGGTTTTATTATCAATAGGATGGGTAAATCGTTAGTTTATGTGATAGACCAAGAATTGCGTAAGAAATTTGGTATTACCTTTGGGCAATGGAAGGTGCTAATAATACTTGCAAATAATGCTACTGGATTAACTCAGAGGGAAATTGCTGATAAATTAGCTTTGGAAGGACCGACCCTTATTCCAATAATCGATAAATTGGAAAAGGATGCAGTAGTAATCAGAAATCTCGACCCTAGGGATCGAAGAATTAATCGCATTTTGTTAACCGAAAAGGCACACGGATTTCTTGATGATACTATAGAATGTGTGTCTGAAATAAAAAAAATATGTCTAGGTCAAATTTCTGACGAGGATATTTCCACAACAAAAAATACTTTGGAACAAATGTGGCTTAATTTGCAAGATAAATTCAATTTGAATTGCTCAGAAGAAATCAAACAAAAACGGGAATTGATCAGTCAGCCTACATCGAACATTATTATTGAGAAACGACTTGCATCCACAAAAACTAGCACATGAAATTGGTAAAAGGATTAAACAATAAAAAACTGGGAGGTTAAAGAAAATGACATCTAAAAGAATAAAGGGGTCGTCTTTTGATTACAAAAGTCTACTCACAGTATCACAGCCGTGGAAAGTACTAGTCATTCTTAGTTGTCTTGCAACAATGGTTATGTATGCAGAAACGATGTTGATACCTGCCATTCCTACCCTAATCAATGATTTTGATGTCTCATATGGGTCATCATCTTGGATTTTGACATCGTATTTGATAGCAGGGGCTGTTATGACCCCTATAGCGGGCAAACTGTCTGACATCTATGGCAGAAAAAAAGTTTTGCTAATTATCATGGCCATTTACACTGTCGGGGTTTGTTTAGGCGGATTTGCGAACGATTTTCTCACTATGATAATAGCAAGAACAATTCAGGGCATTGGGCTAGGAATGTTTCCTATAGCATTTAGCATTATTCGAGATCAGTTTCCAAGGGAAAGAATTTCCATCACAACCGGAATCATTACTTCAATGTTTGCAGCAGGCTCAGTCATTGGATTATCAGTCGGTGGCTTGATTATTCATGAATTTGGATGGAAGATGACATTTTTTACGATAATTCCTCTTTCAATACTATTGCTGCTAATGATACGAAAATATGTTAATGTCTCTGATAACAATAATCTTGAACAAAAGGACGAAAAACAAGACAAACACACAAATTTACTGAAAAATTCTACAAATATAATTCCAAAGAAAAAACAAATGATTTATTCTCAAATAGACATTAAAGGATCAATTTTACTAGCAATTACTATTGTTTCTTTTCTGCTCTCCTTAACATACTTGCAAACATCGCCAGATCAAAATACATCAAATCTTTCTGGTATTGCTACTGCTAGTCCTTACTCTTCTTTGGAACAAATCGCGCCATTTTTAGTAATTGGAGCGACATCATTATTCTTTTTTGTTCGTTTGGAGAGGCGAATCGAATATCCTTTAATTGATTTTAGAATTTTCTTGAGACCACCAATCTTGCTTTCAAATATGATCATTATGATAGTAGGTTTGTCGATGTTTATGGTTTTTCAGACTATTCCTATACTAGTACAAAGCCCAGAACCCATAGGATTTGGTGAAAATGCCATCAATACCGGTAAAATCCAACTGCCTTTCGCAATAGTCCTCTTAATATTTGGACCTACTTCTGGATTTATCATTTCAAAACTGGGATCGATAAAGCCAATGATTATAGGTACTATTCTTACAGCGACCGGGTTTTCCATTTTGTATTTGTTTCATTCAACAGAGATCTCAATCTCTATAGGCTTGGCAATATTATCGACTGGCCTCTCCCTTGCTTCCGTGGGGGCAGTAAACGTCACCATTCTATCAACACCTGTTGAATTTACGGGTGTAACGATGGGGATTAGTACAATGTTGAGAATTGTGGGGTCGTCAATTGGACCAGCTTTGGCTGCAATGTATATGCAAACAAACCAGTCGCTAATTAACATACAGGGAATTACTAAATCACTACCTTCCTCGTTTTCTTTTGACCTGATATTTCTTAGCGCCCTGGTGTTTTCAGTAGCTGCAATAAGCATGTCTATAATCCTAAGCAAAAAAATACATGCTAAACCCTACTTACAATAGATCGTAATCTTAGGATTCGATCTTTTTTCAACATTATTACATCAATATGATTTAGACTGGGCTACCTATATACTGCCTACCTCTTTGTCATCAAAATAACTATTTGAATATGTTTTGACTAAGGACTTTAATCTTTGATATTATCTAAAGCCTATTTTAAACACAAATATATTGACTATTTTCGTGACCATTTTGACTAAAATATTGACCAAAAGATGACTTTTTCTTATAAGGCTGGAGTTTTATAGTTATTATTGACTACTAAAATTACACAGTTTAGCAATTCCACTATCATCCAAAAATATCTCAATGGCAAAACCCTTGATCAAATAGTCAAAGAAACTAATCTATCCAAAGGCACCGTATACAATCTGGTTAAACGTTGGAAGGATAACCTCGGGAGCATTGGAGTTGATGAAATAAGAGAATTTGCAATCACTGTAAACAAATCAGGATTGACAATTCAAGAATGTGCTTAGGGGTTTAGAATTGCTCAAATTTTAAGGGAATTGGGTATTAATGATGAGTTTGAAGAATTGGATCATCATGCATCCGAACAAAATCTTTTGGAAGTGATAAGAAACGAAACAATTGGCCTGGACAGAGGAAAAAATGGTTGTGGTTTATTTAGATCATCATACCAAGCATTAGCGAAAAAAAGAAGAAATAATGACACAATAGCAAAAAATGATATTCACCATTTTATTGAAAACATATATAACAACTGTAAAAAGTATAATATCAAGCCATTCGAATTTATAGGATTTATCAAAGATCTGTTTGATTTCTATCCTTCTCTTGAGTATAAATTTACCTCTGGTATTAACAAAAACTCTGATCTTTCTTTGTCCACCGATAGTGAGAATAAATCTATTAACACGATTAATTCTACAAGGGCACCAAATGGAGAATATGATAATGATATTCTACAAAACCTTGAGATTAAAGGTAATGCGTCAACAAAACAGACCAATGGATCAGCTGGTGTATCCATCGAAATCCCATTTATTTCGCAAGTTTCTTACTATATCAATCAAATCAAACTAGAATGCAAAGAACGTGAGCAGTACAGGAACTCCCTGGAAATTGAAATATCCGTTTTAGAAAACAAAAAATCAACTCAAAACAACGATCTTAGAGAAATAAATAGCAAAAACAAAACCATTTTATCTCATTTGCGGTGGTATCATTTCTCAAAACAAGATTTGTCTGAGAACCATAACATGAACCTAGATGAAGAAATCCCATTTTTTTCATCAATTATTAATGACTTTAAGACTTACAATTACAATATTGTCGATATCCTGAAAGTATACAAACAAAATCAATCATTAAGAAAAGATAGAGAACACATTCAAAATGATATAGATCTAAATGCTCCCATATTACAAAGCTTGCTCAAACAGATTGCATCATTAAATTCTCAGCTTGATGTATCTAGGATAACTATGAAAACATATTGGGAACTCGACGTGATGGGGTTTAATTCTAAAAGTCTTAAACAACTGCACTCCATGATTATTGAAATCGCATTAGCCAATGATATACCAGTATGGGATGCCGTTACAAAATTTCTAACTGATGTTGAGAATCAGGATGACTTTAAACTAGGCTTTGAAACTAAAATAAAAGAACTGACGACAACACGGGAAAAGTTAGAATCTGAAGCTCCACAATACAAATCAAATTTACAAACAAAGCCTCGTGGTTCCTTCTTTGTTGTATCTTATGAATAATGGTGTAACAAATGATGATATCATAAACATGAGTCAGCTATTAGTTTCATTTCAAAATATCAGCTTTCTAACTAATATCTCATCTCAAGGCAGAAATTCAGCTAGTAGTATTGGATATAATAATATCGGAACAACTTCCAAAAATGAAGCTTGGAATGTACTCATTAATATAGTAAGAAGCTTGCAGAACATCGATTCTAAATCTCAATTGCAATCTCATGTCACATCGTATAAAATCGACTAATCACATAAAACATAAAACGCCATATGCGGATACAAAACTACTTTCATTGAACGTTTAATTTCGATATTACCTCCGAGCAGGTATGAAGATAACGATTAAGAGACACGATAATAATAAATGCAATCGAGATAACTAGTTTTTTCAAAGAATAAATCTATGAATAATACCAGATTCATCAACTTCAAACTTGTAATATGTGTTTTATCCGGTATTGCCTTGGTATATATCATTTATCCGCTCTTTAGTATATTGATTTTTGTTGAACCTAACAACTTGCTAGAATCACTCACTAGGCCAAGAGTCATTGACGCTTTTGTTTTAAGCATAGGTACTGCGTCAGTATCCACTTTGTTGATTGCATTATTTGGCATACCCTTGGCATATTGTTTATCAAGATATAAATTTCCAGGCAGATCTATTGCACAAATTATCATTGTTATTCCTTTAGTGTTGCCACCACTTGCTAGTGGTGCTCTCCTGCTAGGGGTGTTTAATCCCCAATCATTTTTGGATAGACTCTTTCCCAATGTCGAGTTTACTCAATCAATAATAGGGATTATCATAGCTCAAACATATGTTGCCTCTCCATTTATGATCCTTGCCAGTATGGCTGCATTCGATTCAGTAGATAAATCATTAGAAAATGTTGCACGGGTTCTAGGAAAGAGAAATTTAGAAGTTTTCGTAAGAATCTCGATTCCGCTTGCAAAAAAAGGAATTTTGATTGGAATAGTGATGACATGGATAAGAGCCATTGGTGAATTGGGAGCGACTTTGATGTTAGCTTATAATCCCCACACCATTTCTATCCAGATATATGAAGATAATGCGCTAGGAGGTTTGTCACAAGCTATTCCGGGAATAATCTTGTCTATTTTACTTTCAATAGTTCTCGTCATTGTATATTCTATAATTGTGAAAAAATCAAGTAGTGATACCAGAAAAAACAATAGAATCTTTAGTTTTGGAGACCCATGGTGGAGAAATTAGTTTGACTCTAGAAATAATTAACTTGGTAAAGTCGTTTCCAGGATTTACATTAGGACCAATTGATCTGAAATTACAGGATAATACAATTATGGTGTTAATAGGGCCCACTGGAAGCGGCAAATCTACTCTTTTAAATCTAATAGTGGGATTGACCAAACCTGACAAAGGGTCTATCCACATCAATGATGTCGATATAACCAATACACCTATTGAATCAAGAAGGATAGGATATTCTTTCCAAAATCCAAGTCTCTTTCCACATTTGAACGTCTATGAGAATATTGTATTTGGTATTAGAAAATCTATCAGAGACAACAAAAGATCACAAATTAATAGACTAGTAGAGTCCTTTGGAGTTTCTAATCTTCTTGACCGAGATATATATGCATTAAGTGGCGGGGAGATGCAAAAAATTTCCTTAGCGCGAATGCTTGTAACTAAACCAAAAATAATGCTCATGGATGAACCGCTTGTTCATCTTGATACTAAAACTAGAGTTCAGTTGAGAAAGGATCTTAGACGAATACTTAAGGAAGAGGGAGTATTGGGAATATACGTAACGCACTTTGAAGATGATGTATACGCACTCGCCGATTCTGTCTCGGTATTAGAAAAAGGCGTTATCAAAAAGACTGACACACTAAAAACAATGTTAACTTTTCCAAATAATCAACCCATGTCAACCTCATCACTATCAGAGTTTTTTCAAAAGGATCATAATTATTTGGAGGGCTGTGTTACTGACTCAACAAATGGGATTACTACTTTCAAAGTGGGAGAACATGAATTTGAAATCCTGGGAGATTATCCAATTGATTCCATAGTAGGAGTATTGATAAAGCCTGAAGATATTATCTTGGCTGTAGATTATGTCCGTACCAGCGCAAGAAACATAATTAAGACAAAGGTAGCTGCCATTTATGCTTCGAACATAAAAACGGGTATTCTAAATATTCATTTAGTTATTAATAACATTAGTTTAGTATCGAGGATTACCCAGGAATCTAAGGATCATTTAAAGATCATCGAGGGAGAGTATGTGTATGCCATATTCAAGGCTACTGCTCCTCACATTGTACGTGAAGAAAAAAAGGGATATAAGATTTCATGAATGAAGTCGTTTGCTATTTGGAGAGTCTATCGCTGGTGAATTACCCCATGATTGGCCATTTGACTATGAAACTTTTGATGGATCTTGTTCGCAAGCAAGAGAACCTTTAAAGATTTATAAAAAAATGGTGCATCCATTTTCTTGTAGTTGAAAGATTTACGAAATAGAATAAATAAGAAAATTAACAAGAACTATAGTCAAAGACAAAAAATCCTTAACGAAATAAAGCAAATCCTTGATATTGATTTTAACAAAATTTCTATTTATTCTTCAGTGATCGAAATTCATTCTCATTCACATGACCCTAATACCGAATCTAAAGTCGATTCTCAAAATAAGAAAAAGAAAAGTAATGAAAATGACGTGAAATTAATAAATGAGACAAAAGAAACAAAACCCCTTTTCCGAATAGATTTATCTCATTCTATGATTGGGTCGCAGAGGTTTTTTTACAAAGACGTAGAAATAAATAGTCTTTCTATAGAAGCGCTAAATAATCTAAAAAAAGACCTGGATTTTATCTTAAGAGAAATCGACAAGGAAATCGATAAGCTTTTAGTTTAAATTTTATTACGTCGCCTTTTTATCTTGATCGAATTCTCATATAGTTACTCCTACGCATTTTGTGACATAAAATATCTTAACCCTCAAACAGGATAAAGAGTTATTATCAATTTGCAGTGTGATTATCTTTTCATTGTTTCATAATGTGCTATTTAAAACAATGTTTCTGACTAACGTACTGTTTTAGCAATCCGACCAATTTGGAATGGATCCAGTCTACTAGACCAAATCACAGACAATACATATATGGTTTTTATCGTTTTAAATAGTAGATGTATCTATGCCAACTCTGATGCCAAAGATTCGTGTCACCGTCCTTTATTTTGCCTTCATACATGAAATAACTAGAAAAAAGGAGGAAATAATGGAGTTGTCCACAAATACTTCAATAAAGGAACTAATATTAATTATACTAACCCGGTATCCAAACATAAAAAACATAAAGAACATAAAAATTTCTGTCAATTACCGCATTGTCAATTCGAACTCAAACTTAATTCTAAAAAATGCTGACGAAGTAGCCCTTCTACCACCGATTTCTGGAGGATAGTTTTGATTTGAAAAGTAGAGATTTGCAAAAAAAGACCAATAAATCAGAACTCAATTCAAGTAATGATTCCCATAATATTATGAAGAACAACGATTCACTCGAGCTATCATCAACATTATCTTCTCAGAGAATAACGAATTCAGATATTGATGTCAATGACGTCATAAGTTCGATGGTGGACGCCGAAGGACATTCTGGGGCAACTGTAATTTTTTTAGGTTCTGTAAGAAACTTTGGAATGAATGGAAAAGTAAAAGGAATGTATTATGAATCCTACGTAAAAATGGCTGAAAATAAGATAAAAAATATTGAAGAAAAGGCTATGGAAAAGTATGGTATTAAAAAAATTAAAATAGTTCATAGGATAGGTAAATTAGCTTTAGGCAACAACAGTGTAGTCATAGCACTTTCAACTCCTCATAGTAAAGATGCCTTTACTGCCTGTAGATTCATTCTTGCAAGGATTAAACAAGAGGTACCAATTTGGAAAAAGGAAATTCTATCAAAAGGCGATGAAAAATGGGTGGATGGGAAATCAATCAAGACAAATTGAGAATACAAATACAGATATTTGGATCAAATTCTGAAAGTAAAAATTTGAATTATATGTCATACGTGATATTCAACAAACTTAATGTCGCTTTCAATATCAAAAGGATGAATTAATATATGAAAAAACATTCTGATCTCTATTTTACAGTAGATAAGGCATTCAAAATTCTCTTAGAAAACATAACGGTTCCTAAGAATACAGAACTTGTTCCTGTTTTTAACTCTCTTGGAAGGATCTTAAAAGATGACGTTATTGCTCAAGAAAATATACCAGCCTATGATTCTTCTCACATGGATGGATATGCAATCCGATCTAAGGATGTGACTAATGCATCTAAGAAAAATCCAATTGTTTTAAAGATTTCACGTTCTGAATCTACCTTAGGGATTACGCCCCGCCATATCCTAAAAAAAGGAGAAGCATATAGAATTCAAACTGGTGGATATATGCCTTTAAAATCCGATGCAGTTATACCTGTAGAAAATACAAAATTAATCCATAATGCTCTAGTGGAGATAGTTGAACCCATAGAAAAAACAAATTTTGTATATTCAATTGGATCGGATATTAAGAAAGGAAAAAAAGTGTTATATAAAGAACAGGTGATACGAGTTCAACACATGGGCCTTTTGGCTTCTCTGCGGATTAGTAAAATTTCAGTTTTTAGAAAACCTCTAGTTGCTGTTATACCTACAGGTAACGAACTTACAGATGATATTCAAGACTATCGAAAAAATAAAGAAAATAAAGTAGTTAACACTAATGGTCCAATTATTTCTTCCTTAGTAAACGTATTAGGTGGGATATCGATAGATATGGGAGTTACACCAGACGACGTAGGCATCCTCCAAAGGAAAATTAATCATGCAATAAAAAACTCTGATTTAATCATAACGATAGGTGGAACATCAGCTGGTAAGCAGGATATTGTGAAATCAACTATTGATTCGATGACATCTTCTGGAATTATAGCTCATAAAATAAAACTAGATCGGGGTAGGGTAACAGGACTTGGCTTCGTAAACAAAAAACCCATAATAGTTATGCCCGGACCAATTCAAGGAAGTTTGAATGCCTTTTTTGTATTTGCAAGGCCCTTAATATCCCTATTTTCGGGACAACCTACTATTAATGTTTTTAGCATTTCTGCTACAATGGTTGAAGATTGGACTTGCCGTAAGAAATTTCGTGATTTTAGAAAAATAGTATACGTCCGCCTTACAAAAATAAAAGAAAAGTTCTATGCAAAACCAGTAGTTGGTGAAACCCAAAGTATTTCACTGATAGTCAATACTAATGGCTATGTGACTGTTCCTGAAAATGTGACAAATCTATTCAAGGGAGACGTGGTACAAGTAAATATTTTGCCAGGTTACTCATACGTTAACGACATCCAGTTTATGGGATAAAGCATCTGTGTATGTGTATGTTTAACCTTACTATTTGTGATGACCATGCCCTGCAATCATTCTAAAAATATGCATTACCCCTGGAAATAGCGCACTTATGGATTGAGATACTGCAGTGGTGCTACCGGGCATGTTCACAATTAGTGTATTTCCTCTTATTCCTGAAACCCCACGTGAGAGCATGGATAAGGGGGTCCTGCTTTGTCCATAGTCTCGAAGATTTTCTGTTATACCTAATACTTCCTTTTCTATGATTTTTTTTGTAGCCTCTGGGGTGACGTCACGTGGTCCTACTCCTGTTCCTCCAGTAGTAATAATAATATTTACTTTGAGTTTGTCAGAATAATATATCAATTCTTGCTCTATTAATTTAATTTCATCAGGAATTATCTTATAGTCAATAATATCAAATCCGTTTGAGGTAAGGGTATTAATTATTAATTTTCCAGATTCATCTTGATCTTTCTTTCTAGAATCACTGATCGTAATGACTGCTGCTTCAAGCTTCTTATCATAGTTTTCCTTAAAATCTCCAATCCCTCCATGCTTTTCTAATAATTTAATGTTATCAATTGATAAAGATATGTCCAAAGGCTTTAGTATATCATATACGGATAATGCTGCGATAGTTGCTCCCGTTAACGCCTCCATCTCGACCCCTGTTTTCCAAATACTTTTTACTTTGACAAGTATTCTAACATGGCTAGGTTCAATAGTAACAGCCACCTTTACATCATCAATCGGAATAGGATGACAGTAAGGAATAAGATCTGAAGTTTTTTTAGCTCCCAGAGTACCTGACACTTTTGCTATTTCAAAAATATTCCCCTTTGGAGAATTTCCATCCTTTATTATGCTCATAATTTTGTTATCAAAAGATAAGAGTGCTTGAGCAACAGCGGTTCTAAGGGATTCTGGTTTGTCACCGACATCAATCATACCACCCATTATTTACAGTTAGAATAAATTATCTATATAAGATTAAGATTGCGCCATAACTCAAGTGTCTAGGCTTTATAGTCATAAAGTAACTGTGAGTCAAATTATCTGTTAGGCCGATACAAATGAATGTTGAATAAATTTGGAAAAAACCTTAAATCTCTCAATATTTTTGATTATATAGTGGTCCTCAGGATAAGGGGCAATAATTATATTGTGTTTTTCCTTTTTGGTCTTGCTGCAGGAATTGTGGGTTTATCTTTATCAATTTTCTTGAAATTAACCATTAATGGATTATTCATACCTGAAATTGCTTCCCAGGGATTAATCTCAATTACATCTGGAGAAATAGAATCGCAAGCAGTACTAACACTAGGTCCTTTGGCTAAATATTCTACATTCATAGGTGCAACAGTGGTTAACATCCTACTTTGGGGTATAATCGGTATCATTTTGGGTAAATTGTTTATAAAAATGAAATCGCCCCACTATGTATTTAAATTCATACTATCTACGTTCATTTCTTACTTGATTTTGATTACACTCACAATTGTTTTCTTGGTACTTAGCACCACTCCTGGACAATCCGTATCGATTCCCGTCAATTCATTTGTATTATTTTTATTACCAAGTGCTGCTTATGGATTGATCTTTGCATTCTTGTTTGGTAATAAGAATAAGAAAATTGATCCGGTTGAAATTCCTTCTAATGATGGTAGTGGTACTGATGTTATAAATAAAAGTAACAAAACTGCCGATGTCGACTACACTAAGAGGGACATGATACGTGCTTTGATAATTTCAGTTATCGCCATCCCATTAGTGTATCTTGGATTTAACCGTTTAATTTCTGGGTCAGGACAACAGCAACGAACACCCCAAGCCCTTGACAAGTCAATTCAACAAGTTTTGCAATCAAAATCTAAACCCCCTGGTTTTGAAAATCCTATTCTTACTCCACTAGTAGACGCTGAAGTAACTCCAACTTATATTTTTTATAGAATTGATATAAACACGGTAGTACCCAGTATCAACGCTAATGACTGGAATCTCACTGTCAAAGGACTAGTGGATAATCCTGTTGTAATTAACTATGAAGATTTTAAGGGTATGAATTCAGTTGAAGAATTTGCAACCTTGACATGTATTAGCAACAAAATAGGTGGAAATCTTGTAAGCACCGCCTTATGGAAGGGAGTGAGACTTAGGGATATCCTTTCTAAAGCTGGAGTTCAGTCTAGCGTTAAATATATTGTGTTTAGATGTTCAGATGGATACGATGTAGGAATTCCATTGGAGAATGGTATGATGGATGGTACCATTTTGGCGTATGACATGAATAATTCACCATTGACCAACGAACATGGATATCCAGTAAGAGCTATAGTGCCTGGATTCTACGGAATGATGAATCCAAAATGGATCACAGAAATAGAATTGGTAGATAAAACATACGAAGGTTTTTGGCAACGAAAAGGGTGGACAAATAGTGGTATCAAAAATATTTATTCATCTATAGTTATACCTGGCAATCAACCCATAGATGACAGATTTCCTAATTTGGTACCTAATAGCAGCTTCCTGAATGGTAAAAACATCCCTGTTGCTGGAATAGCATTTGCAGGCGATAGAGGAATATCCAAAGTTGAGGTAAGTGTAGATGGGGGAACTACGTGGAAAACTGCGATAGTCAAAGATCCATTATCACAATATACATGGGTTTTGTGGACAAGTGGATTTACAGCTGCAGATAAAGGGGACTATAAAATTATCGTGAGAGCAACAGACAAGACCGGTCAGATCCAGACCTCTGAATTAGAAGAGCCATTCCCAAGTGGCGCTGGAGGCTATAATCAAGTAAATATTTCAGTATAAAATTGACATTTTTAATATCAAAGACCACTTTTGTTTTGGCCCATAATCAGTATTGTTTGTTTGTGATTTGAAAATGTGAATCAATTAGAAAATAATGGAATAGATCTGATTTATCGCTATCATCAAAAAACTGGTACATTCTTGCTAATTAGAATCCCGTTTTATGCTTTGCAAACTATTTTCTACACCTCTGTTTTTCAACTAGGTGTTTATCCACCTATAGTGTGCATAACATTCAAAGTTGGTCTTAATGAATGTGTTTTAATAATCTTAATGATTCCTTCAGGTTTTTCCTGTACTGACTTGTTGATACACTTGATTATATCTATATCTGATTTTCCTCCATCAAGTAAACTCTTTAGATTATTGCTTGACTTGTCAAATAAACAACTGTAAAGTTTACCATCTGCAGTAATCCGAACTCTATCACAGTTTTGACAAAAAGGTTCTGTGATGGAGGGAATAAATCCTATAACTCCTTTCCCATCCTCAAAAGTGTATAATCTAGCTGGGTCAGATTTATCGTTATGAAGTGGAGATAGTTGATCAAAGTCATTGTTTATTATCTCTATCATTTTTTTCTTACTTACTACCAATTCGTCAGACCACATGCCTGTTCCATCCAATGGCATAAACTCAATAAATTTAACAACACATCCGGTGTCTCTAGAAAATCTTACAAAATGTGGTATTTCATCATCATTCCATCCCTTAATAATTACAGTATTAATTTTTACTGGCAAATTTTCATCTATTGCAGTATTTATTGCATTCCTTACTTTATAAAAGCCATCAATTCCACTCATGGCTTTAAATCTATCAGGCTTGAATGTATCCAAACTAATGTTTAAACTTTCTAGCCCAGATTCTTTGAGAATCTTTATTTTATCTTTGACTAGTATTCCATTTGTAGTCATACTGATCGATCTTAATCCTTTAATAGAGGATAAAGATTTGATTAGATTCTCTACGTTACCACGAACTGTAGGTTCTCCTCCTGTAATTTTTATCTTTTCAATTCCTAAATATACAAATATCTTGGCAAGGCGAGTTATTTGTTCAAAACTCAGAAGACTGTCTTGCTCTAACCAAATTGTATTGTTTGAGGGCATGCAGTAAACACATTGCATATTACATCTATCAGTTATTGAAATTCTTAGTTTCTTTGCTATTCTTCCAAAACCGTCTACAAGGTTATTATTCAATTACATCTCCTCTAGCGTGATAAGTCTTAAAGCCCATTTGATGTATATAGGCCTTTACAGAACACCTCTTACCCACCAGTAAAAAAATTTAAGATCAAAGTTGCTATAACAGTTTATTAGGTTGGGTGGATTAGACAAAGGTGATAAAGATATCTGAGGATAAACCATTTGTAAAATTATTAAACGAACTCAGAATAAGAGTAACCAGAATATGTATTATAATGATAATATTGGTTTCTGTGTGCATGACTCTTGGTGTCACCGTCGTCAAATTTGATGGATATGGTTTATTTATCCTCTATCCTGATACTTTTAACAGTTTATCTAATCAAGTAATTTCCCAATTAAAGAACGACTTATTGCCAGATAACGTTAGCTTGATACAAACCACCCCAGGACAGGCCTTTACGGCACAGGTATACGTGGCTATCATAATTGGGATTGTGGGATCATTGCCAGTTATAGTTGGAGAACTGTTCGCTTTCTTAAATCCGGCACTCCATTATTCTGAAAAAAAAATCATTAAGAGAATCGTTGTACCGATTATATCATTATTTGTAATGGGTTGTCTATTTTCTTATTATGTTGCAATTCCCTATACTCTCGATTTCTTGTACCAATATGGACAGGCTATAAGCGTATTAACTTTTTTGAAATAACTCCTTTTATCTTTTTTGTTGTAAATATGTTGTTAATATTTGGATTTGCCTTTCAACTTCCAGTAGCCATGTGGGCTCTTACCAAAACACGAATCGTTAATTCAAATTTCTGGAAGGACAATTTGAGATACGTGGTTATTTTTTTGGTCATTCTGGGTGCAATCATAACTCCTGATGGGAGCGGAATAACCATGTGGTTTGTAGTAGGACCATTGATGCTTTTGTACGTCATCGGAATAATAGCAATTCAGATAGACCTGCGAATTACAAAATATAATTAGAATTAATTCAGACAATCAAAAGCAATTTAATTAAAATCAAGTCTAGAACTAAAGTTAAAAATAACTTCCATGTTAGGTATATACAGGACCTATGATGAAAGTGGTTTCAGTTAATGTAGGACTACCCAAACAGGTTTCATACGGGAAGCGACAAGTTGTTACGAGCATATTCAAAGAACCTGTAGAGGGAAGGGTAAAAGTAACCACACTTAATTTGGCTGGGGATGCACAAGCAGACCTTTCGGTTCATGGTGGATTTGATAAAGCGGTTTATTCATATCCTGAGGAACATTACAAATATTGGAAAGAAGTATACCCTACAATTGTTATGCCTTTCGGAATGTTTGGAGAAAACCTAACCACTCAGGGTTTATACGAGGACAAGGTAAACATAGGTGATCAATATCAAATCGGTTCATCTCGGTTAGCTGTAACGCAACCTCGAATGCCTTGTTACAAACTGGGTATCAAATTTGGTCGCATGGATATCCTAGAGAAATTCGTCAATAGTCGACGTCCAGGAATATATTACAAGGTATTAGAAGAAGGTGAATTAGGTGCTGGTGACAACATAAAATTATTATACAAGGATAAAAATAATGTTACTATAAATGATATTGTTAGTTTATATATAAATGATCGCAATGATGAGGGAAGTATATCTAAAATGAAAAAAGCAACAAAATCAAAATTTTTGCCCGAACCTTGGAAAATTTACTTTGATCAAAAAATAGCCCAGTTGCAGAAGAGCTAGATACCAACTAACTACATCGTTGTACTCTTATCTACCGATACTATATTGATTTATACCTTTGTATTATCCTTTATCCAGTCAATCCATCTATTTAATTTAAAGTAGAAACTTTTGATAACAATATTTGTTGAATAATTTTTGATTTCAAATCGATAATCCTGTGTAGTCATCGATCATCAAAGTTGTCTGGATTGGAGAGTTGGTCTTGTACTGGCAAACTAAATCCAAAAGTTACACCCTTCCCGTCTTGAATGTTTTTAGCCCAAATCTTTCCACCATGGGCCTCAATTATCTTTTTAGAAACATACAAACCAAGTCCTGTTCCCCTTCTTGATTTTTTTACAAATCTAGTAAATAACAATGGTAAATCATCTGGATGAATTCCTTGTCCCGGGTCACTTATAGTTACCTCTATTTCCTTTCCATTGTTTATTTTTTTCATATCTATTTTTATCTCATCCTCGTCTTTCGTAAATTCCACGGCGTTGTCTATCAAGTTCATGATTACTTGTGTCAATCGAGATTCGTCAGCATTTAATATTTGACTGTCATTAGGAGCATATGACTCTTCAAGCACGATGTTATACTTGCGATCACCTTTTTTCCGATCTTGGTAACTAGTCATTATGTCTGTCATCAATTCCTTGAGATCAATTGGACCTTTACTTAGTAGCGATAAATCATTATCTAGTTGCGATATTTCAAAGACTATATCTACCAACCTCTTGAGCCGTTTTGCATTTCTATTTATTGCTTCCATAGGATGTTTATACAACTCAACGTTACCAATCAATTTCATTAAAATATCTGAGAAGCCAAGCAAAGATTGTACTGGATTTCTTAGTTCATGAGCAGCTATGTTTATGAATTCCTTCTGCATATCATCGTGAATCTGGACATTTCTATTTGCTATTTCGAGTTTCCTGTTTGTATCTTCTAGTTCCTTGGTCCTTTTCTTAACTGATTTATCCAAGGTACTATTAACTTTACTTAGGAACAAAATCAATAACAATACTACCGCGATTATGGCTATTATTAAAGTCAGCATTTGCAGTCTTTCCTTGTCTATTATTTCATTAATTTTTGAATAAATAAATGAAGTTGGGGATATCACAAATACAGAGTACTTGGGAGAGCCCTCAACGAAAACCGGGTATCCCGAAGTTAGTCTTTCATTGTTTAAGAACTTGTATACCTCAGAAGACGGAGTCCCTGACATGACTGTTTTTATTAGATTGTTTAGCTTGTCATTGTGCCCAGTTATGTTCTGGGTAAAATTTCCAAAAAAAGGTTTTCCTACGATTGCTGGTAAAGGGTGTACCAACAACGTATCTCTGTTATCTAAAACTGACAAATACTGTGACTTTATGTCGTAAATATTACCGTAATAGTTAAAAAATTCATTTGTTGGAATTACTACACCAACCAGGCCATTATAATAAGAACCACTACTATTTGTGGTGGTGATTGGATAAGTCATTGCAATTCTATTTTTACCATCTACTCCAACAAACATGTCAGAAATTACAGGAGACATTGTGTTTTTTGTCTGATTAACCCAGCTCCTAAAAGAAAAGTCCTTTCCTGCATAAGAGAGATTTCCATCAGGGGCCATATCGATAACAGCAATCCCATTTTTATCTTGAAGGAACACCCTGTCCACAGGAGTAGTGGAACTTATCTTGTCATAATAATCTGTCAATAGCATTTTAGTCAAATTGGAGGTAAAATCACCCTCTTGAATATTACCAGACATTGCTAGTCCTTGCAGCCTTGATAGAATCAATTCTATATCCGACTGCAGGTGATGTGCTATCGCACGACTCGAGTCAATTTGAACTTGTTTTTGTTGTTCAAATATGCTGTTTCTTATGCTGTTTTCTGTTTCTTGCTGTAAGTAGAAAAATGAAATAAGCGGGATTATGACTATGAAAATAGCAGCAATATAGATTGAATTATTTACTGTAAAAAACTTTGAGATTGATTCTTTTACATTATTGAATCTGCCAAGTTTCATAATATGTAACTATGTAAATGACAAGAATAAATTGTTATTTCTCTATTATTGCATAAACTCACAAAAACTGTGTTTTGGTTTGTTGATTTATTTGAGATCTACGCTTTTTTCCTAGAATATGCTCCATATTTGATTTTTCATTACGCAGTTGAATTATTAGGTTATTAGTCATCAAAGGTGAGCTATCTCGCTCATTTTTTTGTATTTCTGCATGATTTTGGACAAGTTAAATATTATATATTAACCATAATATCCGTATGTGGAACTGTACGCAAACTAAATGCGAATTTTTTCTTTGTTGCGCTGTATCTGTTGTTTTGATGTCGTTATCTTGTTCAACGATTATTGTATTTGCTCAAAATCATGTCCCTTCTTCATTTGGCCATATATCACCTGATACAAAATTTGATTTTAAAAGAGAGGTATCTTCACAAACTGAAAACCCAAATTCTACTCAAATTTTTCAACCTGAAGGAATAATAGTAGATAGTAACGATAACTTGTATGTCAACGATATTCAGTCAAATGAAATAAAGAAATATGATATGAATGGAAATTTTATTCTAAAATGGGGAAATCAAACTATCAAAGGAATTCCTATTAATCATCCTCACAGCAGTGAAATTGATAAGCAAGGGAATATTTACATTACAGATCAAAATAACAAACGAGTTATAAAGTTCTCTCCCAATGGTACGTTCATAACATCTTGGGGGGAAAATGATAATAGTGGTGCGAATTTTGTGCATCCACATGGCATTGCAGTGGATTCCCAGAATAACGTCTTTGTATCTGACAGAGATCTTGATACTATTCAAAAATTCTCTCCCAATGGTACGTTAGTGGCTTCATGGGGTAGCGGAGGTCCAGGGAACGATCAGTTTGAAATGCCTTGGGATGTTGCGGTTGATAGTGGCGATAATGTTTTTGTGCCTGATTATGGGAATAATCGAATTCAAGTTTTCTCTAACAACGGTACATTTCTTAGAGATTGGGGGACAGAAGGAAAAGGCCCCGGAGAATTTAATCATCCCGCAGTAATAGCATTCGACAAGGTCGCAAATCTATATGTGACAGACTCAGACAACCAACGAATTCAAATATTTTCAAAAAACGGTACCTATATCACAGGATTTGGACAAATGGGCGAAGGTCCTGGGGAATTTTCAAAACCAGAGAGTATAACCATTGATTCCAATGGACGTGTATATGTGGCAGATACCACCAATAACAACGTTCAGTTGTTTATACCGTCTAATTGATCAAGGACTGTTTTTGCCCAGGGTTAAAGAGCATTTGGCTTTTTTATTAATTTTATTTGTAAAACAGGACTATTTTATCATAATGAGTTCAATATTCTATGAATGGGGTTTTATCGGATGACACTATTCTGGGAAGATGCCAAAAAAAGTCTTAATGAATTTTCTTTTGGCTAATTTCAAAGCCTTTTCGCCTCTCTCAGTCAAACTGTAAACAATTGTTTTTCCGTCTCTTTCCTCTATAATGAAACCTAATTCTTTTAGACCTTTTAGTGCCGGATATATTGTTCCGGGACTTAGTTTCTTCTCACCTTTTCTAATTGCAATTTCTCCCGCTAGTTCTTGACCGTGCATGGGTTTTTTTGAAAGTAAGAAAAGGATCAGAAAGCCCAGCATTCCTCTCATGTCACAGCAATCTCCACCCTCTCTCATTCTCTACTTATCCTCCTCCTCCACCTGCTCCTCATTCTTTCTATGTCCACCCTTTCTCCGCGCATAGATAATAGAGATATTGGGTATCCGATATATATAAATACATCTTGAATACTATGTATCGTATGTCCGATGGTATGGATGAGGGGGTGGAATAATGGGTTGCGGTTGTAGTTACAATGGTGTAAATGCTGTTGGAGCACAGAAATCAAGAAGCTTTCTAACTCGTGAGGAAAAAGTAGATTTATTGAAAGAATACAAAAATGATTTAGAGAAAGAGGTCAAAGGAGTATCAGAAAGGATAAATGAGTTAGAAACATCATAATTTTTTTAATTTATATTTTTACTATTTTGCCATATTTTGGTAACCTGATATTTTATAACGATCTTTAAATTACAACTATTTTGTGATCGGTAGATATGTGGATGAACTTATCTCTGATTAATTGAATTATCCTTTTTTTGGATAATAGCGAACCTTGCTAAATTCGTTTACTCTATAGTCATCAGCAAAAATAACTCCTTCATTTTGCAGTAATTCTTTCTTCATCTGTGTCCCCAAGGCATACCCACCTATTTTACCATTAGACATGATGACCCTGTGGCAAGGTACTTTAATCGGATTTGGATTCTTGCTCAAGATTCTTCCAACATGCCTTGAAGCAGACGGGTTTCCAAGTGCATTGGCAAGATCTCCATAGGTAGAAACTTTGCCCTTTGGAATGGTTAATAGCATATTATAAACATCTTCACTGTTTATTGTATTGGTAGATGATCTTTTGCTTATATTCTTGTCCTGCTTGGGACTATTTTGCTTCATATGTGTAATATCTTTAGATGTTATTTAAATTTATTCAAATACGATAGCATGATATCTAAAATATTCTTTTCTTTGTTATGTCATCCATTTGACTTTCCCGATTATTGTATTGTAAAGAAAAGGATAATCGTTTGATCTTAGTCAATTAGTATTCTAATTATTATGATTGATTTACGAATTGAATCACTGTGGATTGAGAGATTCAATGTCTGTTTGTTTGAGTATCTAAATTAGAATTATTAGTTTTGCGTATTACACTTTTTCAGTACATTACCATCTAAATCTACTACATAATTTGATCAATATCAGTTCATGTTAATATTCATAATTCTAGAAATCCTAGAGTATTAGAATATTGCAACTTGTTAGCAAACCAAATATACTTATTTTATGTTAATAAGGGGGTGAATAACTCTATTATTCAATATAAAATGAACAGTGGGAAAAATATCCTAACGTCATTTGCAGCGGTAGTAGCACTATCATTATTACTTTTGATAGGGCCAACTTCGATGTCGATGAATGCATTTGCTCAAGGCAATTCAGCCAATCAAGGTATAGGTCAATCACAAAGTTCAACGCAACTTGGTGTTTGTGTATCAGGAACTGGTACTCTTATTTCTTGCAATAATTTGAATTCACAAAATCAAGCAAACAGCGGAAACAACGCATTAGCTCAACAAGGTGGTAGTGGTAAAGGCGGTAACACTGCTAACCAAGCAATCGGTCAAGCACAATCATCTGCCCAAAATGCCTTGTGCGTTTCAGGAACTGGTACTTTTGTTTCTTGCAATAATTTGAATTCACAAAATCAAGCAAACAGCGGAAACAACGCATTAGCTCAACAAGGTGGTAGTGGTAAAGGCGGTAACAAGGCTAACCAAGGTATAGGCCAATCACAATCCTCTAACCAAAACAGCGGTGTAGTGTCTGGTGGTAATACAGCAGGGTCAGGAAACAATGTAAATGACCAGAATCAAAAAAACACCGGAAACAATGCAGCAGCCCAAAGTGGCGGTAGTGGCAAAGGCGGTAACAAGGCTAACCAAGGTATAGGCCAATCACAATCCTCTAACCAAAATAGTGGTGTAGTGTCTGGTGGCGATACAACTGGTTCGGGAAATAACGTAAACAAACAAAATCAAGCAAACAGCGGAAATAATGCAGTAGGACAACAAGGTGGTACTGGCAGCGGTAGTGGAAGCGGAAAAGGCAAAGGTGGTGGCGGTAACACTGCTAACCAAGGTATAGGCCAATCACAAACCTCTAATCAAAACGCACAATGTGTATCTGGTGGAAATACAGCAAATTCATGTAATAACGTAAATAATCAAAATCAAGCAAACAGCGGAAACAATGCAGCAGCCCAAAGTGGCGGTAGTGGTAAAGGCGGTAACACTGCTAACCAAGGTATAGGCCAATCACAAACCTCTAATCAAAACGCACAATGCGTTGGTGGAGGAAACGTAGCTAATTCATGTAATAACACCAGTACTCAAAATCAAGCAAACAGCGGAAGCAATGCAGTAGGACAACAAGGTGGTAGTGGTAAAGGCGGTAACACTGCTAACCAAGGTATAGGCCAATCACAATCCTCTAACCAAAACGCACAATGTGTAGCAGGCGGTTCCTTAAGCAATTCATGTAGCAACAAGAATACTCAAAGCCAAACTAACACCGGAAACAATGCAGCAGCCCAAAGTGGCGGTAGTGGCAGTGGCGGTAACAAGGCTAACCAAGGTATAGGCCAATCACAATCCTCTAACCAAAACTCACAATGTGTGTCCGGTAAAGATGCTATTGTATCTTGTGACAACGAAAACTTCCAAAACCAAGTAAATAGCGGAAATAACGCATTAGGTCAACAATAAACCTCCTCTTTTTTTTACCAATATATTAAATTCAATCAAAGCATCTTACAAACTAATCAAATTTACATAGATCAACACAGGCCAGCTCTTACTCAAATATCAAATATTGTAAAAAAATTTTTCTAAAACATTGTCGACTCCTCATCATATACCAAGAAAAAACTAACCAATGTTTATTCATTTTATATAACCTTGATTCACATTGTGTTGGAACAGAAGTAGAAATTGAAGATTCAAATACAAATGAAATTTTGAACCCATTTAAATCTCAATTACTGATATAGTCCTGTTGTGTTGACAATATCAGTATACATTCTTACACAATAACTAAGTTGAGAGTTTAGATTCTAAATCTTCAATTTTCTTCCTTATTTCCTTTATTTCGAATAATATTTCCTTTTGGCTAACCGGATTAGCTAGTTCGATTTCCAAATTCTTGTACGCTTCCTCAGACTTTCTTACGATTACCGCCACAAAAATATTAATAACTATGAACGTTCCTATCACTATGAAACTAATAAAATAAATTCCGTATAAAGGATTGACATGAGTGACTGCAGACATGACCTCTATCCACCCTTCAAGTGTTAATATTTGGAATAGTGTTAAAAGTGATTTAGAAAGGGAACCCCAATGAATTGGATCTATGTCGCTAAATAAGTAATATCCAGCGATACTATACATGAAAAAGAGCAGAGACAAGAGTAAAAAGATATTTAACATACTAGGGATCGATTTGATAATTGTCATAACTACAACAGACATTTCTTTAGATCTGTGAGTTAGCCTTGTTACCCGCAAGAGTCTAACTAAACGAGCGACAGTGGTGTATCCTTCACTAAGGGGTAGCAAAGAGACTACAATTATTGAAAAATCCAAAATATTCCAACCATTCTTGAAATAAGTTGAAAAGTGAGGGTAGGATGCAGCAATCTTTAAGCCAGCTTCGATTATGTAAACAACCAAAACCATGGCACTAATAATTTCAAATATTAGAAAATAGTCGTTAAAAGCTGGAATGGTTTCTAATACTAAAACTGCGGCTTGCAATAATATTATTAAAGTTATGAAATTATCAAAGGCAGGATATTCGATTATTTTTCTTATCGAGGTAAGCATACTATGTAAATTGCTACTTGAGAATATTTCTAATTTTGGATCTGTGATGGTGGAAGCAGAATGTAATCAAAATTGATATCGCTCTTATCCACTTTTATCTTCCAATCTCCTCCCCGAGATCCAAGGTGTAGAGTATATGTATTATCATAGAAATATTTGATACTCGACTGATTTTAGGCATTGAGAATCCAGAATGAGAATTATGTGTACAAGATAAAGCATTGTTGAACACATACGTACATTTCATTTTCCGTGAAGGTTTTTGAGCTAATTATTATTAAGAAATTTTAGATTAGAACTAATAAATCAAAGTAATTTTTTTCACACCAACATCAGATACAATGTAAAAATCTTCAGAAATCTGTATGATGTCACCCATAGTTATCTTGGAATGATGTCTTTTGCATTTTAAGGAAATACCAAAAGGATTTACTTCTTCGACGAACTTTATCCAAACTCTTCCTGGGCTAACAATATTCTTAAATTCTACTTCCCATACCAACTCATAAATCGTAGAGAGGGCTTGTCGACTTAATTTACTTGAGCCAAGCATGATTTCAGGATTTGTTTCTTTATAAAAATAAACTCTAACTATCATTAAAGGTAACTATGTACTTTGTATTAACTATTGTATTAATAATTGAGGTTTATTATTGCCCTGATTTGGGATGAATTCCTTATCGAAATATTGAGAAGATCATGATATTTTGAAAAATGACGTATCCGTAGTGGTACACCTTTAATTGATTATCTGATAGTCTTTTTTTTGCATTAGTATATCAAAATGATTCACAAAAAAAAGGAATCTACTTTGGAACTTGAACTAACTATTTATCATAATTCATAAATATGTTAAAGTTATACTGATATCAAGTTCTCTCATGGGTGCTTTTTAAGCAAACATGATTAGAGCCCCTTAAGGGCTCCAAATAAATATATCTATCATGGTTCTACGGCAGGAACATGACTGATTGAAAATAATTATAACGTTTATCACAGATGAAAAAAATTAAGCTGGTTAAATAATGGAATTATGATCAATGCTATGATCTAGTTTGCAAAAAATTCTTAAGAAAAACTCCCATAATGGGCTCGACACGCTCAGCCTTATTTGTTATATAATCAAGGATGTAAATGAATCTGTATATCAAGTTGATCAAAGGATATCAGGAATTAATCTATTAGTTGTGTTTCTCTTTATGGAAATTGATTTTAAAAACTTTTATAGCAATTGCAATTAAATTCACTATTGCCTGACCATACAAAGAACACCTCCTCTAATCGCAATCAATGCCGCCTTCTGATTGTAGACGATGAGAAGGATTTGTTATTTGTTTACCAAAAAGCTCTAAAATTGGCAGGCATGGAAATCTCTACCTTTGACAACCCAGACATGGCATATAAGGAATTTAAAGAGAATCCGGAAATGTATAGCTTGCTATTAACAGATATGCGCATGCCTAACATGAATGGATATGAATTGATAAATAAGGTAAAAGCCATCAGGCCAGAGATAAAGACGATCTTAATATCTGCCTATGATATCACACAAGATGAAATTACACGAAATCTAAACCCTAATATAAAACTAGATGGATTGATTTGCAAGCCCATCGCATTAGAACGTTTGAGGGAAATCATCATTGATGTTTTAAAATGAAGATCTGATGAGCGATAAAGACCTCCTCTAACCATTAATTTTGATGTTAGTTGTATCAAATTCAACTACTGGTTTGGAAATGAAAATAGACATTGAGTGAAAACAATAGCAATGGAGATAACGTGTATATATTTTAGTGATTAATGGATATCAAGATTGAAAAGAAAAGTGTAATTAATACATGCAATATAAAAAAAGAAAAAAAATTAGCTTTGTGCTAATGCATTACTTCCCGTGTTTTCTTGACTTTGGACGTTAATGTTGTTACCAGAACCGATTGTGTCTCCACCAGATACTACTTGGCTGTTTTGGCTAGAAGATTGAGATTGGCTGATACTTTGTTCTGCAGAGTTTCCACCCTGTCCACCTTGTGCTAATGCATTGTTTCCACTATTCTTTTGGTGTTGGAAGCTGACATTGTTGCATGAGAGAAAGGTTGTTACGCCTGATACACATTGTGCATTTTGGTTTGATGATTGTGATTGGTCTATGGACTGTTTTGCTTTATTTTTCTTGTTGTGTGTGGCTAAAGCATCATCTACATTGAGCATTGGACTGACAAATAGGGCTAATGCTACCACTATTGCAATGGATGCGACAAAGAGTTTGTTGTTTTTGTAGTGAATATTTGTTTTATTCATACCTTTGATACAATAGAAAAAATATAATGGATTTGCTAACTGATTGCAATAAACTAATATTCTAGCAGTTTTAGAATCAGACAATCGGTCTAAAAAATTTGAATTAATCTTCAAAGCATGTACATTAGCTAATTGCGAATGCTATGTGTTTAAACTTAAAAGAATCTTAAACTTATAAATAGGTTGAAAAACTAATTAAATATTTATTTATGAACAAATTTGGATTTCTAACAGACAAAGCAAATATTTCATTTGAAAGTCATTTAGTAAATTTGGGTAAAGATATAGAGATACTATTGGTCAATCTCAGAGAATTTGTTTTATCTTTAGGAGATAATGTGATTGAAGAAGTTAGACCTCATAGGATAGTCTATGCGAAGTCATTGACTTTCAGGTATTTCCTAGATATTTATCCTAAGAATAATGATCTCATAATTGGGATTAGAAAGAACAGGAAGGACCCAACTAAAGAATATGTAGTTAGTAATACTCAGGAGATTCAAAGTATTGAACCAGAAATTAAAGAGGCCTATGAATCAATTTGAAGATCGTTTTTTTATAAAATACTAACTGCATGTTTCTCACTCAAATGCATCCGATCATTTTTCGTAGCAAAGAATTCTTGTACAAAATATGATTTAGGTTTACTTTTATCTTCAAATCAGTATATGCCGTTAGTATTATTTTACTCAGACAGACATAGGGTGTAAACAGGGTATTCGATTGAAGATAAAGTCATCATGACAACAAAGATAAAGATGCCCACCAAAATAGACTCCAGATCATTTACATCATTACTCAATTGCCTATCAAGAAAATAATAAAATACTAGAAAAACATAGAATAAGTGATTGGATGCATATTTAGAAGAAGAATTAATTGATTTGTTCACATACTACTTGCAAAACCCAAACGCCTCTGATTTGGAAACAAAGAAGCAACGTGTTAAGGAAATTGGAACAGAATTGTACAATGATGGTGGAACTGATGCAATGGAAAACATGTTCTATTCGGTAGAGATAAGAATAAAGGAGGAAATTGGAAAAGATATCGTGGAAAATAGATCGTGGTGGAATGGAGTTTCAGAAGACTGGAAATATTAAATATAGACAAATTATGGACGGATCAGATTATGAAACGATTTCCGGCATTAAACTTATTTTATCCAATTAGTTAGAAGTAATATAGAAGTAGTCTAATCAAACGATGTATTATTGTTTTAATACACGATAAAACTAATTCGGGCTGTTTATCCAACTTCGACAGCTTCCCTCTTCGTCACCCCTTCCCCGTTTCAAAGAATCATATTCCATGTGAAAAGATTTAGAAAGTTAATCTTGAAATGGTTTTAGTAAATAGAATTTGGCAAATAGAAAATAATGAAAAAATAGATTTGTTATTCAGATATCACCTTTATATCTAATGCAAAAATTTAATGATGTATTGGTGAATAAATCGCCTGAAGCTTCAGATCAAAAAAGAACTATACTTAACTTATATAATTCTGGAATTGAACCGGAAATAATTTCACTTGAATTAGATATTAATGAAGACATCATAAGAGATATTATTAAAAATGAGAATAAAATGGAGGGAGGAAATACTAAAAATAATTTATCAAATTACCTTTTGAACAAATTCTATCTCGATGCTATTATAGACGTCAATTCAGTCGTAAAAGAAGCACAATTTAGGACATGGAATGCGCTGAAAGCAAAACCTGAATTAAATATCATAGTAAAAGAAACCCAGAGTATTTTGGAACAAAACGCAGAATCTAAATTGAGATTAGTAATGCTGCATATTGACCTAGTTGGCTCTACGAAAATGGCCTTAACTATACCTATAGATCGATTGACAACCATCATCAGATCATTTGCTCAGGAAATGACAAGCATAATATCGTTGTATGGAGGTTATGTTTTAAAATATATTGGAGATGCAGTTTTGGCTTTTTTTGTTATAGAAGATACTACTAGGGAAGAACAATACATAAACAAGATGAATGATTCGGAAGGGGAATCAGGACCCAACAATAGTTTCGCAGCTCTTCAATTTAGTAACGGTATTAGTTGCGCCTTGACCATGATCAAGGTTATTAAAGAAGGTATCAATCCAATTTTGAATCAATATGACTATCCTGAGCTCAAAGTAAGGGTAGGAATTGATTATGGGGAAGTTGCTGTTGTGCAGTACGGAATTGATATTTACGAATTTGAAAAAACAATACTAAAAACTCCTCATTTGGACCTAATAGGATACACCATAAGTGTGGCGGTTAAGATGACATCACTTGCGGAGGCCGACCATATTGTAATTGGTCAAAAATTATATGATCAATTAGATATCAAAGATAAAGACTCATTTAGACAATTGAAAACTAATACTGAAATTTGGAATTACGCCAATCATACTGATGGCGAGCTTTATAATATCTTTACCAATAATTAGTTAAACAATACCATTTTATTTGGTAATCCAAAGTACGGTCCAATCTTTTTTTGATTATTATCTAATAACATACACTGTCTTTCGATTTAAGCCTATTAAACTAGGTCGGGTATTTTCTTAAAGATTAACGTTCAAAGATATCTACAACAAGACCATTTGAAATTTAAACAATATCACAAAATGGGAATGAAATATTGTTTGAATAAATGTATATATATTGGATTTTGACCACTTGTTAAAAAAGTTTATTCTTATTTTAATTTGATTGAATTTAATATATTGGTAAAAAAAAGAGGAGGTTTATTGTTGACCTAAGGCTAAGTTACCTTCGTTGTTCTGGAAAAGGAAGCCTAAGTTGTTGCATGATGCTAAGGTAAATTCACCGGATACACATTGTGCATTTTGCTCGTTTTCTTGGTCTTGTTCAATTGCTTGCTCTGCATCATTAGATTTTTTGTGTTTTCCGCCTGCATATGCCATGTTATCGCCAAATGCTACTACGGATCCAATTAGGGCAGCTGCAATAAACATTGCGAAAAGTCCAACCTTATAGTTTTTTGTTATGTTACTCATTATTATCTAAATCTATAACTGAATTTTGATATATCATGGTTGTGATACTCATTTCTGTATTATTTTTATGGATATATTTGCTCTTAGTTTGTAATGAAAATTGATTTCGATATTATTTGATATATTGTTACTATTGTAGATAATTATATATGATGATACTGTACAAAAAGAGAAATTATTATCTTAGCTTACTTGTGAATTAAATCATCAACTACGAGACAAACTTAAGGATTAAGGTATGCATAGCCGATTTAGCAATCTTTTTGTTTTTCTAGTTGAATTTTTAAGAATATCAAGTATTATTTCACTTGAAATGGATTTCAAGTTTTTAAATGATAACTCTAATATTGTTATTTAAGAAACTTGACAGAAATGAATCCTCAAGAAGTCATGAACTTTTTAAATCTTGGCACAATGACCGCTAAAGTTTCAACAGCATCTTTAGATGGTATTCCTCATGTAGCTCCAGTTTGGTTTGTTGTTGATCATGATCCTAGTAGTAGCGGTAATAAGGATTTTACAGTAATTTTTACAACTTTTCATAATTCAGTAAAGGCGAGACATTTGATATCTAATCCTAAAATATGTTTAAGTGTGGATGATCAAAAACCTCCATTTTCTTTTATAATACTCTATGGAATAGCCGAAATAGATCAACACCCCAGTCATGACGAACTTTTACGTTTAACCAGCCGCATAGCTGAACGATACATGGGAAAAGAGAATGCTGAAAAATACGGCAAGAGAAACGCCGTCAAAGGAGAATGCATCATAAAAATAAAACCAATCAAAATTATTGCTCAAAAAAATGTTTCCGAATAGAGAGGCGTTATATGTTTTTCTCGTTCCGTCAATCTCGATGATTACACTTATTTTACATTGTTTTTGGAAATTTGTCTCAAAATATATGTTGAGATTCGAACAAAATATCTAATTTCAATGTCAAAAACAAAGCAAATCGGCTTTGATAGACTCAAGTATACTAGTATCTTGTAGATATTTTCGAATTTTATAAATGGGTACAACTATTTAAATCATGATGAACTAAAATCATTAATGAAATATTTATCATTATTGCTACTTTCAGTATTGTTTATACCAGTAGTTCAGGTGGCACATGCACAAAATATTGTAGAGGAAATTGGTCAAGCCTTTAATAATTTGACATCGGGAATGATGGGTGGTAATGAAACATCTGGCAATGCTTCAAGCACTGGTTCAGCCAACCAAACATCTGGCAATGCTTCAAGCACTGGTTCAGCCAACCAAACATCTGGCAATGCTTCAAGCACTGGTTCAGCCAACCAAACATCTGGCAATGCTTCAAGCACTGGTTCAGCCAACCAAACATCAACAGATGTTGGATCCTTTCAAGAATTACAGAACTTAACATCTGGAAATCAAGAAATCATGAGTAATAATACATCCCTCTCAGGTGGTAATACCTCACTAGGACAAGGAATGGAACAGGAACAGTATGTAGAACCTGAAAATCAAAGCAATGCTTTATCATCAGCAAACAACACACAGTGAGAGATTTCAATCCTCTGCAGTAATCTAGAACTAGACTATTTTTAGTCTCTATTTTTCATTTATTAAAAAATTTAATCATACCTTAGTTAAACATGTTACAAATTTCTAGAAAATATTATGATAATGACTAATCGAGAGAATTGTTTTTAGTTTTAATGCGATTTTATATTCGATAATATATTCAACCTTGCTTTGTCTAAATTCATCAAAAATAAGCTTTCTAACGATGACTTTCGACTTGATTAAGCAATAATATATGGCTTGTTCATAGGCCTCATTTGATTATTCTCACAAGTTTGAATTAGGTAGATTGAGTTAATAGCACTGGTCAAGTCAATATCCTTTTGATATCATTAACAATCCTTTTGATATTGAACCTTAAACTATAACGTTATTATATATAATACTAATAGGTATTGAAAAGTTGCGATTATTGTTCCAATCATTTATATAAATATTGTTGACCTAGAAATGATGATGGAATCATTTATGAAAATAGTTGTTCCAGTTATCATGTCCCTAAGCTTGATGATGATTTTAAGTACGACAAGCAATAGCGGTTATGGTCAACTGGTAGCAAATACCACTCCTATTGCTAATACCACTGCCCCTGACTTTAGTAACCAAACCAACCAAAATGTAAGTCAACCTGTCCAAGCAAACATTAGCCAAACAGAACCACTAATACAATCACAGACAAACCAAACTAATTCTACATCCGGTTCTTCAGATTTACTAATGAAAGAAAGATTATTAAATTATACAAATGACGCTATTTTGGCATTAAATGACGACAATGAAACTGCCATACAGCAAAACCTGGTTCAAATTCAAAATACATTGATTAAGGCGATAGGTAAACCAGTGGTAATTGTTCCAGCTCCCGCACTCGATCTAGATTCTGATTAGAAATCCGTTCGACCTTTTTTATTTTTGAATTTGATTTATTTGAGGGTGTTAACCAATTAATCCACCAAGCAACAAATCAGTACATATGTAAAGTTTCGTAATTCTGGAAAGATTAATTTATCTGAGATGTGGTCTATCTATATAGTTGCTGACCGAATCCACTGTAGATAATAAACATTCTATTATATTAGTAGAGGATGATATTGATGTCTCTAATATTTTAGCAGGTCATTTCAATTTGGCCAAGTTTAAGGTATACAAGACAGCCAGTGCTATAGAATGTCTAGCAAAGCTGAAGGAATTGAATAATAGGGTTGATATAATACTAATAAACGGCACGATAGCTGCCGATAGAGGCCCCATGTTAATTGTAAATATACGAAAATTGAATCTCGATGTAAAGATTTTTGCACTTGCTGAAAACGAAAACAGTAAGACCAGAGTCTTAGATTACGGTGCAGATGAATTTGCGGTAAAACCCATCAGTCCAACTACTGTCGTAGAAAAGATAAGCATGTTATTGATGAAGAAGCCTGTCGAATCTCAAATAAAATAAATAAATGCTTATTTAATACACTCAAACCTCATATTACCTTTCATAACTATTCTTATCTAGGGGTGTATTCAAATAATTGAATGACATATCTTCAGATCCGAATAGATACCTAGATATCTGCAGAATTACTTCTAAATACATCTTTTTTTGTGGGCCTTATTCATCATTTTCTAAATCACTTAGAATCAGTCATGATTCCTTCCGCAAATTATTGTCGGATCTTAAGGAAGAACAGATTGATATCAAGATTTTAACAAAAGTCACTCTGT